>CAZGKV010000136.1:0-11842 GCA_964526305.1 uncultured Planctomycetales bacterium | reverse complement strand
GCCGGGACAAAGGATCCGCAAGGGCAGTGGCTCGACAATGACAAGGCCGCCGCTTTCCTGAAAGAAGCCCGAGCGCAGGCACCGGCGGGCGCGAGCGAGATATCGATTCCCAAAGGAATGGGTCAGGTCATCCTGCCCGACGGATCCATCGTCCCGGCGGTGAGAGCCAGGCTCATTGCGGTCGATTCCGGCGGATACAAAACGGCCTTTCCCATTCCGTAGCGGAGACGCCTCATGAGCACGGGATTGATTCTGAAGCTAGAGTCGAGGGAGCGACCGGCGGCTCAGGTCTCGTTCGCGCGGGAGTACGAGGAGACCCTTCACGATGTCCGGTCTATCCTAACCGACCTCTGTGAGAAGCTAGCCGAGGCGCCCCGCATCAGGTTCGTCATTTCGTTCTTGGGAGAGTCGTGGCAGACGGACGTGGGTACGGATTTGCCCGTGGTCCTGGAACAGCTTCCCGATCTCAAAGTTGGGGGGACGAAGCCATTCGTGCTCGACCTTTACGAGCAGGGCCTCGAAAGGTCGCTCCACTTCGTGCCCCTAGGGGAAGTGATTGAGGTCTACTGCCAAAGTCGACGACGGGAATGGAATCCCCCGGCGGGAGTCGCTCGTCTCTCCCGGGGGCAGGTACGGAGCACGCTCCTGGAATTGCTGGAACAGTTTGCGGAAATGGCTGGCGCCATCGGACCCACGTTGGTTCAGCACCCCTGGTTTGTCGATTGGCACGGACGTGCCACCCGAGCGATCTCCGAGCCATGAGGGCGAGCGGCCCCCGGTCGCCCGGAGGCCGCCCGAACGCCACGACGACTATCGATCCGTCACCCCCACCCCGAAGGGCTGGATTTCTACGGCGGCGGGATCCGCAGGAAGCGAACCATCCGGAGCGAGCTTCATCATCCATAGGGAGATCGAGTCCCTGGAGGAGGCGGCCACACCGCCCGTCTTGATTCCCCCGTCCGGGGTTTCGTCCACGAAAAAGATCCCGCAGATCGATTCTTCCCGGTACTTCTTCATCCAGGCAGAGAGGCCGTACGCGTCGAGCCTTCCGACAAATCCCTCGAATCTCTCTTGGGCGCTTGCCAAGAGTCCGCCGATCAGGAAGCCTCCGCCCGGAAGGGGCCGAATCGACCCTCCCATGATCCCCGCGTCCCAAGTATAGATCTTCGTCCATTGCTCGGATCCTTGCGAGTTGAGCTTTATAACGAAGGTCCGGTTCGATGTCATGTCGTCCTCTCCCTCCTGTCGTTCCGCTCCGATGACGCCGATCACGACGTGGCCTCCGTCCCCCGTCGGTTGGGCGGAGGTCGGCATCGGCTCGTGCTCGAAGGCGTACGACTTCGGCGTGGAGAGCCCGGAGATGGGATCGAAACGATAAACGACGAGCTCGGACGATACCTTCTTTTTTCCGGCGACAAGAAGACTCCCATCCTTGGACGGGCTAAGGATGAGATCCTCTACCGTGTCGAGTGGAACGGTCGGTCCGACCTGACTTAAGTTGGGGGCGAGGATTCGGAGTTCGCTGGGCGCGTTTGCGATGGACCCCACGATCGTGCAGCCGGAATCCGCGTTGGGGTAGAGGTCGGTGGGCGTCATGGAGAGTGGCTGTTCGTTCAACACCGCCAGATTGGCGTCCAGCTTCCAGATCTTCATCGCCTTCGGAGATAGAACAAGGAAGGTCCCGTTCGGCGCCTGCCGTACCTTGGGGAATTCGTCGCCCTGCAGAACGCGAGGCAAGGCCGCCATGTTCGTCACGGTTCCGGTCGCGTCCAGCCTCACGAGATGGATGAGCGTCTCCGTGGAAATGGCCGCGATCGTTCCTCCGTCAGATAGGGTCTGGAAGGAAGGAAACCCTTTGATCGAAAGAGCGACGGCGTGGGTCTTGGACCACGAATCGAATACCGGCGCCGCCTGTTCCCCGCCGCCTCCCCCTCCGCCCCCGCCGCAACCGCTCCAGGGGATCGCGGCAAGCAGAAGCCACATCGCTCGAGAACCGCTCACGTAGGTCGTCATGGCGTTCCTCCTTCTTTCTAGGTCCGGAGGGGAGCGCAAGTGCCGTGCCCGAGGTTCTAGGGAAGGGAAGGGGCGGTTTCGGAACGGCGCGGTGGTCAAGTCGCCACCCCGGTGTGTCCGGAGCTCGGACACGTTGGCCCAAAACCGGTCGGTTGAGCCTCCGATAGTGGTTGAAGGAGTGCGAGCGACGCGTCGAATGGTGTCGAAGACTCGATGGATCGGAGCGCTGCGCCCGATGATGCCCTCGAACGCGGACCCCGAGGACGCGGCGGCCGGCTTTTCGAGAACGGACGACTCCATCGCGCTTCCTCCGAATCCGGTGGCGGCGGCGGATCCTCTCTCGCGGTTAGATGTCCTTTCGAGAAGAGCCAGCGGTGTGCCGGGCCTGAGAGCGATGGGAGAGGGAGTCGCGCGTTCGATTCCGAGAGCTAGGCCCCGAATCGTTCTCTCGTTCGAGAATCCGCACAACAATTCCGCCGGAGGTCCGTTACATTCACTTAACCCATGGAGAACCCATAACGATGATTCGACGCATTCTGCTTTCGCTCTCGCTCGCCCTCTCCGGTTGTCCCGGATCGTCCACAGGGTCGTCGACCGGCGTGGTGGCGGGAACGGCGGACGGCGTACTCCTCCAAGGATTCGGCTTTCGATGGAAGACGCGCCCGCATCGAATCAACGAACTCGGCGTCGAGCTTTCCGGCTCGAAGGGTTGCCTGCGAATCCAGGGGGGATCGTGGGCGGATGGGCAGGAGGGATCCGATCAGGCCGAACTCTCGCTCTTCACGGCTCAGATTGCCTCCGAGGGGATTCAGGTCATCCACGGCTCCACGCCGTGGTCGACGCTGACCGGGACGAAGGGACAGCCCGCGGCCGCCACGGAGTCCGTGACCCTGTCGCTGACTTCTCTGGGATTGGGCAGTGCCCAGCAGGTGGCGGTGCTCCTCCGGGGATTCGAACTCGACACGAGCGTCACGCACGAGGACGGGTACACGACGCGCGGTTTCGGCGTGCGAATCGTGGATGCCTCGGTGTCGGGGGAGACTCTTGCCTTTTCTGCGTGGATGCGGCTCGAGGCAGGCGCGGTACCGGATCGCATTCAGAATCTCGCTTCGTACGGTTCGAAAGCCCGAGTGCATTACGCCGTGGTGGGATTGTCTGCGGGAGCGGTGAGCTCGAAGATCGTGGAGTACACCCTGAAGTATCCAGCGGGAGTTTCACCGACGCAACCTCATGCGTCGGAGAGCCTCCAGTCCGTCTCCATTCAGGGGGCGCCCGGCTATGGCCTCGGCATCGTCGGACTTGCGGGATTCGATTTCACCCTGAATCCGAACGTATCAGTCTGGCCGGGCCGATACCTGCGCGAGGTCGCGGTTCGTCTTCACGGATTCGAGTACGAGGTCGCGTCCGGGGAGATGAAGCTGAAGTGCGACGGCTACTTCTCGAATTCGGGACCGGTGACGTGGGAGCTCACGAATCAATTCTCGGCGGACCTAATCCTGATTCAAATGCCTTCCGGGAGCGCCTCGATCGCTTCGAAAAGTGCGGATCAGAGTGGCGTGGAGACGTGCATTCCCTAGCGAGCCTCCGCTCCTTCCCACTGCCGAAGGCGAGTCAAAAGACCCTCGCCGCGGGAGATCTCATCGAGTCTCCAGCGGAGGCCCGGCCATCGGCGGAGGATCCGCCCCGATTCCTCTGCGGTGCGGGGGTCGCCGCGCGCCGACAGAATCTCCACGCGCAGCACGGCCGCCTCGCCCTCGAGAGGGCCCGGGGCGAATCGGGCGGCGTCCTCCGGATCCAGCGAGGCGATCGGACGAGGACCATGGACGGCCTCGCGCAAGAAGCGGTGTAGGCCAAGCCCTTGGGGGAGACTCGCCGGGAGGGCGGGCCCGCCATCCAGGACGAAGGCAGCCCAGGAAGCATGGCCGGCTCGAAGCTTCGAGACGACGGCGGCCTCGGGGTTCGGGGGCTCGACGAACGTCAACTCCAGGGGAGGCGCCTCGGCAGGAGCGAGCGGTTGGAACAGGGTCGCCTCAAGCCGATAGCGACCCGGTCGCGGCGAGGGGTCGATCACCGACAAGTCGAAGAGCATTCGGCGAACTTCGCCGGGACCCAACGTGAATCCGGCGAAGGGATTTTCTCTCATCCGCGCGGATTCGGCAGGCCAAAGGAGAGTCTGCCCCTGCGGAGGGACGAGGCGGAACTCGACTCCCCCAGCGGGACTCAGGAGGTCGCAGCCCCGAAGGCCCGAAAAGGTTCCCTCGGGGTTTCGATTCTCGATCGTCACCGCCACGGGCATCGGCAGACGGAGGACGAATTCCGGAAGAGCCTCGATCGCGATCCCCGGCAGTTCGAGGTGATCCATCTATTTCCATTCCCACAAGGCGGGATTGTCCTCCAGGTGCACGGTGCGGAGGCCGTTCAAATGCGCGGCGCAGAGGTGGCCGTTCTCCTCGCCCGCCACGAACCGCTGAAGGGTTCGCGTCCCCGGCGCATACAGCCAGGAGTGGAAATAGTTCATCGCGCAGGAGTACTTCGCGGGATCCTGATACGTGTGGAAGCCGCACTTGTGGGGGAATCCGAATGCGTGCGTAAACTCGTGCACGATCGTGCTCTCCAAGATGGTGGTCGACATCGGCCATACCTGGAATAGATAGGCACGATTCCTGGAGAAGATCATCGTTCGACCCGCGAAATAGTCCTTTCCACCCTTTCGCACGAACGTGCTGATGCCACCGGTTCCCCCGCCCCCGGCCGTGTACACCTCGACCTCCACTTTTGCGGGGGACAGCGGAAACCCGTAGCCATCGAGACGGCGATTTCGGCCCGGGTAGGAGATCGTATGGCTCGGGAATCGCACGTCGAATCGATCGTAGATTCCCCCTCGTCCCCCGCGTTCGTGGTCACCGATCCATCCGTCGCCTGCCTCGAAGTCGGAATTGAAATCGATCGAGGCGGGGAAGAGGGTGCAGAAACCCGGCCCGGGGGTGGCGTTCATTTGTCCCATGCTGAACCAGTCGATGGAGTCGTTCCCCTCCTTGAGCCGAATGCTCGCAGCGGTCTTGGGGAGATGCTGGGGGATGACGATGATGTCGAACCATTGTCCCCAGTGAAAGAACGGTTTGATCTCCCCGTCTCCCTGATACAAGAGTTCCCGGTGGGAAGTAGCGACTTCCTTCGCGGCCTCGACCGCCGAGACGAGGAAGAACCAGCCCGGCTTGTTCTTGTTCTTGAACTCCTTCTCCATGTATCGCGAACTGGCGTCGCTTTCGTCGTCCACCCGATTACAGATGTGCGCCTTTTGAGGGGCCGGCTGGACCGGCATGAAATCCATCTGGACGAACGCGTTCTCGAAGTACGGGGGGACATTCTCGATCGGGAGGTCCGCCGCGGTCGTCATCTTTCGAACCTCGACGCTGATCCGCTTCCACATCGTCATGACGCCGGTCTCGTCGCCGAACGAATGCGAGATCTCGCCGTGCGGCGTCAGACGAACCTTGATTCGGAAATTGTCCCCTCCGACGTTCGTGACATGGAAGCGGATCTTGCTGAGACGGTCGACGATGTCCGTCTCCACCTCGTTCTTCGCCGATCCCGCCCGTCTTCCGTAGGGAGCGATCGTCTCAAATTGAGCCTCCTCGCCCGAATCGGGATTCGGGAAATCGCATTCCCCTTCGTTGTCTCCTTCCTTGGCTTCGAGCTTGCCCCCTTGGTCGTCGTAGTCATTGGGATCGAGAAACGCGCCGGCATCGGGGTGGACGTCGGTGTTCTCGTTGAAGGGATCGTCCGGGTCTTCCCACGACCAGACGACGCGCAGCCCCGGCGGCACTTCGAAATCCTCCGGGTATATCTCCACCGTCAGTTCGATGTACTGAGTGTTCTTTTTCCAGAGCTTGTCCCATTCCACGGTCGCATCCTTGCGAGGCACATGGTTGATGAAGATGCGGCCCCGATGATCCTCGCTCTTGTATCCGGGCCGACCGCGCTCGCCTTTCACATATCCCGAGAGTCGTGTCGTCCGGTTTTGGACGTCGAGGGGGTCGTCGTATCCCGGCTTGTAGAGCCCCGCGATGTCGATGAGCTTGACGACGGCGATCTTGGACTTGGGCTTTTCCGGCGCGGGCGGAGGCGGTTCCGAGAGCGCCTGCATCGTGCCCGTCACCGGACGGCGCGGCAGACGGACGATGCGAAATCGGCCCGCGGCGATCAGATCCGCCATCCGACGAAAGGTCTCCGGGCCTTCGACCGTCCCCGTGCCCAGAACGGCTTGGAGGACCCGGAGGTTATCCGGGTCCCCCTGAATCGTCCGGAGAAATCGATGTGCGGCGGTCCGGTCGTCGAGGGAGAGACAATCTTCCCCGGGTCGGCAGGACTCCGAGCGCCGAATCTCGTATTCGTCCGACTGTCGGCGCAAGATCCATGCTGCGGGCATCGCGGATTCCCTCTCGCGGATTATAGGAACTATTGAGCCCGCCGCAATAAGGTCTCTTTCTTGCGGCGGGCTCCGCCCACCCTCCTTCGCGAAGCGCTTCGGAGGGTTTCGTCGCCCAGCGGAAGGGACTCTTTACGGGCGACTCAACTAGTGGAATCTCCAGACAATGACATCGAAGTTAAGGGAGAGATTCAGCGCCGCTCCCGCAACCAGGATTCGGCCCTCGGTGTCGAGAGCGACGGCGTAGGGCAGATCGATACTCCCCCCGGCGGCACGATCCTGGGTGACGAATCCCTTTCCCGCGCCGAACTCCGGATCCAGGCTTCCCGCCGAGTCCAGACGCCAGAGAGCCAGATCGTGATAGGCGTAGGCGCTCATGCTCCAGCCTGCGACCACGATCCGCCCGGAAGCGTCGATGGCGACGCCGTTCGCGCGATCTTCTCCGAGTCCGCCCGCGGCATTGTCGTGGACGATGAAACCGTTCCCGGCGCCGAAGGTGGAGTCGAGGGTTCCAGATTCGGTCCACCGCCAGACGGCCATGTCGTCGTTGCCGTAGGCGTTTCGGCGGTAGCCCGCGACGACGATTCGCCCTTGCGAGTCGATCGCCACGGAGTTCCCTTCGTCATCGCCGGAAGCTCCGTCGTGGACCACGAATCCCTGGCCGGCGCCGAAGGAGGAATCCAGGAAGCCGGAGGGACCGATCCTCCACACGACCGTGGCGAGCGTACCTGCGGAACTCGTGCTGGATCCCGCGACCACGATGCGTCCTTGAGAGTCGATCGCAAGGGCACGCCCAGTGTCGTCGCTCGAACCGCCGGCTGCGGAATGATGGAGGAAAAACCCCAGGCCGCCGGCGAAATTCCTATCGAGGGTCCCGTTCGTGTGGAAACGCCACAAGGCCATGTCCGCACCGTGTGCGCTCTCGGCCCGGACGCCGACGACGAGGATGCGATCGGTGGAATCGGCGACGATCCCGTACCCGGAGGAAAAACTGGGACCGAACACCACCACGTACCCGGCGCCTCCTCCGAATGCGGCATCCGGAAGACCCTCGGGCGTCAATCGCCAAACCACGAGCGGATCGGCCTTGAATCCGGACTGGCTGGAGCCCGTCACGAGGATTCTCCCTTGACTGTCCAGGGCGATGGCATAGGCGCGATCGATTCCGTTTCCTCCGCCGGCATTGTGGTGGGTAAAGAACCCCTTTCCGCCCCCGAAGGTGGTATCGAGTGCTCCGGTGCTGTCGAACCTCCACACGGCCATGTCTTCGTCCCCCTGGGCGTTGTCGCTGGATCCGGCGACCAGAATGCGGCCTTGAGCGTCAACGGCGATCGCCTGTCCGCCGTCCCCGGTTGCTCCCCCCGCGGCATTGTGGTGACGGGCGATGCCGCCCGTCCCGAACGAAGAGTCGAGGATTCCCGAATCGGCCTTTTGGGTGGGCGCATCGATCGCGCTCGTACCTTTGCCGCCCCCGCCCCCGCCCCCGCCCCCGCCGCAAGCGACGAGACCGAAGCCGATCCAAGCCGAGAAGATCATCCATCGCGGGGTTACTCTCATAGTGCTCTCCTTCTTGAAGTACGTGATGGAAGAGCAAACCATGCGCCTGCCCAGGGTCTACTCCTGGAGGGCACGGTGGTTCCAAAGCGGAGCCAGTCGTGCTTTATTGATGCCGGTGAGGAGCCAGAATCCAGAGGGAATCGGAGATGCGCCAGATCGACGACGAGCTCCACTCGGTCGGCGTCGAGGCGGTCGAGCATCGGATCGTGAATCTGGCTCTCGAGCGAACTCGCTCCCGGTACGGATCGGTCTTTCTCTGGGAGGAAAGAGAGCGGGCGCTACGAATGGAGTTCCATGTCGTCAACGGCCTCATCGTCAACGCGCCGAGTTTCCTCCTCCGGCGGCGCTCGGACGGCCGGAGGAACGGAATTGCCGTATGGGTCCAAGAGAATAATCGACCTTATCTTTGTCGCGACACCCAGGTGGACCCGGTCTACACTCGGTATTTCACGGATCTTCGTTCGATCGCAGCCGTTCCCATTCCCTATCAGAGTCGATCTATCGGCGTGCTGAGCGTGGCGTCCACCTCCCCGAACTCGTATGAGGGGAAGGACCTGGAGGAGCTCGGGTCGATCGCCGCCACTTCGGCGAAGTTTCTTCGACGAGTCCAGCTTTGTCGATGGAAACTTCAAACCGAGGGGCGGCCTTTCTTGATCAAGGGGCTCTCCCCGGAATGGCTGGAAGTCGAGAGGCAGATCGAGCTCGTCTCTCCGACCCGAGCCCCGGTACTTCTCCAGGGTGAGAGTGGAACCGGGAAGGAGCTCGTCGCGCATGCCATCCATTTCAACAGCCGACGCGCGGGGAAGCCGTTCCTTCCGGTGAATTGCGCCGCGATTCCAGAGACGCTCTTGGAAAGTAGCTTGTTTGGACACCACCGGGGGGCTTTTACCGGGGCGACAACGGCGAAGACGGGGGAATTCGTGCGGGCGCATGGAGCCACGCTCTTTCTGGACGAGGTGGGCGAGCTTGCGCCCTCTCTTCAGGCAAAGCTCTTGCGCGCGGTGGAGCTTGGAGAAATCCTCCCGCTCGGGAGCGAGGGGCCCCCTCAGATCGTAGATGTACGGCTGATCTCGGCCACCAATCGCGATCTGGAGGCGGCGGTCCGGGAGGGTCGGTTCCGCGAAGATCTCCTGCATCGGATGAGCACGGTCACGCTCCACCTGCCTCCCCTCCGTCGGATGAAAAACCAACTGGAGGTGTTGGCGTCGACGTTTCTCCACGAAGCGAATCGACGTCACGAGAAGGAGGTGCTCCGGATCTCTCCGGAAGCGATGGAGCTCCTTCGGTCCTACGATTTCCCCGGGAACTTGCGGGAGCTCAAGAATGTGCTCGAGCACGGAGTCATTATGGCTCCCGGAACCGATCTGCGGCCGGAACATCTTCCTCCCCGGCTGCGAGGAGAAAGTCGTCCAGCGGCACCGGCCTCTCGCAAGTCGCTTCGGCAACTGCGCGAGGAGTGGATCGCTCCCGCCGAGAGGCAGTATCTCGCCTCGCTCCTGAGAGAGTGTCGGGGGGATGTCCGACAGGCGGCGGGACACATGGGGATCAGTTCGGTCAGCCTGTATCGATTGCTCAAGAAGAGGGGAGTGCGTCTGCGCCGAGAAGTCTGGGTGCCTTGACAGAGTTGTGTCGTGGAGTGAAACAGACGGAACACCGCGCGAGAAGAATTCCGCTCGTAGGGATCTCCGGTGCTGGCACGCGGCTTGCCTTCTGACTGGGGTCGATTCGAACCTCAATTCAGAAAGGAGAGCAGATGAAAATCCTCGGCGCGGTATCCCTATTCCTCTTTGGTGCCTCGATTGCTTCCGGACAGCAATCTGCGAGTGTTACCTCCGATGGTACCACCTATAGCACCGAGGGGAGCGATCTGGTGGTATGGACGTTGAAGAACACGGGTTCCTCGGACATCACGGCGGCAGGTGATTGGGCGGTTTGGAAGGGCACTCAGCTTTTCTACCATCCGATGTTTCCTCAGGTGGTATCGTCCCTCGCGCCGGGGGAGTCCAAGACGTGGACGTGGAACAAGAAGAACACGTATGGCCTCCAGGCTGCCCAGGGGCAGTACACGATCAAGTATGGTCCGATCGTCCTGAACGGTAGCTTGCACACTCTTTCCGCGACGGTGGAACTCTCGGATGCCAAGGCCATCCTCAAGACGGATAGGGCTTCTTATACTACGACGGGACCCGACACGGTCGTGGTGTCCTTGTTCAACCCGGGATACACCAACTTCACCGCAGCCGCTTTCCCATCGATCCGATACGGCGGAAAAGTGGTTTGGCAGGACCCTTTCAACAGTTCGATGTTCCCTGTCGGAGAGGGAGAGACCAAGAGCTTCACGTGGTCCAAGAAAACCTTCGCCCCCTCCCTTGCGGTCGTTCCTGGAACCTATGAGGCGCAATGGAAGGTCATCCTCGGGTACACGACGTCGGTGACTGTGGTGACGACGTTGAGCACTCATTTCACCTTGGTCGATCCGGTCAAGTCCCTAAGCGTTACCACGGATCGGGCGGTTTATACCCGCACCGGTTCCGACGATGTGGTGGTGACTCTCAAGAACACCGGCTCCACTCCACTCACGGTGGCCGCGAAGCCGACGATTTGGGACGGAACCAAACTGGTGACGAGCGCCGCGTCTGCCAGTTCCGTGAAAGAGCTCCTTTCCGGAGGCTCGACGACGTGGACATGGACCAAGAGGAGCCTGACCGGTGGCACGCTGCCTGCGGGATCGTACACGGTAAAATGGGAGGGATCGTATGGCGGATCGTCCCTCACGGCCAGTCATCGTTTCGCGCTAGCCTCCTACGGCAAGATCGCAGGTTCCAGCCGTTTCCCGCTCGATGCGGGGAATCAGTGGGTTTACAAGACGACGGCAGGCGAGAAGCATACCCTGACGGTCGAGTATCAGCTGTGGGGACTCTTGTGGTACAAGGTCTCCGGTTTATTCGACGATGCTCGGTCGGCCAGCATGACCGGCACGACCTATCCGATTCTGTATGTGACACAGAACAACGCATCGACTTCCAATCCTCTCTTCCGATTCGGGAGGAGTGTCGGGTACGTCTACTCGGTGGAATTCGATGAATTCCCCGCGGGTTCCAAGCTGGTCGTGGGCGCGACCAACGATACCGTCAGGACGCCTATGGGAAAGTTCACCGGCTGCTACCGTCTCGACGTGACGGGCGTGGCGGGCCATCCCTATCACTCCTTCCACTTCGCCGCTGGGGTGGGATTGGTCCAGTACAAGAAGTACTCGCAGGGAAACGTGGTTGCCTTCCAACTCACGTATGCCACGATTCGTGGCACGGACGGCAAGACGTACACCCTAGGAAACCCATAACCCTCTCTTGAGCCCCGGGCGGTAACGCCCGGGGCTCTTGTCTTGCGATTGAAGAGGGGAAGGTACAAGAAGGTCGTTTCTGCCTACCCGGTAGTCTCCCGACTCCAGAGGTGTGGGTGTTTATGGGATTGATTGAATGACCGGAATCCGCGAGGTGATGGGATGATGAGGTGACCCACCAAACGTGCTACTCCGATTCGACCTGTTGCCCCCCCACCGAATCGGCATGAGGTAACAGAGGCTTCATGGATGCCAGGGGAATGTCCAAACTGCGGATCATAGGAGACGAACCATGAGCAAGGCAAACAAGCACAAAGGGAATGACGCGCGCGCCCTCTCCATCCGGGAAGGCGCCATGAACCGACTTGCGCCGGCCAAGCGATTCAATGTGGTCCGAACCCACCTACGCGCGGGGCTGGTCTTGAGAAACCGGACCTCGGTCATCTTTCCTACGAACTAGGATCGATCCTTCGTGGAGTTCGCCGCCTCGGGGCGGCGAACGC
>CAZGKV010000135.1:0-11979 GCA_964526305.1 uncultured Planctomycetales bacterium | reverse complement strand
CATCTGCACCCTCGGCGCCGCCACCGCGGCCACGATCCTACCGGGATGAGCTCTAGGGTGGCGCCCTCCAGATCAAGGTTCCCTTGTTGTCCGATTGTAAGAGGTAGGACTTGTCCGCATTCTTCTGCTCGACGATCATGCCGATTCGAGGCCGGCCGTTGCGGTCGCAGAGGTTGATGTTCGGTTCCCCGACGTCGTTGAGATGAAGCACCAGCTGATCCCGACCCTCGGTACCGCCGAAGAGCAGCTTGAGCTCCCCGGATTCGGAAACGCGGAGTCGTCCTCGGCGGCGACCCTCGCGATCCACGAGGACGAGTCCGGCTCCCTCCTTGGCATCCTCCTCGAGAACGATGCGGGCCTTCCCTTCTTTGTCCAGGAGCTCGAACCGTCGGGCGCGGACGTTTTCCTGCACGTGCGAGGGACGGGAGCGCAAGAAGCTCAGGACCGAGAACGCCGCGGATCCCACGATCACGACGATCCCAAGAACGATGAAGGTGAGCATCTGCTTCCGGACGGTCCAAGTCGCGTCGAGCATCGCGTGACTGACGCGGCTCTTGAGTTGGTTCTCGAGCGAATCGACGGCGGCCAGTTTGGCTTCGAGGGCTTCGAGACGCCCGCGCAGGTCGTCGGTCATGCGTCCTCCCAAATCGGATCGTCCCCAGTGTAGAAAGGCGGGGCGATGGGGACAACACCGGCGGGATCTTCTCCGATTCAAAATGGAATTTTCGGAAACGCTTCCCCCGACTCCCCGGTCTAATGCATATTCACCCATATGCACGATGGGTAGGGAGAATGGACGATGATCGCTGGGGAGAATCGCGTACTTTCGTCGACGGCGTTCGAGGCTCCGGCTGCCGCGCCGCTCCAGGGCGCGCGCGCCCGAATCTCACGCTCGCTGCTCCGAACCTCGTATGGGGCGGGAGCGGTCGGGATCGTGGGCGCCCTATTCCTGTCGCCCCTGGTCGGCCTCGGCGCCATCGCCGTAATCCTGGCGCTCGAATGGGAGCAGCGGAGATTCCGGCGCCGGCGATGACGCGGCGCAATTGCTTGCCGGAACTCCGAACACAAGTCAAATTGGGCCCGTGCGGTTTCTGTTCGTCTCGCGTTGGGCCCTCATTCACGATCTGGCCTGGGAAGTCAAGAAAGAGGGGCACGAGGTCCGCTACGCCATCCTCTCAAAGTCGGACCGCGAGGTGGCGGACGGCCTGATCGACAAGGTGGAGAACTGGGAAGCGCACAAAGAATGGGCCGAGGTCGTCGTCTTCGACGATTCCGATTTCGGCGAGATCTGCGAGAAGCTCCGCCGGGAGGGGAAGCGCGTCGTGGGGGGGACGCGCCAAACGGACCGCCTTGAGTTTGACCGGGACTTCGGTACCGAGGAGATGAAGTCGGCGGGACTTCGGACGATCCCCTCGTGGGAATTCACCACGTTCGACGACGCCATCCGATTCCTCCGCGAGAATCCGGGCCGCTACGTCGTCAAGCCGAGCGGTAAGGCGCAAAGCGAAAAAGTACTCTCCTACGTAGGACAGGAGGAGGATGGCCGGGACGTCCTGACGATTCTCGAGCACTACAAGCGCGGCTGGTCCTCCCGGATCAAGAGCTTCCAGGTCCAACGTTTCGTCTCCGGGGTCGAGGTCGCGGTCGGAGCCTTCTACGACGGGCGAGATTTCGTGCTGCCGGCCCTTGTCAACTTCGAGCACAAGAAGATGATGAACGACGACATCGGGCCGTCCACCGGAGAGATGGGAACCAGCGGGTTTTGGTCGGGCGAGAACACCCTCTACCGCGAAACCCTGGCGAAGATGCGGGACCGGATCCGCGGATATGTCGGCTACTTCGACATCAATTGCATCGCGAACAGCAACGGGATCTACCCCCTCGAGATCACGCCGCGGTTCGGCTACCCGACGGTCAATCTTCAAGTCGAAGGGGTCCTTTCGAAATGGGGCGAATTTCTCTCCGACATCGCCGAGGGAAAACCCGTCCAACTACGAACGAAGCGGGGTTTTCAAATCGCCGTGGTCCTCGCCGTTCCGCCGTTCCCCTTCGTCGATCCGGACGCTTTCCGGAAGTACTCGGAGGAGGCGGCGGTCATCTTTAAGCGTCCCATGACCGAGGGTATTCATCCCTGCGACGTCAAGCTGGTCGAGGATCGTTGGCTCCTCACCGGGAACTCCGGGTATGCGCTGGTGGTAACCGGGTCGGGATCCACGATGGACGACGCGCGTCGCGAGGCGTACAACCGCGTTCGGAATCTGCATGTCCCGAACATGTTCTATCGCACCGACATCGGGGAGCGATGGCACCGAGACGGGGACCTCCTGCAGACGTGGGGATACCTGAAGTAGTCGTCCGGGTGCTTTCTCGACCACGCAGAAGATCTGCGCCAGGCGTTCCGGCAGCATCGTTTGGTCGATCGTCTTGGTTCTTGCCGACCCGGCTATTGACTACCGCCCGCTCCCGTTCCACCGAAGAGGGCGCGGGTAGGCTCGTAGGAGTTCCCTCTTCAGGAACTCGAAGGCTTCCTTGGGGGAATCGCAGACTTTGAAGAGCTTGAGATCGGAAGGACTGATCGTGCCCCACTTGATCAGAGCGTTGAAATTCAACCAGTCTTCCCAAAACTTGCGCCCGTAGAGGACGATCGGTAGGGGGCGGTCGACCTTCCGCGTTTGGACCAGAGTCAGGGTCTCGAAGAGTTCGTCCATGGTGCCGAAACCGCCGGGGAAGACGATGAGGGCGGCCGCCAGGTAGACGAACCAGAGCTTGCGCATGAAAAAATAGTGAAACTCGAACAGGAGCTCCGGCGTGACGTAGGAGTTGGGGGCCTCCTCCGTCGGTAGGCTGATCGCCAGACCGACCGACGGTCCGCCCGCCTCGGCCGCGCCCCGGTTCGCCGCCTCCATGATCCCCGGCCCGCCTCCCGAACAAATGACGAAGCGCCGTCCCTTGTCGAGGGTCTTGGCCCACGTCGTAAGCGACGAAGAAAGCTCGCAAGCCTGCTGATAGTATTTCGAAAGCTCCAACTCCCAGTGCATTCGCTCCAGACGGTGCGAGAGCTCTTTCGGCAAGGCTCCCTTGTGTTTCTTCTTTTCTTCCAACAGCCCGGCGTGTTCCGCCTGAAGTTCCTCGGGAGGCTTGGCGCGGGCGGAGCCGAACATCACGATCGACTCGCGCACGCCCATCCTCTGGAAACGCTGGAGCGGTTCGAGGTACTCGCAAAGCAGGCGCACGCATCGGGCGTCGCGCGATGCGAGGAATCCGGGATTCGCGTACGCTTTGAGAACGCGCTTCTGGCGCCGGCCGGGTCCGGGGGCGAGATCGTTCATTCGAGATCCTTCATGACGGCGTCGATGAGCGGGGCGAGACTTCGTTCGCTGAAGTCCCATTTCAATCCGGCGGCGCGGAAGAGCTCGGGGAGCGGCTTCGTCCATCCGAGAGAAAGCCCCGACCGGTACCGAGCGACGGCCCGTCGGCGATCCTTCTTCGCGTGGAGCCACACCTGCAGGGCTCCCATCTGCGCGATCGCGTACTCGATGTAGTAGAACGGAACCGTGAAGAGATGATTCTGCCGGTGCCACTCGTAGGCCAGCGCCTCTTCGTACCCGCTCCAATCGGCCAGACCCTGGAAGCGTGCCCGGATCTCCAGCCACGCCTGCTTTCGGTCCGCCCCCCGATAGAGGCGGTGTTGGAAGGCGTCGATGGAACAAATCCAGGGGAAGACGGTGAGCATGTTCTCGAGGTGTTTGACATAGGCTCGCCGCGCATCCTCTTCCGAGTAGAACTCGTCGAGGAAGGGATCGCCGAGCAACTCCATTCCCATGGAGGCGACCTCGGCGAACTCGATCGGGTAATTTCGGTGGAAGAGGAAATCGTACTTGGCGGCGAGCAAGCTGTGGAAGGAGTGGCCGCCTTCGTGGAGGAGAGTCTCGACGTCCCGCTGGAGACCCGCGGCGTTCGTGAAGATGAACGGCATTCGCTCGACGTCGAAGACCGTCATGTACCCGCCCGGCGCTTTTCCCTTCCGGCTTTCGAGGTCGAGATACCCTCGTTTCCGGATGGAGTCGAACTTCTTGGCGAAGTCGGGATGGACCCTTCGGAAAATGCGCCGGCATCCGTCGATGAGCTCCGGCGTCTTTTCGAAGGGACGCAGGGGCGCCCGGGCGAGCGGATCGACCGAGAGATCCCAGGGACGCAAGGGGTCCACGCCGAGTTTCCGGGCTCGAATCCGGTGCCGTTCCCGGAGCGCCGGAACGACGCGCTTCTCGACGGCGTCGTGGAAGCGGAGGCAGTCCTCCGGCGTGTAGTCGAACCGGCCTCGCATCCGGAACGCGAAGGCGCGATAGTCTGCGAAGCCGGCGTTCTTCGCGATCCGACCGCGGAGTTCCACCAACTCGTCCATGATCTTGTCGATCGGGTCGCGGTCCTCGAGTCGCCGGCGCGTCACGTCCTCCCAGGCCGCCTGTCGCCGGACGCGGTCGTTCTCCTCGAGAACTTTGGCCATCATCGGAAAGGTCTGCTCCCGGCCGTCGAATTTCACCGTTTGCGCGCCGCAGATTTTCTGGTACTGCTGGGAAAGCTCCGCTTCGCGTGCCTCCAGCGGGACGTTGGCTTCCCGAAAGATTTCCATTTCGTTTTTCGTGTGCTGGAGGAATACGCGGAAAGCGGAGGGCAGCTTTCGGAGCTGCGGATGGGCCACGAGCTTTTTCTTGAGCGCCTGCCAGCGCGGCTTGCACTTCGGGAGGATCTCGGTCTGAAAATGGAGGTGAGCCTTCTCCCGCTCGGGATCGTCGGTCCGGCAGGTCATCGCGACATACCGGCGATTCTCTTCTTCGGCGAGAACGGCCGCGAGGTCGCTGAACTTGGACAGCCATTTCCGCAGATCCTTCGCCGGATCCCGTTCGAGCGCGTCGAAACGCGGTTCGATCTGCGTCCAATCCCCGGCGTCGAACTTCGACTTCGCGATCGGCCGTGCTGCCGTCGTCGTGGCCATCTCATCTCCTCGGCGAATCGAGAACGGACATTGTATCCACCTCCGGACCGCGGGGAAGGGATTTCGCCGCGATAGATCGGCCGATCGAGCGTATCATTCTTGCGGAGGTGATGAGCCGTTCTCCCGTTGCTTTGTCTCGTTCTCCAAGACGGGCTGTCCCCCCAGGCTCGGGAATTCGCGTCGGCGGTCGATCGGATCGAGGCCGGCGCGGCCGAGGGAAATCGTCTTTCGCGCGAAGTACGAGAACTCCGCGAGCGACTCAAGGGGGCCAAGGGAGAGGAACGGTCGAAAGTCCAGGCGGAGATCGCCGATCGGACGGCCAAGCAGCAGGAACTGTCGGATCGGCTGAAGCGGCAGGTGGCGGATCTGCGGCGGGCCCTCGACCGAGCCCTCACGCTGGATCGCGAGGACTGGGGCCTGTACGAAGTTCGTTCGAGGCTGAACGAATTGGTGGGGGATCCGAAGCGGGCCGCCGAGGATCTGGACCGGGTACTCGAGAAACGACCCGGCCACGTGCCCGCCCTCCTTCGGCGAGCATCTTTGGATCGTCGCGCGGGGCGATACGAGGAGGCGCGGCGACGGTTGGAGCCGCTGCTCCGGTGCGATTCGCCGGAGGGTGGGGCGCTTGCGGAGGACGGCTTGGCGGCGTACGCGCTGAACGAGTTTTCCGTCGCCCTCGCCCGTCTGGAATCGGCCGTGAAGGCCGCGTCGCTGGCGCCGGTCGTTCGCGGCGAGGTGGAAGAGACACTTCCGGCAGCCCGGGAGAGCGTCGCGCAATGGAAAGAGGAACTGCGTCTCCGGTCGGTGGAGGAAAAAGGAGATCCGCTTCCGAGGGTTCGGCTCGCTACGTCGGCCGGAGAGATCGAGATCGAGCTTTTCGAAAACGAGGCGCCGATCGCCGTCTCCAACTTCGTCGCGTTGACGGAAAGGAAGTTCTTCGACGGAACGCGCATCCATCGCGCGATTCCCGGTCTCGTGGCGCAGGGGGGAGATCCGAATTCCCGGAACGACGATCCGGAGGACGACGGAAAGGGAGGGCCCGGATATCTCTTTGCGGACGAGCTACCGCCGGGGAAATTCCGCCGCCACTTTCGAGGATCCCTCGCGATGGCGAACGCAGGACCGAATACGAACGGCAGCCAATTCTTCCTGACCCGCCGGCCGACTCCGTGGCTGGATGGGAAGCACGTCGTCTTCGGGCGCGTCGTGAAGGGGATGGACGTCGTGGATCGCCTGGGAGAAGGGGATTCCCTGCTGAAATCCGAGATCGTGCGGAAGCGCGATCACCCCTACCGCACCCCCGAATGAAAGCCCCCCGGCCCGAAGACCGGGGGCTGATCAGCCTACTACCAGCGACGCCCGCCGCCTCCCCCTCCGGCCGCCTTGGGGCGCGCCTCATTGACCGTAATGGCTCGGCCCTTCAACTCCTGGAGATTGAGGCCCTGCATGGCCGACTGAGCGGCGGCTTTGTCCGCCATCTCGACGAATCCGAATCCGCGAGAGCGGCCGGTGGCGCGGTCCATGATGATCGACGCGGAGGTCACCTCTCCGAACGCCCCGAACGCGGTCCGCAGGTCATCCTCGGTAACATCGAACGACAGGTTTCCCACGTACAGATTCACGTGGCTCCCCTTGAAATAGGAACGAATACCGAAAACTCACAGGGGAAGGATCGAAAGCGGTCTCGACGGAAGTGCGTCGGCAGCAGTCAAACTTCCCGAACGGGCAGAGTCTAACCCTGCGGGGACGGCAAGTCAAGCCACCGTCGCGTGCGCGCGATCCGCGTCGACAGCCATTCTCCGTCGCAGCGTTCCGTAGCAAAGAGCGGCGCCGAGCGCTATCGCTCCGACGACCGCCCAGGGAACTCCCGGTCGCGTCGCGAAGGCATCCAGCATCGCCCCCCCCAGAAGCGGGCCGGAGCACCGGCCGAGTATTTCGAAGAATCCGTAGACGCCCAGGTACCGACCGCGACGATTCGGGGGCGCCAAATTCGCCGAGAGCGAGATCGTGCTGGGGGCTACGAAGAGCTCTCCCGTGCTCACGACGAGAACGCAGAGCGCGACCGACCAGAATCCGAGGCTCCACCCGACCAGCACGAAACCGAGAGCGTACAGAAGGCAGCCCCCGACCAGCGCCGTCGTCAGTCTCATCCGAGAGATCACCCGAGCCACCGGGAACTGGAAGAGCACGATGATGATTCCGTTGATCGTAAAGAGGAGGGCGGTGTCGCGAGTGGGGAGGCCCAGGTGACCCTTGGCGAAGACGGAGAGTGGGGCGATGAGTTGCGACATGACCGCGCTGATGAGAAGCGCCCCAAGACACAGCACCGTGAATCCCGGCACGCGGAAGCAGTCGAGCATGGGAACGGGCGGGCCGTCTTCTCTTGGCCCGGGACGCTTGAGCGTTTCGGTGATGAAGATCGCGAGCAGAGCGAAGGCCGCCCCCGTGACGATCGACGTCGTGAAGAACATCGCGGCATATCCGAACGCGCCGATCAGGCCACCCACGATCGCTCCCGTGGCCCATCCGAGGTTTCCTCCGACCCGCATCAGGCTATACCCGAAAATGCGGGTCCGCGGATCGTTGAGATCCGCCACCATGGCCTGACACGCGGAGTCGAAGAGGAAGGCGGTCATCGTCCCCGCGATGTAGAGAGCGGCGATCGCCTGCCAGGCCGGATGAGGCGCCAGGGCGATCCATCCGAGCGCGCCCGTAGCCAGAGCCCGCCCCAGGAGCGCCGCGGCCATCACGGTTTTCCGTCCGATGCGGTCCGACAGCGTTCCCCCCACGAACTTCGCGAAGGCGCCGACGAGACCGCCCGTGAAGATGATGGCGCCGACGATCGTCATCGGGACGCCGAGCGTCAGGTGGACGAAAATCGCGAAGAAGGGAAACGAGATCGAATGGCCGGCCGAGGTGATGAATCGACCCACGACGAGAACCCAGAGTCTCCCGTCGAAGCGAGGACGCGCCTCGACGACGGGTAGGCTCCTCGTCGTCGCGACTTCCATGAGTCGCCCGATCTTATCCGTTTCGCGACGGCGGCGGAAGAAGCGATGGAGAGAATCTCCGTCCGATTCCTGAAACCTCGCCCGCCCGCGCAGCGTCTAGGGGATATCGAGACTCGTTCCATCGATTTTGTGGGACGGCTGGAAAGGACGGGCGCATGCGAAAACTCCCGCTGGCGATCTTCTGTTGCTTGGCGATGCATCCCTCCGGCGACGCGTGTTTCATCCACTCTCCTCTGCCGGTCGAGCTGATCGAAGACCACATCACCATCGACGTTCAAGACCAAGTCGCTACCAAGGAGTACACGTGCACCTTCTACAACCCGAACCAGGGATCGGTCGAAGGCGGTACGTGCTACATGGAAGTCGAGCCCGGCGCCCAGGTCGACAAAATGACGATCGAGATCGAGGGGCGGCAGCTCCAGGGGAAAATCCTGGAGGCCGACGCGGCTCGACGCGAGTTCCAGGAGATCCTCGCCCGCGGCGGATCTCCCGCCCTCCTGGAGTTCTACGGGAACGGGCTCATCCGCGCCCAAGTCCCGCGCATCCCTCCGATGGGGAAGGTCACGGCCGTCCTGCGCTACACGACGTACCTCCAAAGCGACAACGGTCTCTTCCGGATGCGTGTCCTCAATACCAATCCTAAGGCCTGGCTCAAGCCCTTGAAGCGCGTGACGGTCAAGGCCACGATCAAGACCCGAGACCCGATCAAGTCCGTCTACTCCCCCACGCACGACATCCAGGTCGCGCGCCACGACGCGCATCGAGTCACGGTGAGTCTCGACCAAGAGAACTACCTTCCTCGGACTCCGCTCTCGCTCTATTGGCACGTGGCGGCGGGCGAGCTTGGACTCGGGAGCATCGCCTACCGCGACGACGAGGAGCGAGGCTTCTTCATGCTGATGCTCTCTCCGCAGCTGCAGGCCGAGCCCCTTCCGAAACAGATCGTCTTCTGCATGGACGCGTCGGGCAGCATGCACAAGGAGGGACGGTTCCCCCAGATGAAGCGAGGGCTCCAGAACTGCCTCGACCGCTTGGACCGCCGAGACCGATTCAATATCGTCACGTTCGGCACGGACGCCCGATCCTTCGAACCTCGACCGATCCAAGCGACTCGCGAGAACGTGGAGCGCGCGAAGAAGTACGTCGGCGCTCTCCACGCGCGGGGGGCCTCCGAATGGGAAGAGGCCTTGGCCAGAGCGCTCGGCCAGTTCGGCTCGTCGAAGGAACCGAAGTTCGTCGTGGCGCTCACCGACGGAGGTCCGGCCCTGAGCGAGGCGGACCTCGCGCAGGCCGTCGCGCGGATTCGGGGGCTCAACGGGAGCGGAGCGCGGATCTTCGCCCTCGGCGTAGGCAACGAGGTCAATACGAAACTCCTCGATCTTGTCTGCGAGGACAGCGGCGGCCACTGCGATTACGTCCTGCCTCGGGAGAGCGTGGAGGAGCGCCTCTCGGACTGCTTCGACCGCGTATCGCATCCGGTCATGAGCGACTTGGCCCTCGGCTTCGAGGATCTCAAGGTGGAGGAGGTCTTTCCCCGGCGGATCCCGGATCTGATCCGCGGAAGGCAAATCGTGGTCTTCGGTCGCTACCGAGTCGGGGAGAGTCCGGCACCGGGCCGCGTCACCTTGACGGGGCGTGTCGGCGATCGAATCGTTCGCTTCGAATACGCTCTGCATCTTCCCGCTTCCCAGCTTTCGCACGACTTCCTGCCGCGCGTCTGGGCCGGGCGCAAGATCGCGCATCGGATCGAGGAGATGAAGCGACACGGACCGACGAAGGAGGTCGTGGAAGAGATCGTCCGGCTCGCCAAGCAGTTCGGCATCGTGTCGCCCTATACGAGCTATCTCGTGAGCGAGGACATCATCGATCACGGGAATTCGATGGCGCCGGGCCTCATGGCCCAACGCGTTCAGGGCCGGTACCGAGACTTCGCGGAGTCGAATTGGGCGGGCGACTTGGCCGTCGAGGGTGCCAGGTTTGAGAGGAGACTCAGCTGGGGCGAGGGCCTCCATGCGCTCGACGAACTCGCCGTCGCGGCCTCGGGCCGGTCCGCCAAGGAAGTCATGCAGAAGGTCCGCAGCATCGGCCCCAAGACGTTCTACCTTTCCGACGGCGTGTGGTACGACAGCGCCTACGATCCCGAGCTCCATCCCGAACCCACGCGGGTCGTGATGGGCAGCGACGAATTCCGACAGCTCCTCGATCGACTGCCGGGAATCGCGCGGTACTTCTCTCTGACCCAGGTCATCGTCCTCTACCGGGGCAAGGTGTACCGATTCGAAGGAGGAAACCGGAAATGAGATTTCTTCTCGCAGCGGTCTTGCTCTGTCCTCCTCAGGACGGGCCGGAGTCGCGCCCGGCCGAGATCCGAACCCGCAACGGCTCGCTCCTGGTCGGACACGTGCGCGGCCTGAAGACCGTGCCGCTGAAGACGAAATACGCGACCCTGGAGATCCCGCTCGCGGAGATCCAGGTCCTCCGCCTCGGCGACGTCGAGAAGGAAGAACGCGATGTCGTCGTCACGAAGGAGGGATCCTACCGCGGGTGGTTGGAGCTATGGGACCATCCTCTCGAGATCACGACGGGATACGGCGTCCTTCGGATTCCGGTGAAGGAAATCAAGAGCGTGAACCTGGGGCGAGAGGTGCCGAGGGATCGGAAGTGGCCCGCCTTCGAGAAGGGAGAGGAAATCCAGGAAGGGTCGCCCGGTTTTCAGATCCGCACGAAGGACGCGCAATCGTTTCGCGGTGTCCTTCGCCGACTCACGTACTTCCGTCTCCAGACTCGATATGCCGAGCTGAAGGTCCCGATCCAAGACGTGAAGTCGTACATGCCCGGGAAGACCCTGATGACGGCGGAAGGGCCCTACGAGGGCGTCCTCAAGGAACCGGAGAGTACTCTCCAACTTCAGACCGAATTCGGCGTGCTGACCCTCCCCATGGACTCGATCGTCAGCCTCCATCAATGCGGACGCTCGAAGGGCCTGGGGGACGATTTCGAGACGAATTCGCTCGACCTCTGGACCTCGTACGGCGGGACGTGGAAGACGGCGAACGGAAAACTCGAAATCACGGGGCTGAACAACTACAACACCGTACTCCTCTACAACGAGAGTCTGCCCCATTCCTATACTCTCGAGGTCGACGTCAAGGGGGCGCTGGGCTTCGGACTCCTGTGGAACGCGCAGAACCAGACGAACGCCAACGCGCTTTGGATCAACCAGAACATCGCCTACGTCTTGGGGGGTGGCAACTGGTGGAATTGGCAGCAGCTGGCGCAGTGGACGATCGCGGTTCCCTCGGGCGAGTTCTGTCGGATTCGATTGGAGGTCGAGGGTACGCGGACGACGGTTTGGATCCACGAGAAGCAGATCGGGACGGTGGAGACGGGCGGTCAAGGCGGAAAGGTCGGGCTCTTCTGTTACTCGGGACAGGTTTCGTTCGACAACTTTTGGATCCGGTGATTCTTGGAGGCGCGGAGACTACAGAGAAGATTCCGGGGATCGGGCAGCACTGCAGCGATAGACCTTGGCTTCGGAGCGATGGTCGGCGCGCGTCAAGCAGCCGAGGAAGTCCTCTCGGAGCCGCTCGAAGTCCTGGCCGCAGAAATCGCGGAGAATCTGCATACGGTCGAGCCGTTCTTTCCAGGCATCGACAATGTCGTCAGTCGCCGGTCCTACGAACGAAAACTCTGGAAGACTCTCGAGCAGGGAAACCCGAATCGTTCCAGGTGACGCTGGAGCTTCCCGCCCATGCAAAAGTCGTATCGACCCGCCTCGAGGGCATCCCGCGCGTACGCCAAGAACAGGGACCTCGTCGACATCTTCAGAGGTTCGTGTCCGAACAGGTTGTCGATCTCCGTGAGCGCGATCCAGCCGCCTGGCCGCAGTGCCCTCGTGCAGCAGCTCTTCGTTTAGAGCTCATCCCGGTAGGATCGTGGCCGCGGTGGCGGCGCCGAGGGTGCAGATGCAAGGCG
>CAZGKV010000134.1:0-12001 GCA_964526305.1 uncultured Planctomycetales bacterium | reverse complement strand
GCGGCGTTGCTCCTCCTCGGCAGCCCTCTTCAAGGCTCGCCTCGTCGTCGCGCCTGGCATCTGCACCCTCGGCGCCGCCACCGCGGCCACGACGATTCGTCAGACAGAGCCTAGTCCCTATTGCGCCCCCACTCCGCCCCTGATAATGTTCCGCGGTGCGTCTGGGCATCTTGGGAGGGAGTTTCAATCCGATCCATCATGGGCACCTCATCATCGCCCAGCGAGCCCTGGAAGTCCTTCGACTGGATCGGATGCTCCTCGTCCCCACCTGGACTACGCCGCTCAAGTCGGCTCGGGAATTCGCGCCCGGCTCGGAGCGACTTCGGATGGTGAAGATGGCCGTCTCCGGCTACGAGCGATTGGAGCCCAGCGATGTCGAGCTCCGACGGGGCGGAGTTTCCTACACCATCGACACGGTTCAAGCGCTCTCAGGCCCCGGGGTCCAGCTCCACTTCCTCATCGGCTCGGACTCGGTGAAACTCCTCGACCGGTGGCGAGAAATCCATTCTCTGGGGAAGTTGGTCACGTTTGGGATAATATCTCGGCCTTCCTATGAGAGATTCCGCGTGCCGAGCTACCTTCGATATCGGACCGTTCCGGCCCCGTCGATCGAGATTTCGTCGACCGAGATTCGCGCTCGAATCCGGCGAAATCTGTCGATCCGATATTGGGTGCCCGACGCGGTAGCGCGGTACATCGAGAAGAAGGGACTGTATCGGAGATGACCGGACCGATCCTCCGGGCCCAGCAGTGGTTCGAGGCCTCGTGCCGGGGAGCGGGGTACTCGATCGGATTGCTTTTGCGCTCCCTCGCCCTTCTTCGTCTGGCGCCCCGGAAGTGGACGGAAATCGTCCACCAAACGTATAAGGCCACGTTCGGAAGCATGCCCATCATCGTCCTTACGGCCCTCTTCGCGGGAATGATCCTGGCGCTCCAGACCGGTATCGAATTGCGCCGGTACAACCAGGAGTCGATCATCGGCGCGATCGTGGCGGCCTCGATGTGCCGGGAGATGGGCCCCGTCTTCACGGCCCTTCCCTTGGCGGGCTTGATCGGTTCCGCCTACGCGGCCGAGTTGGGGACGATGAAGGTCTCGGAGGAGATCGACGCCCTTGAGGTGATGTCGATCGATCCCGTGTACTACTTGGTCATGCCGAGAATCGTCGCGCTCTCGATCGGTTGCGTGATCATGACCATTTTCGCGGACTTGATCGGGATCCTGGGGGGCGGTTTGGTCGCGCGCGCCATTCTCCATGTGGACTTCGACATCTACATGAAGAGCGCCCGGGACATCACGAAGATCAAGGACGTCTACGGCGGCCTCCTCAAGGCCTTCGTCTTCGGACTGACGATCGCGACCGTCTCCTGCGGTCAGGGTTTGCGGGCCGAAAACGGAGCGGCCGGAGTAGGTCAGGTGACGCTGCGGGCCGTGATCGTTTCCTTCATCTTGATCCTGATGTTCGATTACTTCATGACCTGGATGATTTACTAGGTTTGTATAATGAGGATGGTGGCGGAACTCGACGACAATCCGTTCGTGCTCCATCCCGAGCCGACCAGCTTCCAGGGACTCGTGCCCGATCGTCCACCGGCGGCCATCGAGCTGTGCGACCTTCGCAAGTCCCTCGGCGGAAAACCGGTTCTGGAAGGAATTTCGCTCCGGGTCGAAAAGGGCGAGACGATGTGCATCATCGGCGGGAGCGGAACCGGAAAGAGCGTCACCCTCAAGCACATCGTGGGGCTCATGCATCCGGACTCGGGCCATGTCCTCATCGACGGGGAGGACATCACGCGATCTCCGAACGGGGAACTGGCGGAGGCGCGGAAGAAGATCGGATTCCTGTTCCAGGGAGCCGCTCTTCTCAACTCGCTCGACGTGTTCGAGAACGTGGCGCTCCCCCTCCGGGAACACGAGCGGCTTTCGGCGGACGAGATTCGGAACCGCGTGTTCGAGAAACTCGAGCTCGTCCATCTCGGCGAGGCCGTCCACAAGATGCCGGCCGTGCTCTCGGGGGGAATGAAGAAGCGGGTCGGCCTGGCGCGCGCCATCGTTCGCAATCCCGAAACCATTCTCTACGACGAGCCCACCGCCGGCCTGGACCCGGTGACGGCTTCGAACATCAACAAGTTGATCCTCGAGATGCAGCAAAAGCTCGGGGTGACTTCCATTTTGGTGACGCACGATATGTCGAGCGCGTTCCGCGTCTCGAATCGGATGGCGATGCTCCATCAGGGAAGGCTCATCAAGGTGGGGAGCTTGGAGGAGTTCAAACAATCCGAGGATCCGATCGTCCAGCAGTTCATTTACGGCGATTCCGAGGGCCCGCTGACGCGGGAGAACCACAAGTGACCGGACATCGACGGCGAGGGAGGCGATTCGCATGAACCGGGGCATCTGGCTGGGCTTTCTCTTCTTCATCGCTCTCGTTCTCCTGGGATTCGGGACCCTGCTGGTCGGGAACGTCCGACTCCTCCAGAAGCCCTTCCCGGTTCGCATCCACTTCGAGCGGGTGGAAGGGCTGCGGGCGGGCGACAAGGTTCGGGTCGAGGGCGTCGAGTACGGATCCGTCGGCAACATCGAGCTCGATCCGCAGGGGGGAGTCTGGGTAACCGCGATGTTGAACGGGCCGGTCGAGATCCATCCCGGGAACGAGATCTACGTCGAATCCTTCAGCGTCCTCGGCGGGAACTTCATCTCGATCAAACGCGGGGACATGCGCCGGCCCGCGCTCAACCTGGCGGAGGGACTTCACGGCAAGGCCCGCCCCAGCGCCCTGGATGAATTCGGCCGCATCGCGGCCGACAACCGCGAGAACCTCAAGGACCTGATCTCCAATCTCAAGGACGTCTCGACGGCCCTCCGCGAGGGACGCGGCTCCGCGGGAAAACTGATCAACGACCCCAACGTGTACGAGCAGCTCGTCAAGCTCCTTACGGAGGGGCGCGGGGCCGTGGACAAACTGCGAGAGCTCGCGGAAACCTACGTGAACGAGCTCCGGGACGGCAAGGGGCCCCTCCGTACGCTTCTCTCCGACCAGAAGATGGCGGACGATCTCAAGAAGATGACGGAGAACATCTCCCAGATCACCGATTCCCTCAGGGTCATCTCGGGAAAACTCGAACGCGGCGAAGGCCTCGCGGGGGCGATGATCAACGACAAGCAACTCCTCGACCAACTCAAGCGGACCGTGGACAACATCGAGAAGATGACCGAGAAGTTCCGGAAGGTCACCGACAATGTCGAGAACAGCACCGTCGGAAAGCTCCTCCAGGAAGATGGGATGTACAAGAAGGGCGAGAAGGTCCTCGAAGACGTGGACAAGCTCGTCGGTCGCGCGGCGCGAGCCAAGGTGTATCTCCACACGGACGCCAAACACTACCCCGACACGAGCCACTCCATCGCCAAGCTCAACGTGCGCATCGAGCCGGACGAGGACAAGTACTTCTGGGGTGGTGTCTCGGTATTCGCCCTGGATCGAACGAGCGATACCCTGGTCTTCGAGAATCAGATCGAAAAGGACAAGGACCAGATCCTCATCAAACCCGACTTGGGACTTGCGTACAGGATTCCCTGGATTCTGGACCGCCGGATTACCGTCAAGGCAGGACTGATGGAGGGACAGCCGGGGGGCGGAGTCGAGTTTCTCTGGGAAGATTGGGGCTTCTTTCGCCACCCCGTGCTTTTCTCGTTCGAGGGCAGACTTTCCTACAACGACGTGGACGAGCAGGACCTCGACGAGAACATCAACGGCCCGATGCTGCGCGCCTTCCTCCAGACGCCGCTCTGGCGCCCCGGCAGCGATGTTTGGTGGCAGAAGCTCCTCTCCTACGTGCAGGTCTACGGCGGGGTGAGCCGAATCACGGACGATCCGGAATTCCTCGTGGGCATCGGAATGGAGTGGCGCGACGAGGACATTCGTACGCTCGTCAGCGTTCTCGGGCTGAGCCGGTAGAGATCAATTTGCGGAGCGCCCGGTCGGCGGAGGAGTGCTCGGGTCCCCCCGGCTTCAGGTATACCAGCGCTTGTTTCAAGTCCGCGATCGCCTCTGAAACCTGTCTCGAGTCCCGGTGCGCCAAGCCGCGCCGGTAGTAGGCCGAACCGAAGTTCTTCTGGTGCTCGATCGCCTGGGTAAAGTCCCGAAGCGCGGCCGGACGGTCCTTCTTGCCTTCATAGGCCAGACCTCGGTTGTAGTAGGCTCCCGCATAGTCTTTCCGGAGCTCGATCGCACGAGTGCAGTCCTCAATCGCCCCATCGAACTCTCTGAGGACTCCTCGAGCTCCCGCGCGATTGCAATACGATTCGGGGTGATCGCTCCGAATCCGTATCGCTTCCGTGTAGTCCTCGATGGCACCGCGTTCATCGCGCCTGGACCGTTTCTCGCCGGCGCGATGAAACCAGGCTTCGGCGTAGTCCTTTCGGAGTTCGATCGCCCGCGAGTAGTCCGCGATCGCTCCCTCGTGGTCTCGGAGAGCGGATTTCGACCACGCCCTGTTGTAAAAAGCCTGAGCCAAGTTGGGCGACCGCTCGATGGCCTGCGAGTATTCCGAGATCGCACCGAGGAAGTCGCGCCTGGCGAAACGGATTCCTCCGCGAGCGAAATACGCATGATCGTGGGCAGGATCGAGCTCGAGAGCCCGCGCGAAATCTTCCATCGCGCCGTCGAGATCGCCGTAGGCTTGCCTTGCAGTTCCTCGCTGGCAAAATGCGCCCGCCTGGCGAAACCCGAGCTTGATCCCCTCGGAAAGGTCTTCGATGGCCCCCGACCAATCCTGCAAGTGGACCCTGGACATGCCACGATAGGCATACGCCGGGGGCCAACCGCTGCGAAGCTCGATCGCGCGACTGTACTCCCGTATCGCCCCATTCCAATCCTTGATCTTATTGAGAAGGACTCCGTGCGCCAGGTGAGCTTCGGCATATCCCTGGGCGACGGCCAGAGCCTGTGTCCCCCATCGGAGGGACTCTTGATCATCCCTCGAAAGGGCTCCCAGCCAAAATGCATACTCCTCGCTCCGAGTTCCGTTTTCATAGTGACGGAGGAGAAGTCGCTTGGCGCCTTCCCGGTCTCCCGTCCTCCCATAGCCCATCGCGAGGGCCTTTCCGACGTTTTGGAGAATCTCTTCCTCGAGAGTCCAGGGCAATCCCCATTTGTTCCACTCCTCGCGACCCTGGGCCGGATCGGGAGCGCGCTCGAATGCGGCCGCAGCCTCCTCGAGCAGCTTCACCCCTTCGCTACGCCGCCACTCTTCGAACGACTCTTCCCCGCCCTGCCAGATCAATGCTTGGTACTCGTGCACTTTCACAGTTCCGAGGAGGCACCACCCAGGCCGGAAGTTCGGGGCGACTTCGAGCGCCAGTCGCGTATCGCGCTCCGCTCCCTCCAAGTCCCCTAGGTAGAGTTTTCCTCGAGCGCGGACGTAATACCCTCGTGGGTCCTTCGAACGAGCGCCGACGTACGAGTCCATGGCGCGAACGGATTCCTGGAGCTCCTGCCTCGCCTTTTCCGGAGCCAGGACCCCTTGTCGCATGTTCCTCTTCGCTTCGAGGATCGCGGTCCAATGCATCGCGAGTCGCTGTTGCGACTCCCGTTCGCGTTTTTCTTGGACCCATCGATGAAGTAGACCGCCCGCCATGAGGCTCATCGCCGCCAGCCCGATTAGGGCCGCCGCCGCCACCGGCTTCCTCCTGCGGATCCAGCGTCCGATTCGTTCCGTGAAGCTCGGAGGACGCGCCAAGATCGGCTCGCCGCGCCGGAGTCGAGCCAGATCGTCGGCCAGGGCGCCCGCCGTCGAGTACCGCCTCCCGCTCTCCTTCGCGATCGCCTTGAGGCAGATCACCTCGAGGTCGCGAGAGATCCCGGGGCGGCACCGATGCGGTGTAGGCGGATCGAGGGTAAGAATCTCGTGGAAGAGGCGATTCGGCGTGTTCCCGAGGAAGGGGAGTCGGCCCGTGACCCCTTCATAGAGGATCACTCCGAGAGCGTATACGTCGGTTCGAGCATCGATCTCCCGAGTCCGCCCCGCGACTTGCTCCGGGGCCATGTAGACCGGGGTTCCGAATACGTCCATCGTCCGGGTGAGCCGGTCCCGCATCGTATCAGCCTTGGCCAGTCCGAAGTCGGTGAGAAGAACGCGCCCTCCCCCCTCGACAAGGATGTTGGCCGGCTTGAGATCCCGGTGGAGGATTCCCTGGGAATGGGCGTATTCGACCGCGCGAGCGATCTCCTCCACCATCCGCAGTTTCTCGGGAAGAGTCACCCGGGAATCGGCCAGGACGTTGGCGAACGTAGATCCCGGCACGTACTCGAGCGCGATGTAGTGAAGTCCGTCCGGGGTCACGCCGACTTCGAAGACGGACACGATGTTGGGATGCCGGAGCCGCGCCATGATCGCGCCCTCGCGATGCAGTCGAGCCACCACCTCCGGCCCCGCCTGCGCCCCGGGGATGAGTTTGACCGCTACGCTCCGCCCGAGCTCTCCATCCCGCGCTTCGTACACCGTACCCATCCCCCCTTGCGCGATGCGACGGAGAAGACGGTATTTCCCGATTTGAAGTCCCACGTGAGGATCCGCAGGCCGCGAATCCTCCGCGTCGATCAAATCGAGGAATTGCTCCGCGGTGACGAGACATTTCGAGAGAAGAACCTGCGCCACCCGACACTTCTTGGACAGGTCGGGCATCGATCGCAGCTCGGCGAGGCATTCTTCCATCTGCGACGGCGTGACGAGTCCGCGCTCGATCGCTCGATCGCCCAAGGAGGTAGAGTCTTCCGGCTCGAAGACCCCCGCCCAGATCCGAGCGCAGTTCTCGAAGGAATTCATCGGGCCGTCCCCATGAAGTATACCTTATCGGCCGCCCGAGTTCCCGGTAGCCTGTCTGGAGTCTCGGCTCGGTGCGGTAAAAGAAACGTCCGCGGTCCGCTACTCGAGATATCCCGCTTGTCGCAAGAATTCCGGGGTGATTCGGCTGCGCTTTTGGACGTACTTGCCCAGGATGTCGAACTCGAGATTCACGCGCTCGTTCGGGCGCCGGCGGCCCAGCGTCGTGTGCTTTCGGGTGTGGGGAATCAACGCACAGGTGAAGCAGTCCCGACCCACGTCGACCACGGTCAAACTCACTCCGTCCACGGCGACGGATCCCTTAGGCACGAGTCCCGTGGCCCAGACGGGTTCCACCTCGACCCGGAGCAGCGAGCCGTTCTCTCGCACGACCCCCGTGACATCCACATGCCCCTGGACGAAGTGTCCGCCGATCCGGTCCGCGGGTCGGAGCGCCCGTTCCAGATTGACGCGAGCTCCCGGCCGAAGATCGCCCAAGTTGGTCTTCCGCATCGTCTCCTTCACGACGTCGAATCGCCCGCGCTCGTTCACGGTTAGGCACGCGCCGTTGACCGCGACGCTCTCGCCAGTCGTCAGATCCTCCCAGTGCATTTCCAGGACCAGGACTCCCCTGCGAAAGGAGAGTACGCGCCCCAGACGCTGAACCAGACCCGTGAACACGAGGGCAGACTACCCGAAAGGTCTTGACTGGCCAAGTCCGATATTGATAATTGACCCTCCCCAACGGGAGCCTCCGGGATGAGGATCGACGTCGTGACCCTGTTCCCTTCGATGTTCGAGGGGGCGGTCCGAGAGAGTATCCTGAAGCTCGCCCAGGAGAAGGGCCTGGTGGAGATTCGTCTCCACAACCTGCGCGACTTCAGCCCGGACAAGCACAAGAAGGTCGACGCCCCGCCGTATGGGGGCGGGCCCGGGATGCTCCTGATGGCGGAGCCGTTCTTCCGGGCGGTGGAGTACTTGAGGGAGAACGGGGCGGCGGACTCGACGTTGGTCCTGCTCACGCCGACGGGCGCGCGCTTCGACCAAGCGAAGGCCCAGGAGTTTGCCGGTCGAGCCGGGCTCATCCTCCTCTGCGGCCATTATGAGGGAGTAGACGAGAGGGTCGCCGAGGGGCTTCGACCCGTGGAGGTCTCGATCGGAGATTTCGTGACGACGGGCGGAGAAGCGCCGGCGTGGTCGGTGATGGATGCCGTCGCCCGGCTGGTACCGGGCGTATTGGGATCGGCCGAATCCCTCGCCAGGGAGTCCTTTTCGGGAGGCGGATTGGAGTACCCGCAGTATACGCGTCCAGCGATCTTTCGCGGGATGGAGGTGCCGCCGGTGCTCCTCTCGGGCGACCGCGGCAAGATCGAAACCTGGCGGGCGGAGGAATCGGAACGACGTACGAGTTCGAGGCGCCCGGATTTGTGAAGAATTTATTGTGACGGTGACAGCCATGCGTCCGCTTGACTCCATCGAGAAGGACTTCCTCAAGAAGCGCGTACCCCGATTCGACGTCGGCGACACCGTCGAAGTGCACGTCAAGATCTTGGAAGGGGATCGCGAGCGCATCCAGATCTTCAGCGGCGTCGTGATCGCCAAGCGCCACGAAGGATTGGGCGAAACGTTTACGGTGCGACGCATCGTCCAGGGAGAGGGGGTCGAGCGCATCTTCCCCGTCCACTCCCCGCGCGTCGCGCAGATCGACGTCAAGAAGAAGGGCAAGGTCCGTCGAGCCAAGCTCCACTACCTCCGCGGGCGGGTCGGTCGCGCCACTCGCGTCGAGGAGAAGATCGGCGCCGCACCCTCCGAGCCCCAGAAACCGGCGGCGGAGACGCCCGCGCCGACGGCGGCCAAGCCCGAGGAAGCGAAGAAGAGCTAGCGTCCCTCCACGGTTCGCCGGAGTTGCTCGGCTCGCCGATGGAGTCCCTTTCGATTCAAGGCGGACGCCACCGACTCTCGAAGTCCGGGAGCCGATTTTAGGAGCTCGACGAGCCCGTCCGGCTCGTCCGCCTCCCAGGACTGCGCGGAAAACCAACAGATCATTCGAGTCGCCCGCTCGCCAAGCTTCCCCAGCTTTCCCGTCGAAGCCAAGACCCAAGCGGCGTACACCACGGTCTGAGCGTCGTCGGACTCGAGGGCGACACGAAGGGCCGGAAGGGCCGGTTCTCCGATGGCGAGGAGGAGCTGCGCCGCCTTGAGCGCGTTCAGGCGGAAGTTGTCGGTTTCGAGATGGCCCATCGCGCGCGAGACCATCGACGAGGCCCTGTCGGGCCGGAGGCGCACCACCAGCGAGACGGCGTGGATCGCGCGAAGACGGTCGGGCGAATCCAGGGCTGCCTCAAGCGCGGGAAGGGCGGCGTTCCCGTGAGCGCTCAGCGCCTGCTCCGCCTGGGGGAGCCGGCCGAGCCACTCTACCAAGGCGCACGGGGGCAGATTCCCCACGCCCAATTCCAGCAGCATCTCGGTCGCCGTCTGCCGCGCCTGCGGATCGGGATCGTCCACCATCGCCCGGAGAGAAGGCACGAGAGCCGTTCCCAGAGGCCGGACGATTCTCCAGCATTGGAAGGCGTTGCCCCCACGATTGTCGTCCCGGAAGTTCCTCAGATAATAGTCCAGGAGCGGCCGAGGAAAGGGCACCCCGAGATTCTTGGAGAGATTCCGAAGTTGGATCATGCGCTCGTGGAGCCCGTGGGGAGGGATGCCCCGGAGCGCGCGAGACCATAGAAAGCGCCGCTCCTCCTCAGGCTGGAGCGAGCCCAGACGCAGGATCACGTGACCGGCGACCCACTCGAATCCCTCGCACTCCCTCCGTACAAATGCGGAGGTGGCGCGCTGAACCACCGACGGCCCGGCCGCGAGGGCGGCCGCGGCGTCCCCCGAAACGGCGAGGACGAACGCGGCTTGGATCGCCTGTTGATCGTCGTCGCTCTTGATCGCCTCGAGGAGCGCCGGCTTCGCCTCGGGTCCGTACTCGCGGACGAGCCGATTGCGTGCGGCCCGCGCGTTCCCCGGGATGGAATCCGCCCGCAGATCCTCGACCAACATCGAGGGCGCTCCCACGTCGCGCAAGAGTCCGCGGATCCGACTCCGGACTTCCGGATCTCCCGACTCCTTCCCCCGCTCCAGGGAGGGGATCGCGCGGCGGCCGAGCGCCCGAAGGGACTCGGCGGCCCGTGCTCGGACTTCGAGCGGGTCGGCCTGGAGATCTTCGACGAGTCGATCGGGATCGGTCTCTTGGAGAAGCGCCCAGAGGATCGCCAGCATCGCCCCCTCCTTACCTTTACAACGTGCAAAGTATAACTTGTAAGTTTCATTAAGGCAAACTCCGACGTTGAACCGGCGCGAGCCGGGGATTAGAATCCCGAAGCATGAGAGGGGAAAGCCCGTACGTCCGCGAGGACCCGCGCTTCGAAGACTCTCTTCGCCCCGCTTCGTTCGACGATTTCATCGGCCAACGGCAGTGCATCGAGAATCTTCGAATCGCCATTCAGGCGGCTCGCAAGCGAAAGGAATCTCTCGACCACGTCCTCTTCTCGGGACTTCCCGGTCTCGGAAAAACGACGCTGGCGCGCATCATTGCCTTCGAGATGAAGACCTCTCTCGTCATCACTTCGGGACCCGTCCTCAAGCGCCCCGGAGACCTCGCGGGAACCCTCACCAAATTGGAAGAGGGCTCGATCCTATTCATCGACGAAATCCACCGGATGCTCCCGGACGTCGAAGAATTCCTCTATACGGCGATGGAGGATTTCTTCATCACCATCAACGTCGACTCGGGTCCGAACGGACGCACCCTCAACCTCCCCCTCCGGCGATTCACCCTCATCGGCGCCACGACGCGGGAGGGACTCCTGTCCGAACCCTTCCGCGCGCGGTTCGGGATTCTCCAGAAACTGGAGTGGTATCCGGTCGAAGACTTGGTGAAAGTCCTCCACCGCTCGGCGCGGATCCTCGGAGTCACCTTGGACGAGGAAAGCGCCCGAATCCTGGCGGAGCGTTCGCGGGGGACGCCCCGAATCGCCAACCGATATCTCCGCCGAGTTCGCGACCTCGCGGAGGTGAAGGGTAAGGGTCGAATCACCAAGCCCATCGCGGCGGAGGCGCTGCGAATGCTCGGGGTGGACGAGTTGGGCCTCGAGGAATTGGATCGACGAATCCTTCGGACGCTCCTGGCGAATCCCGCCACTCCCGTGGGCCTCAAGAATCTCGCGGTCGCCGTCGGCGAAGAGGAACACACCATCGAGGAGGTCTACGAACCCTACCTCATCCAGAATCACTTCCTCGTGCGGACCTCCCGGGGGCGCAAGGCTACGGACAAGGCGGTGAAAGCGCTCGGGGTGGCGCAGGGACAAGCGACGTTGTTCTAGCGAGTTCCCCTTGCTTTCGCGAGTCGTCCATGGCATACATTCCGCCTTACAAAACTACTGAGGGAAATCCAATGCGGACCGCACTCATCACCCTCGCGCTGGCCTCGAGCGTCTCGGCGGAAACCTCCACTTCCGCCACCGAATTCACCATCGACGGCAAGACCTATCTCAAGGAATACGTCTGGGATGACTCGGGTGTCTCGACCGAGGCGTTGTACGTCAAGAACGACACCGGCGAATGGGCGTTCGTGGCCAGTCTCTATTCCGATGTCGACGCGAATTGGACCGGCCGGATCGGCAATGAGCTCTATGCCGACCAGTGGGACGAGACGGTTCAGGACTATGTCGTCGTAGTCGGCGCCAAGACCTGGCCGACATGGAGCGACTTCGAAGCCGCGCTCGTCGCGCTCCACTTCTGGGACGACGGAGGCGTGATAGACATCGGGTACTTCGGCGACGACGGGATCTATTACGACGTGATGGTCCTGTCCGCCTTCTCCGTCGAGTCGAACTCGGGTGTCACAACGCAAGTAACCGCGACGGAGGCTCGGCCAGGACAGGAGGGGCTCCTCCTCGCGCTCTCGAAGGTCTCCACCCCGAAGGCACGGGTGGCCTTGATGACCGTATTGACCAATCCCACGCCCAAGAGCGTCTTTCCAGCCCTGGCAAAGAGCGGGAACAAGTCATCGCGCGCGAAGAAGTAAGTGCGGATCCGCGACGTTGGGATGGCTCGGCAGGAAGCCAAGAGCGTGAGATGCCTGGCGCTTCTGGAGTGCCGAAAGCCGCCATCGACGAGAGGCGCGGCTATCGCT
>CAZGKV010000133.1:0-12096 GCA_964526305.1 uncultured Planctomycetales bacterium | reverse complement strand
ATCAGGTGGTGAAGGAAATCGTAATGCACGAAGTGGGCCACACGCTCGGACTCCGTCACAACTTCCGCGCGTCCGCGTGGCGTCCGATGAGCGAGATCACGGGCCAGAACCCGCCGGAAGATCTCAGCGGCTCCGTCATGGATTACAATCCGCTCAATCTTCCCTCGAACGGGAATAAGACGACGCGGTACGTTCCGACCACCCTCGGGCCCTACGACTACTGGGCCGTCGAGTACGGGTATGCCGTTCAGAAGGACGAAAAGGCCGGGTTGGCCGCGGTCGCGCAGCGTTGCGCCGATCGCAGCCTGGCGTATGGCACGGACGAGGATCTCTGGTCGAGCGATCCGCAGATCGATCTTTTCGATTCCGGAGCGGATCCTCTCGAGTTCGCCCGCGACCGGATGAAGCTGGTCGAACACCTGCTGAGTAAGCTCGTCGACCGCGCGGTCCGCAAGGGCGACTCCTACGCGAATCTGCGCCGCGCCTATCTCACGCTTCTTATCGAGAAGCTGTATGCGGGATTCCGCGCGACCCGATTCGTGGGCGGCCATTCGATCGCCCGGGATCACCGGGGGGATCCGAGCGAACGCTCGCCCCTTCAGCCCGTCTCCGTGGAAAAGCAGCGGGAGGCCCTGGAGTTCCTTCGTACGCAGCTCTTCTCGGATCAAGCCTTCCGCTCCTCCCCGGAGCTTCTCAATAAGCTGGGGGCACGGCGGTGGTACGACTGGAGCCGGGAAATGGACTGGGACGTCGAGTTCCCGATTCACGACATGGTCCTGGCCATCCAGAGGCTCATGATTCTGCTCCTCGTGAACCCCTTGACCTTCGAGCTGGTGACCGACGCCGAGCTCCGTACCCCGGCGGAGAAGGACGCGATGACTCTCGCGGAGCTCTTCTCCACGCTCACGAAGGGGATCTTCAGCGAAGTCACCGACGGCCCGAGGCCGGACGGCGCCTACACGGAGCGGAGGCCTTACGTGAGCAGCGTGCGGAGAAATCTGCAGCGCGCGTATGTCTCCCATCTCATGACAATGACCCTCCTCCCAGAGGGAGGCTGGGCTTCGATGCGGGCCGCCCGCAGCGCCATGTGGTATGAGCTCAAGTCGGTTCACGCGGCTGTCGACAAGGTGCTGAGCTCCACGAACGGGGACAAGGCGATCGCGGTCGATCGCGGTTCTCTCGCGCATTTGGAGGAGATGCGGCAGCGTCTGAGTCGGGCGCTCGAATCTCCCTTCCAGCAGTCGGCAGGCCGGGGCTCCAGCATGAGCTCGAGCTCGGACTGAGGTCACAAGTAGATTGCGCCGCCCGTGGGGCGGTCATCACCGGGGCTCCGCAAGGGGCCCCGGTTTTTTTTATCCGCGCCGGTTGAGATCGGCGAGCCGGCGCATCTTCCGGCGAATCTCTTCTTCCTGCTCGCCGAAGACTTCTCCGACGGTGTGGATGACGTTCAGCATCTCCTTGCACATCGCGAGACCGACCATCCGTTCGATCTCGTTCGTCAGTCGCCCGACCTCCTCGTCGAAGTCCCCCTCGCCCTTGAGGAGCCGCTCGTAGCCGTCCTCCACGATCTGACGCAGCGTCTCTCGGGGCAGGAGGCTTGCCATCTCCTCCTTGACGGCCGCCTTGAGACGCCGGCGATCTTCCCCGGTGAGCGACCTTCGCTTCTGGGCCCGCTCGACGAAGCACGAGGAGCAGAGGACTCGCTCCCCTTCGATTTCGAAGGACTGCGAGCGTTCGACTTCCGAGGAGCATTGGGCGCATTTCATGGGTCGCGAGCATACCCCGGGGGGAAGCCGGAGGGAAGAGCTACCCCACCTCGACCGTTCTTCGCGCGACCGCGGGCCCCCGATCGTCCGGCGTGAGGATCCCGCGGAAGTTGAGCGGATCGGCGGCGGAAACGGAAATCGCCGACGGATCGCGCTTGCGCACGGCGCGCAAGAGGGCGACCGCTTCCGGAAGAGCGTACTGCTCGCCCGAAAAGCCCGCGACGAAGCGCCCTCCACGGATTTCCCCACGCATTTCTAGGAGGCGAAGGACGCGTACGACCTCGCGCCAGGGGAGGGGAATCTTCTCCCGTTCCATCGTCTTCCGAAACACGACGCCGGTCCGCCGCAGGAGTTGCCGGGCGACGAAATCGGCTTCGGGCGCGGGCCGTTCCTCCCGCCGGAAGAGACTCCATCGTCCGACCGTCGGCATCGGCGACTTCCTGCGAGACGCGGGGACGACGAGCCATCGAAGCGCGGCGAACGAGTCGCACGTGAGCACTCCCTGGGCGATGAGTTCCCCCAGCCCCGTTTCCAGATGCGCGGGGACGAGACGGGTCGCGCGCGCCAGTTCCTGCGGAAAGAGCGCCCCTCCCGCGCGCAGCGCCTCGAGAATCTGCCGAGCGGATCCCGAAAGGAGCGAGGGCTCCGGGGGTCGGGAGAGCCCGTTCCAGCCGTCCAAATCTTCGCGCGGCAAGAGGCAGATCGGCGTCGTCCGGATCGCGCTCGAGGCGCCGCCCCAGAGCCGTCCCCACGCGGCCTCCCCCGAGAGCGTGAGCTGGTCGAGCCATTCGCGGCGGTATCCGCGGACGCGCGACGGAAGCACGCTCCCTTCCCAGGCGGCCGCCGGGACTTCGAATCCCGCGAGCTGACGAACCGCCTCCGCCACCCCTCGGGGCCCCTCGAGCGCATGCTCTTCGTCCACGTGTTGCCAGCACGCGAGGAAGCGGAGGAACTCCGCCGCGCTCACGGGCTCGATTTCCCGTCGGAGGCGCTCGAGGGTATGGCGATGAATTCGAGCGAGGAGACGCCGGTGGCACCATCCGGGGCGCCCCTCGAATCTCCCTCGGAGAACGACTCCGTCGCGTTCGAGTTCGAGGAGGAGCGGATCGTCGAGGTGGACGGGACCCAACGCCTCGAGCCGTCCTCGCAGGAGCGCCTTCGGTTCCCGCGTCGATTCCGCGGCGTACCAGCGGCCGTCCTCGTGAACGACTCGAGGGCCGAGCTCGCGGAGCCACGCTTCCCACGGACGCGCCTCTTGGGCGGTCACGTAGCCGATCCACAGGAGCGCTTCGTGGACTTCCTCCGCGTCCTGAGGCTGAGGCCAGGCTTCTTCGCGGACGCGACGGATCGCCTCAGGATCGAGCTCCCCGAGTTCGTCCGCGGTCTTGACGTCGAGCGTCCTCCGAGCCAGGACGGCCTGGGTGCGGCGTTCCTCGAGCGGCGCGTCGTCGAGGAAGCTGTACGGCTGCGCGGAGAGAATCCCGGCCGCGAACGCGGACGGTTCGGGCGTGTCCACGGCGACCGCGCGGATTCGTCCCTCGCGAAGCGCGCGGAGGACGGCGAGGAATCCCTCGACGTCCATCGCCTCGCTCAGGCAGTCTTCGATCGTCTGACGCACGATCGGGTGCTCCATCGGCACCGGCAGCGGACCGCCGGGGAGAGTCTCGGGACAAGCGAGAACCTGCGGGAAGGCGGCGACGAGGAGGTCCTGAGCCCGCATCCTCTGGAGCGGGGCGGGAACGCGCTTCCCGCCCTGCATGCGCTCGAGGAGAAGCGCGCGGGAGACGTTCCATCTCCATCGGGTCTCGAACATCGGCGCGGCGAGAAGAGCCTGAATGAGGACTCCCTTCGCCGATTCGGGCTGGAGGAATTCGAAGACGCTCTCGAGCGGGAAACTGTGCTGAGGTCCGAGCGAAAGGACGATCGCCTCTTCGTTGGCGGCCGCTTGGAGTTCGAATCCGAATCCGACGCAGAACCGCTTTCGAAGCGCGAGGCCCCACGCGCGATTGATGCGGCCGCCGAACGGCGCATGAATCACGAGCTGCATTCCGCCGCTCTCGTCGAAGAACCGCTCGGCGACGACGCGCTCTTGCGTGGGGATGGCCCCGAGCGTCTTCGCGCCGGAGGCGACGTACTCCCGGATTTGCGGATCGTGGGGCTCCTCGCGGACGCGACCGACTTCCGCCGAGAGCTCCGCCGTTCGCGCGGGGGCCTCCCCGAGCCAAAAGGGAAGAGTGGGCGGTTGCCCCTTCGCGTCGGCCACCCTCACGATTCCCGGTTCGATCCGGAGCACCCGCCAAGACGCATTCCCCAGCTGGAAGATGTCTCCGACGTTGGCTTCCACCGCCCAATCCTCGTTGACCGTGCCGATGAAGGTCGCTTCCGGTTCCAGGAGGACCTGATAATCCGCGGTGTCGGGGATGGCTCCGCCGGAGAGGATCGCCGCGAGTCGGGCCCGCTTCGTGGCGCGGAGCCTCCGATTCACGCCGTCCCGGTGGAGGAGGGAGCGCCGACCGTTCGCGTGCAGGGCCACCACGGAGTCGAAGTCGGCCCGGTCGAGAGCGCGGTACGGCCACGCGCGACGAAGTCGATCGAAGAGGGCGTCCTCCCCCCACGGTTCGGGCACGCAGGCCGCGACGATCTGCTGCGCCAGGATGTCGAGGGGCCGAGGAGGTTGCGGCGTGCGATCGAGATCGCCGCGACCGACGCACCGGAGGAGCGCTTCCGCCTCCACAAGCTCGTCCAGGGTGAGCGGGAAGATCCGCCCCTTGGGCGTCTTGCGCAGGGCATGGCCGGCGCGTCCCACCCGCTGCAGGAAGGTCGCGATCGATTTCGGCGATCCCACTTGGAGGGAAAGGTCGACGTCGCCGATGTCGATTCCGAGCTCGAGGGAAGCCGTGGCCACGAGCGCGCGGAGCTGTCCCGACTTGAGGCGCTGTTCGGCATCGAGTCGGCGCGCCCTGGAGAGACTGCTGTGGTGGCTGGCGACCTGATCCTCCCCGAGGCGTTTCGTCAATCGCGCCGCGATGCGTTCGGCCATCTTCCGCGTGTTGACGAAGACGAGCGTGGTTCGATGGGCGAGGATAAGGTCGGCCATCCGTTCGTAGATCTCTTCCCACATTTCGTGGGAACAGACCGCGGCGAGCGGCGATCGCGGCACCTCGATCGCGACGTCGATTTCGCGAAGATGGCCCCCGTCGACGATTTCGCACTCGCGGCCGACGCCGGCGAGAAACCGGCCCATTTCGTCCGGGGGTTTCGTGGTGGCGGAAAGGCCGATGCGCTGAAACGGACCCGCGAGCGCCTCGAGCCGCTCCAAGGAGATCGCCAGGTGGGAGCCCCGCTTGTCGCGGGCGAGCGCGTGGATTTCGTCGACGATGCAAGTCTTCACCGTCCGGAGCAGGCGCCGCCCGCCGTCGCTCGTGAGAAGAATGTAGAGAGATTCGGGCGTGGTGACGAGGATGTGCGGCGGCTTGCGCATCATGGATGCGCGCTCGCTCGCCGGAGTGTCCCCGGTGCGAACCATCACCCGGATCGCGGGAAGGAACGGGTCGAGCTCGGCGATCTCGGCGAGCGGGCCTTGCAGGTTTTTCCGGATGTCGTTCCCCAGGGCCTTGAGGGGGGAAACGTAGAGGATCTGCGTCTCGCCGGCCAGATAGGGACCTTGACGGAGGAGAAGGTCGATGGCCGAGAGAAAAGCTGCCAGTGTCTTGCCCGAACCGGTGGGGGCGGCGATGAGGACGTTCTTTCCGGCGCGAATGCGCGGCCAGCCGTCCCGCTGAGGCGCCGTCGGTTCGCCCAGGCGGGCGGCGAACCACTTTGCCACCGCCGGATGGAAGGACTCGAGCACGGAGGGATTATACCAATTCGGGTGTCGGGCTAGGTCAGACCGCCGAACCCGCGAGAAGCACGGAGTGTGGTAGGATTCTCCGGAATTGACAGAGGGGACGAGATGCTCGAAATTGCGCTCACGGCGATGCTCGCGGCGGGTCGTTCGCAGGAGGACCGCGTCCAGGTGTACGGCTGGCTCGGCGCCGAATCGACCGCCGACGTGGCCAAGCCGAAGTATGTCGATGCCCTCCGGGCGGCCTTCGCCGGCCAGGACGTTACGGCCGAAGCGGAGGTGAAAAAGAAGTGGATCCTCGACACTCTCCCGAAGGCCGACGTGGTGGTGGCGGCCGTCCACTCCGGGTACTCGGAGCTGGATAGCGGCGGTCGCAAAGAAATGACCCATTGGATTCGAACAGAGAGGGGCGATCCACCCGGGAGCCCGTTGACCGCCTTCGAACTGTTTCGACTCCGCCAATCCCTCGGGGAGGAGGCGATGCCGAGGCTGCTCCTCATCGCAGGCTGCAACCTGCTCTCCTATCCGGAGAAGGGGCCCCGCGTGCTTCGGATTCCTGAGGCGTTGGGCATCGGAGAGTGGACGAAGGGACGCGCCGTTCTCGGATTCGACACGCTCACCATCGGGATCGTGGCGGACGATGTCCTTCTTGCCGTCCTTGAGGAATGGACGCGCAAGGGGGCGGGCGACAAGTACCCGACGCTCCGGGAGGCGCAGGCGGCCGCGATTCGGGCGCTTCAGCCTCGATCCAAGGCCGCCGCAGGACTCGCGGAGAATCTGAAGATCCACGGCGACGCGGGGCTACGGTACTCCGATCTCCTCCGATACCCCGCCGTCAAGCGCCATCTCCGCGCCTTGAAACGACTGGGGCTGAAGGCCAAACCCGAACTCGAGAGGCGGGGCGAAGGCCGTGAGGCGACGACCACCATCACCATCGAAGTGAAATCGAGCCGAAGCCAGGACGAGCCCGGAATGACGGGAACGTCGGTAGAGGCGATCGTATGCGCGGAGGAGAATACCGCCAAGGCGGCCTTCGAACCGGAACGCGAAAAGGTGCTCTCCGACCGGTCGAGATTCTGGGAGCGGGGGAGCCCCTTCCGCATCGACGGCGGAGAGGCCTATGGAACCCACCGGAGCCCGACGGCGCACACGATGGTGAATGTCGGTGGGAGGCTCCATGGCCGCTTCGGCGCCAAGGCCGAAGGGAGACGCGGAAAGGCCGTGCTGCGCATCTCCCTTTGGGGACTCTCCAAAGAGGGTTTCGATCCGGGAGAAGAGGGACGCCGGGCCGCGGATCAGAAGACGAAGGAATTGGGAATCCAATCCATCCAGGGGGCGCGGGAGCTGCTGGAAAAGCTTGTCGCGGCGTTGGAGGCGAGAGAGTGACTACGGTCTCGGCGTCACTCCCCGGAGGATCGACTCGATGCGCGAGCGGACCTCGAGGTCCTTCGCGGTCTTGAGCGCGCGGCGCAGGCGGCCTTCGGATCGCGGGAGGAGCTTCCGAAGCGCTTCGGTCGCGCCGTCCCGCTCGTTCAGGTCGTCCGACTTCAGTTGGGCGATGAGGGTGTCGATGTCGCGGATGGTTCCCGGGCTCAGGCACTCGATGTGGACGAGGAGAACCCGCACGAGCTTGTCCGGGGCGGGTTCGATCTGCATCGGGAGAAGCGATCGGATCCGTGTCTCAGGCATGAAGTAGAGGACCCGAAGCCCGTCGGTCTCGAAGAACTCGGTGCGCCAGATCTTGGCCATTCCCGCGGCTTCTTTCTCGAATAGCCCTGCGCGGCGGAGTCGACTCTCGAGAGCAGAGATGTCGGAGGAGTTCGGAGCCAGACGCAATTCTTCCCCCGAGGAGATGGTGTCGGCTGCGGCGAGCTGAACCGAGCTTTTCTGGACTCGAATGGCGATCACCGGGCTTACGGGCACCGTGTCGGTGTTCCGGACGACGACGGAATCCTCGGACCATTCCACCGAAAGCGACGAGGTCACGGGAGACAGCGCCTCGTAGAAGACGAAGCGTTCGAACTGGCCCTGCGCGGAGACCGTCGCGGCATCCGTTTCGCGCGCCACTTGCCACCAATGTTCCTTGGGGACGCTGCGAAACCTGGTTGCGCCGCGAGAGGAGTCGACCTGCAGGCCTTGCCAGATCAGCGATCCTTCCTTCGGTTCGATCGACTCGATGGGAGGGGGAGGATTCGGAAACGAGTTGCCCCAGTCCAGTCGCGGCGGTCGAGGAGAGAAGTCGCTGACCGGCGGCCACCAGAGGGCGGGTCGCCCGCTCGGCACACCGACCCGCAGGGTTACGGTCTGTAGGCGATCCGTATAGAAGTACACCACCGGCTTGTCGATGTCCAGCGGCCGGTTTTTCCACTCCTCGATTTGTTTCCCGACGAGTGCGGTCCAGGAGGCGGCGAAATCCGGAGGGGGAGAGGCGATTTCGGTTCTCTTGGCGTCGAGCCGGATCCCCCCGGTTCGGGCCTTCGACCAGCTGGCTTCCTGAGCCATCGTCAAGACGCCCCATTCGTGGACCACGAGGCCCGAGCCCGAGTCTTGGGGGAACGCGGTCGCCCCCGCGGCCATCGCGAGACCCCCGGCGAGGAACTCCCTTCGAGTGAAATCGCTCATGTGAGACTCCGAGATTCTATGGAAGCGCTACACGCAGCGGTACGCCATCGATAGCGGTGCCGTACTTCTTTCGGAGGTCTTGCTCCACCACCCCCGAGGTCACGCGCACGAGGAGAAAGGCCGTTCGCTCGTCTTGGCCCATCGTGACTTCCAGCACGCCCTCGATCTTTCGCAACTCCTCCCCGCGCTTCTTGAGGACCGCCTCGGCCTGCTCCCGCGACGCTCGTGGGGTGCCCGTCTGGACGTCCGGCCGACTGATGAAGGCCTTGCGAAGGAAAAGAAGAGCGAAACACGTGTCCACGACCTCTCGATACTGGCCCCTCCAGCTGCCGTCGGATCGTTGCGCGGAAACCAGCCAGGTGGCTCCCTCCTCGTACCAGTCGATGGAGCCGATTCGCTCGAGTCCGGCGTTCATGCACATCCGCTCCAGGCTGTAGAGCCAGTACAACCCGTACTGCGTCAGGGCTCCCGCCTTCGAGGTAAAGGCCTCGATCGCTCTGATCGCTTTCTTCATCTGGGCGGTCTTCATGAGGTCCTTGGGAACGACTCTCTCCTCCAGGGACAGGCGGCACACCATCCAGCCGTACGCCCCGGCGGCGGTCATGCTCGGAGTGCTCGAATTGCCCTCGCCGTATCCCCATCCTCCTTCGGCGGTCTGCGCGCGGTCGTAGAGGCGAAGCGCTCTCTCCCAAGCGGACCTCGGGACCTTCGCGCCGCCGTTGACGGCCGCGCGAAGACCGAGCAGGGCGAATTGAGTGTTCGAAAAATCGAACGCATGGTGCGACCGGCGACCTCCGTAACTCCATCCTCCCGACCCGTCCTGTGAGGCGACGAGGAGGTCCGCGATGGCTTGAAGTCGGCGCGCCGTTTTCTCGTCCCGCGATCCGCGCTTTTCCAACGCGGTCGCGAGCGCCATGGCTGCAAGAGACGCTTGATAGGTGCCTTCCGGATCCTTGTCCAGGAGGAGCTCCAATCCCTGGGCGACCGCCGGATCCTTGAAAGGGACGTCGCACTTGAGCAGGGTATAGACCGCCATGGCGGTAACCCCGACCGGATACGTACGGACCCAGCTCCAGGAGCCGTCTTTTTCGGCCATGTTCCGAAGGGCTTCGATTCCCCGGAGGATGGCCTCGTTGACTCTTCGATCGAGGATCTTCCGGTGGTTCTCCTTCCACCACGTCTCGAACGATTCGACGGTGACGTTTTCCGCGCAGAGCCGCTTGAGCCACTTCGCGATCCACGACAAGATCGGTTGCGAAGGGGTCTTGCCGTCGTCGGTCGTCTTCGCTTCTTTCCGAGCGGCCAGTTCGTGGAGGAGTCGCGCTTCCAGCGGATCCTTGAGGCCGCGCTCCACGGCGTCGACGGCGAGGGAGCGAACGGTTCTGTCGGAATGGAGCAGGAGCGGAAGCACGCTCGGAAGCGATTGTCGTGCGGTGACGTTCACGAGGGCCTCGCGCAAACGGGGCGAGAGGGCGCGATCGCCCGCCAGCGCGGCGAACCGTTCGGTATCGTCCGAAGCCAGCTCCAGGTTGGAGAGGCGACAGAGGGCGACCGCGGCCAGTTCCCGCGACTCCGGTTCGGGGGCCTGCATCCAGACCCGAAGTGCATAGGATTGCCGATACCATCGTGACATCAAGGTCCAGAGAAGGAGGTTCCAGGGGCCCGGGCGCTTCGCCAGTCGCTTAGTGACGGCCCCCTGGATGGCGGCTCGAAGGGCGGGATCTTCCAGTCGTCCAAGAGCCAGGCAGGCCGAGATGCGAAGGCCCGCATCCTTCTGCTCGAGGAAGGACATCAGGATCGCGAGATGGCTTTTCTGAACCGGGAGAAGATCGCACCCCACGTCACGGGCTGCGGAATCGCGCGATTCCAGGAGCTTCTCCGGCTTGAGCTTCCCTGCCAAGGCGAGAACGATCCTCGCGGGAACTGTGGAGAGAGCGGCGACTTGTTTTTCGTTTCCGCGCACGAGCTCCTCCGCCTCCTTGGCCGCGGCCGTGCGGACCTCGGGATCGAAGTCGCGGGCGCGTTCCGCCATGGCGGCGACGCGCTTGGAGATGTCGTCCTGCCGAGGTATTCCGACGAGCAGGATCAGAACCGCCGTTCTCATTCGATACTATGATGACGCATTCGGATGCGTTTTTTTCGGATTCTTGCCGAATTCAATCGTCGATCATCCGCCGGTGACCGTGGGGACAGGTACCGTAGGTACAGTCGTAGAATCCCTCGTCGTAGACCTCCCCCGCGTTGTAGTGCCGGCGGCAATAGATCTTGTCGCACGTGGGGCAGTAGGCGTCCATTCCTTCGCTCATCTTCAGCTTCTCGATCGAATAGCGGTGGACCTTCCCGAAACTCTCTTCCAGGAGCCAAAGGAATACGGCTTCCGCGTGCTCGAGATCGTGGTGCATCGACATCGTGATGCCGGAGTAGATGAGGGCCGTCGATTTGCGGTATTTGGAGTGGCCGATCTCCCACTTCGCCGCGGGATCGTTGCACACGGAACACGAGAGAATGCACGACTTCTCCGAGGGATGTCTCGCGGGATCCACCCAATCGGTCGGGCCGGGGGGCGGGGCGAGGCGGTCGAGCTCGGCGTCGATGGCCGCGTAGCATGCGTCGAACGCCGCGAGGAATTCGGTTCTCAGCTCCCCCTCGTCCACGGAACTGGCGGACTGCAGGGCGGAGCTCTTGGCTCCCTCCAAGTAGCCGCGCGACGCCGATACGTGCTCAGAATCCAAGAGCTGATAGGCCGCGACGGCCTGGTAGAAGGCCTCCTTCGAGTCCGAGAGGAAGATCTTGCGGGCGGCCGGGTCGCCGGAGGACTTTTCCCAATACTCGACGATCCGGTCCTTCGCGCGCTCGAGACGGTCGAGAAGATCGCGAATCATAGGCGGAATCGGTCGGGCGTCAGCACGATGCGTTCTTTGGGCCGATTCCAGGACCAGTGCCGAACCAGGTCCGCGGGGCGGACCTCGTCGATGTCGAATCCGCTCCAGCGCGCGACCGTCCCGATGAGTCTCTCTGGTCGAATCCCGCGCTCCCGGTACGTGGAGATCCTCCCGTCGCCATGACGCTTGGCGAGCCGCATTCCGTCCGGTCCCACGACGAGGGGGACGTGGCCGAATCGAGGGAGCGCGGCGCCGAGCTTCCGGTAGAGGAGAATCTGTCGCGCCGTGGAGGGAATGAGATCGTCTCCTCGGACGACCTCGGTGACGCCCATGGCGATGTCGTCCGCGACGACGGCGAATTGGTAGGCGGGGTCGTCGGGGGACTTGGCCACCACGAAGTCTCCCACCGTGTCGGCGACGTCGATCTCGTGGCTTCCGCTCAGGAGATCGTCGAAGCGGACGGGTTCGTCCGGGACGCGGATTCGCCACGAGCGCGGGGACGACGAAGCACGGTCGCGGCAGGTCCCCGGGTAGCGAGTCTCCGTCTCTCCGTCATGCGGGGCCGACTGCGCGAGCTCGGCGCGGGTGCACCCGCAGGGATAGGCCTCGAGTCGCGGGAAACATTCCCGGTAGTGAGTTCGCCGCCGCGTCTGGAAGTAGGGCCCATCGTCCCAATCGAACCCCAGCCAGGCCAGTTCGTCGATCAGCTGTTCGCACGCCCCCGGCTTGACGCGATTCGTCTCGAGGTCTTCGATCCGGAGGATCACTCGTCCCGCCTGGGCGCGGATGGAGAGCCAAGCCCAGAGGAAGGTGCGGACGTTTCCGAGGTGGAGCGAGCCGGTAGGACTCGGCGCCAGGCGGCCCACGATCATGAGGAGAGGATCTTGGATTCGGTCGGCGGAATCAAGGTAGACGAGTCCGGCTGGCTTGGCTATAGGAAGCCCGAAGGGAGGAGAGTATTCATGGGCTGGGCGGAACTTCG
>CAZGKV010000132.1:0-12279 GCA_964526305.1 uncultured Planctomycetales bacterium | reverse complement strand
CGGCGCCGGCGCCGAGTTCGACTCGTACACCTTGGCCCGATCCAGGATGATCCCGAGGGCGACCAACGTCAGGAGCGCGATTCCGACGATCGGAATATAGGTGACCGGCCGGACTTCGTCCCGGGCGAGGATCATCCCCAGCGCTCCCCCGAGCACTCCGAAGAGATACATCATCATCACGGCCTCCCGCTTGGAGAGTCCGAGGGCGACGAGCCGGTGGGAGAGATGATCGCGGCCGTTGTAGACGATCGCCTGGACGAGGCCCCGAACGACCCCGTTCTTGATGCGGAGGATCGTAGCGAGCGTGATGTCGTACAGGGGAACGCAGAGAATGGCGCACGGGACGATGATGGCCTTCACCTTGTCCTGCCGGGACCATCCCGCCAAGACCATCAGCGTCGCCAGGAGAAACCCCATGAGGAGAGCCCCGTTGTTGCCCAGGAAGATGCGCGCCGGGGAGAATAAGTTGTACCGAAGGAATCCCAGACAAGCGCCGCACAGGGTGATCGCCACGTAGCTGACGCCGGCTTGTCCGACCGGCGGAAAATAGAACGCGATATAGAAGGTCCAGAACGCCGCGATCGCGGAGATCCCCGCCGCGGCGCCGTCCATGTTGTCGATGCTGTTCAGCGCGCTCGTCACCCCGACGATCCAGAGGAGCGTCAGAATCAGATCGGGCCACGGACTCAGGAACAGCGTGATTCGGACTCCGTATCGGGAGAGGAGCCATGTCACTCCGAAGAGAATGACCAGCTTGATCACCGCGGAGATGGGGCGAAAATCGTCGAGACACCCCAGGACGATGACCAGAAACGCGCCGAAGATGATGGCGAATACCGCGCGGTTCTCTTCGAAGCTGGTGAAGCGAAGGATCGAAAAAAGAGCGATCGAGAACGAGAGGAAGATCGCCAGGCCGCCGAGGAAGGGAACCGGTTGCTGGTGGATCTTATAGCTATGGGGGCGGTCCACGGCTCCGATGCGGTGCGCGAGGTGAATCAGGACCGGCGTCAGGAGATCCGCGACGAACCAAGCGAAGATGAACAGGCCGATCTGAGGGAAGTTAAGTTTCGAGATCATTTCCCGCCGCCACGATGCTCGGACTCTCTGGTCCGCAATTGAAGATCAGATCGATCACCGAGAGATTCGGGACGAAGGGACCCGCCACACATTGAGGGTACTCCCGCGCACGGTACTCTTGGAACAGCAATTGTATCCCCGCACTCTCGAATACCGCCGGCTCCAGATAGTCCTTCCCGTGGATGCCGGAGAGATACGCGTCTGCCCCGGTCTTGCGGCAGAGATCCAGGACGAGATCGCCCGCCTTTCCTGCGGCCCCGAGTTCCGACTGGAGCAACAGGGGGCGCGAGATGCCGAGCCAACGCAGGACCAGCCCAATGAGCTCGACGCTGAGATCGCACAGCCACTCCCACTTTCTCTCGTAGACCAACTTGAGCTCGGGCGCGTACTCGGCGAAGAACCGCGCCTTGCGATAGTTCCATTCCACGCTCTTCCAGTGCTTTCGCGCCCAGGGGAGGGCGTTGTCGACCCGAGTCTCGCGAATCGTCTGGCTGAACTTTCCTTTGGTTTGCACCGGGACCGTCAGCCACTCCCAACCCTCGGGAGAAGCGGTGCGGATTCGGTTTCGGTGGATCCACCCGAACGGGCCGCGTTTCACGAATTGGACGTCGTCGACGACCACGAATCGCTCGGCGCGCGCGACCTTGTCGAAGAACCCCGCATAGGGAAGGTAGTTCGGCTGATGGCCGGTGAGGAGCATCTCTGCGCCTTCTATCATGTGGAACCGGGGGACGTCCACGATCGTTGACACCCTCCCGGGCGGACCTATGATGTCCCGATGCGCGTTCTGGTCACCGGGGGCGCGGGCTTCCTCGGGTCCCACCTCTGCGAATCCCTCCTAGGCCAAGGACACGAAGTCCTGTGCATGGACAACCTCCTGACGGGAACCGAGCGCAACTTGGCGGCGTTCCGAGACCATCGCCGGTTCACGTTTCTCGCCCACGACATCACGAAGCCCATCGTCGTAGACGGACCGCTCGACCGCATCCTTCACTTCGCCTCTCCCGCCTCCCCGGCGGACTACCTGGAGCATCCGATTCACACGCTCAAAGTGGGGTCGTTGGGGACCCACCATGCGTTGGGCCTCGCCAAGGCGAAGGGGGCCCGATTCCTCCTCGCCTCCACGAGCGAGGTCTACGGCGACCCGCTCGTCCATCCCCAGCGGGAGGACTACTGGGGAAACGTGAATCCGATCGGGCCTCGCGGAGTGTACGACGAAGCCAAGCGCTTCGCCGAGGCGATGACGATGGCCTACCACCGAGCCCACGGGCTCGATACCCGGATCGTCCGCATCTTCAACACGTACGGCCCGCGGATGCGGCCGAACGACGGACGCGCGGTGTGCACCTTCATCGCCCAGGCGCTTCGGGGAGAGGAGATCACCGTCTTCGGCGACGGCTCCCAGACGCGGAGTTTCTGCTACGTGGACGATCTCATCCGAGGAATCCTGCTCCTCCTCGAATCCTCCGAGTCGCTTCCCGTCAACGTCGGGAATCCCGAGGAGATCACGATCGCGCAACTGGCTCGCGAGGTCGTGGAGCGGGCCGGATCGAACTCGCGCATCGCCCACAAGCCCCTGCCCGTAGACGACCCCAAACAGCGGCGGCCCGACATCGGAAGGGCCCGCTCCCTCCTGGGATGGGAGCCGCGCGTTCCTCGCCCCGAGGGGCTCGGCCGGACGATCGAGTACTTCCGATCGATCCTTCGCTAGCGATCCACGACGCGGATCCGCGACTCCCCGGAACTTCCCGCAATCTCGGCCGCATACATGTTGTAGGCGAACGTAGGCAGGACGTGGAATTCCCCCGGAGTCTCGGCTCGCATCGTGTACTGGATCGTCTGTCCACCGCGGAGGTAGGTCGCGGCGATGCACACCTTCTCGTCGCGCGCCTCGATGCGGGAATACCACCACCGCCAACGTCCGCGGCATCCCCACAACCCGTAGAACGCGTCCTCCTTGACGATTTCAAATCCGGCCGGGATCGGATCTTCGATCATGACGTATTCGTAGTTGCCGTCGCATTCGATCTTGAGGGTCACCTCGATCTCTTCGCCCGACTTGACGGCGTCGTCGCGCTTCAGAGGCTCCGTGACCTTCCGGGCTCCGTCCCAGGAAACGCGAGAGTAACTGCGCTCGATCCGGATCGCTCCCTTCGAAGGCTCGAAATCCTCCCGGAACTCGTAGTACTTGAGGAAGACGGAGTAGTACAGATTCCCCGTTCCCTCCTTTTCGATCGTGATCTCGTTCGTTCCGTGGACGAATTGGCCCGCCTGGAGCACCCGCGTACCGTCGAACTTGATCAGGTTCGCTTTCGTGATGCGTTCGCGAAGAAGCGGCTCGCCGTTCACCTTCACGGTGAGCGAATAGTCCGCTTCCAGCTCCTTGGTTAGGGCGATGTACTGCGCGAGGGAGAACACGGCCGCCGCCGTATCCTTGGTCGAAATCCACCGATTCCCCTGCCGTTGCCCCGAAAGCCATCGGACGATCTTGTGTCCCTTCTCGTTCTTCGGATCGAGCGCGAGATACGCCTGCAGGACGAAAGCCGTCGTCTCGACCTTGTTGTCCATCCAGTGATGTCGAGGGGCCTGACCTTCCCAATAGCAATACCCCTCGCCGACTTTGGCGGTCTCGTCCAGATTCGCCAGGACCGTTCGGGCACGCTCCGCATCCCCGGCTCGATGGAGCGAGATCGCCAGAAGCGCCCGGGAATAGTCGTTGAGATCGCTCCGATGCTCGTAGAGAGAGAGGAGGTGGTCCTTCGGGGGCCGTCCCGCTTCCGACAACGCGAACGCCAGATACGCCCGGGTGTCTGCGGGTTGGGCCGCCTTGAGAAGAGCCTCGAGCGCCGCGATTCCGCGATCCAGGACGGCCTGTTCGATGGGGAAGTCCGCGTCCCTCGCTTGCGCCAAACCGTACACCACATACGCCGTCATGTACGGATGGGTCGCGTCGGCCTCCCACCAGCCCCATCCGCCGTCCGAATGCTGAAAGTTGAGGAGCCGCTGCAAGCCCTGGGAAACCATGAGGGGAAGCTCCTTTTCGAGCTTCTCGTTCCGAAGCCCCAGCCCGCGGAGCGTGCGCGCCGTGATGACGGTGGGGAGAAACCGGCTCATCGTCTGTTCGACGCAGCCGTAGGGATACCCCGCGAGGTATTCGAGCGCCTCGAGGATCTGGGAAGCCACGCTCGGGGAGACGACGATCCGCAGCTCGCTCGCCTCGGCGATCGCCTCCTTGGGTACGGTGACCCGAACGCTCTGCGCCGTCTCCACCATGCCCGCCTTCGTCTCGAATCGGAGCGCGCCGTGCGGCTGAATCGGGACGCGCAACTTCATCGCATCCGACTCTTGGGGAGTCAGCGCCTTCACCGTGAACGTCGCCACGCCCGCCTTCTTCACCCGGACCTTCCAGTCGACGCGCCGGTCCTGGTTCTTGGCGATCTTGAGCTTCGTCTCCGTTGCGCCGATCAGCTCTACGCCTTCCGCTTCGATCGAGAGGTTCACCTCGTCCACGTCGTCGCGGTAGTTATGGACGACGGCCGACACGAGGGTCTCGTCGTTCTGGGTGAAGAATCGCGGCGTTTCGAGACGGACGATCACCTCCTTGCGACAAATCGTCGAATGGACCTGCTGACCGACTTTCGCGTCGACGGTCAGGCCACGCACCGTGGTACGCCAGGTCGTCAGGGAATCCGGCATCTTCAACTCGAACGAGGCGCGTCCCTTCTCGTCCGTCATGACCTGCGCCTTCCAGAACATCGTGTCGGGGAATTCCGATCTCGTCTCGGTATCGGCCATTTTCGTTTCTTTCGCCCGGGGCGATTCTGGGTCGTCGCTCCTTCCCCGACGAGAGCCTTCCTCCTTGCTCTCGACCCCTCCCATCCGTCCGTGGTCCACGAAATGGAGCGAGGTTACGGTCTGAACTCGATTCCATCGACGGGAGTAGAGGAACTTCCGGAAATCGCGAACCGTTTCCGACTGCACCGCGTAGATCGCCTCGTCCACGATCGAGACGGCGAACTCCCCGCGAACCGGCTTTCCCTGCGCGTCCGTCACCTCGACGGTCACCGCCACCGGATCGCGCGGGCGGTACTGCGATTGATTCGTCGTGACCTTCACGTTCAGGAGCCGGTCCGCGGGCGGGACGGACAGGACTTTCGTACTCTGCACGAACTCGTTCTTGACGAGCGCGGCCACCGAGACGTAGACATTGGGCGCGAACTCGGGGCGATCGATCGGGAGTTCGACGAGCGCCGTGTGTCCCTTGACGTGGACGACTTGGTGACGATACACCCCGTCGCACTCCAGCGTCACGAGGGCGTACACGTTCTTGTGCCGACTGGCCAGGAGGACCTTCGCCGTCTCCCCGACCCGGTAACTCGTCTTGTCGGGGATGATCTCGATCCCGTTGAAGTTCTGGAAATCGCCGGACCACGCGCGACCGGACACCCAGAGATGCATGTCCGACGTTACGGCATTCCCCTTCCGATCCTGCGCCGTCGCCTGGATTCGGACGTACCCTTCCTTCTCGACGACGAATCCGAGGTCGGCGAGCCCGTTCGAGTCGGTGGACGTGCTTCCGGCATAGAAGTCCTCGTGCTCCCATGCGCCCTTGTTTCCCTCGCCCCGAACCCAGCGCGAGGTCGCCCCCGTGATGCGCACCTTGAGGTCGCGAACCGCCTGGCCCTCCGTATCGGTGGCGCGAATCTTCAGCGACACGGAATCGCCGGGCGAATAGACCCACCGGTTCGGGCTGACGGAAAGTTCGAGGAGAGAGCGAGTCGCCTTGCAGCTCCCGGCCCCTTCGACCTCGCGACGACTCTTGTCGACGACCTTGGCTCGGACCGTGTACACGAGATCGTGCTCTTTCTTCTCGGAGGTGAAGGAAACGACCAGGTTGCCGTTCGCATCCGTACGACCGGTTCCTCGGGTCACCTCCTCGTCCCGCTGCCAGCGACGTCGGCCGCCGTAGGAATCCTCCTCGAGGTCCCAATCGTAGGGATCCCAACGCCAGTACCAGTACGGTTTCCAGTAGGGACGCCGGAGCAGCGTCCACTGCACCTCGGCATCCACGACAGGACTGCCGAAGTAGTAATTCGTTCGGATCTCGGCCGTCACCGTTTCTCCCTGGAGGTGCGGCCCCTTCGGGTACTTCACGTCCACGCGATACTCGGGCTTCCGATACTCCTCGACGCGGAACTGGCCGTACGCATACTGGCCGTCCTCGGTCGTCAAGGTCATCCGGTAGAACCCGAGCGCCGGCTCGTCGCCTAAGACCACCTCGCCCGCAAAACTTCCGAACTCGTTCGTCGAGGCTTCTTTCTTCAAGAACAGGTTGCCTTTGGGATCCCGAATCTCGAATTGCACCTTGCGACGCCCGAGAACCTCGAGCTTGCCCGAGTCGTACTCCGTGAGGACGGCCTTGTACGAAACCGTGTGGTTCGGCCGGTACACGGGACGATCGGTAAAAAGATAGGCCTTCAGCTCCTTGCCCGCAAGCCAGGTAGAGACATCGGAGAGGGCCAGCTCTCCGTCGCGGATGCCCACGATCGTCCCCTGAACCTCGCGATCCAAGAGCCACAGGCCCTGCTCGTCCGTGGTCCCTTCGACGACTCCGCCGCGATCGAAGGCGCGGATCTTCATCCCCGCGAGCGGACGGGAAGTTCGGCGGTCCACCGCAAACGCGATCGTCTTCCCCTTGGCCGTCTTGAGGACGAGTCCGGCGCGCGCGACGATGATATTCACGTGGAGGGCGACCTCGTCGTGCTCCGCCTCGAGGATGTAGAATCCGGCCTCGTCGAGAGGCAGTTTGAGGGCGCCATAGAGGTGTCGCCGCTCCTGACGAGGTTCCTCCTCCCACTCCTTGACCTTCGACCACGAGGATCGAGGCATCCGTCCGATGAGCCGCCGGACGTTCTCAATCTTGTCGGACTTCTCCACCTTGGAGATCACATCTCCGAGCGAGACCCGGAAGAGCCGGTAGTGGACCCGTGGAATATTGCGGAAGCTGTACTGGACTTCGACGGGCTCGCCTTCGGTGAAGGATTGATAGACGCTGAAGTAGAAGGTCTTTCCCACCAGGTCCCAGTACCGCCACACGGCGTTTTCCGTGGCCGGGGAATCCGGATAGGTTTTGAAAAGCACCTTGAAGGCGGCCGCCGCATCCGCCTTGCGCCGCTCCTGGGCGAGGGACTGGGCGAAGTGATACTGAGCCCAGGACGCATTTTCGCTCTCGGGGAAATCCTTCTGGAACGCGGTGAAATGGTCCCGGGCCTCCTGGAACTTCCGCTGGTGCAGTTCGGACATGGCGCGCTGGAACGAGACCGCCTCTCGACGCTTTCCGGAAGGGAATCGCTCCAAGTACTCTTCGAAGAGCCTCTCCGCTTGAGCGAAGTTCGACTGCTTCATGCTCTTCTCGGCCGCGGCGAAGAGCTGCCCCTCGTCGAGCGGTTTCTTCCCGTCCTGTCGCACGGCGGGCACGACGGCGGCCGCCGCGACTCCGGCGAAAGCCAGCAGCATCCAAGACTTGCGCAGGGTCATCGAACCTCCCCATCCATAGAACGTTCTCGACGAGTTGGACGGTGCGGCGACGACCGAAGTTCGACGAAATCGCTCGATTTGAGTTTGATCCTCCAGGGAGGATGAGTATAATGCGGCCGGTACAGGAGGACTAGGAGGGGCGATGAGTCAGAACGGGACGTCGCGGGAACCCTTCGGCCAAGTCGCAGTTCGGAAAGGCTACGTTTCCGAGCAGCAAGTGTACGACGCTCTGGCACGACAGCGCGGCTTGGGAGAGCGAGGCGAGAAACACAAGCTGATCGGGATGATCCTCCTCGAGATGGGCGCGCTGGGGACCACGGAGCTCATCGACATACTCCGGCTCCTCAACGTCCCGCACGCCCATCCCAACGGACGATAGCTAGGAACGCTCCACCCAGCGGACGACGAATCCCTGAGCCGTGATGTTGCCCGCTCCCACCGTCCCCTGCGGAGCCATGTACACCTCGAATTGGATGACGGCGTCGCCCCCAAGTTGGCGAGCCCGTTCCTTCAACTTCCCGATGCACTCCTCCTCGTCCCCGACCGTGCCGAGGTAGGAATTCCCCCGGGCCACGGCCGTAATCCGCGCCACCGTGACGAACGGACGCGTGGGGTCGCCTCGGAGGATTTCGATCGGATGGGAGGTTGGGCGAGATTCGAATCGATCCCCCCCGAGATACGTCGATTGCACCCTCGTGCTCTGGCACCCGACGAAGGCGATCAGGGGCATCAAGGCCAGGCTCCAGCAAGCAAGTCGTTTCATCGTCTTTCTCCTTACCGATGGGAGCAGTACGCGGGATCTCGCCGGCGTTCATCGGATTTCTCGGACTGGACATCCCGGGCCGCGCGTGGAATAATCCGCGCCCTACCCATGCATCGCCTCATCGCCCTCCTCGCTTTCCTCGGCGCGTGCGCCGCTCCTCCGCCCCGGCAGGGTCCGGAGCGAGGGGACGAGAAGAAGACCGGAGACACCCGCGTGGTCGCGTTTCTGAACGGGATTCCGGTGACGTGGCGGGAGGTCGCCGAAAAGGCCGTCGAACTGGAGTTCAAGCGAAACGTCGATCTCTACGTTCGATGGAAGATTCTCGAAAGCCGGCGGGCGGAGCTCGGGATCGCGAACTCCCCCGAGGAATTGGCCCGGCGGGCCGATGCCATGATCGCCCACTTCAAGAAGTCTCAGGGGGAGGAACCGTTTCGGCGGCAGCTCGAAACCGAGGGCTACACGGAGAAGACGTACCGGGACTTCGTGATTCGCAACCGCCTGTTCGGAGAGAAGCTCACCCTCGAGAAAATGGTCCGCTACTCCTACTTCGTGGAAGGATGGATCGAGACCGATCGAATGCTCTTCGCCGAGGAAGAGGATGCGAAGGCTTTCCTCGCCCGCGCGAAGTCGGACGGCTACGACAAGGCGGTCGATTTCACGAAGCAAGCGAAGGGCCGGATCACGAGGCGGCCTCGGGAGGTGTTTCTGCGCGATCTGCCGCCTCCCGACTTGGATCCCTCGACCGTCGATCGGATTTTTTCGCTCGCGGACGGGACGCTGACCGGCGTGGAGCGCACGCGGTCGGGCTCCTCGACGATCGTTCTCGTCCGCCGGCGCTTCTCGGCCCGGAAAGAGTCGTACGACTCGCTCCGGGAGCGCCTTTTCGCCTGGATCCTGGAGGAGCCGCCCGCGGATGCCGAGCTCGCGGCATGGATCGACCTTCAGGTGAAACGGAGCAGAGTCGAATATGCGGATCGGAGTTCCCCGAGAGATTAAGTCCGACGAATATCGCGTCGGAGCGGTCCCCGCCGGCGTTCAGGCTTTGGTGCGCGCGGGTAACGAAGTGCTGGTCGAGAAGGGCGCCGGGGAAGGAAGCGCCATTACCGACGACGGATACGTCGCCGCCGGAGGGAAGATCGTCCCGACTCGGGAAGAGATTTTCGCCCAGTGCGACATGATCCTCAAGGTGAAGGAGCCGCTGGACGCGGAGTACGGCCTCATCCGGCCGGGGCAGATTCTCTTCACCTATTTCCACTTCGCGGCTTCGAAGCCCCTTACGGAAGCGATGAAGAAGAGCGACGCCGTGTGCATCGCCTACGAGACCGTCGAACGCGAGGACCGATCTTTGCCTCTGCTCGTTCCGATGAGCGAGGTGGCCGGCCGGATGGCGATCCAGGAGGGCGCGAAATACCTCGAGCGTCCCATGGAAGGTCGGGGAATCCTCCTGGCCGGAGTTCCCGGAGTAGCTCCGGCTCACGTCGTCATCATCGGAGGCGGAGTCGTCGGAACGAATTCGGCGAAGATCGCAGCGGGTCTCGGCGCAATCGTCCACATCCTCGACGTCAACGTGGACCGCCTGCGCTATCTCTCGGACATCATGCCGCCGAACGTGATCACGATGTACTCGAACGCCCTCAATCTCAAGGGTCTGATCCGGCAGGCGGATTTGGTGATCGGCGCCGTCCTCATTCCGGGGGCCCGAACACCGAAGCTGATCTCCCGCGAGGATCTTCGGACGATGAAGCGTCGCGCGGTTCTGGTGGACGTCGCGATCGACCAGGGAGGCTGTGCGGAAACGTCGCGTCCCACCACGCACTCCAAGGCGGTGTACGTGGAAGAGGAGATCGTCCACTACTGCGTCACGAACATCCCGGGAGCGGTGGGAACGACCTCCACCTACGCCCTGACGAACGTCACGAGTCCCTACGCCGTGGAAATCGCGACGAAGGGGTGGAAGGCGGCCGCGCGGTCGAACGCGGCCCTCCGCGGAGGCGTGAACATCGTGAACGGGGCGGTCACCCATCGCGCCGTCGCCGAGGCGGTCGGGGCCGAATTCGTGCCGGTCGACAATTTGCTGTAGTCGATTCCGATTTCCCCTTCCGCAGCATGATTTATGCGTATAATGAGTCTGGGGAGTTTCGGCGGCGGTCGGAGAGAGAAGGGGGACAGGATGAACCGGGTCGTAATAACCATTACCGTGCCGTGTCACGCGCCGGCGATGCGCGAGCTCGGTGTCCTCATGGACGAATCGCTCGCCGGGGTCCGTCTATCCCTCGAGCGCAAGGATCTCATCCGCCGCTCCATCGAGGAGACCTTGGGCTCGATGATCCGGTACTCGGACCACAAGGGATGGCGCCATCCCATCTCGGTGACGAGCGACGTCGACGAGTCTCGCATCCGCATGATCATCGCCGAAGGGGCGCGGGACTTCGGGCAGGACGTGCCGGAGGAGGATCTCTCCTTCCGCGTCAGCACCACGCTGGCGCGTCAAGTGATGAGCGAAATCTCGTACACCTACAAGAAGGGCGCGCAGAGCGAGCTGGAACTGGTGCACCCGATCTGAGACGCCGGCGGCCGAAGCGGTTGTGAGAACGGCTACCCGTGGACCCGCCCTCTGACGATCGAGCGCTCCTGTCGCTCGCTCCCTGACCGCAAGATATCCTGAATCGGATTCTGCTGAACAGTTCGCCCCAGCCCCGTATCGCTCCCGGATCATTGAAGGGAGCAGCCCATGACTCGAACTCTTCGCACGGTACTTCTTCCCTCCCTCATCGCCGCCGCAATCGGCTGTGGCGGGGGTGGAGGCGGCGGGGACGGCAGCGCACCCAGCGGGGCGACACCCGAGGCGAAGCGCTGGCGGGAGTCCGAGGTATTGCCGTGGGGCTTTGGTATTGACTACCAGCTCGCTTCCAGCGCTTCGGGGAGGCATTTCGATAGTGCTGGACTCCGGTGGATCGGGAACCCTGGTCTGGCTCGAATGGCAGGAGAATGGGGATTCGGAACTCATCTCTCGTCGGCATACCCTCGGCACCGGATGGAGCCCATCGCAATCGTTTGCGGAGAAGACTTTCATCGCTGGATACCACGTGAGCATGAACTCGAGCGGCACGGTTCTGGCGGCTTGGAGCCAAGGGCGTGGGAGCGACCGCGCTGTCTACGCCAAGCGACTCGCTCCGCAATCCGATTGGCAACCGACGGAAACCGTGGGGGGATCGTCGGCCAGTCAGCCTCGGACGGTTCTTGAGTCTAACGGCAATGCGATCGCATTGTGGTTGGAGAATCCGGCCGTGAATAGCCTCGAACCGCGTTCGGCAGAATACCGATAATCGGTCTCTCGTTTTCGCGTACTGCTCTGAGAATGGAGGAAAGTCCGATGAATCCGAATGAAACGAAGCCCCCCGTCGATCCCCAGCTCGAAAAGATGAAGGCCGCGTACGAATTCGAGTTCTGGAAATTCCGAAATGCGCACCCGGTGTACTGGTCGGACAAGCTCGGAATCGGCGGATCGTTCACTAACCTGGAGGTCGGACTCACGTGGATGGTCTCCGTGGGGAAGAGCGGCCTGGCCCGAGGATGCGTGAGTTGCCAAACGCAGACGTTTCGGGCGCTCCGGGAGTGCCTCAAGAAGGAGCCGAATCCCGCATGGACGATTGCCCGAATCGTCGTGGGAAACGGCTTCGAACACCACGCGGTCGTGGCCTACAAGAAGGGCGCGAAGTTCGAAACCGGAATCATCTTCGACCCCTGGATCGAGCAGGCCCCGTTGACCTACTCGATGGAGGAGTGGAAGGGGAGAATGTGGAAGCTGCGGATCATCGATTCCATTCGCCTGGAGGAGGAAGAGGCGGCTTAGAGCACATCCCGGTAGGATCGTGGCCGCCATCCCCGCCTGCGCGGCCGAA
>CAZGKV010000131.1:0-12324 GCA_964526305.1 uncultured Planctomycetales bacterium | reverse complement strand
GCGGTCTCCCTCCCGAATGGGTGATGATGGCCCCCATCGAGGCGGTGAAGAACCTCTCCTCGAAGACCGGTCTTCGCGCCCAGGACTTCGATCTCATCGAAATCAACGAGGCCTTCTCCGCGGCCGCCGTCGCGCTCCTTCGCGAGATGAAGCTCGACCCCGAACGCGTGAACGTGAACGGGGGCGCGGTCGCGATCGGCCACCCCATCGGCTGCAGCGGCGCCCGAATTCTGACGACCCTTCTCTACGCCCTCCGGGACCGCGGGCTCAAGAAGGGCCTCGCGGCACTCTGCCTGGGAGGAGGAAACGCCGTGGCGATGAGCGTCGAGACTTTGTAGTCCATCCCCTCGATCAGGGATACGGCTTCCCATGTTGCTGCTGGTGGGCCTGGTATTTCGCCAACTTGCCGAACTTGTCCCCGGACTGGTCCACCAGGTGCTGTTCCAGAAGCGCCAAGGCCCCGGATTCGCGTGAAGTCTCCGGCGTCTGGGGGATCAACGCCAGGACGCGGCGGGCTTCCTGGAGCCAGCGGAAAACCGCGGCACTTCGTGATATGCTCTCCCGCATGAACCCCCATGCCGGCGTCGATCGATCCATCCGGGAGGCGCCCGAGTACGCCAAGCCCATTCTCGTCGCGCTGCGCCGCATCATCCACGCGGCCGTCCCCGACATCGTAGAAGAGCTCAAGTGGGGAGCGCCGGCGTTCGCCAAACGGGGACTGGTGTGTTCGGTCCACGCCTTTCGGAATCACGTCGGACTCTGGTTTCACAAGGGAGCCCTACTTCCGGACCCCCAGCACCTCCTGGAGCCGGGCCCAAAGGCGCGAACGATGAAGGTGATTCGCCTCAGCTCGGTTGACGAGATCGACGAGTCGGCCTACGCCCGGCTCGTTCGAGACGCAGCTCGACTCAACGACGAGGGCGTCAAGCCACCTCCCCAAAGGCATCGCGTCGTGGTTCCCACCGTCCTCAAGAAGGCGCTCGCGAAGAGTCCGAAGGCGAAAGCGTTCTTCGATGCCCTCGCCCCTTCCCACCGTCGTGAGTATTCTGAATACGTCCGGGAGGCCAAGAAGTTCGAAACCATCCAGAGGCGTGCGGCGTGGACGATCGCGGAGCTGGAGAAGGGCCGGCGGCCACACGAGAAGTACCGGAGGTAGTTCTACTGGACCCAGACGAATCCCCCTAAGAGCACATCCCGGTAGGCTCGTGAGCCGCGGCGGGCCGAGAAGCGAGCAGCGCAAGGAGCGAGGAGGAGGCCAACCCCCGGTGACCTTCAACGCCATCTTCTGGCTTGACGCTCATTTTCCGGGGGTTGATTTGGGGTTCGCGTCCTATGACGCCGAGGTGAACCTGGATACGCGCCTTCCGCTCGAGAGGGAATTGGATGTGATCCATCGAGTTCGCGGCGGTTTTCAGGACGTCATTCTCATTGACGATCTACGGATATACGAAAAGGGGCCGTTCGAGCACGGCAACATGGATCGGGTCGGACAAGGCGACGTCGCGAAATACGGCCTCGAATTCCTCGAGAAGTTCCGAAAGCGCTACACCATAGAGAAGATCTACCGAGATGAGGGCTACATCGTCTTATCCCCCCACCCGCCCCCCCTGGCTCGCAGAAGCTGGCTTCGCTGGTTCTGCAAGGAGTAGTTCGCTGGTCATTCCGCCGTCTCCTCCGTCCGCACCGGAGCCGGAGTCTGCTCCACCCGTTTCGGTTCGATCGGCTCCTGCGACATTCCGCCCGCCTCGCGGAATTCGCGCGCGGCCGGCAGCAGGCGCGCGTTGAGCGATCCGACGGCCGCGTTGAAGGACTCGACCGCCGTCCCCAACCCGCGCCCCGTCTTCTCGAGATGCTCGAGGAACTTGAGGAGGCGATCGTACAGAGCCTTACCCTGCTCTGCGATCGTGCGCGCATTCTCCGCGACGCGCTGCTGCTGCCAGCCGTAGGCCACCGTCTTGAGGAGGGCGAGAAGCGTAAGCGGGGTCGCTACGAGCACGCCCTGGCGGATCGCGTCCTCCAGCAGATCCCCATCCGTCTCGAAGGCCGCGGCCAGCGCCGCCTCGTTCGGGACGAACATCACCACGAACTCCGGCGCGCGCTCGAACTGCTGCCAATACTTTTTCTCGCCGAGTTTCCGGATGCGCTCGCGCATCGCCTTCGCGTGCTCCCGCGACTTGAGCCTGCGCGCGGCTTCGTCGCGAATCCCCATCGCCTCCAGGAACGCCGCCATCGGAGCCTTGGCGTCGACCGGCAGGACGCCGCGGTTCGGAAGATGCACGATGAGGTCGGGTCGCCCCTCGTCCGTCGAGAACTGCTCCTGGAAGTCGACGTGCTCGACCATCATCGCCAGCTCCACGACCCGGCGGAGCTGAACCTCGCCCCACCGCCCGCGCGCCGACGAGGACTTCAGCGCCTCGACGAGCTGCGTCGCCGTGGTCTGGAGTTGCGTGTGCGCGCCGCCCAGACTCGCGAGCTGCTGACGCAACTCCCCGTACGCCCCCTCGCGCTTCTTCTCGATATCCTGAACCTGGGCGTCCAGCGTCTTGAGGGTCTCCTGGAGCGGCTGGACGAGGTGCTTCACCTCCTCCCGCTGGAGGCTCCAATCCCCCTGCATGCGGGCGACGAGGGTCTCCAGCTCGGAGCGCGTGCGCTTGAGAAACTCGTCCGAATTGGTCTGAAGGACCTGTGCGGCCAGTGCCTGGAACGCATCCCGAAGCTGTTCCCGCGCCTGACGTACGTCGGATTCGCGACCGCGGAGCGCGAACCAAACCGCAAGGGCGCCCACGACGGCCCCCAAGGGAAAGGCGATCAGCCATGGGATGAAGGAGCTCACGGGAACCCCGGAGGGCGCTCGGCCGGGACTAGGGCCTCGACGCGGAGACTCTTCCCCTCGGAACGAATCCTCCCCATCGCCGTTCGAGGATCATGCTCGAACACGTTGACCCACTGTTCCCGAACCGCCCGGTCCAGCCACTGGACCTTAAGCTCGGCCACTTCATGCGGGAAGAGATCGTATCCCATCACCCACGAGGGCTTGACATGGTTCGTCGTCGGCAGGAGGTCCGCCCAATACACCGCCGTCTCCCCGTCGCTCTGCACGAAAACCGCTTGATGATTCTTGACGTGTCCCCCGGAACGCACGACTCGGACTCCGGGCACGATCTCGGCCTCTCCCTCCACGAACCGCACCACGCCGCCGGCCTCGAGCGGAAGAAAGTCCTCCGGCAGATAGGAGCCGCGCGTCCGCGGATTCGACTCCTGCGCCTCTTGCCACATCCCTCGCTGGATCACGTACTTCGCACGGGGGAACGTCGGGACCGCCGAGCCGTTTCGGAGAGTGGTGGCTCCCCCGGCATGGTCGAAGTGGAGATGAGAGAGGATGACCGTATCGACGTCCTCGACGGAAAGACCCAGGCGGCGGAGCCCGTCGGGGACCGTCGTGAATCGATCCACGGCGTAGTTCTCCACGAACTTCGCATCGTGCTTGGATCCGATTCCGGTGTCGACCAAAACGTTCGCAGAACCGGTACGAATCAAGAGCGTCGTCAAAGAGAGATCAATCCTGTTTTGATCGTCGACCCGAGTGACCTTCTCCCAAAGCACCTTCGGGACGATGCCGAACATCGCCCCTCCGTCGAGACGGAAGTACCCGTCGCTCACCGCATCGATCTCGAACGATCCTAATCTCATCGGGATGTGGTCCCAAAATACCATGCCGGTCCGCTCGTTACGAGAGTGCTTTCATCGGCTTGGATAGTGTGCGAGAATCGGCTTGGCATGAAGTCGGCATTCTCACCATTCGTCGCCGCGATAGGATAGCCGGAATGCGCAGGGCCCTCCCTCTCTTTGCGTTTCTCGCGCTCGCGAGCTGCGACCGGCAAGACTCCGTCCGCCGCTATCGCGTCCCGAAGGACCCTTCGTGGCGGATCCTGGGAGCCATCGTTCCCGATGCGAAGGCGACGTGGTTTTTCAAAGTCTGGGGAGCTTCGGACCGGCTGGGAGAGTATCGGGAAGAGTTCCTCCTCTTGATCCGGTCGCTTCGCCGCGACGGCGAAGGACTCGCGTGGACGCTCCCCGGGGGATGGACGCAGAATCCGCAGTCGCCCTCTCGAGTCGCCACTCTCCGATTCGGTCGTCAGGAGCCGACATTCACCTTGTCGGTGACGCAATTCCCGGGGGACGGTGGCGGCGTCCAAAGCAACATCGACCGATGGCGCGAGCAAGTGGGGATGGAAGCCGATCCGAACGCTCACTCTCCCGTCGTCGATGTGGGGACTCTCCGCGTGACGATCGTCGATCTTGTGGGGCCTCGCAGACCCGAGGATCCGCCCACCGCGACGGAAGGGGAGGGAGAGGACCCTTCGCGACAATCGCTCCGGAAGATGTTCCAGTACGAGGCGCCCGGGGGCTGGGAGGAGAACCCCCACCCTGGACCGAACCGAGTGTTCGAATTTCGCGCCGGTCGCGGCGAAGCGGTCGCCACCCTGAGCGTCCTCGCCGGCGCCGCGGGAGGCATCGCCCCCAACATCAATCGCTGGAGAGAACAGGTTGGGCTCACCCGGCTCGAGGACTCGGCGGCCGCGGACCTGGCGAGACCCGCGAGATTCCTGGATTCGGATGGGTGGCGAATCGAGCTGGTCGGGAAAGAGCGTGCCATCCTATGCACTTTCGTGCTCGGCGGCGAGATGTCGATCTTCCTCAAGTTCGACGGCGCGCCCGAAGCCGTCGCGCTCGAGAAGGAAAACTACGTTCGCCTCTGCGATTCGATCCATTTGAAGCATTGACATGGAAAAGGCCCCGTCCCCCGCCCGACCTACCGCCGCCCTCTTGGCCGCGGGCCTATTCGTTCTGGTCGCCATCCTCTCCGGGCCAGGACGCGTAATCGATGTGGTGGCCGTCCTCACCATGGGCGTGTTCGTGTTCGGCATGGGCGTCGCCACCCTCCGACTAACGGTCGCTCTCCTGGGAATGGCCCTCTTCCTCGTTTTCGCCGGGACCCTGGCGCAAGTCGATCAAGGAATCTGGACCGTCATCCGGCAGTACTTCCGCTGCCCCGTCGCGTGGATCGAGATCAAGATCTTCTTCTTCCCCCGGAATTGGAAGGTACCGGGACAACTCCCCTTCCCGGGAGGTTGGCTCCTCGGCGGAGCTCTCCTGGTGAACTTGATCGTCTCCCATGCTTCGCGCATTCGGGTGCAGGCCCGTGGGCTCCGACTCGCGCTCGGAGGAGTCGTCCTGACTCTCGGCGGAATCCTCACCTGGTTCGTCATCTCCCGAGTGTTCGCTTCCGACACTTCAGGGGCGACGGCGGCCCCCTTCTGGAGGGTGACCCTGCAACTCCTGCACGGCACCGCGGCCGCGCTGGCCCTCTTCCTGGGATGCCGTCTCCTGTTCGCGCGCAAGGCCGGGATCGTCCTCCTCCATGCCGGGATCGTCCTCCTCATGGGGCACGAAATCGTCACGGGACTCTTCGCCACCGAAGCCGTGATGCGGATCTCGGAGGGTCAGACCGTCCGACACGTCGAAGACACGCGCCATGTGGAACTGGCGATCGTGGAGGGATCCCACCCGGAATTCGACGACGTCGTCGTAGTATCCGAGAAGCAGCTCCAGCAGGGGGAGAAGATTCGACACCCGGAACTTCCCTTCGACGTCGAGCCCGCAGGCTCCTACCTGAAGAACGCGGACCTTCGCCCCCTTCGATCGGGGGAGAAAAACCCGGCGACCGCGGGGATCGGCGAGCAGTGGAGGGCGCATCCAAGGAAGGAATCCGGGGGCCTCGGATCGAATGCGCGAATCGACACTCCGGCCGTCTACCTCACCTTCCGGGAAAAGGCCTCGGGAGAGTCGCTGGGAACGTACCTCGTCGCCCTCGAATGGACGAAGCCTCAGGTCGTAAATGCGGGAGACAAGAAATACGAAGTGAGTCTGCGATTCCGACGAACGTACAAGCCGTATTCGCTCTACCTGTACGACTTCCGGTTCGATCGGTATCCGGGGACGAATGTTCCCAAAGACTTCTCGAGCTTCGTTCGATTGACGGATCGCGAGCGCGGCGTGACGCGAGACGTCCGCATTTGGATGAACAATCCGCTTCGGTATCGCGGAGATACCTTGTACCAAGCGGATTGGGACAAGGAGAACGAGGCCGGGACGGTTCTTCAGGTCGTCGACAACGAGAGTTGGATGGTTCCCTACGCCGCGTGCATGATCGTGGCGGTCGGGATGCTCGGTCAATTCGTCCTGCATCTTGTCGGCTTTCTCAAACGGAGAGCCGCCGAATGAAGGAACGGATCTTCTTCTGGACGCTGCTGCTCGCGGCGATCGTGTGGGTCGGTCTGTCCATGCGCCCCCCCTCCAAGCCCGCGGAGGGCTTCGATTTCCACGCGGCCGGCCGCCTCCCAGTCGTCCACGAGGGTCGCGTCCTGCCCCTCGATACGCTCGCGCGCAACTTGCTCCGGATCCTCGCGAACGAAGAAACGTTTCGGGATGAACATAACCGTCGGCAGCCGGCAGTCCGCTGGATCCTCGATGTCATGGTGGATTCCAACGATCCGAAGAGACGCGCCCAGAAGGACCGGGTCTTCCGAATCGACCACCCACAGCTCGTGCACCAGTTGGGGCTCCCGCCGCGAGAAGGCCATCGCTATGCGCTGGAAGAGTTCCACCAACGGATCCCGGACTTGGTCGAGCAAATGACTAAGGCTCACGAGCTCGAGGTCAAGAAAGAGCCCCTGGAAGCCTACGAACGACAACTCCTGGATTTCGAAAAGCGACTCCGGTTCTTCATCTCGGTGTCGCGACTGGACCTACCCCACCTCCTCCCCCCCAAGGCCGCGGGTCAGGAGTGGGAGAGGTTCTCGCAGCGAATCCGGCACGGGGATCGATCGGACCCGGATGTCGAGAGCTGGCGACGGATCCTAGGGGCGTACTCCGACGACGACCCCGCGAAATTCAATGAATCGGTTGCCGCCTACTCGAGCCGCCTGAGTCGCTCCCATCCGAAGGAGATCGCCAAGAGTCGACTGGAATCGTGGTTCAACCACGCCGATCTGTTCCGCACGTGCACGTGGTTCTATCTCGCCGGTCTGCTGCTGGCCGTTCTCTCTTGGCTCGGCTGGTCCCGGCCCCTGATCCGCACCTCGTTCGGCTTGCTCCTGCTCGCGTTCCTCGTTCACACGCTTGCGCTCGTGGCCCGCATCTATCTCTCGGGAAGGCCCCCGGTGACGAATCTCTACTCCTCTGCCATCTTCATCGGCTGGGGTGGGGTGCTCCTATGTCTGGTCTTCGAGCGGTTCTACCGTTACGGGGTCGCCGCAGCGGTCGCGGGAATCCTCGGCTTCGGGACTTTGGTCATCGCTCCCATCTTGGCGGCGGATCGGGACACGATGGCCGTCCTTCAAGCGGTTCTCGACACTCAATTCTGGCTGGCCACCCACGTCGTCTCGATCACTCTAGGCTATGCGACCACGTACATCGCCGGATTCCTAGGGATCGTCTTCATCCTACGCGGCGTCCTGACCCGTAGCCTCACCGGCGAGCTCCGGCTCTCCCTAACGCGAATGATCTACGGCTCCGTCTGTTTCGCGACCTTTTTCAGCTTCGTGGGGACCGTCCTGGGGGGCCTCTGGGCCGACGATTCCTGGGGACGGTTCTGGGGCTGGGATCCCAAGGAAAACGGAGCGCTGATGATCGTCCTCTGGAACGCCCTGGTCCTCCACGCCCGATGGGGCGGCTTGATCCGGGATCGGGGATTGGCCGTGCTCTCCGTGCTCGGAAACATCGTCGTCACGTGGTCGTGGTTCGGGACCAACCTTCTCGGAGTCGGACTCCATTCGTACGGCTTCAACGACCGTCTCTTCGCGCTCGTCGTGGGAATGGCGGTAGGGAACGCCGCACTCGCCGGTCTGGGCCTCGTTCCTCCCCGCGCTTGGAAGAGTCCCGCGCCCGAACGCTCGCGGGCCGAGTAATCAGGGAATCGTCAGTTCGGGAAGGAACTTCTGTTCGCCCGCCTTCTCGAAAATCAGCTCCCGCTCGATCCGGCGCTCGCGGTCGGTGTCCTCGTAGAGGATGAGGACGAACTTCACCGTCGTGCGGACGGCTCCCGAATGGAAATGGGCTCCGATGCGATAGGTCCCGGCCGCCGCCCTCGGCAAGGTGAAGGTCTCCGGCCCGTGGCCCGACGTGTTGTCCACCCAATACTTCCCCCCGGCCTTCGAGCCCGCATGCCCGTGATGCACATGCTCTCCGGAAGGATCGATCACGTCCATGTCGACGTCCGTCTGGGTATCCCACGTCATTACGATCTTGAGATCGAACGCGCCCTCGGGCACGTTGTATTGTCCGAGAATGCGCCGGAGCTCCCGGACGCGCGCCTGGTCTCCGCGCTTTTTCGCCTCCTCGAATTCCCGAACCCACCGCTCTGCCTGCCGCCGGCGAATCGTTTCCACTACGTTGCCGAAGCGGGCGTCCCAGGTTTTCCGCGCGATCTCATCGAAGAGCTTTTCCGCCGCGGCGGGATCCCGGAGCGCCACCGTTTCCGCGACGTCGATCCACCGATCGGGCTCCTCGGGCCGGAGCGATTTCGAATTCTCGAACGAGCGGATCGCCTCGTCGAGCCGCCTCATCTCGCGAAGCGCCCGGCCGAGCAGCCGATGCGCGTCCGCATCTCCCGGGCGGATGTCCACGATCGAGGTGTAGGCCAAGTAGGCGCGTCGCAGGTCTCCCAACTCGCGCCACAAGTCTCCCGCCGAGCGGTGGGCATCGACGTCCTGCGGGAGCGCCCGGGACCACGCGCCGCAGACCTCGAGCGCCTCCGTGTGGAGTTTCACCTCGCGCAGCCGGGACACGGCAAGACGGCAAAGCGATGCGTTCCACGGCTCGACGGAGCGGGCGTACCTCGCCAGGGCTCGCGCCGACTCGGTCGCCGCGCCTTCGAGACGATGGAATTCCGAGATCGCGAACCACAACTTGGGATTCGCGACTTCGGCGCGTTCGCGGGTCCGCCGCAGGAGATTCGGCTTGTCCGGCACGAGAGACCAAAGCGCGACGAGCCGATCCGAGGGCGGCGGATCCAAATCGAGCATCAGGACGAACGCATCCCGATGTCGCCCCGCGTCCCACGCCGATTGCGCCCGCTTGGCGCGGATCGTCCGTCGCGCCTCGACGAAGCGCGAGGGAACGAGGCTCTCCGCGGTCGCATACTCGCGTTCCGCCTCGTCCCGCAAAGCGACGCGCGCGAGGGAGTCCCCGATGCCCTCGTGAATCTGCCAAATCCCCTCGCCTCTCCGGCGCGCCTCGGTCCAGGCACGGCGCGCCCCCGCGAGATCGCCTCGGATGGCCAGGAGGTCGCCCTCGCGGATCTTGGAGAGGATGAGACGGAGGTCCACGTCCGGTAGGGTCCGCGGATCGCGCCGAGCGGGAAGCGCCGCCGGCTCGCGCGTCCACCTACGAACCGTGGCCAGGCCGAGCGCGCCGGAGGCCGACGCAGCCATGAGAAGCGCCAGGGCCCATCCCATTCTCATCATGGTCGCTCCCCCGCCTCGCGCTCCTCCTCGAGGAGGCGGACGATCCGCTCGATCGTTCGGAGGGAGGCCAACTCCAGGCGGACTTCCCGCGGGAGCGAGTGGAGATACGAAGCGATGTCGCCGATGCCGTGCACCTGATCGCCCGCGCGCATCGGTCCGAGCGCGAGACCTTGCCACACCGTGGCCACCGCCGTGTTCTCGGCGACGCTCCGGACCGCGATCACGGCGAGGAACCTCCCCTCTCGCAGGACTGCGAAGAGCATGCCCGGGCGCACTCCCCTATTCGCACCCGCCTCGAGGGTCACGGTAGAGGGTTGCGGTCCCACCTCCTTGATGCGCGCGATAGCGGCCGGCGGCAACCTTTGGCCGAGGTGCTTTTCGCCATATTCGAAGTCCAGGTACCCGTCGAAGTTTCGGGTCAAGACCAGAAGCTCAGAATTCAGGGGTCTCAGCCGAGATCTTTCGCCGGAGATGGTCTCCTGCGTCCCCTGGATTCTAAGCCGATGCGTCCAACCGAGTTCCTCCACGGAGTCGTAGCTGCCAAGATCCCCGCGCGGGGGCTTCTTCGTCTCGGATTCCGAGTTCTCCTTCTCTTCTATCCCATTTCGGTACCCCATCAGGCGATCCTGGACATCGCTCTTTCGTTCGATGGAATACTTCTTGTATTCCTCTTCGGTCTCCAGGACGAGGAAGCTCGTGTAGGGCGTCATGATTCCGTACTGGGTCGAGAGCGCGATCACCTCGGCTTTCTTGGACTCGTCGCCGAGCAGGTCCGCGATCTTTCGTTGCGCCCACAGACGTCGGACGTAATTGTTCCGCTCCTCCTTCGCCGGGAAGGTGAGCTGGAAGTCGCGCCCGCCGATCGAGAGTGTCGCCGCACTCCCACGCCACCGGCCGGTCACGATCAATCGTTCTCCGGCGAGGAGATTCCGCCTGCCCGCCGGAGCCAGGTCGTAGATCTCTTGCGTAGCCTCGACCGCCACGTCGCGTACGATTTCGGAGACGAGTCCGTCGGCGATCTCGCGCACGCGGCTGCGGACGTGGTCGCTCGGACTGATCGCGAAGGACACGCCGCGGTGCTTGCGAGCGAGGTCATCCAGGATCGTCCTCGACGCGTCGCTCCCCACCGCGACGGTGCGGAGCGTGCCCTCGAAGCGGAGATCGAACTTCTCGTCCCCCATCGAGGGGACGCCCTCGCCGATGTAGACGATCTCCCCGGGCTTCTCGGCGACGGCTGCCTCCAGCCCCGCTCGAAGATCGCACGCGCCGGCGGTTTCGAGTCTGCCGAGCCAGTCGATCGCCTCCCGCTTCGGGCCGGCGAACCGCACGACCTCGACGTGATGGGCGAGGAGGACGAAATCGGGCCCGATCCGATCCAGGAGGCTCTCCACCACTTGGCGCATGGCGTCCAGTTCCGGCTTGCTGACGGAAGCCGAGATGTCGAGCACGATCGCGACTCTGTTCGGCGGGACCCGCCGCGCCACCCCGGGGGGAGTGTAGGCCGCGAGGAACGTCCCATCCTCGCCGTCGACTTTGTGGGGAAGCAACGCGAGTTCCTCGCCGCCCTGAAGCTCGAGGTCGAGCACGAAGTCGTTCGTGGGCCGGAGGTCGCGCGCCTCGAAGCGCCCCTGGGCCTCGTGCTCGTCCTTCTTCACCAGATCGATCGAGTGCGAGGGGCAGCGGATCGACGCCACCTTCGCCGCGAATCGGGTCGCCACGTCGATCGACACGTACGCTAGGGAATTCTCTCGCGCCTTCTCGCTCGCCAGAGGGTAGACGTACTTCATCTTCCCGGCCATACAAGGCAGCGCCTGCGTGTAGGATAGAATGATGCGCTTCTCCGAGTGCGGTTCGATCGGGAAGATCCTGCACTTGAAGATGCCCCCGGGCATCCACTCCAGGAGCGCGGGATCCTGCATCCGCCGCACGATGCCCTCATAGACCTCGCGGGCATACTGCCGCTCGACCACGGCTCCTTCCATGAGCTTGCCGTTGATCTCCATCGCCAGCCGCGAGATCGAGGCCTCCGGCGGGAGCGGGAAATAGAAGGTCCCCTCGAGGCGGCGAGGTGTTCGATTGAGGAACGCTTCCTCGATCGTGGTCTTGGCGATCCCATCGAGAATCTCGACTTGGACGCAGTGGCGTGCGATTTCCAGGTCGCCCACGGGACGTCCCTCGAGATCCCGAGCCACCAAGGAGCCGAGGCCGGCCTCCGATTCGAACGAAGCGAGGACCGGCGCCGTTCGCGAGAGCGGCGGAGGATCGATCGTCGCACGGCGCGCCGGAGGCGTCACCGCCTGGAACGCGAGGAGCCCGACGAGAACGGCCGCGGCGGCCGCGGTGGCGAATTTGAAGCCGCGCGCCTCCGTCGATTCCACCTTCCGGCGGACTCGTTCGACGAGATGGCGCGACGGCGAAGGCGCGGGGAGTCGCGCCGCGGCGGACCACCCCGCCTGTGCCGACTCGAAATCGCGCCGGCACGAGGCGCAGCCGAGGAGATGGCCCTCGACCGCCGCGTCCTGTCCGCGTTCGCCCGCCAGGACTTCCGCCAACCGGCCTTCGACCTCTTCGCACTTCATACGGGTTCCCTCGCCAACACCATTTCGCCGATCTTTTTCTGGGCGCGGAAGAGAGCGATCTTCGCCGCCGCCGGGGTCATCCCGATCGTTTCCGCCGCCTCCGCGATCTTCATTCCGTGGAATCGAACCAGGGTGAAGAGCTGCCGGATCCCCTCGGGGAGCGCCGCGATCGCGCGGCGCACATGGCCCAAGAGCTCCGCCTGTTCCATCGAATCGTC
>CAZGKV010000130.1:0-12417 GCA_964526305.1 uncultured Planctomycetales bacterium | reverse complement strand
TACGCCTCAGTTTTTCGACGTTCCGCGGAGCGGAACGCGAAAAACTGAGGCTAGCACGCCCGGGGCTTCGGCTCCGGCCGGGAGAGGAGCGCGTCCATGCAACCTCCGACCGTCTTGGTCGCCGACGTCGATCTGGAATGGAGCCGGCCGCTTCGCGCGGAGCTCCGACGGCGCGGCGTCTTGGTCCAAACCGCATCCACCATCCGGGAGATGCTCGAACTGGCCGAGCGGCACTCGCCGGAGTTCATGCTCCTGGACGGCGATCTCGAAGCCGTCGGGAGCGGCGCCCTCGTCCGGCTGATCCGCGACCGCAGCGCCCGGACGTCGATCGCCTTGCTCTTTTCGGGCGCCGTCGGAGACGCCGAAGAGCTTCGCCGCGATCTTGGGCTACGATTCTGCGGGCCGCGCCCGAAGAACCCCGAAGTCCTGCTCGAGGGAATCCTCTCCTTGTTCCGCGACCGTCTGCCGCCGCCCCGACGCGAGCGCAAGGAGCACGCCTTGGTTTTTTGCGTGGACGACGACGCCCTCTTTCTGCGATCCCTGGAGCGGATCCTCACTCGGCACGGCTACCGCGTCGAGACCTTCGAAGATCCCGATGAGGCGCTCCAGGCCGTCCCCGAGAAAAACCCCGATCTGGCGATCGTGGACATCCTGATGCCCGGACTCAGCGGTCTGGATTTGGCGGAGGAGATCGACGAAGACTCGGGCGGGCGGATCCCCGTCATCCTCTTGAGCGCCCGCAGTTCGGACGGCGACATCGTCAAGGGCTACAAGCACCACGCGCGCTACTACATCACGAAGCCGTGCGAACCCCAGACCATCCTGGATGCGGTGGACTACTTCGTCGGGGACGTCGATCCGGAGCGGCGGGCCGCCATCGAGGCGCGGCTGTAAATCACTCTCCCGCGCCCAGGATCCGGCACGCGGGGCAGCGACGGCCGTAGGGCTCTCCGAAGCCGCTGGGTTCCGTGATGCCCCCGCAGGCGGGGCATGGATCTAGGAACGGATCGACGTATTGTTCCGCCTGAGCGTGGGGTTTGAAGTAGGCATACGTTTCCAGATGCTTCGACATCTTCGACGCCAGATCCCGAGCGAGCCGGTTGATCGGGCTGCGACTCCCGTCCAACTCCCCTTTCGCCCACTCCTCATATTGGGCGCTCGAGAACCAGAGGCTCTCGATCGCGTGGCGCTGATCCACGAAGGCCCGGAGCTGCTGCTGGAGATCGCCCGGCAGCTTGATGGAATCCACCGGCAAGCGCTCGCCGCATCGGGCGCATGGCAGGGAGTCCCGGTCGAGCGACGCGTAGAGCACGACGATGCGGTTCGGACCGCACGGACAACCGTCTTGCGCCCTCTTCTTCATGGATCCATTCTACCACCCTGCTATAATCCGCGCCGGAGACGATCGCACGCGTGACCACACTCGACCCCGAACCCGACGTCCGCTTGGCCAATACGTTCAAAGATCCGTTCAACACGATCGTCGCCGCCGCCCGAACATGCTATTCGTCCCGCGTCGTCACGCCCCAGGACGTCGACAAGGACGAGAAGGCGCGCGAACTTCGCGACCGGATCTACGAGTCGATCTACGAAGCGGGCCATCACACCACGATCCAACATCCGACGTTTCAATTCGTCCTCCAAAAGGTGTCCCGCCAATTCCTCTGGTCGTTTCTCCACGCGCACCCTTTCTACAACTCCGAGCAGGTCTCGCAGCGATACGTCGAAGTGAAACCGGGGAATTTCACGACGCCGCCCCTCGAGGGAGCGGCCCGCGAGCGATACACGAAGGCGATCCGGCGCCAGATGGACGCCTACTTCGAGCTCCTGGAGCTCTTGGCTCCTTCGATCGAGGAGGAGTACTACCGTCTCTACCCCGCGCGTCGGCGCCAACGGGACAAGTGGGAGGGCGCGATTCACAAGCGCGTTCTCGAGGCGGCGCGATACGTCCTTCCGGTCGCGACGCATGCGCATCTCTACCACACCATCAGCGGCCTGACGCTTCATCGCTACTGGAAGCTGTGCGAACAACCCGACACTCCTCTGGAGACACGGCGCGTCGTCGAGAAGATGTGCGAGGAGGTCCGGCGCCTCGATCCTCTGTTCTTCCGTACGATCGAGGATCCGCTTCCGCTGGAGGAAACGATCGAGCACCGGATGTTCGAGGCGTTTCATCGCCGGATCGGCCGCGCTCCCGACGCAACGCCGTTCCTCCGAGAATTCGACGCGTCCCTAGGACCGTACCGCTCCCGCCTGGTGGACTACAAGGGGAACGGCACTCGCACGATGGCCGAGTCCGTGCGAACGATGCTCGGCCTCACCCGCGATCGGCTGTCCGACGCCGAGGCGGTCGACCTGGTGATGAATCCCTCCAAGAACCGTCTCCTGGGCGAGTCGCTCGTCCTGACGACCACGTCGAAGCTGACTCGCTCGATGCACCACCCCCATTTCACCTTTCGCAAGAAGCTCTCGCACACGGCGGACTCCCAGGACCAGCGTCACCGCATGGTCCCGGGCTCGAGGCCGGTCCTGGCCGCGCAATACGCGCCGGGGCGGCCGGACTATCTTCTTCCTCCGATCTTCGAAAGGGTGGCCGCCGCGCAAGACCTCGTTGCGAATCTGATGGATTTCGTGTGGAAGACCATCGACGATCTCCAAGAGTCCGGCGTTCCCTGGGAACACGCTCACTACCTGCTCCCGAACGCCTTTCCGATCCGCTTCGAGGAATCCGGAGATCTCTTGAACCTCCACCACAAGTGGACGACGCGGCTCTGCTATCTCGCGCAGGAGGAGATCTGGCGCTGCTGCCTCGAGGAGGTGCTCCAGGTTCGCGAGATCTTCCCCGATCTTGCGCGCCATCTCGTCGCTCCGTGCGGGCTTCGCAAGACGGCCGGTCAGTCTCCCTATTGCCCCGAGGGGAACCGATTCTGCGGCGTGCGCGTGTGGGAACTGGATCTGGCGAAGTACGCGCGGACCATTTGACTCGTTCCGAGGCCCGGTCTTGATCGCCGCTCGGGAGGGGGATATAGTGGGCTCATGAGCGACACCGAAAACGGAAACGGCTGGCTCCAGAAGATCTTGGAGCGTCTGGAAGATCATGTTCACGACGTGCGCCGCTTTATGGCCGAGTCGGAGCGTCGCTGGAGTGAGAGCGAGAAACGTTGGGAGGAGTTCGAGAATCGCTCGCAGCAGAACGAGAAGCGCTGGGAACAGAACGAGAAACGCTGGGAACAGAACGAGAAACGCTGGGAACAGAACGAGAAGCGCTGGGAACAGAACGAGAAGCGCTGGGCGGAGAACGCGAGAAGGTGGGCCCAGAGCGAAAAGCGTTGGGGACAAAACGAAAAACGCTGGTGGGCGAACCACCGGCTCCTAGAGCACACCCTCGAGGAAATCCGGCGACTCAAATCTCGACCGTAATCGGATTTCATCAGGAATCTCGCCCTCTCGTCCGTACTCTCTCTCGGATGGAAACGGAGCTCCGGTCCAAGGCGCGCGAGACGCTCGAGGAGCTCTACCGACTCTACGCCCGCCGGGTTTGGGGCTATGCCTGCACCGTAACGCCCCGGAGAGATCTCGCGGAAGACCTGGCGGCCGAGGCATTCCTGGCCTTGGGAAAACGCATCCGAGAGCAGGGCCTACCGATCGATCCCCTGGGGTACCTCCTGGAGACCGTCCGGTGCCGATCCATCGACGAGCGGCGACGCCGAAAGACCCTCCCCCTCTACGAGACCGGAACCGCCGCCCAGGAATCTCCCGATTCGCGAGAAGCGATTCTTCGCGTCCTTCGGAGGCTGGATCCTCCGCTTTCCGAGGCGGTCTCCCTCCGCATCTTCGCCGAGATGACATTCGAGGAAGCCGCCTCCTTCGTCGGAATCCCGCGCGCCACCATGGAAAGTCGCTATGCGCGAGCCCTCGACCTTCTCGCCCCCCTTCTTCTGGAGCATCGGCCATGACCTCGGATGAACAGGCTCGCGTGGAGAGACTCCTCATGGTAGTGGCCACCGAACCGCCGCCGGAGTCCGTACGCCGTCGGATCTTCACGACAAGGCCGCGCCGCAGTCTTGGCGCTCTCCTTCCCCTCGCGGCCGCCGCTCTCCTCCTCGCCGGGCTTCTCGCTCTGGTCCTGCTTCCTCCGTCCCGCTCGAACCCCCACCCGACGGACGTTTCTCGCCGCCGGGACGATCCTGTGGAGACGCTCGTGGCCCGATGGCTGGCCGGCGAGATCCCTCCGTCCAAGGTGGAGTGGCTCGGGACCAAGGCGCTTCCCGCTCTCGCGCGCCACCTCCATCGCAAAGAAGCTCGGACGCTCTACGAATCCCTCCGAGCCCGACCCATCCGGGTGCTGTATGTGGAAGGCGCCCCCAGATACGAGTATCGTTTTCTCAAGAACTACCTCATCCGGGACCGCGCCTTTCTCGTCCACTGCTTTCTCACCACCGCAGAAGACGGTTTCCCGCAGGAGCGATCCCTGCATTCCGACGATCCCCGATTCCGTCAAAGCCTGGTTTCGATTCCGGAGGATTTGACCGGGTACGATGTCCTCATTCTCGGGGACGTCCCCGCCGCCGCTCTCGGGGGAGAGCAAGCGGCCAAGAGAGTCCGGAGTTTCGTCCGCGAATATGGGGGAGGACTCGCGCTGATCTCCGGGGTCGGAGGTCCGAATCCCGGATTGGCGGATCTGACTCCCGTCGTCGAAAAGCCCCCTGTCGAAACCGAGTTCAACCGGCCGGAACCGCCGGTGATTTCGGATCGCGATCATCCCATCCTTCGGCACGCGTGGAAGGATCGTCCGGTGGACTCCTTGCCGGGGATCCGCTGGCATCGTCTCCTCGACCGAGTGAAGGCGGAGGCCCAAGTCCTCGCCCGCTTGGATCCGGAGAAGACCCCGCTATTCGTATCCTGGAGCGCGGGCCGGGGGCGAGTATTCTGGTCGGGAACGGACGAGACGTGGACGTGGCGACATGGGGTAGGAGACGAACCGTGGTTTGCTCCCTTCCATCGGGCCGTTCTCCGGTGGTGCGCGGGTACGATCGCTCCTCTAGAGGACGAGCGGATCCGATCCGCGGACTTGATCCTGAAAGGGACGATCCGGCAGGTGGAACAGATCCAAGGGGGCGTCATCGACTATCACCATCTTCTGGTGCGGTTCGAGCGAGTGGAGGTGATTCAATCGCGGGGAGGAACGGAGGCCGAAATGAAGATACTCCAGGGCGAGCGATACTTCATCCCGCTCCGCGGAAGCAACCGGAACAGCGCCTTCGCCCGCGAGTTGAAGGATCGATTGCAAGCAGTCGGGAAGAGCGAATCGATTTGGATTTGGACGCGCGTCTCCGCCGACCAGCTCGAATACTTCGATTGGCTCCGGCTCCCGATCTCCGAGGAGGGTCGAGTGAGGGAGATCCTCCGCCAATGACGGCCTGTCTAGCGCGCAGGAGCTGGTTTCGATATACTGCTTTTGTGCCCACACGAATTCTGAAACTCGATGCCGACGACGAAAATCGGGAGTTGCAATTCGACTTGGATCACCTCCTTTCCTTGAGCGTCGAAGACCGATTCCGGATGGTGATCGAGGTTTCGACTCGAATGGCCGAAATCCTTCTCGAACGTGGACATCGAAGGCCTGTTGAAATCCTTAAGCGTCCATGAGGTAAAGTTCGTCGTCATCGGCGCGATGGCTTTCCCCGTGCACGGCTACGCGCGTGCCACCTTGGACCTCGACGTTTTCATCGAGCCTACCGCCGAAAACGCCGACCGATGTCGTCGGGCCTTGATGGCGTTCGGATACGATCTCACCGACTGCACCGCAGACGAACTCCGAACCAAGAAGATCCTGATTCGGCAGTATGTCGTAGCCTGCGACGTACATCCCTATGTCAAGGGAGTCACTTGGGATGAGGTGTGGTCCGCTCGAGTGGAAGGGCGGATCGGCGGTACGGGCGCCGGCTTCGCTTCCCTGAACCACCTGATCCTGATGAAAGAGGCCGCGGGGCGCCCCAAGGACGTGGAAGACCTCAAGTACCTTCGAAAACTGGCCGCCGACAAACCGTAGGGGCTCCCCCATCGCCGAGGGAGCCCCAACGAGGCTCGATCCTACTTGAGATGGCCCGCCAAGTGTTTGTTCATCTCGAACATGCTGACCTGGTTTTTCCCGGAGAACACGGCCTTGAGCTTCTCGTCGGAGTTGATCATCCGCTTGTTCGCCTTGTCCTGCAGGCCGTTCTTCTTGATGTAGACCCACATCTTCTTCACGACCTCGGATCGCGCCAGCGGCTTGGTGCCCACGATCGCGGCGAGGGCGGCCGAGGGCGTCAGGGGAGCCATGAACTTGGAGTTGCCGGCGGCCTTCTTCTTGGGGGCCATGCGTCTCTCCGAAAAATAGAACTCTGAAACGGGCTGTAGAACGGCTTCCAGCTTAGTTTCCCCGGCCCCCCGAGGTCAAGAAATGTGCGCTCTTCATCGACGCGGGGAAACGCTCGACTCCACCGTCAGGACGACCTCGATCTCGTGATCGTCCCCGCCGTTCGGATCCGTGCCCTTGTAGTAGAATCGGACCTTGCCCGCAGACTCGGACGAAATCACCTCTCCCCGCGCCGCATCCAACACCATCCGGATCTTTCCCTCGACCGTGTGCTCGGCCTTGATCTGATTCGGGTCCTTCTTCGCGTCCTTCGGCAGGACGAGGGTGCCGCTCACGTCCGAGACGATATGCGCCCGGCCCTCGGAGAACTTCTCGAGCCGGGATTTCTGGACGATTTCGAACCGCCCTCCGTTGTCCTTTTGGACCCGCTTCGTCGCGAACTTCGATTCCCATTTCGCCGCCCGATTCTCCGGAAGTCGCACGGCGGCGAGGGCGAAGTGGTCGAGGACTTCGCCCGTGGCGTCTTGGTCCTTGTCTTCCGTTTCCAACGCACCTTCTCCCGTCAACCGAAACGTCTTTCCGCCCGCAAAGATGTACCAGAGCATTTGCTTCAACTTGTCCTTATCAAGATCCCCCGGCGGACGATCCGAGGTGAAGTCATACTCGTAGTCTTGATCGTCGTAGCGCCCGTCGACGCGCGCCTCGAGATACTGGAGTCGGAGACGCTCGAGACCGAGCACCGATCGCCGCCCGTCTCCCCGCAGGCGGATCCTTTCGAAAGAGAAGAACGGAGAGAGGGAGCGAAAGAAATCGATCGTGGCGGAAGTGCCGGTAAGCTTGAGGCCGAGCGCCAGGTCCACGGAGACGTTCCGGGACGAGTCCTTCTCGAACTTGTATCGGAGGGGATCGTCCTGGAATAGGAGAGCAAGGAGGAGGAGCATCGAGTCACCTCATGTAAGGAGTTCGCGCACGGGCGCCCCGCTCTCCAGGATTCGGATGGGGCGGCCGCGCTCCGTGACCATCTCTTTCTGTGGGTCGATTCCCAAGCACGAAAAAAGCGTCGCGTAGAGATCGTCCACCGAGACCGGCCGCTTCCGGGTCTCCAGCCCCCGATCGTCCGTTTCTCCCACGACGCGGCCGCCGTAGATGCCCCCGCCGGCGAGCGCCACCGACCAAGCGCGCGTGAAATGGTCGCGCCCTTCGGCGTTGTTGATTCTCGGGGTGCGGCCGAACTCGCCCATGCATACCACGAGAGTCGAATCGAGAAGTCGCCGATCCGCGAGGTCCCCGACGAGGGCGGCGAATGCGGGATCCAGGATCTCGATGAGTTTCCGGGTACGGTTGAAATTGTCCGCATGCGTGTCCCAATCGCCCAACTGGACCTCGACGAATCGTACTCCCGCCTCCACGAGCCGGCGCGCCAAGAGACACGCTCGGCCGAACGGGGCCTCCCCGTACGCCCGCCGGGTCTTCTCGTCCTCGTCGGATAGGTCGAAGGCACGGAGATGCCGGGAACGCATGAGGGCGAAGGCGCGTTGGTACGCCTCACGGTGATGCTCGACCATCGGGTCGCGCCGAGTTTCTTGAAAGCGCCGCGTTTGTTCCTGAAGAAGTCTCTCGCGATCCTCGAGCCTCCAGCGATTGACTCCCGGGGGACGCTCGACATCTTCGAGCGGGCGGTCGATCTTCTCGATCAGAAAGGGAGAGAATTCGGGCGCGAGGTACCCGGAACCGGCGATTGGATCGCCCCCGATCGCGATGCAGCCGGGCAGTCCTTCCGCGCGGCGGCCCAGTTCGCGGGCGATCAGGCTCCCGACGTGCGGGTGATCCGCCGTCGGCTCCCGGCGGTGAGCGGTATGGAGAAGATACCGGGCCGTGTCGTGGTTGGGATCCTTGGAGTGCACCGTCCGGAGAAGCGAAATCCGATTCATCTGTCGCGCGACTCGCGCGAAATGCTCGCAGATTCGAACGCCGCGGGCGGCTGTGTCGATGGCGCGGAAGGGCCCGCCGGTTTCCGCTCCCGGCTTCGGATCCCAGGTATCGAGTTGACTCGGCGCCCCGGCCATCCACAGCAGGATTACGGACTTCGCAGAACCGGCCGCCTCCGGCCAGGCGAAGCCGAACTTCGACGCGAGGGCCGCCGTGGTTCCGACGGAAAGTCGGAGGAAATCGCGCCGCGTGCAGTCACACATGGTCAATGATTGAAGAAGAACTCGGGCGAATTCACCAGCACCCAGTAGAGGTCTTCGTACGCCGTGGCCTCCCCCCGCTTGCGGGAGACGTATTCGAGATAGCGCTTGCGCTCCGCATCGTCCGGGGGCCGCGAGAGCAGGGTCAGGAAAATCTCCTCGAGTCGCGCGCCGGGATCCGTGAGGGTCTCCAACGTCCGCTTCAAGTGCCCCCACTGGGCGCTCATCAAGCCGTGGAGATCCCGATTGTTCATCAGCTTCAGCGCGAGTCGGGAGCTGCCGGTGTACGGGATTTCCTCCGGCGCGCGCCCCCCGGGGGCAAGGACACCCGCGATGAACTGAGTCATGTACACCCGGAAGACCACGGGGTTCTTGTAGGACTCCGGCAGGTCCTTGTTCCCCCGGTACTGATCGTAGAAGGTCCGAAAAAACGTCGCGAGATCGAGCGCGTACTCGAAGTTGTTCAGGAATTCGATCGGGCCTTGGGGCTTCAACGGCTTGTGGGCATAGAGTCTCGGATCGACCTTCCCCTCCTTCCGACAGGAGGCCTGATAGGCTCGAGAACGGAGGATGGCGCGGTACAGCCGGCGCACGTCGTACCCGTTCTTCTCGAAGTCCTCGGCCAGAATCTCCAGGAGCTTCGGGTGGGAGGGGGGATTCTTCTCCGTAATCTGATCGACGGGCTCGACGAGACCGTGTCCCATGAAGTGGGCCCACTCGCGATTGACGAAGGCCCGAGCGAATTGCCTTCCGGGCATCGTCATCATGAACCGCGCCAGCTCTTCGCGCGGCCGCCGGCCGGCTGCGGGCGATCGCCCGTCGAGGAATCGGGGCGACATCTTCCACCCTTCGTCGACCACGCTCACGACCGGAGTTTCCAGCGGCCCTTCTTGCACGAGCTTACTTCGGAGACCGTCGAACGTTTGGCGCGTTCTCAGCCTTAGATTCGCAAAGAAGGCCGCGAACCCCCAGAAGTCCTTCTGAGTCCACGATTCGTGGGGATGGTCGTGGCACTGCGCGCACTCTAGTTGGAGTCCGAGGAACGCGCGGCCGACTCGACCGGCGACCTCGCTGGGCGGACGTTTCGGATCGGCGTACCTCGCCAGGAAATTGACCTCAGGACTCCGGTCGCGCTCGCCCTCCGCGGCGATGAGAAGCGCGGCAAACCGGTCGTAGGGCATCCTCTCGCGCCAGATCTTCTCGAGCCATCCGTGAAACCCCGGGAAATCGACGACTCCGGGATCCCCCTCCCGCAGGTCGATCGTCACCAGCCGACGGAGCCAACGATCCGCCCAGTAGCGGGCGGCCTCCGGGCTGTCCAGGAGTGCGTCGATGGCACGTCCCCGGTCGGGGGATTTCGCGAAGGCGCGGATCTCCTCGGATCGGGGAAGACGACCCAGGAGATCAAGATGGACGCGACGGAAGAACTCGTAGTCGTCCGCCGGGGGGCCCGGCCGAATTCCCGAGGCCGCGAGCTTCCGGTCGATCTCGCCGTCGATGTGTTCGCTCAGATCGTCGCCGAACGGAAGGAGCAGGAGCGCCAGCGTCGCGGACCTCACGCCAGAATCTTACCGCCGGGAGAGGATCGAGGTTTCAGGATTCGGTTTGGTCGGGCCGCGGGTTCGGGGGGTAGGAACCCCCGCGCCCGCGGGCCCGACCCTCGTTGAGGGAGGTGGGGAACCTTTCGGAGATAAGACGAACCCATGAATAATTTGTAACAGCAATTAAAGATGTTCTCACAAGAAAAACCAGGGACCCCTGTGCGGAGTCCCTGGTTCGGAGCGACTACGACTCGGACTCGATCTCCTCGATCATCGGCCGAATGTGCTCTTCCAGCTTCGGATCGAGCTCGATCGCCCGCCGGAGATCCGCCAGCGCCTTCTCGTTCTGCTGGAGCAGGCGGTAGATCGTCCCGCGCACCCAGTAGGACCGCCCCTCCTGGGGCATGACCCGGATCGCCTCGTTCGAATCGGCCAGGGCTTCCTCCGCCTTTCCCTGCTCGCGGCGGCAGATCGCCCGGTTGTTCCAGGCGCCGCCCTGCTTGGGGTCGATCTCGATGATCTTCGTCCAGATCTCTTCCGACTCGGCCCACTGCTTCTTCTTCATGAGCTCGAAGCCCTGATCGAACATCTTCTGGACATCGGGCTTGCTCTCCGACTTACGCGGGCCTCGCGGAGCGCCGCAGTCGCTGCAGAATTTCTCCGCACCCTGGTACTTCGCGCCGCACGAACCGCACTTCTCCGCAACGGTCTTCTTGGGCGGGGTCAGCTTCGCTCCGCACTCGGTGCAGAACTTCTTGCCGGGTTTCGCCTCCACGCCGCACTTGGGACACCGGACGCCGCCCTCCGTGCGATCCCCGCCGCGCGCCGGGGTGAACTTGGAAAGCTCCTTCGAAAACTCGGATTTCTTACCCTGAATATCGGCCTCGGTCTCTTCCTTGACCATCCCCACGCCGGGTGCGTACCACTGAACGATGACGGTGGTTGCGTTCTGCTCCGTCATTGTGGCTCGGACCTTGATCGCCGTATACTTGCCGGCCTGGACCTCGATCTCTTCTTCGCCGAGAACTTCGACCGCATATTCCAGGGAACCGGCTGCGATCTCGGAGGCGGTCGTCCAGGAGTCTCCCTCCTTGGCGTTGAACTTCATCGCCAACACCGGAGGCTGGAATTCGACCTCTCCCTTGGCGGTGACCCACTTGGTAATCCGGACTCCGTCGCGCGACACCTTTAGGTATTCCGTGAAGATTGTCTTTCCTCGAAGCGTATGCTCGAGGACCCAGACCTCACCCTCCCGTCGCACCACCTTGACGCGACTGGTGTTCTGGCCGGCCTTGTACTCCCAGGCATTCCCCTGGGCGATGGGATAGAGCTGCTCGTTCGCAGTTGCGGGATGAAGTCCCCACACCGCGAAGGCGGCGGCCATGATCATATTTCTTAGCATGACGAATCTCCTTTCCTTTCCCTCTGGAGAACCGGATCCCGGAATCGTTTACTCGTCCTTGCGACGGGGCTCGCCGCATTCTCCGCAGTGCTTCTCTTTGGCCTCGAGCTTCGCCCCGCACTTTCCGCAACGTTCCGATTTCTGGGGTGTTAGCTCGGTCCCGCACTCGCCGCAGACCTTGTCATCCTTGGCTACCACCGAGCCGCACTTCCCGCACTTCCGAGCTTGCGGCACCGGGCGCTTCTTCACCGGCTTCACGTTCGCCTTGACGAGCTGATACTCGAAGGTCATTTGCTGACCGCCGGTCGATGCGATGAGGAGCGACTTGACCGGACCGATCCCCCGGACGTACCACGTTTTGAGGGTTACGCTGGAGCCGTACGTCTCCCCCGTGGTCACGATGACGACTGCATTCTTGGCCCCATCGCGCAGTTCCACCTTCTCTTCGCCGAGGACTTTGGTCTCGGTCTCATACCTGTGCCGGCTGATGGTGAGCAGGCCCTTCCATGAGTCCCCCACCTTCACCGGGAACCTAATGACCAGCACCGGTTTAGCGTGCTTGGCCGCGCCTGACCCGTTCTCGATTCCTATCTCGTAGATCCCGTCCTTTTCGATTCGGATCAGGGTTCGTGAGGCAAGCTGACCGTTTTCCCGAGCGGTGAGGACGGCGTCCTTACCCGACCTCTCCTCGACCACGTAGGTATAGGTGGTCCATCCGTCGGTAAACTCCCAGCTGTTTCCCTTTTCGATGGGGTAGAGATCTTCGTCGGCCCCATAGACTGGACCGGCGGCCGCCAGAAGAATGCAGGCGAGTCTCATCATGGCTCGGCTCCTATCGGTTGCCTTCCGGAGAACCGGCCGTGGGAGTGCGTTTAGAGCTCATCCCGGTAGGATCGTGGCCGCGGTGGCGGCGCCGAGGGTGCA
>CAZGKV010000129.1:0-12513 GCA_964526305.1 uncultured Planctomycetales bacterium | reverse complement strand
GGCGGAGTCGATCGCGCCGTGGCTCGACACCAATTCCAACTCGAATCGGTACGGCGCGGAGATCGACTCCGTTCCCTCTACCGAGAGGACCAGGAGCGTCTTCGGTTCCACGGCCGCGCTGTGGAACTTCAGTACGCGCCCGCGCAACGTGCTCGAAAACACCGCCATGTCGAACTCCTACGCAGAGCCGCCGAGTTGCGGAGACGAATTCTCCGGCCGAAGTTTTTCCTTCCGGGAATCGCGCCCCCTCCGCAGCTGGTTACGAGTCCTGTGTGGAGATCGAGACTATGAAACGAATCGTATGGTGCGCCACCGCCGTCCTATCGAGCCAGATCGTCGGATGCAGCGGCTGCGGAGGCGGCGGGGGCGACAACGGAGGAGATTCCGGTGCGGCCGGATCCACGCAGGCCGCACCCACCGAGTTCACCGCCTCCGCCTTGGGGAGTGCGCGGATCGATTTGTCGTGGAACTACGCGTCGGAGAGCGACGGGTTCAAGATCCAAAGGAGCCGCGACGGGGTGACTTTTTCGGACCACGCGAGCGTAGAAAGAGGCGCCCGCGCCTTCGCCGACATCCGACTGGATCCGATCACCACGTTCCACTATCGCGTTCGCGCGTTCGGCGCGATGGGAGATGGGCCCGCATCATCCGTCGCGAGCGCTACTACGGGGGCCATGACGTGGAGTACCGGCGCTTCGTCATCCCCTTCACGAGCAGAGCATGCGGCGGTTTATGCGGATTCGCAGCGAATGATCGTCATCGGAGGTCGAAACGCCAGCGGCTCCCTCAAGGACGTCCAATCGCTCCAGCTAGTCCCGGGCACCGCCTGGTCGGCGGGCACAGAGATGGGTGGATCTCTCGCGGGTCACTCCGCCATTTTCGATTCCAAGCACAACAGAATCGTGGTGTTCGGCGGAGGTCCTGTGGGAGAGATGCTCACCAACAATGTGTATCAATACTCGCTGACCGATTCCAAGTGGAGCGTCGTAGCCACTGTTGGGCTGACCGAGCCTCCGCGCAGGTACCACAGCGCCATCTACGACCCCTTGAATCAGAGAATGATCGTTTTCGGAGGCAGCGACGACAACGGCGGCACATTCGACGATGTGCGGGCGCTCTCCCTGCCTGCTCCGGCAGAGACGCATGTGTGGACACCACTGATCCTGGGGGTTGCTCGCGAACTTCACATCGCAATCTACGACGCTCGCAACGAACGCATGATCGTCTTCGGGGGATCGGTCACCACGCTCCCATCGCTTTCCTACACTGCGTACAACGACGTCCATGCCCTTTCGCTGCCGACGACTGGAGCCATCACGTGGACGATCCTCACTCCCACGGGCACCCCTCCCAGCATGCGTGACGGAGCTGCGGCCGTCTACGACAATGCCAATCAGCGGATGATCCTCATGGGTGGGAAAACGAGCAACAATTCGTTCTCGAACGAGGTGTGGGAGCTGTCCCTTCCCGTCAGCGGCTCCTCGGAGTGGAAGCTCTTGAGTCCGGGGGGAACTTCGCCCGAGCCGCGGATGCGACACACCACCGTGTACGACCCGGTCAGCCAGCGATTGGTTCTGTTCGGCGGGGCATCCACCGGGATCTACTACGGGGACACCTGGTTTTTGGGGCTGTAGGTCAGATTTGTCGAAATACGCGGTGCCAGAAGATTCCGGCTCCGGGGTTTGCAAGGCGTTCGTAGCTGTCTGTGGGAGGTGCTGGATGGGCATGAAATCGGGAAGAGATCGTGTTGCGCGCCTCTGGCTTGTTTCCTCTGTCGCCCTCGCCCTTCTCGGGTGCGTCTCGTCGGATAGTGCCGACACCGACTCCGTTCCTCTCAAGACGCTCGCCCAACAGCGCGGCATTCTCCTCGGTTCCCTGTATGAGACCGACCGCCGCACGGATGCCTACGATAAGGTTTTCGAGACACAGTTCAACGCGATGACCGTGGGAACGTTCCTGGGGGATGGTTCCCACCCGGGCCCCTACGAACACGATTTCACGGAGATGGACGCCAAGGTGGCCTGGGGCCTCGACCGCGGCATGGAGCTGAGCGCTCAATCCCTGGTCTGGTTCGAGGAACATCCCGACTGGCTCAAGAGCCCTAATCTGAACATTGAGTCCATCATGAACGACCGCATCGACACGGCAGTCGGACGATACAAGGGGAAGATCACCGCTTGGAACGTCGTAAACGAAGCCGTTGACGCTGACGGAACGCTACGGCAGGGCCACGTGTGGGTCAATGCTATGGGGAATGACTACATCCGCAAGGCCTTCGTCCGCGCTCATGAGGCCGACCCGAACGCCGTGCTGTACTACAACGAGTTCGACATCGAGAGCAACCTGGCCAAGTACGAGGGCACAAAGGCGCTGCTCCTTGATCTGATAGGAAAGGGCGCCCCGGTGCATGCCCTGGGATGGCAATTGCACGTGACTCCGACGAGCTTCGACGCGGCCACGCTCCTCGCGCGCATGAACGAGATCGCGGACCTCGGGTTCGACAACTACATCACCGAGCTGGATGTGGAGCTCCCGGCCGACGCCGGCGAGGCCGACTACGAGCAGCAGAAACAGACGTATAAGAGGATCGTCCAGACGTTCCTGGCCGCGCGTCGTCACAAGACGCTGGTGATCTGGGGGGTGCACGACGGCGACCCCGACTGGCTTCCGAACGGCCATCCGACGCTCTTCAACGAGAACTTCGAGAAGAAGCCCGCGTACTTCGGCGTTCAAGAAGCGCTCGTGGGGCAATAGTATGCCAGTACTCCCGATCCTGCTCTCGACCGTCGCGTGGGGGCAGGCCGTCGAGGTCCGGACGAACGATGGCGTTGGAACTCCGCAACTCCGCTTGCGATTCGGCTCCGGCACCGGCGTGACCGCGGTGCAGATCCTGAATGCGCGGCTGACGTTCGGATCGAGCGGGTATTTCACCTTGCCGTACGACGCCACGGGCGACACGACGGCGGGCGGTCTCTATTACGACAGCGTAACGGGGAGGCTGCGGTATCGCGACGGGACGGGGACGCGGACCTTGACCCTCGACGGAGGCAGTGCGTACATTCAGAATCAAGCCATCGCGGCGCAAGCCTCCGCCTCCTTCTGGATCGACGGAGCGGCGCGGGTGGGAGAGCTGAGGACCGGCCCGTCGGCAGTCCTTCGCATCGACGGCTTCGGCGTCGGCGAGCTGATTCGGTTGAGCCTCGTCAACGGAGCAAACGGGGCGAACACGTTGAACGTTCTCTCGACCGGCGAGGCCCCCGTGACGCTCAATGTCGCCGGAAACTCCGTGACAACGGGCCGGCTCATCCAAGCCTCAGGGACGGGCCTGACGACGGGTACGCTCCTCGAGGCCACGGTCCCCATCCAGGGGATGACGGGTGACATCCTGTACATCCACGACGACTCGGCAACCCCCGCGACCAAGCTCCGGCTCACCGCGACCGGCGACTTCAGCACGATTTCGACTTCCGCAACTGCGGGGAGTCGAGCCATTTCCGGAACCAAGAGCACGACGATCGGCGGGACCGGTTGGTCCCTCTCCGGCGAATCCTCTTTCGCGGGTGTGTACGGAGAGGCCGGGCCGGGTACGGCTTCGTACCATGCCGGTGTCCTAGGATACCTGATCGGCGGCGGAGCCAACTCCGGGGGAGTCGTAGGACTCTACAGCAGCACGGTTTGGGGAGGGCTGGGATACGTCGACAATTCCACCAACCCTTGGGCGGGCTATTTCAACGGTCACGTAGGCGTGAAGCAAAACTCGATGACGGTCGAGCTCAACAACGGCTCGGGCGGCTTGCTGATCGCGGGACACGTGGTCATCGCCAATACGGCCGCCGACCTTTCGGTGACCACGACCACCCTCTCCGCCCACCCGGGGGTTCTTGGCGTGGTCGTCTACGGAGGACCCGCCGCCGCAACCGTGTCGATCGGCGTCGACGGCATCGTGAGCATCGAGGTGGATGGAGCAACCAACCGGGGCGACTACCTGATCACGAGCGCGTTGCCGGGTAGGGCCAGGTCCACGCCGACGGCCCAGACCGGCGTGTTCGCCATCGCCCTCACCAGTACCCTGGGCGCCGGAACGGTGAAGGCGCTCATGATTCGGGCAGAGAATTTCTAAGCCGTCGCGCAGGCCACGACCGCGCTCCAGGCATCGCGATCGATTCGGACGCCCTCCATGTCGTGGGGTCGGACTATACGCTCGGGGAGAGCAATTCCCGCTGGTACATTCAGAAGCGATTCCAGTGATCGACATCTCCTCTGTCGATTTCTCCTCCGGGATTCTTGGGCGCTTCGCAGCCTCTCTCATGAGAACGACCCTCCTTCTGGCTTCTCTCCTGACCGGGTGCGGCGGAAACCGCGGAGAATCAACGGGCCTCGGCCCTCCACTTACCCTCTCCCAAGTCCGCTTCTGGGCCTACCAAATCCAGAAGCAACGCGAGAATCCCAAGGCGTTGGCCGATTCGCGCTACGACCTCCTCGTGATCGACCAAGTGCGTTCCATCTCGGACTCTCAGACCTACGACGACAGGGGCCTCGTCTCCAGGCTGAAAGCCAGTGCCAATCATGAGGATGGACGCAAGTGGGTCCTCGCCTACATCGACGTGGGCGAAGCGGAGGATTATCGTTGGTACTGGATTCCGGGTTGGAAGGTTGGGAATCCGCCCTTCATCGTCAGCACCGATCCCGACGGTTGGACCGGAAACTATCCGGTAGCCTTCTGGGACCCCGCGTGGAAGACAATCGTCTTTCAGTATCTCGATCGGATCCTCGAGGATGGCTTCGACGGGATCTACCTCGACTGGCTCGAAGGCTACATCCACCAGCCGGTGGTCGAGACCGCGGCCGCACATGGAAAGAATGCGGAGATCGAGATGGTCGCGTTCGTGAAGGAGATCTCCCTGTACGTCAAATCGAAGCAGCCGGGATTCCTCGTGATCGGACAAAACGCAGCGGAACTGGGGGCGCACGCGGACTATCTCAGCGCCGTCGACGCTCAGGCGCAGGAACACGTCTGGTTCCGGGGTCAGACCGGCGGCGCGCCGGGGGACTTGGCGATGAACGCGGACGACACGAAGGACTACGAGCGGAGTCTCGAGGTATTCTTGAGGGCGGGCAAGCCGGTCTTGACGGTCGACTACGCGACGAAGCCGGAGAACGTGAAGGACGCGTACGACAAGGCCAAGGAGAAGGGGTACGTCGAATACGTTACGACGGTCGAGCTGGACCGTCTCACCGCGACGCCTCCGCCGGGGTACTCCCCGTAGAGGGAAACGAGTCGGCGGAATTTCCACCTCCCGGTTTCCCCGAGACCTCGTAACCTCCTGGAGGAGGACCGACTCTCATGCCGACATCGTTCCCGGTGCGAGGACGATTCCATCGTGCTCCCGGGGGAAAACGGTCTCCCGATCGCCGTTGGATCGAAGCCCCGAACAAACACTCCACGACCCAAGAGAACTCATTCGAGCAAGACGCCGCGGCCGAGGGTCTCGATGCGAAGGACGGTGATATAATCCGGGAGATGAGGCGCGATGGAATCACCTCCATGGGCGGTGGCATCGGCGATTTCCCCGTCACCTCCTGGACCGCGGTCCTGAGAGCCGCCGATCTCCGTTTCCCCGAAGCCCGCGAACACTTGGAACGCCTTTGTCGTCTCTACTGGAAGCCGGTCTATGCCCATGTCCGACGCCGCTGGACGAAGACCAACGAGGACGCGAAGGACCTGACCCAGACCTTCTTCACGTGGTTGATGGAGAAAGACTACTTGGAGCGGGTGGAGCGAGGGCGCGGCCGCTTCCGCAACTATCTCAAGGTCATTCTGGACAATTTTCTCAAGGATCAGGAACGGGCCCGAAAGGCGCTCGCGAGGGGCGGAGGGGTAAAAACCTTCTCCCTCGATGCGGGCGACGATCCGATGGTCCTCACCGCCCCGGCCGATCCCGGACCGGCGGAGTTCGACGAGGTGTGGGCCGCGACGATGTTGGAACAGGCCCTGAAAATGCTCCGGGAACGTTACGCGAGCAACGGGCAAGAAAGCCACTTCCGGGCGTTCGAAAAGTACTACCTGGGGCGGACGCAACCCACGTACGGCCGGATCGCCGAGGAACTGAAGATCACCGAACAGGACGTCGAGAAACTCCTCAAGCACGCCCGCGCGGCCTTGAAAGGAATCATCCGCTCGCTGATTCAGGAGACGCTGGAAGACCCCTCCGAAATCGAGGATGAACTGCTTCATCTCTTCAAGGAGGGGCTCGGGTTATGACGCCGGTGTCGCGCGACGCCCTCGTACGCGTGGGGAAGCTCCTGACCGATTCCGCCGGCGAGGAAACGGAGGAGGAGTCGATCCTCCAAGACGTGCAGCGCGCCGCGGAGAATCCTGCGAACGTCCTGGGCCACTATGTCCTCTTATCGGAGGTCGGCCGGGGAGGAGCGGGAACCGTCTACCGGGCGTACGATCGAACGTTGCGGCGCACCGTGGCCGTCAAGGTGATCGGCATCTCGGGATTAGAAGAGGGTCAAGTCCAGGCGCTCCGGAATGAATTCGTCGCGATGGCGCGGCTGCGCCACCCGAACATCGTCTCCGTCTTCGACAGCGGGAGGGCCGGAAATCGCTTGTTCTGCGTGATGGAATGGATGGAAGGGCGCTCGCTGCACGAGGCGGTCTCCCGGCGCCCGTGGAGCGTTCGGCGAGGCGTGGAGATCGTCCGGGACATCGCAGGGGCCCTCGAGACCGCGCACCGTCAAGGATTTCTTCACATGGACGTGAAGCCCGCCAACATCCTCCTCTCGAACGACGTCCCCAAGCTCGCCGATTTCAGCGCAGGCCGGCGGCTCTTCCCCCCGGCCGAGGGCGCTTCGGATCCCGTACGCGGAACTCCGGGATACATGGCTCCCGAGCAATTGACCGCTCGATCGACCTCGTTGGATCAGCGCACGGACGTCTTCGGACTGGGCATGACTCTGTACGCCCTCCTTACCGGATCGCTCCTGTCGCTCCCCAGCTCCCCGTCCATTGGCGATCGCGGTCTGCGACGGATCATCGGACGGGCCACCCAGCGCGACCCGGCTCTTCGATACCCCTCGGCCGCGGAGCTGAAGGCCGATCTGAGCGCGTGGCTGGCGAGGCGCCCCTGGAAACGGTGGACGCTCGCGGCGGCCGCGCTCCTGACCGTCGGGGTCGGAACCGCGGTTTGGCGGTATCGCCCTGCGGCTCGGGCGGATCGGCTCGAGAAGAAGGTCGAAACCCTCGTCGCCGAAAAGCACTGGGAGACGGCGTGGGGGATGTGCCGGAAGGCCGTGGAGCTGGATCCCGATCGTCCCTCCCTCCGCTCGATGGAGGCCTTGATCGCCCTCGAAGTGGGAGAATACGAGATCGCCTCTACCTACTATGCGGACCGCCTCCGCCGCGACCCTGGAAATATCGAGTGGAACCGAGCCTACCTCCGGGCCTCGATCGGATTGCGATTTCGGACAACGCGCTTCCATCTCGCCGACCACAGGCGAATCGATCAGATCGTCGAGGGGGATGGGATCCGGGCCTGCGCGGAGACGCTCGCCAAGGCGGGAGATCCGGTAGGCCGCTTCGTACGGAAACTAGGGACGACGGAACACACCAAGGCCTGCGAGGCCTTCACGGAGAACGCCGAGGATCTCTCGTACGAGTTCCTGATCCTCCGCGCGATCGAGCGGCTTCATTGCGGAACTATCGACGGGGGCCGGGCCGACCTGATTTCGGCTCGGAACCGTAGGCCTGGGCGTCGCGAAGTCGGTATTCTTTCCGCCATGGTTCAGCTGACCTTCGGTACTCCGGACGAGGTGTTGGCGGTCGCGCGAAATGTCGAGGGGCCGGACGCGCGCCGGTTCGAAGCGATGGCCCATTTGCTGCGCGGAGATCCCGATACGGCCATCGGCATCCTCGGTGGATTGGGAGACGACCTCCCCGAGACTTGGGCGGACCTGGCCATCTGCTGGTACGAGAAAGGCCATCTCGACCTGGCGAGACAGCTTCTTGAAAGGTGCCTCCGGGCTCCGGATTCCTACGAATCCCTCCAGTATCTCGTAGGGTATTACCTGATTCGTATCGATCTCCGACAAGGCCGCATCGGGGCGGCACTGGAACGAGCTGGATCGCTGCTGCAACGCTCCAAGGCTACCGCGAAGCTGGAGGAAGAGCCTCTCGATCCGCTCCCGCTGCGCGTGCGTCTGTCCGATACGTTCTGGAACTTCCCGCAGGATTGGATCGAGGTCAACGACGTCCTGCCGGCGCTGAGGGATCATCCGGAGTACGGGAGAAAGCTCGGTCGCCACCTCAGACCGCGGAACCGAAAGTCCCTCGCCGAAAAACGAACGGACCACGCCGAGTTGCAGTATGCCCCCACGCAATCGGCCAGTGCCCAGAATCCCCTCTTCGGGGCGGACAGCAAGACGATCGTATTTCTCCGGTTCGAGGGAGGCCTGGACATAGCTCCCGCAAACCTCCCTCGCCTCTGTTCGGGAAGCAAGGGAGCATTCCCCCTGCCGAAGGGACTCGAGCCCTTCGATCTAAGGCCGGGGATGAGCTGGAACGCCGCCACGGGTCGGATCGCGTACTCCCTCGACGTCAATGGAAGGACCGGGATCACCACGATCGCCTGGGACGGCAGCCTAGAGTTCCGGGTTCCAAACCTGGAGGGGCCTCAGGCCTGTCTCGAACCGAGTTTCTCGCCCGAGGGGCGGTGGATCGTGTTCGCGAGAGTGGACGGAGAAGAAGGAAGCCTATGGAAGATCCGGGCGGATGGGTGCGAACTCGCACCGTTGACCTCCGGCTTCGACGATCGCCGACCCGCATGGTCTCCTCTCGGCGACCGCATCGTCTTTCAGCGACGGAGGCGGGGTGGGGCTCACTGGGATCTGGTTACGATCAAGCCGGACGGGAGGGATGCCCTGCCGGTAACCTCCTCTCCCGGGAATGAACGCGACCCGGCCTGGTCGCCGGACGGAAAGTGGATCGTTTTTTCCTCCGACGAAAAGGGTCGAGCCAATCTCTATGTCGTCCCCCTCACGGGCGGGGAATGGAAGCAGGTGACCCAAAGCGACGCGTCTGATGAAGCGCCGTGCTGGTCTCCCGATGGACGTTGGATCGCCTTCCAATCTCGTTCCGGGAACGACGCGGGGGCTCCGACTTCGATCTGGAAGACGGCGGCACCCGACGTCGTATCCGAGGAACCCCTGGATCCGAGCACTCTCGAGATCCACGACCGGGGAGGCAGCGATCCCCCTCCGATCGACCAAGTAAGATCCTGGGCGATCCAGACCAACAACCTCCATCTCCAACGATCCGCGCAGGCGCTCGTCGACTCTCGTTACGACTTGGTGGTCGTCGCTCATCTTCGCTCGACGGATGCGATGAAAGATTTTCGCGAGAAGTCGTGGGTTGACACGCTGAAATCGAGCGCCGCTCGCGAGGGTCGAAGAAAAATCGTCATCGCGTACTTGGGAGTAGCCGAGGCGATTTCCACCCTGGCGTACTGGCGCAAGGAATGGCGCGTCGGCACCCCTTCCTTCTTGGCAGCCCCCAACAAGAATTGGACGGAGAGCTTTCATGTACGCTTCTGGGACCCCGCGTGGAAGAGAATTGTCTTCGAATCCATCGATCGGAACCTGGCGGACGGCTTCGACGGCGTCTACCTGAATCTCGCAGGGTACGATTACGACGAAGTCCAGAAGGCGGCCGTCGAGGACAAGAAGGACGTCAAGCCGGAAATGGCTCGATTCGTGAAGGAGATCTCCTCGAAGTCGAAGGCAAGGAATCGGGGTTTCCTGATTCTCGCCGCCGGAGCGGAGGGTCTGGGAGGTCATGCCGATTATGTAGGCGCGATCGACGGGCATGTCCAGGAAGGGGTTTGGTTCAGGGGGGACTGGAAGGATGGGATCGGAGATCTTCCCACGCCGGCCGAGGAAACTCGAAATCTGATCCAGGAGCTCGACTTGGTCAAGGGCTCCGGCAAGAGGATCTTCACGATCGATTTCGCCTCGATCCCGACCCACGTCTCGAAGGCGTGTGCCGAGGCGGCCAGCCGCGGTTACGTCCCGACCGCCACGACCATCGGGCTTGACTCCCTCAGCGCATCTCCGCCGCCTGGCTATTGACGCTCGCCGTCGTCGATTCTCAAGGTACGCCGACCCTGGCACCGAATCCTTCCGCGAAGAGGAATGCGCCGTCCCCACGGAAAGTCACGGCGACGACCCAGCCGGTCCGGGCAGGGTAGGACTTGGGGACGCTTCCCGCCTTCAAATCCCAAATCCTCGCGGTCTTGTCGCGCCCCCCCGATCCCAACCGATCGCCCTGCGCATCGAAGGCGACCGTGCAGACGGTCTGGGCATGACCCGCGAGCGTCTGGACAAGTTCCCTTTTCTCTACGTCCCACAACCGAATCGTGCCGTCCTCGCTCGCGGAAGCCAGTCTCCCGCCGTCCCCGCGGAAGGCCAGCGATCGGATCGCTCCCCGATGTCCATCCAGTCTGCCCACAAGCCGCCGTTGGGGTCGATTCCAGAGCCGAATCGCTCCGCCGTCGCTCCCCACGGCGAGGATGGATCCGTCGGGGCTGTACGCGAGGGCGAGAACCATGCCCGGAGACTCGTCGAAGGTCGTCCCGCCGGTCTCATTCCAGAGCTTGACGATTCCGGCCGCGTCTCCCGAGGCCAGGCTCTTCCCGTCCGGACTGAAGGTGAGACACAGAACATCTTGCGCGTGACCGGAGAGGGTCCGCAGCTCTCTTCCGTCCTGGACGCTCCACTGCTTGATCGTCCCGTCATGACAACCGGACGCGAGGGTGGAACCGTCGGGATGGATCGCGACGCAGGTCACCCACGCCGTATGTCCCACGAGAGTCCGGAGAATCGTCGAGTCCGCCGCGCGGCGGAGATCGATATCCCGGTAGCTCGCCGCCGCGATGAAGCTCCGATCTGGACTGAAGACTACGGCGGCTCCTCCCGGATTGTGCTCGGTCAGGAGATGCGGACGCGGATGGGAAGCCGCCGGGGGAGCGGAAGGAGCGGCCGGCTTGCGGATCCACTTCCACCCGAGACCGAGTCCCCCGCCCGCAACCAGGAACGCGGCGGTCAGGGCGATCCAAAGGCGCCGAGACCCCTCGCGTCGTCCGGGCGGTGCCGCGGACTTGTGAATGTCCTCTTTGAACTCCGCCATCGCGGCATATCGCTCCCCCGGATTCTTCGCGAGCGCGCGAAGCACGGGCCGGTCCAGATCGAGGTCGGGTTGCAAGGCACTCCGCGAGGGCGGGTCGCGCCGGTTCCCGGGGAGTTTTCCCGTGAGCATTTCGTAGACGAGGACGCCCGTCGAGTAGATGTCGGCGCGCGGGTCCGCCTCCCTGGCATTCTCCATCTGCTCGGGAGCCATGTAGTGCATCGTGCCGAGCGCCATTCCGCTCTGGGTCATCGGAGGGAGGCTCGGATCGAGCATCTTCGCCAATCCGAAGTCGCAGATTTTCACCCGGCCGGTCGGACCGATCAGGATATTCCCCGGCTTGATGTCTCGATGCACGACCCCCGCCCGATGGGCGTACTCGAGGGCATCGCACACTTGGTCGAGGAACTGCAGGACTTCGTCGCGAGAGAGGGGGCGTTCCGCCAGCAACTCTCGGAGGCTCTGACCCTCCACGTATTCCAAGGCCATGAAGTAAAGCGAGCCCTCCTTGCCGAAATCGTGGACGCCGACGATGTTCGGGTGGGTCAGGGCGGCCAAGGCCCGCGCCTCCCGTTCGAAGCGCGATTCGAAACCGGGGAGGGACACTTTGTCGGGAGGAAGGACCTTGAGCGCGACGAAACGATGGAGCGAGGGTTGGCGCGCCTTGTAGACGACTCCCATCCCTCCGCTGCCGAGGGTCGCCACAATCTCGAACCCGCGGATGCTCTGACGGGGCACCGGGGGAGGCTCGCGCGCTTCGGTCTTCTCGGAAGCGATGCACTTGGGACAAAGCGATCCCAAGAAGGACGTCCCGCACTGGGAGCATACGCGCTTGGGATTCAAGGTCCGTCCCCGGTTTTCATCCTTCCATTCCATTCTATACCCTGTACCAGTCCAGGCCGGGGGGAAACGGACCGGAGATCGGCCATGAATGGCCTCCAAGGGGTGTCGTGGCCCGGCGCCGAGCCGGGCAACGGCGGTCACTTGACGAGCATGCGGGCCGTCGCGAGCGGCACTGTTATTTCGAAAGCCATAACCGCAATTCGGAATCGAAACTACGCCATGATTCGTAAGCGTCTGAAGGAACTTTCAATGTATCTGTTTAGCGGGTAGGGCGAGATCGAGCCCGCCCGTCGGCGGATTTCGTGACCAAGACTTCCCCCGCGCGCGCGTAGCCCCGGCGGGGCTACGTGGGGGCAAGGGTGAGCAGATGACGGGCGAGATCGTCTCGCTGATGCCCCGCGGCTCGAAGAACGCGGCTGGGGTACTCGAACACGGAGAGTCCGAGCTTGTTCTTCATCAAGGCGGTCATGGCTTGCGCGTTCGGCCCC
>CAZGKV010000128.1:5408-12614 GCA_964526305.1 uncultured Planctomycetales bacterium | reverse complement strand
GCGGGAGCACCCCGAATGAGGTGCTCCCGCCTGTCGGTTTACTGAAGTACCGTACCGACGGTGAGAGTATAGGGACCTGTCATGGAACTGGAGTAGTGCTTTACTTTGACGTAGTACGTCTTTCCGTCTTCCCGGAGGGATACCTCGATCTCAGACCAATAGGCCCCCGGTCCGGCGTCATCGTTCCAAGCAACCTGATTGCCGAGACTGTCGAGCAAGTAGATCACCGTATCCGTTGACCCGGTGGATTCTGAATTGGTGGTGATATTGATTCTCCGGAGGGGGTAATTGGGAAGCCCGCCCCCGATCGGCATGATGGTTGCCATGGGCTCATCCGGCATCGTGAATCGGAAGAAATCCACATCGCCCGCCGGATCGATCTTTCCGGTGGCCGGTACTCCGAAAGAGAGCACCGTAGCCGTGCCCGCGGTATTCCCGTGGTCGTCGGCCGGAACGACATCCCATCGGACGTTGATCTTGTAGCTCCCGGTGCCCGAAGAACTGTAGTGGGCCACTCGGATCGAGTAGGTTTGACCGTTCAGGGTGGAATTCCAGGTCACCTTGGAGGCGAGACCCATCCCGGAGAAATCGTCGTTGTATCCGACCCGAGTCGTGGTGGTCCCCTGGTAGACCGTCACCGTCGTGTCCATGGTGGAGGAAAGATCGGAAGTCCAAACCGTGAATCGATAGGTCGGGATGGGTCCTCCTCCCATTCCGGAAGCCATCGGGAGTTGCATCTTGAAGTAGTCGACGTCCCCCGCCGTTTCGATCCTGCCCGCCTGTGGGCCCGTCGCTCCGACGTACGTAGCCGTTTGGGGCGTGTTCCCATGATCGTCCCCCGTCGGGGGGATCAGTCCGCTCGCATAGATCGTCAGATCGTCGACGAACCATCCGGCATGATTGTTGTCGTATCCGTCAATGCTGTCGAAGACGAACTCGACCTGGAGCGTGCCGGAGCCGGCGCTCGCCGCCGCGGGGATCCGCATCGAATGGTTGTGCCAGACTCCCATCGCGCCGCACAGACCGGCCGAAGGCGCAGTACCGGAGGACGCGAGCGTGGAGGTCACGGCGACCTGCCCGTTGCGATAGGCCTTGACGCTCCTCTTGTCGTACGTGGTGCCGGTGGTTTCCGTTTGGTAGTTACAGCGAAAGATCATGGTGTACTCGGCCCACATCGGAGCGCTCAGGCTCGGGGATCGCGCGGCGCCGGTGGTCCGGCTGCCGGTATGGAAGCTCGTTCCGTTGTTGTAGTTGAGGCACTTGGATCCGGAAGTGGAGGAGGCAGGCGTCGCGTCCGCGGCCCACAGCCCCGAAAGAGCCCAATCGCTCGCCGAGTCGAAATTGGTGGAGAGGAGCGGCGCCACGGAGGCCGCCTCCTGGGCTCCGGTGGATCCCCACGGCAAAACGAGGAGCAGAGACACGAGAACCAAAACCCCTGTACGTGCGCGCAACATGTTCGCCTCCAAGAAAACAGATAGGAGAATCCATAAGTTTGGGCTGGAGAGAGTCGAGGTTACTCTCGCTCGACCCCGCTCATTCGACTCAGGGCTCGGGCCGCCGCTTCGCCCACTTCCCGATCCAGGCTCAGCCGCTGAATCTCGGCGAGAGACTCCTTCGCCGCCGGATTGGCGATCGTGGCCAGATGGCGAAGGGCAGGAGAGCGGGTTGCGGATCGGCGCGCAGCCGCGACGAGGCAATCGATCGACCATGGGGATCCGTCGGCGGCGAGGATCGCACACAGAATTCCGGCTTGATCTTCCGAAGTGGACTCTTCTCCCAAGACGGTGCCGGCGGCCGTGATCAGATCTTCGCGCGCATTCTCGTCCGACCACCACGCCTCGATCCGGCCATGGCCGGCGCGCAAGGCCGAGCGATACGAGTCCTTGTCCGGCTTGGGCCGGGTCGGAGCCGGGTCATCGCCAAGGGCCCCGACCGTACTCCGGTTCTCGCTCTCGGAGCTCCGACTCGGAGAGTGTGGGAGCGGTGCCACGGGGAGAGTCGCCTCCGTCCGTCGGGCGAGACGCCCGGAGCCCGTGCGCGGGGTGACCCGAACGTCCCGAGACAGGACCCAGACGACGACACCGGATAAGAGGATCGGGAGCAGTACGGCGCTCCCCCGCTTCCCCATCGACTTGGAATCCATGAATCGAACCAGTTCCTCCCGGTAGAAAGAGAACGATTTGTCGGGAATCCCGTAATGAATTCGGACAGTTACCCAACAAGAGTCGGGCCATAGAGAGGTATGGAGAAGGACACCGACATCTTTGCGGGCAAGACTCGATTGGCGGATACCCACTGGTCGAGACTTCTCGGAGGATCCGATTCGGCCCGCTGGGATGCGCTCGTACATTCCTATTGGAGGCCGGTGTACCGCTACGTGCGCCGTCATTGGGGCCGGGACAATGAGGACGCGAAGGACCTGACGCAGCAGTTCTTCCTATTCCTGATCGAGGATCGGGCGCTCGACCGCGTTCGCCGCGACCAGGGGAGACTTCGGCATTACGTCAAGGCATGTCTCGACCACTTCATGCAGAACGTCCGCCGCGCCCAGGGCGCCCGGAAGCGGAGTCCGTCGGGATCGAGGGTGTCGCTGGAGGAGATTTGCGCCCTACCCGTACGCCTGGATTCCGTGTCCTCGTTCGACGTCGAGTGGCGACGCGCGATCGTGCGGGAGGCCGTGAATCGGATCGAGGCGGAGTATCGATCGGAGGGGAAGCTCCGCCATCTCTCCGTCTTTCGGAAGTACTACTTGGAGGAGGCCGGTACCTACGGGGAGATTGCGACGGCCATGGGAATCGAGGAGCACCGAGTCGATCACATGCTCCGCGATGCCAAGCGGAGACTGCGGGAGCGGGTCCTCCGACAAGTCCGCGACTCCGTGGGCTCCAGGGAGGAGTTCGAGCGGGAGTTGCGGGAATTGTTCTAGTCGATCCCGTACTCGCGCAACTTGTTGTGAAGCGTCCGGCGACTGACCCCGAGGACTCGCGCGGCCCGAGTGCGATTGCCGACGGTCTCCTTCAAGGCTTCCACGATGGCTTGCCGTTCCGCGTCCGCACGGGCCCCGCCCAGACCGCCCGAGGGTGACTTGACGCCCGTGGGGAGGCACGCCTCCACGTCCTCCGCGGTGATGGTTCCCTGCGACGATAGAATCACCAGGCGTTCGAGAACGTTCTGAAGTTCCCGGACGTTTCCCGGCCATGGGTACGCCCCGAGCCGTTCGACGGCTGGTGGGTCGAGACGAAGGTCGGCTTTCCCGTGTTGGGTGCGGAACTTCCCCAAGAGACGCTCGCAGAGGAGCGGAACATCGTCCCGTCGCTCGCGCAGCGGAGGCAGCGTGACGGGGACAACATGAATCCGATAGAAGAGATCCTCGCGGAACTTCGCTTCCCGAACCAGGGTTTCCAAATCCCGGTGCGTGGCCGCCAATACGCGCACGTCTGCCGTGAGGGTCTGCGTTCCCCCGAGCCGCTCGAATTGCCGATCCTGGAGGACGCGAAGAAGTTTGACCTGGGTGGGAGGAGTCAGGTCCCCGATCTCGTCGAGGAAGAGGGTCCCGCCCTCCGCCAGTTCGAATCGGCCGGGCTTCGAGCCGGCCGCCCCCGTAAAGGCTCCTTTCTCGTACCCGAAGAGCTCGCTCTCCAGCAGGGTCTCGGGAAGGGCGGCGCACACCACTTTGACGAACGGCTTGTCTTTCCGGGGACTCTGCGCGTGGATCTCCCGGGCGACCAGCTCTTTTCCCGTTCCACTTTCGCCTCGAATCAGGACGGTGGAATTCGTCGGCGCCACCTTCTGGATCAGAGCGAAAACGCCCTTCATCCGCTCGGATTGGCCGAGGATGGAGGCCGATTCTCCGAAGGGAATCTCGGGGAGGGCCGCTTCGCATCGGGCAAGGGACTTCCGGACCGCGAAGAGGATTTCGTCCCGATCGAAGGGTTTCTTGATGTAGTCCGCCGCCTTGCGCTTCAGCGCCTCCCGGGCGATGTCTTCCGTTCCGAAAGCGGTGATGAGGATCACCTCCATGGCGGGATCGATCTCGTGGATCCGGTCGAGGAGCGCCAAGCCGTCCATTCCCTGCATCCGGAGATCCGAGATCACGACCGAGACGTCGTGACGGTGCAGGATTTCGAGCGCGTCGGCTCCGCTCTCGGAGGCGAGGCATCGGATGTTCTCCTGCTTGAGAAACCCGGCCAGCACTTTTCGCATGGAGGGTTCGTCGTCGACGATAAGGACGAGCGGATCGTGGGGCATGGGGGCTCATGATACCTGCGGCCCGACGGAGACGTCAACGCCGCCGGAGGGGAAGAGCATCGTGAACCGCGCGCCTCGCGGCTGGACGTTTCGCGCTCCGATCTCGCCGCCGTGACTCTCTACGATGCGCCGCGCCGTGACCAGCCCCAGGCCGGTCCCTCGCGCCTTGGTCGTGAAGAAGGGCTGAAAGAGCTGGTCCATCCGCTCCGCCGGGATGCCCGACCCGTCGTCCTCGATCTCGATTTCGGCATGATTCCTCAAGGCGCGCACGCGAACCACGACCCGCCTCGCGGCCGCTTCGACCGCATTCCGCAGGATGTTTCCGACGGCGACTTTCACGAGGTCGGGATCCGCCGAAATCGTCGGCCTCGATTCGCGCTCGAAATCGATGGCAGGCCCTCCGGCGGCCCGCTGGAGCGTCACTACCTCGTCCACGAGTTTCGAGAGCTCGACCGGTCTCCGATCCGGGGAGAGAGGACGCGTCAGGTCCAGAAAGCTCTCCACGACCTGATTCAGGCGATCGGTCTCTTCGATGACGAGTTTCATGTATTCGACGGACTCGCCCTCGTATCTCTTCGCTTCGAGATCCTTCTGGACGAACTGCGCGGCTCCCTTGATGGCGGCGAGGGGGTTCCGGATTTCGTGCGCGACGCCGGCGGCCATCGTCCCGAGAAGGGCGAGCCGCCGCTGCTGCTCCCGGCGCTCGTACCAGGCTCGGAGCGCGAGGCGATAGACCGCGAGGACGGCGACGATGACGAATGCGGTGACGGCCAACAGGAGGTCTCCTCGCTCCCCGCCGACGCGCGTGGAAAAGGCGACGACGACGATGACCGCCGAGGCGGCTACGGCCAGGATCAGCAGGATTCGTTGAAACGGAATATCCATGTCGAGAAGGCGATGTCGAAGGATCGCGACGGCTAGGATCAGGGTGCTCGCGAGCCCGCCGATATGGCCCAGAGGCGGGAAGGGATTTCCGAGGGCGACCGTGAGATCGACGAATCCCGAGAAAGCGCCGACGACGATTCCGAGCGCGATGAAATTGGTGGCGTTGCGCTCGACCCGCGATTCCGCCTCGCGCTGGCGTCGCAAGAGCAGGAAGAAGGCGAGAAGGAGGAAGGGAAAGAGGAAGACGATGTACACGATGTTCCAAATCCAATGGTCGACGAGCGCGCGGATCACGCCGATGAAGAGCGCCCCGGCGGTGAGGAGGGCGAAGAGGGCGGTGATTCCGTACAGAAGCGAGGTAATCTTGGCGAACTCGCGCTCGCGTCGGACGAAGTGCATCACGAAGTGGAACAGGAACGCCGGCGCTACCGACGAAGCGACCAGCCGGAGGTACTTCCAGTGGGACGCCGCCGTGGCCGCGCGCAAGCCCTCCCCCATCTGCCACGCGAAAAGAGCGAGGCAAAGAAGCGTCAGAGGGAAGGAGCCGCGCGCATCGCGTCCGCGGGAGACGACGAGGATCGCCAGTCCGAGATTTCCGATCGCGGACAGGAAATAGAGGAGGGGCGCGACGACCCCGGTGTCCAGACCGGCCACGATCGCGATCATCCACAGCTCAGTGTACGTGCGCGGAGCGCCGACGAGAAGTCTTGCGATTCGGACCCTGGACTCCGGACTCCCTTCCGGGTACAGTTGTCCCAGGAGCGGGATCCGGGGAGATCCCATGGCGCATCGCGGTTCCGAGCGCGGGTTGGCGCTCGTCATCGTTCTCACCGTCCTCTTGGCGCTTGTCCTCATCGCTACGCCGTTCGTCCTCTCGATGGTCCTTCAGGAACGCACCGCCGCCTCGCACAAGGAGTTTCGCCAGGCGGACTACGGTGCCGAGGGCGCGCGCAATTACGCCGCCTGGCGGATGATGCGGGGTCATGACTCCCTGGAACGGCGTTCCCCGACGCCGCCCTGGACGACCTATTACGCGGACGGACCTACGGAGTTCCAGGTCCGACCCTCGGAGCATATTCCCGCCGCCACTTCGGCCAATATCCAAGGAACGATTTGGGGAGTGACCCTTCAGGACGAGCAGGGCAAGATCAACGTCACGACGGCGCCGTCGTTCTTGATTGCTCGAATCGCCGGGGGAGGGGGGGGAGGCAACATTCCGTTGACCCCGTTCCCCCAAATTCCCGTCGGGTCCGGCCCGCCCCTCGTCGATACCCGCGTCGTCGATCTCAAGGATTTCCTGACGCTCTATTCGGATCGCGATGCGCGGTGGGTCTACCCTCAGAGGATTCGGGGGGTGGGGAGCGTCCAAACCGATCCCAACGATCCGTCCACTTCCGTTCATGGCGTGCGCGCTGATGACGTGCTCCACTACGGCCGGGGAGCACGGTTACGGGTGTCGGCTCCGGGAAGGCCCTCCCTCACCGTCACGGTGAGCCGCAGCTTGTACGCGAGCGGCTTCCAACTCGTGGAAACGACGCCGCAGGTGCCCGTGGCCTATGCGGGGGGAATCGTCGAGCTCGAGACCCGTCACCCCGTCAACCTCAACACGGCGCCCCGAGAGGTTATCGTCGCACTCTTCGAAGGGCTCCGGACTCTCGGAAGCAAAGATCCCGCGATCACGCGCCGGCAGGCCATGATGCTGGCGGAACGATTCTTCAAGAAGCCCTTCGATCGGCTGGAGACCTTTCTTGCCGCCCTCATGGTCGCGAACGAAATCACGACCGAGCAGAAGATCGCCGTCGCGGTGAACGCCGCGAATCCGGTCCATTTCCTGTTGGACACGACCGGGACGATGCCCCTGACGTTCCGTTCCTACGATGTGGTCACGGTCGAGGCCTACTCGTCCGTCAACGCGCCCAGCGGAGTCGAGACCGCCGGAAGAGGATTCCGAGAAGTCCTCTCGGTGTGTCCGCCCTTCGAACCCGTACAGCTCGAACTGGAGAGTCAACTCGATTTCCAGCAATTCCTCCAAATCGGGACCTCCGGCCTTCCGGGGAACATCCAGACGGTGGG
>CAZGKV010000128.1:0-5398 GCA_964526305.1 uncultured Planctomycetales bacterium | reverse complement strand
GATCAGGGAGAGGCTGCGCGCGTGAACGAGGGCAGCCACAGAGGCACAGAGACACAGAGGACGCACAGACAAAGAAGGGTCATGAAGAAGCGAGAGATCTTCGCGTCGTCGGCGCTGCTGATACTGGCTCTGACGCTGCCTGCTGGGGCGGCCGGGGGGCTCGTCCGGTCCGTCGAGGCCGTGGGGTTCACGGTCTCGGACATGGACCGCTCCGTGGACTTCTTCTCGAAGGTGCTGACCTCTCCCAACGTGTTTCCGGGTTTGAGCGATCCGACGTTGAAACCGCAGCAGCCGAAGAATCGGGAGGCGTGGTTCCAGATCGCCCCGGCGCGCGATCGACGAGGGACGGCGCAGTTGATCAATTACCGCGAGCACTTCGATTCCACGCTCGAGGGGAGCCCGTTGGACGGCGGCCTGACGTATCGCTGGGATCAGGTGTTTGCCACCTACCCGCAGGGGGCGACGCCTCCCCAGCAGATGCCGGACGCGGCCGCGGGAGGAGTGGAGTTTTGGATCCGCTTCGATGCGGCACCATCCGGGACGCGCCTCTTCGACATCCGCCAATCGGATTCGACGAATCGAGTCAGCGTAGAGTACGACGCCTCCACCGCCGAATTGGTGCTGACGCTCGCGGACGGCGCGCTCGGGGTTTCCAACTGCCTGATCGATGACGGTCTCGCGCGGATTCGATTCCCGTTCGCCCCGAGCGCAGACCGCACGTGGTACCACATCGGCGCGTACTGGAAAGGAACTCGCTGGGCCCATGCGGCGCTGCTGGTGGACGGATTCGCGCATCCGAACGCGAAATTCACGCATGTCAGTCCGGAGGGTACCTCGCTCTTGACCACGCTCGCCGGTGCCATCACGGACAGCGCCACCACTTGGCAGCTCCGGGACAACTCGATGGTGCCCGCAAATGAATTGTCCTACTGGATGGTGGGGGGCGAGGTGATCGCGTACGACCCCGCCACCAGCCAGATCACGCGGGGCGTTCGAGGGACTTCGGTCCAGAGTCACCCCGCCGGCGCCACCGTTCAGATCTTCGGATACTCGAGCCGGCTCCGCTCGACGACCGTCACCTGCAACTTCGGACAATTCGGCAAAGCGGGCGCGGGCTCGGCTTCCCTCACCTTCGACCGCGTGACGCGCGGAGGCGGACGAGTGGCGGTCGGATTCGGGGTAGCTCCCACCGCGACCGTGCTCGGGGACAAGACCGACCCGAACACGAATCAGACGTACGTGGACGACTCACAGAACTTCATTGGGGTCGTGAGTCCGGACCTCAGCCAGTATCCTCCGTCGGGCCACCTCATGATCGAGGACGAGGTGATCTACTACACCGGCCTCGACGCGACCTCGGGTCGGTTCTCGGGCTGTCAAAGGGGACAGCACGGAACGGCCGCGGCGCGACACAACACGGGTGTCCAAGTCCAGATGTGGGGAATCGCGGCCACCGACGTCGCCAACTATCTCTCCCCCACGATTCTTCAGATCGGAACCGAGTGGTTCGGGCCCGTGTACAAGGACCCCGATCACGCGAATCACTGGATGGGCCACGTGAACGGCGCGGTCCCTGGACCGCTCCTCCGGGGACCTCAAGTCTTCGGCACGATCCCGATGTCGCATCCGGCGGGAGAGGAGATACTCCCCGTGTGGGCGGTGCGGGAGACGGACAATTCGGTGAGCCGGCTCAATCTCGGGATCGCGGATCGGGTGACGATCACCGATGCCCAGGTTCAGAGCGAATATAAGCGCCTCTTCTGGGCTGCGGATCAGAGCGACGGCTGGCAGCTCTCGATCGCCCAGGGTCAGCTCGCCGCCTTCACCACGAACGTCCAGCGGGATTACGTTGCGGACAACCTGCACGTTCGCATCCTCAAGTTTCCGTCGGGAGAGCTCCTGGGCCTCAACTTCCTCCAGACGATGAACCCGTCGTGTGCCCTCGGCCCCTCGAGAGCCACCATCGATGAGATCAAGTTCTTTGCCTCTCCCAAAGGGGATTTCCGTAACGCGGTGACGGTGGACGACACCGTCGGGATCGTCGTCATGAACAACACCTCGGGAATGTCATCGACGGGCGGCGCCGTCAAGATCGGGGACGAGATCGTCGGGTTCACTTCGAACCAGCAGAACACTCTGGCGGCCGTTCGCGGATTCTTGAATTCTCCGGCGCAGGTTCACGATGCAGGCGATCTCGCGTTCAACTTCTCGTTCCTCCCGATCGCCACTCTCCGGGCGCCCCTGAGCCCGACCTCCGCAACGGTGGTAACGACTCCCGGGTCGGCCGCGGGCGCCGTCAACGATCCCGAAGGCTATCTCCTCATCCGAAGCGGCGGGCGGGACGAAGTGCTGATGTACACCTCGGTGGCCAATTCGGGCCAAGGTCTCACGCTCTCGATGGTCTCCAAGATCGGAGCGCCCGGCGAAGGGATGCTTCGGGGAAGGTTCGGTACCGTCCCGATCAGTCACAATGCGGATACGCTCGTCTACTTCCTGCCCTTCCGCTTCTGGGATACGTATCAGCCCCAGCAATGGGACAATCGGCTGTTCTACTATCACGCGACGGCGGTGATGGAGGAGGCGCGCTGGAGGTCGGTCGATTGGATCGAGGACGTCCCGGCGAACGACCCGAATCTCCGGACGCATGCGCTCGTCCGTGTCGACGGAATGGGTCACTGGTGGGACGCTCCGGGCAAGGACCTCTTCGATTTCGTTCAGCCCCAGGGCAAAAACTACATCGGACGAATCGGCCACCGCAACGATGCGGGACAGCTCGAACTGCGGTTTCACTTCGAGTTCCGGGCCGGATTCTGGCCGGAACACTCGTGGAAGCGTGCGACGAGAATCCGCCACGTTCGAGTCGCCTATGACCGGCCGACGAGAGTCCTCTACCATGAAGACAAGTAGCCGCTCGGGCGTCACGCTTCTGGAGCTCCTCGTCGCCTTCATCATTTTCGTCCTCATGATCGGAGCCCTGGTGAGCTTGGCGAACACGGGATTGGATACTTGGACGAGCGGCGAGGGGCGAAAGGACATCTACGATCGCGCGCAGATGATTCTCCGGACGGTGACGGAAGACCTCCGCGGGACCGTCGTCGAAAACGAGATCGCCACGGATGGGAGGCAGGAGCTCATGCCCGCGACCCTCCTGTGCGATTTCGACAAGAATCGCTCTCTCCGACTTCGCCTGGTACGGAGCGGCGACATGGACCGAGTCAAGGTGCCTCCGTCCCTTCAAATCACCAAGCGGACACCCTCGATGTATACCGGCGATTTTTGGGAGGTGGCGTACGTCCCCCATTCCGACGGCTCGATGAACACGCTCTACCGCGCGGTGCGGTACTTCGATCGGAGGCGGGAGTACACGCTCCTTCGCGACGAGGACATCGCCTGGAGCGGCTCGGAGTGGTTCCAGCGGCATGCGACGGTTCTCGACCGCGGAGTCCTCTTCCTCGGATTCCGATCGTGGACGCAGGACACCGAGACGTGGCTGCCCGCCGGCTCCCGCGTTCATACGTGTTCGGTGGCTCGGCATCGCTCGCTCGTCCAACTGGCCGGGCCGGGCAAGTGTCCCGTGTGCCAGAGGCCCACGGTCGAACGGGTCGTCCAGGCCTCGGAGGCGGCGAGCGAACTCTGGGACTCGACTCGGCGCCTCGAACAGGGATTTCGCTATCACAAACGGCGCCAGGATCCCGCGGATCCGGACTTCGTGTACCCGGAGATCGTGCAGGTCGTTCTGGTTCTCGAGTCGCACGCCTCCGAGATTCGAGGGCTTCGGCTGGACGCGCCCGTGGGGGAGTCCGACATGGTGATCCGCGTGACCGATACGCGGGGCCTATCCGACCCTCCCGGTTTCGTGAAGATCGATTCGGAGTGGATCGAGTACGAAGGGCGAACGTACGATGAGATGCGCGTGCGGCGTCGGGGATCCCGGGGAACGAAAGCCGCGGCTCACCCCCAGGGGTCGATCGTTCGCTTCGGGGAGACGTTCGTAACGGAGGTGCGGATGCCGGCGTTCCGGCACGCGACGGTGAAATGAATCGGGCCGGATTCACGCTCCTGGAAATCCTGATCGCGCTCGTGATCCTCGTCCTCGGGGTGGCGGCGGTGCTTCCCCTTTTCGCGGTCGGGACGCAGAGCCATCGTCGCGCCCTCGATCAGACGCATGCGGGCCTGATCGCCCCTCGAATCGCGGCCAGGATCCAGGAGAGTCTGACCGATATCAAACCGGGGGACATTCGCGATGCGGAATTCGTGGAGTACGGGAAGGACTACCGGTACGACGCGACGTTCGCGCGACTCGTCCCGTCGAATTCGGCGGATCCGCTGGGAGATGCGGCGTTCCTCCTCAAGGTGACGGTGAAATGGAAGGAGAGCGGGCAGGATCGAGTGGAGACGTTCGAAACGGTGGTTCTCCGCAGAATCCACCGCTGAGCCGGGTTCCCCGGGACATCCCGCAGCTTCTCCGGGAGCACGGGCTCCACCCGAAAAAATTCCTGGGCCAGAATTTCCTCCTCGATCCGAATTTCCTCACCGCCATCGTCGGCGATGCGGGGATCGATTCGGACGATGGAGTGGTCGAGATCGGATCGGGCCTGGGGCATCTCACGGAGCGCCTCGCGGATCGCGCGGGCCACGTGTGGGCGTTCGAGATCGATCCCGAGCTCTACGACCTCTCGCGAACGTTCCTCGAGGGGAGGGAAAACGTCACTCTCATCAATCTCGATGGGGCGGAGTTCGCCGATCATATCGATCCGGGAATCTACCGGCGTCTCCAGATCGTCTCGAATCTGCCGTACTCGGACTATCAGAGGATCCTCCTCCGCCTGCTCGCCTGCAAGCATCCCATCGAGGGGTATACCCTGATGCTTCAGAGGGACGTCTACGACAAGTTCCGCGCGAAGCCGAGGACTCGGGAGTTCAACCCCCTGGCCGCGCTCCTGCAGGGGACATGCGAGCTGACGATGCTTCGGAAAGCGCGGCCGGCGCTCTTCTATCCGCGTCCCCGGGTCGAGTCGGTGCTCTTCCGGATCGTTCGGAAGGAGGGGCTCGCGCCGGCGGAATTTCCCCGAGTGGCGGCGGCGCTTCGCGAGATGTTCGCTCATCGGCGCAAGGTATTCCTGGGGGGGCGTCGCGTCGAGGAGTTCTCCCCCTCGGAGCTGGTGGCCCTTACGGGGGCGCGTTCACGATGAATCGGCGCATGCGCGATCGACGGGTCAGATACCGGAGGGAGAGCCACGCGAGCGTCGCGGTGCACGACGCCGTCAGGATCAGGGAGAACAATTCGGCGATGCGCACGACCCACTCTTGCCCGGGAGAGTGTTTCGGACAGTAGATCAACGGCTCGGCGACGGTCTTTCGGCGCTCTCGGGACAATTCGACCGCAGCTTGGGAGGTG
>CAZGKV010000127.1:0-12825 GCA_964526305.1 uncultured Planctomycetales bacterium | reverse complement strand
CGACTCGGGACGCCCTCCGGGCCGCCGACCCCGAGTCGGGAGTCATGGTGAGTCTGGCATGGGTGGGACGAGGGGCGTATGGGTTGGAGTACTTCGATCGATTCCTCGGCGAGGGGATCGACTTCGATTCTCTCTCCTACCACATCTATCCGGACACCTATTCGATGGATCTTCTCGAAGCGACGCTGTCCTCGGTTCGATCTCGCCTGGGGGATCGAGCGATCTGGATCACGGAGATCGGGGTACCGAGCGCGCCCGTCCCCGGATTCGGGGATACCGCGTCCGAGATCGAGCAGGCGGAGTGGCTCGTCAAGGCGTTCGTTACCCATGTGTCCAACGGCGTTCGCCGACTGTTTTGGCTCAGTGTGATGGACATGAACCCCGAATTGGGGATCGGCGTCTTCAGCTTCGACGGTCTCGTGAGCTACGGCCCGCCCGCGCGGGAGAAGGCGGCCTACGGCTCGTTCCAGCGGTTGGCGGGAGAATTGTCGGACGCGCAAGAGGCGCGGTCGGAGGGAGAGGGGATCATTGGTTTCCGATTCTCGAACGGCGATCGGAAGGTGGTCGCCTGGGCGCAGGCGAACGACACGATCGATCTCCGCAAGGAATTCGGCGACACGGTGGTTTCCGTCACGCGCCTGCTGGATGGCGGCGTCGAATCGGTCGCTTCGGATCGGGTCCCGGTCTCGACTTCGCCCGTCCTCGTGAAGCTTCCCTGATCGAGTCCTGCTGCCGGACGTATAATCTCCAGGATGCTTACCGCCGTGCTTCTCGGTCTCCTCGCCCAGGGCGCCAAGGAGCGCTACCAGCAGAAGATCGGCGAGATGAGCGACTACTTTTGGAAGGAGCGCCTTCGCCTCGCCGAATGGGCGAAGTCCTCGGGACTGAATCGCGAGGCGCGCGGCCTTCTCGAGTTCATGGTCAAGAACATCCAGGGCACGCATCCGTACAAGACTCGCGCCGACACCCTGCTCTGGGGACCCTGGAAGCGACAACCGAACTCGGCCACCACCGCGAAGCAGAAGGAGTACCTCCGGAGGCTCGAGAGCTACTATCGGGCGACGGCGGATCGATGCTTCGAAGCCTACCGCATCGCGAAGGCGGCGTCGATGAAGGAGGAGACGGTGACGGCTCTCCAGAAGACGATCGAGTTCTACCACGATCACGAGGGAGCCCGAAAGGAGCGCGGAGAGGAAAAGGTCGACGGATTCGGATGGATTGCCAAAGCGGACGCGGAATTCGTTCGCGCTTCGTGCTTCGACGCGGACTCGCGGTCCGTCGAGGATCTCGAGAAGTCCGACGGCGAGCACGAAACGTGGGCTTCGGCCTGGGTGGTGCGATCGAAGCACTACGTTCTGCGGACGGATCTGCCCGTGCGTCGAGCCTTGGCGGCGTTGGAGCTGCTCGAAAAGCTCCACGCCGTGCTCCTCGAGTGGTGCGAAGGGTCCTTCACGGAGCCCCCCGAGAGGATGGGGGTGTATTTCTTCCGCCGGCTCGCCGATCTCGAGGCCGAACGCGCGAAGCTGCCGAACACTCCCGCGGCCGTGGCGTTTTACCATGCACTGACCAACGTCGTGTACGTCCGATCCTTCGACAGCGCGCGGGAGAACGGGGGCGGAGTCGGTCGGAGCGACCAGGAGTTTCTCCTCCACGAGGCGACGCATCAGCTCCTCGACCGGGGGGCGGAACAGCGGGTCGTATCGATCTTCCAGCAATCGAATCAGCGATTGGACGCCGTGGACAACTATTGGATCGTGGAGGGCGCCGCGACGTGGTTTTCCACTCTCCGATTCGAGGGGGGAGAAGCGAAGCTGGGCTCGGATGCTTGGAGGATCGGGGCGGTTCGCGGGCTTGCGACCCAGGGGAAGCTCCCGACGCTCCGTTCCTTCCTGGAACTGAGCTACGACGAGTTCCTGAAGGGGAGCCACGCAAACTACGCGATCAGCTACGCCCTGACCGCGTTTCTCGTCGAGAAATACAAGAAGCCGTTCGTCACGTTCCTCCGAGAGTACTATCTCGGAAACGGCTCTCTTCCCAGCTTCGAGAAGACGGTCTCGGGAATCGACAAGCTCGATCGCGAATTCCGAGTCTGGCTGGGGGAGAAGTAGCCTCCTATTTTTTCGTGCGGGTCACCGAGTCCGATGATTCCACGTCGGCGGCAGGATCGTACTCCAGCCCGCTCTTGCTCGCGCCGAGGACCGAGAGAGTGAAGGTGCCGCCGTTCTTGACGGTTCCCGAAGAAAAATACGCCCATCCCCTGGAATCCGTGGTCGCGGACTGAGATCGAGTAGTGGCGCCGCTCCAAGACGCCTGCACCTGTACTCCGGATACCGGCAGCCCATCTTCCCCGACGATCCTCACCAGACCGGAGGCTCCGACATATCCGCCTTTGAGCCACGTGCTGCTCATCACGATCTCGCTCACGTGGATGCGAGGCCATCGGACGGTGACGAAAAGGCGATCTTCCGCCGAAGCCCCGTCCGCGTCTACTACTCGAAGGCGCACGGAGTAGACCCCGGCGACGGAATAGACGTGATCGGCGATGGCCCCAGCTACGACTCCGGAACCGTCTCCGAAATCCCATTCGTGGGCGAGCGCATTTCCGTCGGGATCGAACGACGCGGTCCCATCGAACGTCAGCGAGTCGCCGGCTTTGGCGATTTGGTCCGGCCCTGCCGAGGCGATGGGCGATTGGTTTGCCCTTACGGTGACCAACGCGGAGTCCTGACTCGTGTACCCTTCCGGGTCGCGGACTTTAAGAAGAACCAGATACGTGCCCGGGGCCGCATAGGCGTGGGCGACGGCGACTTGGCTTACCGTGGGCGATCCGTCGCCGAAGTCCCAGGTGAAAAAGAGCGGGGCGCCCTCCGGATCTGACGAAGCCGAACCGTCGAAGAGGAGGGAGTCACGCACACGGACGTTTCGATCCGGTCCCGCGACGGCCACGGGTGTGACCAGATCGACGCTGGAATCGGCATAGACCGGCGGTGTCTTCGGACTTCGGTTTCCCGATCCGTCCAGCGCTTCGACGACATACCCATAAGTGCCGATCCGTACTTTGGCGTCCTGATACGACGCCGAGGAGGTCCAGGCGATCAAGTCCATCGCACCGTCCACCCCCCAACGGGACGGGCCGCGCCAGACGAGGTAGCCGGAGACATCGAGGTCGGGGGAGGCGATCCAACGTAGGAGGATTCCATCGGGCCCTGGAGTTGCCGTCAGGCCGGTGGGAGTCGAGGGGGGAATCAGATCGAGCGGTCGCGCAGGAACTTCCGAGGACAGGGGACTTTCGAGTCCCTGCGCGTCGACGGCGCTGATCCTGTAGAAGTACGTCGTGCCGAGGGTCGGACAGGTGTCGGCGAACTGAGAGAGGGAGGAGGTGCCCACGACGGAGTAGCTCCGATTCGATTCCGTCGATCGATAGACGCGATACCCGATCACGTCGGTCTCGGGAGAAGGCGACCAAGTCAGCACGACGAGGCGGCTTCCGTCGGTGGTCGACTGAGCCGAGACACCCGACGGCGCCGCCGGGGAGTCCGGGGACACCACCTGCACCGTCCAGCGCGCGGTACCCCGAAGGAGCCCCTCGGGGTCCGCCAGGGCGAGGTTCGTCGGATCCAGGACGGTGACCACGATTTCGTGCCGGCCGATTCCGAATCGAGTGGAGTCCAACAGGAAGTCCGTCCGGTCGGATTGCGCGGTGCCGTCCACGGTCCACAGTACGGTGAGGGGGGTGCCGGCGGGCTGCATCGGAGTGACGGAGAAGATCATCGAGTCGCCGAGGGCGACCACGGGCATCGGATCGAGCGGGGAAAAGGCGTCGATCGGATCCACCCTGCGATAGATTCGTAGGACACCGGCTTCACGGCAGACGCTGCAATAGGATGGGCTGCCCGGTTTCTTCATGCGGCAGCCGTCCTCGGTCGGTCTGTAGTAGTTGAGATAAATGCCGGGCTGAAACGCGCCGATCGCAGGATCGACGCCGATCCAACGTTGCCATTTTGGGGACGCGCCGTTCGTGTCCGCATTGGGCGCGGGATTCTCGAGAAAGCCCGACGACTGGGAGACCAGGTACTCGTCCACGACCCCGAAGATGGTATGGCCGAGTTCATGGGCCGCGACCGCGAGGTTGCTGCAGGCGACCAACGCGATGTAACTCTCCGCGTACCCTCCGACGCCGCTCTCGTTCATCAGGACGATGACTCCGTCGAGTCCCGGGGCGGACCGTGCGGCCGTGGTGACCTTGTGCGCATGGACGGAGAGTCGACCGCTGAAGGCCCCATCCAGCGCGGTGTCCCGGTAGATCCCCTGAGCGGGGCGGTCGATCCCCGACTCGTTGGAAATCAGATTGACTCGATGTACGTTGAAGTAGCTTCGATATCGGAGAAACGGCTCCGTGTCGTTTGTCCCCGAGAACAGGTAATCGGTGAGCGCCTGAGCGTCGTTGTCGAATTTCTCCTGTTCGGCCGCCGTGTAGCCGTCCCCGAGGATGACGAGGTCGAAGCGATTGGCGGGATCGCCCGACTGCTGAAGCGTGAGCGATTCTTGGGCCCAGGCAGGAACGGCGGCCAGGAGTACGGCCGAGAATACCTTCATCGAATCACCTCTCCGTTCCCGGGGAGACTTTGTCCGAAACGCTCAGGCACCCCACGATTCTCCCGGAGTCGCGAGGTCCCTCGTAGATCAAGAGTCGGTGGGCTTCCGGAGGGAGGGGGATCTCCAGCCGAATCGAGCTTAGGGGAATTGAGGATCCGCCGCAGGACGGCGCCCCCAGATCGAAACGCCCGCTCGAAAGAGCTCGGCCCTGAGAGTCCTCCACCTCGACGCGATACTTCCCTTCGTTCCGCATTCGTCTCGGGCGAGTCGCGGCCATGGGAGGGGACCATGTCCTTTCGATCGCAACGAATCGACCGTCCTCGAGTCGGAGTTCGAGGAGCAGGCGCACGCTCTCGGTTCCCGCGATCGCGGTGGGTTGGAGAACGGCGATTTCCGCCGAATACGGCGACGATCGTTCCGGCTTCGGTGAGTCGGAGGGGCGCGGAGCGGCTTCGCCGGCGGTGCGAAGCGAAGAGAGAAAACGAACCGATGGGGAATTCTCCCTTCTCGCCCAGAGAAGGGCCAGTACCACTCCCAAGACGGGAAGAGAACGGAAGGCCGTCCGAGCAAGCACCTGCGATCCCCCTGAGAAATACTTTTTGAGAATCCGGTCTCTTTTCCGGATTTGCTGCGTATCCTCCGCGGGAAAATGCACAACGACGATACGAGTTTGGGAGCGGGGCGTGGGGCTTTTCCCGATACCACGGGGGGACTGATCGGCAGACTGGGGAATTCGGATCCGTCCTCCCGAACCGCCGCCCTCGAGACTCTCTCGCGCCGATATTGGCGGCCCGTGTATCGATACGTGAGGCTCGCCTGGAACAAATCTAATGAAGACGCCAAGGATTTGACTCAGGCCTTCTTCCTCTGGCTCATGGAGGGGGAGGCGCTGGGAAAATACCGCTCGGATCGGGGCAGTTTTCGGGGATATCTCAAGGTCCTCCTGCGCGGATTCTCGGCGCATCACGAGGAGGCGCTCCGGTGCCTGAAGCGAGGGGGCGGAGTGCGATTTCTGTCGTTCGACGAGGATCGAGAAGCGCTCGTCGTCTCGAGCGGGCCGGATCCGGAGCGGGCGTTCGACGCCGTTTGGGCGAGCGACATGGCGCGGAGGGCCATCGAGCGGGTCCGCGCGAAGCTGGCGGAGGAAGGACGCGATAAGGCGATGCGGACGTACGACGAATACGTCCTATCTCCGAGCGAGGAAGCCCCAACGTATACGAGCGTGGGAGAGCGGCTTGGACTCAAGGAGGACCAAGTGAGGCATCTCTTGTCGGATGTGCGAGAAGAGATTCGCGGCGAAATCCGTAAGGAACTTCTGGAGTCGGTCCGAAGCGAAGAGGAACTCCGGGAGGAAATGAATGCCATCTTCGGCCGGTGAAGGATGGTTCGGTCGATTCCAGCGCGACATGAAGGACGCGCCCCCCGAGCTCGAAACGGGTCCCCGGATCGCTCGATATGCCATCGTGGAGTCCCTTGGGGAGGGGGCGGCGGCTCGCGTGTATCGGGCGAAGGACCTCGAGTTGGGGAGGGAGGTCGCCCTCAAGGTGCTTCGAAAGGAAGTTCGCGCCCACGCGGTCGCCTCCGAGCGGTTTCATCGGGAAGCGCGCATCCTGGCGCAGGTCAGCCATCCGAACATCGTGACCGTTCACGACGCCGGCGTCGCCGACGGGTGGATGTATCTCGTCATGGAACTCGTTCCCGGACGGACTCTGGCGAGAATGTTCTGGGATCGTACCCACGACCTGCCCGCCCGGATTCATCTGCTGGAAAAAGCGGCCCGAGGCGTTGCGGCGGCTCACGAGAAAGGGGTAGTTCATCGCGATCTCAAGCCGGCCAACATCCTCGTGACGCCGGAAGGGGAGCCGAAGGTCTCCGATTTTGGGCTGGCGCAAAGGAGCGAATCCGAAACCGCCCTCACCGTCTCCGGTACGACGATGGGGACTCCGCTCTACATGGCGCCCGAGCAGGCGGAGGGACGGACGCGCGAGATCTCTCCCCGAACCGACGTCTTCGCTCTCGGCGCGATCCTCTACGAGGCGGCGACGGGAAACCCGCCCCACCAAGGGGAACAGGTCATGGAGATCCTCTCCCGGATTACGCGCGAGGACCCGATTCCTCCCCGGGTGCTGAATCCGAAAGTCTCGCGGGATCTGGAGACGATCGTCCTGAAGGCGCTCGACAAGGATCCGCATCGGCGATACGCGAACGCCGGCGACCTTGCGGAGGACTTGCGACGGGAGCGGGAGGGCGAGGCGATCCTAGGGCGACCTCCCGGAGTCGTGCGGCGGACCTGGAAATGGGCTAGGTGTCATCCCACATGGGTTGCGATCGCGGGGGCGTTGGTGGTGTTCGCGGCGGTGCGACTCGGATCCGCTGTCCGGTTCCGCCACCGCATCGACGCTCTCCGAGACCAAGCCAGAACGGCGGAGGGAGTGCGGCAGTTTTCCCAGGCCCGAGACCTCTATGGGGAAATCCGAACCCTCGCGCCCGGCCATCCGGAAGCGGAGGCACGGTTCCACGAGATGGACCGAGTCGTCCGCGCCGAGGAGCGCCGGCGAGCTTCGGAGCGATTCTTGTCGGACGGACGAAAAGCCTCCGAGCGGCGACGGGAGCTGGAGGAGGAGCTGGCGCGGTTGCGGGTGGAGGAAGGGCGGCTCTCGGAGGCCATTCCCGCACACGAAGGGCCGGAGAGGAAGAAGCCGCTCTGGGAGATTCAGCGGCGAATCGGCGAGACGCAGGACGAGATGACCCAGCGCGCTTCGGACCTCAAGGTCGCGCTCACCTCCGCGGTCGGTGCGGATCCGGATTTCGCCGAGGCGCGGTCCTCCCTGGCGGCCCTGTATTTCGAGGAATTCGAGCGTGCGGAGTTTCGGGGCGATCCGGCGACGATGAAGCTGACCGAGACACTCATCCGGTATCTGGATCGGGCCGGATTCGAGAAACGACTGGCTCGCGAGGGAACCCTCGAGCTGGATTCGATTCCAGCCGGAGCCGAGGTATACGCGTTTCGCTATGAGACGGGGGAGGACGGCCGGTCGATTCCGCGGCCCTATTCGATCAAGCGTCAAGCGACGGAAGACCGCTCGACGGAATGCTCCGACTACAATCGCGTGGGGACGTGCCCCATCGCGAGGACGGCGCACCCGGGTGGTTCCTATTGTTTCGTCCTCCGAAAGAGCGGCTATCCCGACGTCCGTTATCCGGTCTGGATCGGGAGGGGAACCGTCCACGTGGGACGGGTCCATCTCTACACCGAACAGGAGATCGGGGAGGGATTCGTGTACGTGCCCGGGGGAACGTTCATCATGGGCGGGGATCCGTTGGCGTTCGGAGAGGCTCCGCGAGATTCCGCGGCGGAAACGCGGGACTTTTTCATCTCGAGATTCGAGGTGACCTTGGGGGAGTATCTCGAGTTCTTGAACGGGGCGATCCAGGGGATGGGAGCGGAGCAGGCGCAGCAACTCGTTCCGCGCTCGACCGTGAGCGGTCGGTACGATTGGCTCATCCCCGCAGGGGCTCGCGAGACGGCGCTTCCGGCCGGGACGAATCCTCGACGGGCGGTATCCGGAGTCTCCTGGTTCGACGCGAATCTCTACTGCCGATGGCGGACGGAGCGGGAGGGGCGAAGGCGGAAGTTCCGGCTTCCGACTCATGAGGAGTGGGAGAAGGCGGCGCGGGGAGCGGACGGTCGCATTTTCCCCTGGGGAAACCACTTCGACTGGTCGTTCACCCACGGAGGGCAGTCTCGCACGGGGGCGCCCTCACCGGAGACGGTCGGGGCATTTTCGAAAGACGAGAGCCCCTATGGCGTCCGGGACCTGTCGGGGGGAGTCCGCGAGTGGTGTGAGGACTGGTATGACGCCAAGCAGACGGCGCGGCATGCGCGCGGAGGAACGTGGGCGCTGCTCTCCCCGAAGGCGTATCGCGCGGCCGCGATCGACGCCGTGCATCCGGGGGTCTCGTTCTTGAATCTGGGCATACGGTTGGTGCATTGTCCGGAGGCGAAGTAGGTACTCACTCGTATCTCAGCGCCTCGATCGGATCGAGCTCCGCGGCCTTCTTTGCGGGATAGACGCCGAAGAAGAGTCCGACGGCGAGCGCGAACGAGAACGACACCGCGATCGTCCACGGCCGGATGAGGACGGGCAGACTCGGGACCACCGCATGGACGAGAAGCGCCAATCCCACTCCGACGGCCACGCCGATGAGCCCTCCGACGCCGCTGATGGTGAGGCTCTCGACGAGGAACTGCCAGAGGATGTCGCGCCGCGAGGCCCCGACCGCCTTGCGGACCCCGATCTCGCGCGTCTTCTCGCCGACCGTCACGAGCATGATGTTCATGATGCCGATACCGCCGACGAGAAGGGAAATGGCGGCGATCCCGGCGATCGCATACGTCAGGACGTCGAGGATCTTGGCCAGCGACTCGATCATCTGGGCCTGCGAGGTGATGGTGAAGTCCTCGTATCCGTCGTGGCGGGTCATCAGGACGCGGCGAATCTCGCTTTTCGCCTGTTCGAGTTGTCCCGGCCGGGCGCGCGCGAGCACCTCGAAGAGATCGTCCTTGTCGAAAAGCTGCTCCGCCGCCTTGAGCGGGATCCACACGAGACCGTCGATGTCGAAGCCGAGGCTGTAGCCTTTCCGCTCCATGATCCCGATGACCTGGAATCGCGTTCCCCCGATACGCACATACTGGCCGAGCGGATTCTCTCCGTGAGGGAAGATGTCCTTGACGACATTTCGACCGAGAACGCACACGCGCTTGTTGCCCTGAGCTTCTTCCTTGGGAAGGAAGCTCCCGACGTCCGCGTAGATGTTCCGGATCATCTGGTGCTCGTGCGTGGTGCCGACGACCATGGTCGAGTCGCGGAGGCGGTTCCCGGTCTTGATCGCGGCCGTTCCGAGGATGACCGGGGACACGAATTCGAGGGAGGGACAGCGTTGGGCGAGCGCCCGGGCGTCGTCCGCGGTGAGGGCGCGGGTCCCGCTCGTCCCCGTCATCGGCGCGCCGCCGCTTGTCTGCGACTTTCCCGGCGTGATGATGAGGACGTTCGTGCCCAAGCCCGAAAACTGGTCCGTCACGTACTTTCGCGCCCCCTCTCCGATGGAAACCAGGGTGACGACGGAGAACACCCCGATGATGACGCCGAGCATCGTAAGGAACGCCCGCATCGGGTTGGAGAAGATGTTTTCCAGGGCGTCGACGAAGCCTTCCATTACGCCGCCGTATCCCGGAGGATCTGACCGTCGCGGATCTCCACCGTGCGCCGGCATCGCCGCGCGATCGCGAGGTCGTGCGTGATCAGGAGAATGGTCGCGCCCTGCACGGTGTTGAGTTCCTCGAGCAGACGAATGATCTCCTCGCCGACCCGCGAGTCGAGATTCCCGGTCGGCTCGTCGGCCAGGAGGATGGACGGCTGCGTGACGAGGGCGCGCGCGATGGCCACTCGTTGTTTTTCGCCGCCGGAGAGCTCGTTGGGCTTGTGGGTGACGCGATGGTCCAGACGCACGCGGCGCAAGGCCTCCTCCGCTCGTCGCTGCCGCTCGCTTCGGGAGAATCCTGAGTATACGAGGGGAAGCTCCACGTTTTTCCGGGCGGAGACGCGGGGGAGAAGATTGAAGTTTTGGAAGACGAACCCGATCTTGGAATTCCGGATCGAGGCCAGACCCTCGTCGTCCAGAAGATGCACGGGTCGGTCTTCGAGAAAGTACTCGCCGGTCGTCGGGGTGTCGAGGCATCCCAGCAAATTGAGGAGGGTGGATTTGCCCGAGCCGGAGGGGCCGATGATGGAGAGAAACTCCCCGCGCCGAACCGTCATGGTGACTCCGCGCAGGGCATGAACCTCCTCGGCCGCGGTACGGTAGACCTTGGTCACATCCGCGAGGCGGAGCACGTCCTCGCTCATCGAACCACCTCGACCAGGGTTCCGTCCTGGATCGACTGGTCCTCGGCGAGCTTGAGGGGATTGACTACGTCGTCGTTCTCCGTCACCCCCTCGAGGATTTCCGTCGTCTCCCAGTTCGCGAGGCCGGTCTTCACGGGTCGCTTGATGGCGCGTCCGTTTCCGACGACGTAGACGAATCGCGCTCCTCCTCCGCGTTCCTCGTGTACGAGGTGGGTGGGAAGGAAAAGGCCTCGGTCCTTCGCCGCCACGATGATCTCCACGTGCGCGGACATGCCGACGCAGACCTCGGGCGGCATCCGGTCGAGGCGGATCTTGATGTCCAAGGTCCGGTTGTTCTTCTGATCCGTAGACGCGGTGTTCATGATCTCGATGACGGGGCCCTCGAACTTGTCTTTGAAACCGTCGAACGTCACCCTCGCCCGCTTCTCCCGCGAGATCCTCGCCTTGTCCACTTCGTCGATGGGCGCACGAATCAGGAGCGATCCCCGGCTGAGAATGGTGAATACGGGTTTCCCCGGATTGACGAATTCGCCGACCTCGACATGGAGTTTCGAGACCGTTCCCGCATAGGGGGTGACGATCTTCGCCTTCTCGATCTTGCGCTCGATGAGGAGGATTTGAGCCTCGAGCGTCTTGATCGCGGATGCGGAGATTTGCTCGTCCGTGGCCGCGATGTCGATTTCCTTCTTGAGCCGATCGAGGTTTTGTCGGGGCTCGTCGGTCTGACTAAGGCGCTCGTAGTCCGCCTGAAGCTTCTCGCGGCGCTGGCCGGACTGAATTCGACGAAGATTCTGGGTCGCGATATCGGTGAGCGTGACCTGTTTTTCGGCGAGGATGTCCTTGTCGTCCAGAAAAACGACGGAGGCCCCTCCGTCGACGTCCGTGCCTTCCTTCGTTCCCGGACGTACGGCGATGCGAATGACGCGGGCGGAAATCTCCGCCGCCACGGTGGAAGTCCGCTCGGCCTCGACCGTACCGACCGAATTGGCGGAGACGATCTCCTCGACGCGCCCCTGCTGGGCGCGGACGATCTGGACGCGGATCGGCTTCCTGCCGTTCGAGAGGACGAGAGCCAGGACTCCACCGGCGAGGAGGAGGGGGAGAACGAGCATCCACCAACGTCGACGTTTTGCGGCCATGCGTGCAGCCTAGAATACACCATCGAGGCCGAATTACGCTCGTAGATCGATGCGGCGTCCGCGTCCGAGCGGGTCGGGGATCTCGCTCGGAATCTCGAGCTCGCGGTCGCGCTGGAAGAGTTCGAAGACGCGGCTCGCTCGGCGACGTTCGGTGGGCTCCGTCGGAGCGATGAGCCGGCCGGGGAGCGGACCCAGGGAGGCGAACGTGGGTGTTTCCGTGAGGCCCTGAGTCGGATAGGCGACGGCGGCCTGGGGCCGACGAAGGAGCGCCTCCAGCTCCAGAAGAGCCAGGCGAGAGTCCGAAATCGGACGCGAAGATTCGATCGCCACGGGAGGACTCCTGGGCCGATTCCGTCGCGCACGGTGCGAGAAACTCCGCGGACCGGAGGCCGAAGCGGTAGGCTCACCCATATTGTGAGCCGAATGGGGCGGGAATGCAATTTCAGATGCGCGCGATCCAGGCCGGTGAGGAGAGGTGTCGTTTCCCGCGCTTGCTGATATGGCGATTCTCACGCACGTTGCGTGAGAACTCGGTGCGGCCTGTCCGTTCAGGGATGTGGACGGGAAATCGGGCTCTGGGTTGAATCGCCACCTTCAGACAGGCGGCGTGGGCGAGTCGCTTCGCCGATGTTCCCCGACTCATTCCGTTGGTGGCTTCAGCACGTCTCGCCAGTTGTCCGCGTGTCGGGCGTGGCCGATCCACCCTGCCGCGCGTTGATGGACGGTGGATGGGCCGAGTTCGCCCCGTGCGAACGCCCGCATCAACCCACGATACCGACGCCGTAGCCGAAAACCCGAATGTGCTGGAACACGATCGATTCGGTCGAGGCAGTCTTCATCGCGAGCAGGGGGCTTCGTAAACTCCCCGCCTTCGCCAAAGGCTTCGGCGAGGCAGGCGCCCTCTGCACCCCCGCAAAGGTCAAAAACCAAAGCGTCAAAGTTCCCCAGAGAAGATACTAGCGCAGCGACGCCCGGAGCCCGCTGACGTCGAAGCGGTACGCGGGCAGGTTCCTGCCGCGGTACGCCGACCGCGAGTCGCCGCCGCCGTTGAACCAGCCCCCGCCGCGCAGGCAACGGAATTGACCCTTCGCAGGCCCCGTCGGATCCGTGACCGCTCCGGAAGGATACATCTCATACCAGTCCTCGCACCACTCCCAGACGTTTCCATGCATGTCGTACAACCC
>CAZGKV010000126.1:0-13130 GCA_964526305.1 uncultured Planctomycetales bacterium | reverse complement strand
TAGGTCTCCTCCTCGTTCCTAGGCTGGCTCGGTGTGGGGCTACGCCCCCTCGGCGCGCCGCGGCTCACGAGGATTCGTCAGACAGAGCCTAGAACCGGACCGTCGTACCCAGGGTCCACAGAATCCCATTCTCTCCGTCCGTTCCGAAAACCTCCTCGAGGACCTCGGAGCCCAGGAGGAATCCGACCGCCGTATCGAAGCTCATCTGCTTCGTGACGCTAAGCTTCGCGCGAAGATCGATCTCATGACCGATGCGGCGAGAATCGTCGCCCCCCGCGAGGGTGAGTTCGTGGTGGAGAAGATTGAGTCCGCCCCGAACGAGGATCTCGAGATTGTTTTGGATGGCTCCCGATCCGAGAGTGAAGGCCATTCCGCCCGCGAGCTTGAGCGACAGATAGTTCGTGTCCAAGTCGAGACCGAAGCATCGATCTTCCAAGATCAGAAGATCGTTGACGTTTTCGTACGACAGAAACGTCTGGACGGAATCGTCCTCCCGGTCCCCGTCCCCGCTCACCCATGTGAAGTCGATTCCGAACCAGAGATTCCGCGCGTTGTCGGGGAAACGATACTCGGCCCCGACCTGGAAGGCCCACCCGCCTGCGGATAGCACGTCGCCGTCCGAATTCACGCCCGCCCGACCGAACTGAAAATAGACCTCGCCGTAGATTTCGAGGCCGTCGAGAAGTCCGTGGAAATCGAGTCCTCCGCCGACCGTCCACACGGAGGTATTCGAGAGCTCGAAGGAGTCCACGGCGACGATCACTCCGAACCGCGTCCCTTCTCCCAGTTCTTTCGGTGCAAAGAGGGCCCAAATCCCGTAGGCGGCCTCGTCGATGGAAGAATCCCCGCCCTCGAGAATCGCCGGAAGGAGAAAGAGCCCCGCGGTAAACGATTCGCGAGCGTAGGCGATCTGAAATCCCGCGGGTTGAAGTTCGTCGGCGAATCCCAGGACCGTCACCCCGGATGCTGCGCCCCCTCCCAGCGAGGGGGCGAAGGGGAGTCCGACCCCTTTCCCGAACGTCGACGAGTGGCGCGGATCGAAAAAGAAGGCGCTTCCTCGCCCGCGAAGATCGAACGCTACGGGCACGATCCCCGCCGTAAGGCGAATCAGCGGATCGAAGAGCTCGTTCACGGTCACCGATGCCTCGTCGACGAAGAGGCGAGTCTCCTCGGGATCGGCTCCGAACGCATTGTGGTCCGAACTCAGAAGGACCGCGCCGTTCTGCGCCGAGAGGACATCCCCCGCTCCCGAGAATCCGTCCTTCACCCTTTGGGTCCGAAGCGATACGACGGCGTTGATTTTCTCCTGCATTTCGATGTCGAACCGAAGACCGACCTCTCCTTCGACCGACCAAGTACTGGACCCAAAACCGCGCCCCCCGGCGCCGGCGCCGGTGAGATTCCGATCGCGATAGATCCCGTCGAAGTCGATTCCGCCGGAAACGAAGACGCGCAGCGTGTCCGGCCGCCGGGAATCGCCGTCCACTTTCTGGGCGAGCGCGGGGGAAGCGAGCAGGAGAGCGATCCACGAGTGTTTCATGGCCGCAAAGCCTAGCAGCCCGCTCCGAGGGCTGTCTACGATTTGAGTTCCGGAACGACGTTCGGCGGGACCCGACCCGCCAGAGTCTCGCGCACGTTGAGGATCGCGGTGGAAAGCATCCGCCCCCTCGTTTCCCGAGTCGCGCTCCCGATATGCGGGAGGAGCACGACGTTGGGCAAGCGCAGGAGACCGGATCGGATCCTGGGTTCGTCCTCGAACACATCCAACCCCGCCCCCGCGATGCGCCCTCTCCGCAGCGCCTTGACGAGGGATTCCTCTTCGACGAGCGCTCCGCGGGAGGTATTGACCAGGATCGTCGTGGGCTTCATCCCTCTCAGCTCCCGCTCTCCGATCATCCCTCGGCTCTCCGCGGTGACCGGACAATGGAGAGTCACGACGTCGCTCTCTCGCAAGACACGAGCGAGCTCCCGCCGGTCGCGACCGGCGAAGAGAACGCGCATCCCGAATCCCACCGCCCGCGCCGCGACGGCGCGACCGATGCGGCCGGGGCCGACGATCCCCAGCGTCTTGCCGCGGAGATCCATCCCCAGCATCAGCCCGAAATCCCATCCCCGGAATCGATCGTCCCGCACGAAGCGATCGCCCTCCACGATTCGCCGCGCTACGGCGAGGATGAGCGCCCAGGTCAGATCCGCCGTCGCCTCCGTGGTGACGTCCGGAACGTGGGTGACGAAGACTCCGCGCGCCCGGGCCGCCTCGAGGTCCACGTTTTCGTACCCTGCCGCGACATTGGCGACGATGCGCAGCCTCCGGGCCAGGTCGAAGACGCGGGCATCGATCCGATCGAGGAGAAGGCTCACCAGCGCATCCGCTTCCCGAAGGTTCCGAGCGGTCGGTTTCCCGAACCGCACCCACGAGGTCGGCAGGTCCACGGGATCGCGATATCGGTAGGTGAGGAGGACCTTCATCCCCGCGCGAGCCGATTGAGGATATCGACGCCCCGCTCGAGGTCGCGATCGGAGGCGGCGAAGGAGAGGCGGAAGTGCGTCCGACGGCGGGAGCAGGCGCCGCCCGGGACCACCAGGACCTTCTGTTCGAGAGCGCGACGGAGGAAGATTTGGTCGTCGTCGCCGAGGCATCGGGGAAAGATGTAGAAAGCGCCTTGGGGCTTGACGACCTCGTAGCGGTCCTTCAACCCCTCATAGACGAAGTCGCGCTTGCGCCGGTACTCCTGGACCTGGGGAGTCATGTCGAGATCCAAGGCCGCGATCCCCGCCGCCTGCGCCGGGGAAGGGGCGCACACGAACGAGAACTGTTGGAGCATGATCATCTTCTCGATGACCTCCGGGGGACCGGCGGCGTATCCCAACCTCCAGCCGGGAACGGCATAGCTTTTCCCGAATCCCCCCACCAGGAGGGCTCCGGGGTGATGTCGGAGCATTCCTTCGTGGGGAAAGTCGTAGCTGAACATCTCGTAGATCTCGTCGCTCAGAACGAAGACGCCGTGCCTCCTCGCCACGGCCGCGATCGCCGCCACCTCGGGACCCGTATAGGCGATTCCCGTCGGATTGACGGGATTGTTGAAGAGGAGGAGTTTCGTCTTCGGCGTGATGAGCTTCTCGAGCATGTCCGGCCGCACCCGGAAATCGGGGTAGGTGTCCATCAGAACGGGAACTCCCTGGAAAAACCGGACGAGCTGGGAATAGAGGACGAAGTAGGGATCGGGGATGACGACTTCATCTCCTTCGTCCACGAGGGCGGCCATCGAGAGGAAGAGCCCGCCCGCGACCCCGGAGGTGACCATCACGGATCCATCGCGCCAGCCGAATCGACGGGCGAGTTCGGTCGCCAGGCGCTCTCGAAGCGCCGGGATCCCTTGGGTCACCGTGTAGCGGTTGAACCCGCTCTGGATGGCTTGGATCGCGGCGGCTTTCAGCTCGGCGGGCGTCTCGAAGTGCGGCTGTCCCAGGGAAAAATCGACGGCGTCCTGCATCCCCTGCACCAATTCGAAGATCCTCCGGATGCCGGACATTTCGATGTGGTCGATGCGGCGGGCAAATTTGATCCGGTCGGGCATGGAGCGACAGGCTAGCAGAAGGGGGAGCAAAGATCAAAAGCATCCCGTCTTTGATCTCGGGTCTCCCATCTCATAGAATCCCGCCATGCCTGAACTTACCGAAACCCAGCAGATGATCCGCTCCACCGTGCGCGAATTCGCGCAGAAGGAGCTGGCCCCCCGAGCGCGACAGGTGGACTCCTCCGGAGAATTCCCGAGGGAGAGCTTCCGGAAAATGGGCGAACTCGGGCTCATGGGCCTTCCGTTTCCGGAGGAGTACGGCGGCGCCGGCGCCGACACCCTTTCCTTCATCCTCGCCCTCGAGGAGGTCTCCAAGGCCTGCGGTTCGACGGCCTTGGGGCTGGCCGCCCATACCTCCCTCGGGACCATGCCGATCTATCTCTTCGGGAGCGAGGAGCTGAAAAGACGCTACGTGCCCCCGAACGCCCGCGGCGAGACGATCGGCTCGTACGGCCTCACGGAGCCGGGCGCGGGGAGCGACTCGAGCGGCACGCAGACTACGGCCGCCAAGGTCGAGGGCGGTTGGCGCATCAACGGATCGAAGATGTTCATGACGAATGCGAGCGTCGCCTCCGTCATGACCGTCACGGCGGTCACGGACCGGGACGCCGAGAAGCACGCGCGCATCAGCGCCTTCGTCCTGGAGCCGAAGTGGAAGGGCGTCACCGTGGCCAAGCGGGAGGACAAGCTCGGCGTGCGCGGGAGCGATACGTGCTATGTCACGTTCGAAGACGTGTTCGTCCCCGACTCGCATCTTCTCGGCCGCCGCGGCGAGGGTTGGGCGTACTTCATGCGCATCCTCGACAACGGCCGGATCGGGATCGGCGCGATGGCGCTCGGTCTCGCGGAGGGAGCGTACGAGCGCGCGCTCGCCTACGCCAGGGAGCGCCGCGCATTCGGGAAACCCATCGCCGCCCATCAAGGCGTATCGTTCATGTTGGCGGACATGGCCACCGAGATCGAAGCGGCGCGCCATCTGGTGTACGACGCCGCGCGACTCAAGGACGCGGGGAGGCCGTTCAAGAAGGAGGCCGCGATGGCCAAACTCTTCTCGAGCGAGATGGCCCTGCGGGTCGCTCGGAACGCCATCCAGGTGCTGGGGGGGTACGGATATCTCGCGGAATACGAAGTCGAGCGGTACTACCGGGACGCCAAGCTCTGCGAGATCGGGGAGGGAACCAGCGAAATCCAGCGTATCGTGATCGCTCGCGAAGTCGTGGGGAAGGTCTAGAAATCCCCGTACGGATCGATCTCCTCGAGCGCCAGGTTTTCGCTCAGCGGGAGATGGAAGAAGACCTTGAGGCCGGTCATGAACATCTTCCGCTCCGGGTCGTCCCCGATGACGTATTCGCCCACGAAGGTCCGCCGACCCGTCTCGTCGAACCGGTAGAATTGTCCTTCCGCCGTGATGAACCCCACCTGCTCGAAGTGGCGATCCAGGATGACGTACTGCTCGCGAACCTGGCGGGTACCTTCGAGCGTCACCTCGTTGCGTTCCAGGATTCCGATTCTCTCTCTCACAGGCTTCTTGGGATTCCCCGGCTCGGCGAAGGTCCGGACGATCTTCTTTCGTTCCACATTCGAATGCTCCCCTCTCCGGCGGGGTTGGCGGTACAAGCCGTGATAGTCTTCGGCCCGATACGCCAACTCCTCGCTGCACGAGTTCAGGACGAATAGCGTCAGCCCCGCGACGAGGAGTCTCATTTCTTCTCCTCCGGAATCGGAAGATCGAGCTCGGGAATCGCCTTGTCGACTTTGTACTCGTACCGGAGGTGGCGGGAGCCCCCCGCAGCGGCCGGCACATGGTGCGCCTCTTCGGGCACGCCCCCCGAAAGGAGGAACAGGGCCAGGCCGACCAAGAACAGGACCACCGCAACAAAGAGCGACTGGCGGGCATAGTACTCGCCGCTCTTCTGCTTCTCCCCTTTCGCCTTCTCGAAGAGCGAGGCGGAGATCTGGTCCGCCGTCATGTCCAGCTTGACGCCGCACTGCCGACAATAGGACACGGTCGCGGGATTGTCGTGCCCGCACGAGAGGCAATTCATACCAGTTTCGACGTCGACGTCGTCCCGAATCCCTTCACGGTTTCCACCCCTCGACTCGACCCAAGTTCTCCAACTTGGCCGGATCCGACCCCGCCGCTTTCCGGGCTTCCTCGATGGACTGCTGGGCCTGGGCCAACGCCGCCTTTTTTTTCTCCGGGTCGGATTCGCGCGACGCCATCATCTTCCGAAGCACCGCAAGGTTTCGGTGGAATCGGAAGTTCGCCTTCTCGAGACCGGAGGCCTCCAGCAGGGCCTTCTCCGCCTCGGGGAACACATGAGCGGACGACGTGTAGTACGCGGATTCCGCTACGAGAACTCCCACCACGTTGAGCGCGGCTGCTCGTTCCGCGGGCGGAGCGTCCTTGAACTTCGCGTGACCGAGGAGCGTCTTGTACGGAGCCGCCGCATAGTAGGCTCGATCCCCGCGAACCTTCGGCGTGACGTCCTTCTTTCCTTGCCAAATCTGAATCCAAACCCATCCCGAAACCGTGAGCCCCTCGCGCCGGTCGCTGCCCAGGCGGTTGATTCGGCCGTTCATCCCGAGGGTGTCGTCCGCCATTCCATAGGCGAAAGCGAGAGCGAGTTCCCGATTGGCGTGGGCTTCTCGGAGCGGATCCCCCTCCGGTCGAGTGACCGCCAAGAGCGTGTCCAGAAGGGAGGTGAAGCTCGCCACCGAGGGGTCTCGCTCGAGATCTCCCGGGGCCGGCGGCGAATCCGAAAACCGCCGCGCATCGGCGTAGGCGAGATTGGCGAGGGCCACCGGCCAGTGCGGGAAATAGACCGTGCAGATCCGAAACGACCTCGCCGCGTCTTTGCTCGCGCCGTCCTCGGCGCACGCGCGCCCGTGGCCCGCGTAGAGGTCCAAGACTCCCTCGCGCGTGATCTTGGATCGCATCGCTTCCGTGGACTCCAGACGGGTCCGGATCTTCTCGAACTCGGCCCGCGCGTCGGAGACGCCCCCCTGCTTCAAGGCAGGATGGACCGCGAGCAGCAGTTTCACGTGCGCCAGACCGATTTCCGCCTCGGGGCAACCGGAGTCCTTCGAACGCGCGTCCTGGAAGTGCCGGCGCGCCTTGTCCGCAAGGTCCGAGGCTCCCTTGGAATCGGTCGCGACCGAGGCGCGCATCAAGGAGATGACGCCGAGGCCGACGTGGACGTTGGCCCGGTCGTACCCCTTCTGGAGCAGGATCTGGTATTCCCGTTCCGCCTCCCCCAGCCGTCCCGAATCCGTGGCTCCTTGTTCCGTCAAAAGCTTGGCGAGCAGTTGCCGCGCCGGCTGGTAGTCCTCGTCCCGATCCAGGGCGGAGCGGCACTCGTCGATGGCGGGAACCCGTCGTCCCGAATCGTGATGCCGGAGCGCTCCGACCATCGACGATCGAAGGCGATACCTCGAGACGCTTTTGGCCAGGAAGAAGAGACCGAGCAAGCACAGGAGGACGGCGATCCCGGATTCGATCCACGCCCGGGAAGTGAGTTCCAGCTTGTTCTTACCGCCGGCCATCTAGTTCCGAACCTTCCCTCGAACGGCCCAGATTCCGAAGGGCCCCACTCCTCGGCTGTCGTAGACCGAGAAGTCTTTTTGATTCCGACAGGCCACGAAGTACGTATCCCGCGGCACGACGACGGGCATGAATCGTTCTTCCTCGTCCTTGGGAGGGCGATCGATGCGCGCCACCAAGCCTTCGTTGGGGATTTGGGGAGAGATCATCCTTCGTTCCACCCACAAGAGATCCCCGGGAATCCCCAACACCCGTCCCATGAGCGTGGTCTTTTCCTGCCCCCGGCTCTTGCGATCGGGCCAGGCGTACTCGAGGGAGACCAGATCGCCGCGCCCGACTTCGCCGGGAGATCGCTTTTGGCTGAGGAGAATCTTGAAGTCGTCCATTTTCATGTCCGGCTCCATCTCGCGATCCTCGATTTTCGAGCACCCGGCATTCTGGACGACCCACAGCGCCACCCAGGCGGCGGCGATGAAGACAAGGACCTTGAGGGAGCGATGGGCGAGCTCGATCATGAACCTCGCTATGATAGACGCCCCCGGGGAGGAGTCAAGGCTGATGGTCCCGCCGGCCGGAATTCTCCCTCGTCTTTCGTCTCTCGCATTGACAGTTCGTTCGGCCGAGTCGTATAACTCATATGGGGATTCGTATGCCTCACCGGATCGTGCCGAACCGTTGCGCTCTCCTTCTCACGACCGGGATTCTCCTCGCCTGCCGGCACGGCTCGTCGCCCGATCAGGACAACAGCGACGACTTGAAGAAGCGGATCGAGGAACTCACGCGGGAGGTGCAGCGACTCCGCGCGGAGCTGATCCGGTCCCGCATCGAGAACCTCGACCTGAAGTTGAAGACGATCGAGGACCAACCCGTCGAGAGACGGAAGCTCCTCCTCCGGGAAGGGGTGGGTGCGGAGTACGTCGAGATCCAACAGTACGCGGTCCAGCAAATCATGAAGCTCTCTCCGGAGCAGCGGAAGGCCGCCGTGCCGGAAATCCTGGAGAAGTGGAAAAAATCCGACGAGCAATTCCGCGTCATCGCGGTCTCCTTCCTCTGGTCCTCGGGCGACGAGAAGGCGGAGGAGACGGTTCTCGGGGCGTCTCGCGATCCCTCGCCCGACGTTCGTCGGGAAGTCGCCAAGGTCCTGGGCACCTCCACGAACGACCGAGCGATCGCCGTACTCGTCCAAATGCTCGAGGATCCGCAACAGGACGTTCGAGGGGCGGCGGTGGATGCCTTGGCCAGTCCCAAAAAGGACCGGGCGGTGCGGCCGCTGCTCGATTTCTTGGGGCGGGAAAAGTCTGTCAAACTTCTGGAGAAAGCCGTGCTGACCCTCGGCGAGATCGCGAGCCGCGATGCCATCCCGGCCTTACTCGAGCTTCTCTCGAACTTGGAACTGCGACATGCCTGCATCTCGAGCCTAGGAAACATCGGCGATCCGCGGGCGATCCTCCCCCTCCGCCCCTTTCTGGCCGCCGAGGAGCCCGGGAAGATCCGTCAGATCGCGATGAGGTCGCTCGGTCGATTGAAGGACATCCCGTCCCTGCCCTCCATGGAGAAGTTCCTCCTCGAGGACGGCGACCCGCTGCTTCGCCAGTCTGCGGCGGACGCGATCGGTCGCATGGGGGAGAAGGCGTCGGTCGAACGCGCGCTCCTCCCCGCCTATGGAACAGAAACCGACGACAAGGCTCGGAAGGAGATCTGGAGATCCGCCCTGGGACTCTCCGAGAAGGATTTCGGGCTCCTGGGACGCGTCGTCGCCTGGCTCATTTCCAAGGGACTCAAGACCGAGATCGACGAAATCGGCCGGCGCCTGGCCGGAATCGTGGGAGAGAACGGGGACGCGCGGAACATCGTCGCGATTTTGGAGAAGATCTGCACGTACACCTTCGCCGAGAAACTGTGGCCTCAGAGCGTCGAGCACCACAAAGCGCTCCTGAAGTACGCCCCTCTCCACTGGGAAGCGCACCGACGCATGGCACGATGCTATCTGGAGTGGGGGGACCCGGAGAGCGCCATCCGAACCCTTCATGAGGCCGCCGAGAAAGCCCGGGGAGAAAAGGCGGTCTATTGGGCCATGGGCGAGGATATTCTGGCGGCCCTCGAGAAACTGAAGGACCCGGCTCGGTCGGTCGAGGAAACTTTTTTCCTCCTGACCGGAGGACCGGAAGCTCCTCCGGAGCCGCTCAAGACGACCGCGCAAACCCGATACGACGCCTCCGCCGGGGAGATCGTGAACCATCTCCGATCGAGCGACGAAGCCGTCCGTAAGAAGTGGGTGGAGATCGCCCGAAGGCTGGGGAAGAGAATCATCCGACCGGTGGCCGCGGCACTCGAAGCGCAGGGCTCGCCGGGCCTCTTCGAGGTCGGGAACGCCATCGCCGGAACCTCCTACGACCCGGCCACGACCGATTCCGCCAAGCTCAAGGAAGCGGCGGAGGCGTGGAGGAAGTGGTTCGACGCGAATAGGTGAGCCCGTCGCCCGTTTCCGCTATAATTCGCCCCCATGCTCCGCTACACCACGGCCGGAGAATCGCACGGCCCATGCCTCCTCGCGACGATCGAGGGGATTCCCTACGGCACTCCGGTGGATCTGGCCCACGTCAACTCCGAGCTGGCGAGGCGCCAAGGCGGCTACGGACGCGGGGCCCGCATGAAGATGGAAAAGGACGAGGCGACCGTCCTCAGCGGGGTCCGAAACGGGCACTCCCTCGGCAGCCCGATCACGCTCCAGGTCGCGAACCGGGTCCATAACGCCGAGGACCTCCATCCGATTACGCGCCCCCGACCGGGCCATGCGGATCTCGCGGGAGCGATGAAGTTCGGCACCACGGATGCGCGGGACATCTCCGAGCGGTCCAGCGCCCGGGAGACCGCGGCTCGCGTGGCCGCCGGAGCCTTCGCGAACTCCTTCCTCCGACTGTTCGAAATCGAGGTCTGCGGATATGTGGTGGAGCTCGGCGGCATCGCCGGCGAGACCCGTGCGGAGAGCGCCGACGAACTTCGCCGCGTTCGCGATGCCTCGGCCTTCTACTGCCTGGATCCTGTTTTCGATGACCGGCTCAGAGCCGCCGTCGATCAGGCGAAGGAGGCGGGAGATACGCTCGGCGGCCTTTTCGAAGTCCGCGTCTTCCGCCCTCCTCCCGGACTCGGAAGCCACGCCGGATGGGAGGGCAAGCTCGACGGCGCGCTCGCGCGCGCGCTGATGTCGGTGCAAACCGTAAAGGCGGTCGAGGTAGGACTCGGATTCGGCGCGGCCCGCCTTCGCGGATCTCTCATGCACGATCCGATCGTCCAGGGGCCCGACGGCCGGCTGGCGCGCAGCCGCAACAACGCGGGAGGGATCGAGGGCGGAATGACCAACGGCCAAACCGTCGTCGTCCGGGCGGCGTGCAAACCGATCTCGACCTTGCGCAAGCCTCTCGAGACCGTGGACCTCCAGTCGAAAGCGGCGGCGGCGGCGGCGTACGAGCGGTCCGACGTCTGCGTCGTGCCCGCCGCAAGCGTGATCGGCGAGGCGGTAGTCGGCTTCGAAATCGCGCGCGCGTTCCTCGAGAAGTTCGGCGGGGATACCTACGAGGAGACCCGGCAGCGCTACGAGACCTACGGCGCGGGCCTGGCGAAGTTCCAGCGGTGAGCCAGGACCGAGAAGTCACGCGCGCCAAAGTCTGGCGGCTGGGAAAACGGCTCTTCGTCCATCTGCGGACCTACAAGCTCACCTTCGGATTGCTGCTCCTGGTCATGCTTCTTCTCGCGGGGGTAGACCGAGGACGCGCGCTCCTGATCAAGCCGCTGTTCGACATGTTCGGAAGGCTCCCGTCGGAACTGTGCGCCGCGTGCGTGGGGCGGGGGACGGATTGCGAAGGCTGCGGCCTGCGAACGAAAGGGCAAGCGGGCACCGGCGCGTGTCCCGAGTGTCGTGCGGACCTCGCCCGACGCTCCGCGAACCAGGGATGGGAAGGACTGACGAAGCTCGCGTACTACGCCCTGGGACTCTCGCTCCTCGTCTTTCCCCTGAAGTTCTTGAAAGAGTACGGATCGAACTGGCTGGTGCAGCGAGTCCTCTTGGACCTGCGCAACGAGGTGTCGGCCCATCTCCTCCGGCTGCCGCTCCGGTTCTTCCACAATCGCAAGGCGGGGGACCTCCTGTCGCGAATCACGAACGACACCCAGCTCATGCAGCAGTCGATCAGTTTCTTCTTCGAGGATCTCTTTCTCCAGCCGTTCATGATGCTGGCGGCTCTCGCGCTGGTCGTGTACGCCAGCCCGATCCTGGGACTGGGCGCGATTCTGTTTTTCCCCCTGTACGCCATCCCGATCTCTCGGCTGGGACGGAAGCTCCGTCGCACCCGCAAGAAGAGCATGGAGCAGCTCGGCGAGCTGACCCAGTCCACGATGCAGATGCACTCCGGGATCCGCGTCGTCAAGGCCTTCCACATGGAGAAGGAGGAGCTCCGGGAATTCGAAGAGCTCAACCGCTCTTTCTTCCAGCGAGTGATGTCCGTCTTCCGCAAGAAGGCCCTTGCGGATTCGATCGTCGAGGTCTTCATCTCGCTGGGAATCGCGATCCTCGTTTTCTTCGGGGGATTCCTTTTCCTCAACCACACCCTCACGCCGGGGAGCCTCGTTCTCTTCGCGCTGGGCATCGCCATGATCAACACTCCCGTGAAGGAGATCACCAAGGGGTACAACCGACTCCAGGAGACGCTCGCCGCTTCGGAGAGGATCTTCGAGATCCTGGACGAAAAGCCCGAACCGCCCGACGATCCGCAGGCCGTGGAACTCGACGCCATCGGTTCGGGAATCGACTATTGCGGAGTCACCTTCGCCTACGACTCCGAGGCGGTGCTCCGGGACGTCTCGATCGCGACGAAGCCCGGAGAGATCATCGCCCTCGTCGGGAAGAGCGGGTCGGGAAAATCCACGTTCGTCGACCTCTTGTGCCGGTTCTACGATCCCCTCCAAGGATCGATCCGGATCGACGGAAAAGACCTTCGTCGCATCCGGCGCGAGTCGCTCCTGCGCCACGTCGCGGTCGTCTCCCAGGATACGTTCCTCTTCAACGCGACGATCGGGGAAAACATCCGATACGGCCGCCCGGAGGCGTCGACGGTCGAAGTGGAGTCGGCCGCGAAAGCCGCGCACATCCACGAGTTCATCCTCACGCTCGAGAAGGGATACGACACCGTCGTCGGGGAGCGCGGCGCCAAACTCTCCGGGGGACAGCGGCAGCGGATCGCCATCGCCCGCGCGATCTTGAAGGACCCCGCAATCCTGATCCTGGACGAAGCGACGAGCGCGCTCGATACCGAGAGCGAGAAGCAGGTCCAGGAGGCCCTGGACGCGGTCCTAAGATCGGCAGGCAAACCACGGATTACCTTCGCGATCGCGCACCGCCTCTCCACGATCAAGAACGCGGATCGCATCGTGGTTCTCGAGGAGGGGCGCATCATCGAGACGGGCACCCACGAGGAGCTCCTGCGGCGGGAAGGGGCGTACAGCAAGCTGTACGAAATGCAATACGCCGGTTGATTCCGGAGTGCCGCCCGGCGCGGGGGAGGAGGTATACTGCGAACATGTCGAGTTCGATGCACCGCTTGAACAGTTCCATCCCGCCCGCTTCGTCTCCCGTCGCCACCCGCCGAGCGCCGGCGAAATAGAATCCCGCGCATCTCTCTCAGGCCGAGTCGTTCGAGCGATTCCAGGAATCCGGAGCGGAAAGCCCGGTGGGGCGGGCCTTCCGCTGAGTCGGACTTACGGGTGAGGCGGAGGGGCCACCTCGAGGGTTACCGTCGCGACCGAAGGCGCGAACAACGGGTAATTATAGGCCACGATAGCGATTCCGTACCGCCCGGGCGTGGAGGTGCTGAACCGTGCGTACCCAACTTCGACTCCGACTTCGGCGTCCGCCCGGATTGCCTCTGTCCTGGTCTGCTCCAGTATGCGCACGGTTCCGTCCTCGATTCGAAAGAACGCGATGTCCTAGCGCATGATTCCCTGGTCCCTGGGAA
>CAZGKV010000125.1:0-13146 GCA_964526305.1 uncultured Planctomycetales bacterium | reverse complement strand
CTCTGAGAGGCTGTGAAAATCGGGCCGGAGGCCCGATTATTTCACAGCCTCTCAGGCCTCGTGCAACTGCGAATCTTCTTGGGCGTGCCGTCCGGCCGACTTCAGTCGGGCAGGCACGCCCGAAGCCCTCGCCTTCAGGCGAGGGTTGTTCACTCGTCACCCGCCCACGAGGGCCGGTGACTACGAATCCGAAAGAGATCGGACCGAATCCGATCTCCGTCCACAGTCCGACTCCCGGATCGTCATGTGGAAGCAAAGTCCGCGCATGAGGATCGGACCGTCTGCTGTGGGTTGTTCAAGCCCCGGCGCAAGAACGGCGTTCCCGCGCCTGAAAGGGCCGCTCCGATGAAGAAGCCCGGAGGAGTCTTCCGCTTCTCCTCACGTGGCCGTGATTCCACGCCTCCCCATATCTCGAGGAGGCGTACGACAAGGGAAAGGGATGCGAAATTTTTCGAGGGGCAAGCCCAGGGGAACCTGTGCCTGGCACGTCGCAACGTGCCGAGCGGAGGTCGACACGAGGTTCCCCGAGCCGGCCTGGTCGAAGTCTGCTCCAAGTCCTACCGGCCGATCGTCGTCGGTTTCTGATTGTCAAAGAGCAGAAGAGTCCCTATCAGCGAGAGTCATTCCAATTCCTCTCGCGCTTCCGAAGGATGAATCCGGGATGCAGGCGGGATGCGAGCGCTGAAATTCAGGGACAAGTGGAGATTCTTGGAGACACGCGCGGAAATATCTGTACTCGCTCCAAATGGCCGGCAGAATGCCAAGAGTGAGTCTTTTTGCTGTTTAGAGGCCGCAGGCGCGAATTGGCCCGGCAGAATCCCCCCCTCTCCGCTTTCGCCGGTAGCGGTACCGGCCACCGACTTCACGTCCCCAGGTTCATCTCAGGGTGGCAGAGAAAGGCGAGGCAAGCTAGCATTCGTCCAAAGGGTGAAGCAACGGCGCTGGGCTGCTCTCGGATTGACGGCGGGCGTGGTCGTCTACGTCGCCCCGTTCGCCCTCACCTCGCGCGTGCCGTACGGCCAGGATCTCTTTCTCGAATACGCTCCCCAGGCTTGGGCATTCCGGCGGGACGTCCTCGACCGTCGCGAATGGCCGCTTTGGAACGAGACGCACTATGCGGGAACGCCGCGATCGGGAGACTTCCAGGAAGGATACTTCTCCCCGATCGGAGTGCTTCATCTCCTTTTTCCCCCGCACGCGGCGCACGAGATTTGCGTGGTCGCGTACATCGCCTTCGCCGCGGTGGGAATGTATCGGCTCACGCGTTCGTATCGGCTGGCGCGAAGCGCGTGCGTGACCGCCGCGCTGGCCTACGCCCTTTCGTTTCCGATGACGGCGCGAATCGCCTCGGGCCACATTACAGTGCTGTGCGTTTTCTCCCTTGCGCCGTTGGTGCTCTATCGATTGCGTCGAACGATGCGGAATCCGACCGCAGCGAGATCGGTGGGCCTGGCGTGGTGTGGAGCGCTACCCATACTCGGGGGGCAGCCGCAATTTCTCGCCATGCTGGGAATTCTCGCCACGGGACTGGCCGCTACCGAACTGCGGGGAGCGGTCGCGCGTCGCCTCGCCGTTTTCGCCGGTACGGCGGTCTTGATTGCGTTGATGACCGCGGTCCGATGGCTTCCGGCGCTCGAGGTGGTCGCCTATGACGCAAGCCGGCCGGCGGGTGCCGAACCGGCCTTCGGCAAGGGCGTGTCGATCGCGCATGCCTTCGTTCCGGAGAACATCGTCGGATTCCTCCTCCCCCGGCTGTTTTCGGGCGGTCCCTATGCCGCACTCCAGCAGCGGGACTTCTGGAGCGAGAAGGCCGTCTATCTGGGTGTTCTTCCGTTGGTGGCCGCGGCCTTTTCCGCCGGGTTCGTTCGGCGCACCGGTGTCCGCTTTTTCCTGATCGCGGGACTCGCGGGTCTGGCGTTCGCCATGGCACGAGATCTTCCGTTTCATCTTGTCGCGACACACGTTCTCCCGGTCTTCGGACGGTTCCGCTTGCCCGGCAGGGCCGTCTGGATCGTGGTGTTGGCGATCTGCGTCCTGTCGGCCTTCGGACTCGATGCGTGGTTTCGAAACGGGATGGGCCGGAAGAGATTCGCCGCCGTCGCCGCGGGGATCTCCATCGTCTCGCTGGCACTCTTGTCGGCGGTGTTCGGCCTGATTCGGGAAAGTGCACTCCTCCTTGGCCTTCTTACGATTTCCGGCGCGATTCTTGCCGGAGCCATGCGGTGGCCCAGGATCGCGGCGACCTTCGCAATCGTGTTTGTCGTGGGCGACCTCAGCGGACACTCTCGGTCCGTAGCGAAGACGGTCACCCCGGAATACTACGCGCGGAAGCCCTGGTACCTCCCGCACTTGGGCGAAGCGCGGGGCGATTTTCGCGTTCTCGATCAGACTCGCTTCGATCTCGCCCCCACGGCGTACGACGTACGCCTCCTCCGAGGATACGGCTATCCGGACTTGCGGCATACTCAGGCTCTGGTTCACGCGGCGCGAGGGAAGGGATCGCTGGATCCTACGCTCCTCGACGAACTCAATGTAGGTTGGCTCATCGCCGAGGGAGCGCCCCCGGAGCCCGGGCTCGTCGAATGCGCGCGTCGCGATGGGGCGGTGCTGTACCGGCGGCCGGGAGCCCGAGGTCGATTCTTCGGCGGCGCTTCCTCAAGTGAGGCTCGGCGGCATTGCGGCGGATGGGAGGTGCGGGTCGAAGCCCGGGAGTCCGATGCGGTGGTATTCGGCGAGTCGTGGATGCCGGGATGGAGCGCGACGGTGAACGGGCGACCGGCGAAAATCGAGCTTCATCGCGGCGCGTTGATGAGAGTAGACGTGCCCCAGGGAACATCCGTAGTCCGATTTGAGTATCGCCCTCGAGCATTCTTCGCTGGGCTGTGGATGACTCTGATCGCTTCGACGGCGACGGTGGTTTTTGTGGTCGTACATCGGTTGCGGGCGTCCAGGGCGGATCGCATCGAAGGAGAGTCGAGGCGGTCGGATGGCTGAACCGTCAGAAGTGATGAATCGTCGCCTCTTCAGGAAGACTCGCCTGTCTTGGCGAGCTCGAAATCGGATTCGTCATCCTGCGCGGGTACTTCCTCCCCCATCGCGGTGATCTCTCTTTCGAAACTATCTGTCTCGGCCTGTGATTCTGTCGTGGGGAAGAGAAACCGCGGAGCCGGGACGCCGCTTTCCTACTCGACCGAAGGACCTACCGTCCCGGCACGCCTTCCCACCACTGGAGGCGCCTCTTCGCCTGATCGCCGGAAAGATCCGCCTCCGCCTGCGCATCGTCCTTCTGGTCGAGAGTGACTCCGAGCTTCTTGCACTCTTCCTTCACCGCATCGAGCTCCGCGCGAATTCGGTCCCGATCGGCCTTGGCTTGGGCCACTTCGTTCCGGAAGGACTGGACATCGCTCCGGAGGATGTCCCTCCGGTTTTGGACCTTCTCGAGCCGAGCCTGAGTCCTCTTTCGCTGCTGCTCGAGGAGCTGCCAGAGCTCCCTCATCTTGAGCTTGTGCGCGTCGATCCTGGCCTGGATGGTGTTTGCCGCCTGGTCGACCTCCGTTTTCGCCGAGGCCTCGTCCTTCTCGAGTTTTTCCACGAGTTGCTTGTAATGGGCGATCCGCTCCGACAAGTTCTTAGAGATGGCATCGATCTTGGTCTTGACCGCCTGCAGGAGGGTGCGCGCCTCCTTGGCGAGAGCGATGGCCCGGTTGTACATCGTTCCCCCGGAGTCCGCGCCCGCCGAGCGCTCGTTGTAGTCCTCTCCGGCTCCCTTGAAACACTCTCGGACCGTGCCCCGCATGGCGCGCTGCGCGGGAGGGGTGTCGGTGACCATCTTGTCCTGGACCGCTTCGACCGCTTCGATGGCATCCCGGATCAATCCGAACAGCGCGTTGATGTCTTTCTCTTCGCTGGCGGCGGTCTTGATGGTGTCGGTGGTCTTCAGGACGATCTCGGCCAGAAGCTGTCGAAGCTTCGTAAGCGAGGAATTGGCCTGATTGGCCTGAGTGGCATGGTCGTTCTTGACGATGCGAAGGCCCACGCCGACCTGTCCCAATCCCGCGAGCTTGTCGACGATTCCGTCGACTTCACTCCACTTGTTCCTGGCCCCCTCGATCGTGACCGGGGTGCCGCAGAGAAAGAGGAGCAATCCTATCGTCCCCATGGGCTTTCTCCCTATTCGTTCTTCCAGACATCCCAGCCGACGAGTGCGAGAAGACTCTCGGCGATTTCCTTGTCGAGGGCCGCGACGGCCTCCGACAGGGCCTTCTCCTTGGCTTCGAATTCCGTCTTGAGCCTGTCGGCTTTGGCTTGAGCCTCGTCCATCTTTCGTTCCCACTCAGCGATCTTGTTCTTGTCGCTATCGGGCTTCAGGATTTCCTTCTGTTTCTCGGCCGAAAACTTGAGCACCTCGGCCTGTGCTTCCTCGTACTCCTCGGCGCATTTCTTGAGATCGGCCTCCGCCTGGGAAAGCTTCTGTAGGAGAGGCTTGTCGTCTTGGCCTTCGGCCGTGAGCTTGGTCTGAAGGCGCTTGAGGAGTTCGGACACTTCTTTGTCGAGGGCGTTCAGCTTCTCCTTCGACGATTTCAGGGATTCCCGGAGCGCCTTCAATTCCGTGTCGACCTGCTTGGAGTCCTTCTTGCCGGTCTTGTATTCCGCGAGCGTGGTTTTGACTTTCTTCAAGCTATCGGCGAATTTCTTCGCCTGATCCACCGCCTTGGAGCGGGCATCCTCGACCTTGGAGTCCCCCAGCCCCGCCTTGTCCGGGGCCTCTCCCACGGCACCGACGGACTTCAGAACGTCGTTCCAGAGCCTGATCGCGGTATCCGAATCCTTGAGGGAGAGCGCGACATCGCCTTTCCACTCCTTGAAGAGAGAGAGCTTCTCGACGCTCTGGTACGCCTGGAGCGCCTTCTTTCTCGGGGAATCGCTGGAGAAGGGCTGAGCCCCGCGAATGTCTCCTTCGGTCGAGACGCATCCGAAGATGGGAAGGCAGAACAGCGCTAAGAACCTGGACCTCGGCATGGAATCTCCCTCCTGTGCACGAGGATTATAGCACGTCGAGTTCGGGCCGAGGCGGAAATCGCCCATCGACTTCTTCTCTTGTCATTCCGCCCTCTTGTGCTATCCTTCGCTCCGGCGACGGACGGGTTCTCGATTCTCCATCAAGGAGCATGCTCATGATCCTCGCAACGCTTCTCTTGGCGAGCACCGGCGAAATGACGGGCGAACTTGGGGTCGCTAAGGAAGGGGAAAAGATCGTCGTGAATCTCGGAGTCTTGAGAGAGCTGCTTCCGAAGGATTTGACTCCGGACAAGCCGGTCGGATTCGTGGTTACGTGCCGGGGAACGAAGACGCAGGCCACGGACTGGTTCATGGACATCATGGACGTCCGGCCGGGGGACGACATTACGATCGAGCACGATCCGATCGAACTTAAAATCGTCCTCTCGGTCAAAGCGGCCGACGGGAGGCGCGCGAGCGCCAAGGAGTTCTCGAATTGGGACCGCAAGCTCCTGGCGGTCTCCGTGTGCGACGGGGGACAAGGAGACTGGAGCATCGCCGCAGATAAGGGATACGAATTCACGACCAAGGGCGAAGTTCGGATGAACGAGCTGATCCTCTCCCAGCTGGAACCCGTCGTGAAGGCCTCGAAGGGGGCGGCCTATTTCATGCAAGCCGGCGTCACGCACTCGCCCCTTCAGGTAGCGACGAGGTTCTTCGAGGTGATGATCGAGGGGAGCAAGTGCGCCGACGAGAAGGAGCGCCGGAAGGTCTATCTGGAGAAATTCGTTCCCCTGTGGAACGCGAATGACCGTGCCAAGGGCGAAGGGAACAACATGTGTCAGATGCAGTGGACGGCCGCGCTGAATGTGATCAAGCGAAGGGGGCTCAAGGGCTACAAGTACTCCGGGGTGGAGCCCAAGGGAACGGGAGTCGGGAGGCGCGCCTTCTACTTCGAGCGCCTTCGGAAGACGGGGGAAGACTCCGGCCATGCGCGAATCGTGATCGAGCTCGAAGATCGTTGGGTCGTGAGCAGCTCGACCAACGAGTAGCCTGATGTAGGCCGCCGTCGTGCATGCCCACCTGCTGAACGATATCGGCCTGTGCATCATTGCGGCGACGATCCTCGCGTTCCTCGCGAGGGTCTTGCGCCAGCCGCTGATCCTGGCCTACATCGGCGCGGGGATCCTCATCGGTCCGGTCGGGCTGAAATGGATCCACGACGACCATTCTGTCGCGGACATCTCCAAGATCGGCCTGGCGTTCTTGCTCTTCATCGTCGGACTCGAGATGGACGTGAAGAAGCTGCTCGAGTCCTCGCGAGTCGCCGGCGTCGTCACCGTCATTCAAGTCCTCGGATGTGCCGGCCTCGCTTTCGGCGCGATGTGGGGGCTCGGCTATCGCGGACTCCCCGCCGCGTATCTTGCGGTCGCCGTGGCCTTCTCGAGCACGATGATCGTCATCAAGCTTCTCTCGGACAAGGCCGAGCTGGATACCCTGGCCGGACGGATCACCCTCGGAGTGCTTCTCTTTCAGGATGTCCTGGCGATCGTCGTGCTCGCGGTGCAGTCGAATCTCGCGCATCCGTCGGTCGCCCAGATCGGCCTCTCACTGGCCAAGGGGCTGGGCCTCGCGGTGGGGAGCGTGGTGGCAGCTCGCTACCTGCTTCCGTACTTGTTCCGAATGGTCGCGAAGATGCCCGAGATCATGCTGATCGCCTCCATCACCTGGTGCTTTCTGGTGTCGTACCTCGCGATTCTCGCGGGATTCTCGGAGGCGATGGGGGCGTTGATCGCGGGCGTGAGCATTTCGTCCATGCCGTACAGCCTGGACGTGGTGGCGAAGATACGATCGCTCCGGGATTTCTTCGTGACGCTGTTCTTTGTTTCGCTGGGGATGCAGATCCAAGTTCCGACGAAGAGCCTGATCGTCGCCGCGGCGGTCCTGACCGGAGTTACGATCGTCGGGAGGTTCGTCACCGTGCTTCCTCCGATGAGACTCTTGCGGTACGGAACCCGCATCGGGACGCTGACGTCCATCAATCTCGCCCAAGTGAGCGAGTTCTCTCTCGTCATCGTGATCCTGGGATTCTCGCTGGGACACATCAATCGGGAGATCGTGTCGCTCGTGGCGATCGTCCTCGTATCGACCTCCACTCTCTCCACGTATCTGATCCTGTGGAGCCAGAAGATCGCCGGGGGGGCCGATCGCCTCTTCTCGCGCGCGGGCGTCGTCGACCCGCAAGCCAAGGAAACAAGGGGGGAGGCGGCAGCGCCGGCTCCCATCGTTTTGGTGGGATGTCACCGAACGGGGGCCTCTCTCGTGGAGAGCCTCGTCCAGCTCGGTTCGCAGTTCACGGTGATCGATTTCAATCCCGAGGTCCATCGCAAACTCCGGTCACGGGGAATTCGCTGCGTCTACGGGGACGTGAGTCACGAGGGGACGCTGGACCATGCCGGGGTGCGCGAGGCCAAGATCCTCGTGTGTACCATTCCGAACGACTATCTCCGGGGAATCAGCAACCAGACGCTATTCCGGCTGCTGAGGCGCTTGAGTCCTCAGGCGAAGATTTTCATGTGCGCGGAACGACTCGCGGATGCGCGGGAGCTGTACGCGCTTGGAGCCGACTACGTCCTGATCCCTCGATGGCACGCCGCGGATCGGTTGGCCGTGCTCATCAAGGACGCCGAGACCGGCTCCCTCGACCCGCAGCGGGAAGCCGATCTCGCGAAGATCCGCGCCGCGGACGAGGCCGTGCCATGATGCTCGACGATTCTCGATTCATGGAGGAGGCCCTTCGGCTCGCGGCAAGGGCCGCGGAGGAGGGCGAGGTGCCCGTCGGGGCGGTCATCGTCCATGAAGGTCGCGTGGTGGCGCGGGCGCACAATCAGGTCGAGACCCTCCATGACGCCACCGCCCACGCGGAGATGATCGCGATCACCCAAGCCTCCGCGGCGCTCGAGGATTGGCGGCTCGCCGGGACCACGCTCTATGTGACCATGGAGCCGTGCCCGATGTGCGCCGGTGCGCTCGTCCTGTCGCGAGTCGCGCGGATCGTGTACGGGGCGGCCGATCCGATCGCGGGGGCGTGCGGGAGCGTCTTCAACATCGTCGCCGAAAAACGGCTCAACCACCGCATTCCCGTGGTGGCGGGAGTTCTGTCCGATCGGTGCGGGGAACTCCTGAAGACCTTTTTCCGATCGCGGCGGCGGCCGAAAGAGCCGTAGACTTCCCCCTACCCTCCTAGGTCGGCGCGGGATCGCGATTCACATGTGAACCCATCTTTTATTCAGACGATTCGCCGCGCGTTCCCAACTAGATTTCGGACGCGGCGCAGTCGCGACCTCGGCCGGCGGGCCCGCGGTCCCGCGGCCGGTTTCGGATCACCGCGGATCTTCGCTCGGAGGCGTCCATGAAGGCATTCTGGTCCGTGGCGCTCTTCTTCGGTGCAACCGGATTGGCTTCGGCGCAGGGGTATTCCGGTCCGGAAATCCCCGGGCCGGCCGTGACCGGCACCGTCGTGTGGGTCCGCTCGTGCGGAGAAACATCTCCCTACTACGGCAACCTGGCCGTGCGCCAGGCCGACTTCACCTTCGCGTACGTGTACATCCCGAAGACCGCCTCGACGAGCTCCTGCGCGACGTACGAGCCGCTCTCCGAGACTCGGGCGGGACACATCCTCGTGCTGGGGTCGAGCTTCCCCACCGTCATCGAACTCAAAGGGCTGTGCGCGGACGCGTGCAATTCGGGCCGGTTTTATATCGTGAAGGAAACGAACGTCTGGGCGCGGTCCGAATAGGAGGAGAACGCATGAAGACGCGCGTGGGATGGACGTTGGGACTGGCCGTACTCGCCATCGGTGGCGTACTGTTCTTCGCACGTACAGGGGAGAAACCGGATGTTCGTCCCCGCGCGTCTCGCCCACTTCCGCCGACCAAGGACGAGGAGGCGCGTCCGGGCGAGATCGGTCGGCGGGCGGCATCGGGGAAACTGGAACGGAGATCGGAGGATCTCTCGCCTCCCGAGGAGGTCCTGCGGGACGCCGTGGCGCTTCAACAGTGGCTCCTCGCGATTTCCGACGAGACGCTGAGGGCGCTGCTGGGAACGAAGAAGCTGGATGGGTACGTGCGCACCATCCTGTGCGCCCTGGGAGACGGGGAGGAGGTGTCGGGACACGGAAAAACCGGCGCCTTCCTCGATGCCCTCAACGCACGTATCCGGGCGGTGAACCGACGATGATTCGCGCCATCGATTCGGAGAATGACCGCGGGTCGAATCCGGAACAGGATAGTATTAGAGGAGGATGAGTTCCGCGAATACGACCGAGGCCCGTGGAGGAGGGGGCTTTCCGGATACCACCTGGGGGATGCTCACCCGGATCGGCGATCGCGCCGCGCCTGAATTCCGATCGGGTTTCGAAACGTTGTGCCGCCGGTACTGGAGACCGGTGTACTACGCCATCCGGTATGGTTGGGGCAAGTCGAACGAGGACGCGAAGGATCTGACCCAAGCCTTCTTCCTCTGGCTCTTGGAAGGGCCATCGCTGGAGAAGTACGAGCACGATCGGGGAAGCTTCCGGCGCTACTTGAAAGTCCTCCTGGGTGGATTCGTCGGTCACCACGAGGAGGCCAAGGCCGCCCTCAAGAGAGGGGGGCGGGCCCACATGCTCGACTTGGACGGTCAGGTAGTTCCCTTCCATGAAGTTTTGGAAGACCCGCGCGAGTCGGATCCGGGTCGGATCTTGGATCGAGCCTGGGTCGCCCAGGTGATCGAATCGGCGGTGGCGAAGACCCGCGCTCATCTTGCGGAGATCGGTCGCGAACTCCACTTCCGCGTTTACGAGCGATACGAGATGGTGGCGCCGGACCAACGACCGACGTATGCCGCGCTCGCCTCCGATCTCGGGCTCAAGGAGACCGACGTCGCGAATTACCTCTTCGCGGTCCGCGAGATGATCCGAGCCGAGGTTCGTCAAGAGCTGGCCGATACTCTCCAGAGTGCCGATGAAATCGAAGATGAGTGGAACGCCCTTTTCGGCTCCTAGCGGCTGGCGGGACTGGGTCCGCGACGGACTGACTTCGCACGAGTCGGAGCGTGTCGAGGGCGGGCGGGAGCTCCAGCGGTACGACTGCCTCGAGGAGCTCGGCCGCGGGGGAATGTCGGTCGTCTATCGCGCCTACGACCGCACGCTACGGCGATTCGTCGCGCTCAAGGTGCTTCACCAACAAGGGATGCTCCATCCGGTGCTGCAGGAGCGCTTCGATCGCGAGGGCAAGATCATGGCGGGCCTCTCCCATCCGAACGTAGTCTCCATCCACGACATGGGGGAGCAGGAAGGACGCTCCTACATTGCGATGGAACTCGTGGCGGGGCGTACGCTCGAGGGGATCCTGGCCGGGCGGTTCATGCCGCTCCGATCCCTGCTGGAGATCTTGCATCAGGTGGCCCAGGGAGTTGCGCATGCCCATGCCCACGGAGTGATCCATCGCGACCTCAAGCCCGGGAACATCCTCGTCACTCCCTCGGGGCAGGCCAAGGTGACCGACTTCGGAATCGCGCATCTGATGCAGAGCGAAATGCGCCTCACGGACAGCGGCGCTAGTCTGGGGACTCCGTTCTACATGGCGCCCGAGCAGATCCGGGGCGCCTCCGCGAGCGTGAATGAGCGGACCGATGTCTACGCCCTGGGGGCCATTCTCTACGAAATGGTGGCGGGAGCCCCTCCGCATTCCGGAAAGACTCCCGGAGAGATTTTCACCAAAGTCTTGAATGCGGAGCCGGTCCCGCTTCGGAAGCGCAATCGCCGGGTCCACGAGGATGTGGTGACCATTTGTATGAAGGCGCTGGAGCGCGAGCCGAGCGCTCGGTACGCGACGGCCCGCGCCTTTGCCGAGGATCTCGAGAAGTATCTTCGGGAGGAACCGATTTCGGCCAAGCCTCCGACGTTCGGACGGCGGACTTATCGGGCGATTCGGAGGTATCGAGCTATCGCGACGGCCGTTGCGGGAGCGATCCTCGTCGGGGCCGGCTTCGGGGGATACTCCTGGGTTCGGTCGGCGAAACAATCCGCTCTGGCGCGTCGGACGTTCGTCGAGGCGGAGGCTGCGCTCGCTCGCGAGGAGTGGGACAAGGCGTCGGCGCTTTACCGAGAGGTCGAGAGGCTCGATTCGGGAGATCGGCATGCCCAGCGTCGGGCTGCGATTGCGGAGGAGATGCGAAGAGGCGAGGAGGCGCTCGCGAGCCGCGAGGCGCATCTGAGACGGTATCGCTCGCACTCGTGTACGGAGATGCCGTCGCACGAGCCGGCATCGAAGAAGGAACCTCATTGGGGTGAGCACCAATCGATGGATCGTTCCCTGCGAGAAGCGAATATCGCCGAGGAACAGGCCTTCTGGCATTTTCGGGGAGCGCTCGCGATCGATCCGTCTCTGTCTCCGGCCCGACTTAGAATCGCTCGGATATGCGAGCGGCGCTACGAAGAAAAGGAGGCCGCCGGCGATCGAGCCTCCGCGGATTGGTGGTACCGACAGATGCTCTCGTTCGGCGGGACCGTTTTCCTGAGGCCGGCCACGTTATCGCTGGGGACGGATCCGTCGGATAGTCTTCCATACCTCTTTCGGTATGAAACACGGAATCTGCGGCAAGTCCCGATTCCATTTCACCCCGTCCAGGGCCTTGGAAGCGTGGAACTCCGTTCGGTCGACGCCCTCCCCCTCGGCGCGGGAAGAGACGCCACCCGAGTGTCCGCCTATCCCCTGGAGTGCACCGAATTCAATCGGATCCAATTCCCGCTCAGTTTGGCCGCGGGATCGTACCTCGTCGTTTTCGAGAAATCGGGTCATGAGAGAACGCGGTATCCCGTCCTGCTCACTCGCGCTCAACGGCTGGAGCGCACGGTCAAGCTTCTCCCGAAGGGCTCCCTTCCCGAGGAATTCGTTTACGTGCCGGGAGGCATGACCATCCTCGCCGGCGATCCGTATGCCTCTGTACTCGGAGGCAACCCTCGGCCGAGGGTGAAGCAGGAAGTGAACTCCTTCTTAATCTCGCGATTCCCGTTGACCGTCCAAGAGTACGTGAAGTTCTTGAATGACCGTTCTTGGCAAACGGCCGCAGCGGCTGAAAAGCGGATATGCCGGCTGGCAGGCGATCCCGTGGACGGGCAATACTCTCCGGCACCGGAGCATTTGGATTATCCGGCAGCGGGGATGTCGTACGAGGATGCTCTCGCATTCGCAGAATGGTACACGAAGGTGCGAGGTCGGGGAAAGTGGAGATTCCGTCTTCCGAGTGAGGCGGAGTGGGAGAGAGCGGCTCGAGGAGCCGACGGCCGGTATTACCCCTGGGGAGACGAATTCAACGCTTCCTTCGCGGCCGTAGGCGGCTCACGACAAAAAATCGCGCCGGAACCGGTCGGGCTGTTCCCAGCGAACGAGTCGGTATTCGGGGTGTTCGATATGGCGGGAGGCGTCGAGAATTATACGAGCACCGAGGTGACCGTACTGGACAATGTCCGTGGAAAGGTGGTCAAAGGGGGAAGCTACACCGCCAGCGGGAGGGGCTGTCGGGCCGCGTCGTTCGGAGTCGTGGCCCCGTCGCACGCGTCAGAATTTGTCGGAATGCGGCTCGTGGCCGACGATCCTGATTCCGAATGATCAGGGCGCCCGGAGGGTATACCTCCACACTACGATCGAGTTGTCGCCGGCCACGTTGAGGCTGGTTCCCGCAACCACGATCCGGTTTTGCCCGTCCAGGGCGAGGTCCCAGCCGCTGTCGACTCCATTCCCCCCCGCGGCGTCGCGATGGCAGCCCAACAAGACGATTGCCAACAGGAAGGACGTGGACCTCATCTCGCACCTCCGTACGCTTCGGAGTCTCGTATCGGATCTGTGTCGAAGGATTTTGCTCGGCTTTGGCGAGCGCCGAAGTAGACTTCCCCGAATACGGACGGGACAATGAATCTCCTGCGGAAATGCCCGACCGCCGGCAAGCTCGGACTCCTCCTGATCGTGGCGCTCGGGTGGAGGATCCTGCTGTGCTCGGGTCCGCAGGACACGGGCGACCTGCAGTATGCCGAGCGAGCGGAGCTGCTCCGGGTCGGCGAATTGGGGCCGTCTCGAAACGTATACTCCCTGCGCCTCGGGTTCCTGG
>CAZGKV010000124.1:0-13178 GCA_964526305.1 uncultured Planctomycetales bacterium | reverse complement strand
GGAAAGAATGCGCTCGTTCGGCAGCCCCAGGGAGGCGGGGCCGCGCCGGAACACGTATGTCCCGAAGACCTACAGAAAGTGGCGCCCACGTCCAGTTGCGGCACGACTCTCTTCTCGGCAGAGGTCGGCGAGAGCGGGTCAAGCCGGATCCGAGTGCCGCTTTGGACACCACGCGGTCCGCGCGGAATGCAGCCGTCCCTCGTCCTCGTCTACGACAGCAGTCTCGGGATCACCGAGGTAGGAAAGGGTTGGGCCCTACAGGGGGTGAGCGTGATCCACCGCGATCGGCCGAATTGGGCCATCGACGGCCAAATCGGGCCGGTGAGGTGGGACGACACGGATCGACTCGCGTTGGACGGAAACCGACTCGTCCCCCTCGGGGATGGTCGCTTTCGAACCCTGCGCGATCAGTTCGCCCGAGTCGAGCCCATCGACGGAGACGGATTGCGACGGGGATTCCGAGTTCGCTCTCGGGACGGTCGGCTTCTGACCTACGGAGACCAGCCCAACTCGCGGTTCGGGACTCTCGCCGATCGCGGAAACCACTCGTTCGCCTGTTCCAAGATCGAGGATCGCTTCGGGAACGCCATCAAGCTCCGCTACCTGCGTCCCGAAGGAGCGTTGGCGGACGGACTCGAAATCCTCCTCGAAGAGATTACCTACGCGGAGCTGAACTGTCGGATCAAGTTCGAGTACGCCAAGAACCGGCCCGACGCCCTCCTAGGATTCCGGGACGGCGTCCCCGCGGGAATGACCCGAAGGTTGACTCGTATTTCCATGTTCGTCGAACCGAATCGGGTCCCCGTTCGGGAGTACGTGCTTAAGAATGACGAACCGGATTCCGTGTCGGGGCATCTCCTCCTCAAACGGATCACCGAGGTCGGAGCCGACGGAACCGCGAAACCGCCCCTCGTCTTCGATTACACGCGGCTCGAACGCGGAGGGGCGTTTCGAACCGATCCGGCCGACGCGCCCTTCCGGCTCACCCAGGAGATCTACGATCGCATGGTTCAGAATCGGAATTGGGAATCCTATCCCCACGGACCGGTGGCGGCAGACATCGACGGCGACGGAAAGGACGAACTCCTCTTCTGGCGCGCGAACGTCCTTTGGGCTCGGTACTCGAACGGTCGCGAGGCATCCTTCGAGCTGGACCTCCTCGGCCTCATCCCCCTCTTCGGAATCGGCCACCCGCATCCCGAGGACTATGCCCAGTTCGCGGGCGAGGCCATGCGACGGCGGCCGCAGCCCTTCGACTACGACGGCGATGGGGATGACGATCTGCTCGTGTACCGGCATCCCACCGGGGAGGTAATGATCGCGATCAGCGAGGGCCTTGAGGGAGACCGATTCCGGAGCCGGATTCTTTGGCCCCACATTACGATTCCGGCCCTGGCGAACGGAGCACCAAATCTCCCGCTTCTAGTCGACATCGACGGCGACGGCTTCAAGGACTTGGTGTACCTCCAGGACCATGACCGCAGGGCCACCCTGGTTTATCATCTCTTTCGACAGGGAGCGTTCAGTCAGAGATATGTCGCCGAGCATGCTCCGATCGAGTCCTTGAATTCCTCCCGTCATACCCGATTCTTGGACGTGGACGGCGACGGGGCCACCGACCTTCTCCGCGGAGGCAACACCTGGGTACGCTTCGCCGATGCCTTTGGGTCCGATGGGAGTCACGACCCGCGCCGAATCGAATGGAGGCCGCTTGCGGTTGTCCCTTCCCTCGACGAAGTCAATGTGAACCGTCATCGGCCCAGACGTGGATTCGTGATCTTCTCCCAGACAGGCGCCACGCTCATGGTCGACATCAATGGGGACGGGCTGAAAGACGTGGTCCTGAGTCAGGCCATCATCGAAACGGACGGCACGACCCAGCGCGTGCTGGAGACGTTTTTTCTGGTGTCGAGGAATCAGGGAGCAGGAACCTTCGCCGGTTATGAGCGGATCTACACCGCCGGGAGCTTCCAAGGGGCGCCTGGAGCGACGCCGCATAGCGTTCCCACCGTCCTGGACTACGATTTCGACGGGAGGCAAGACCTCCTTCTGGTCAGTTACGCGAGCGACCGCGACGAGTCGGGGACTCCGCAGGGTCAGGGGTGCGTGTGGGTACAGAATCCGAATATCCACCTTCTCCTTCGCTCGACCGGCACCGGATTCGAAGAGTGGTGGGTCTCCCTTCCCGCCTCCCATGTCCACGCGCGCGTCGACGGCCGGAGCGTCTTTCTCCCGGTTTTCACGACCCGCCTCGTCTTCGATGCCAACGGCGACGGCCACGAAGACCTGGCGTACATGGCGATGCGGGGGGATCAGCCCGTCTATGCCGCGGCCATGCGCGACCTCCCGCGCACCGGCCTCCTTACGTCCGCCGCGGACGGCCTGGGACGGGAGTGGAGATTCGAATACAAGCCGCTCTCCGATTCGTCCGTCTACGAGCGTTCCGGAGTTTGCGACTACCCTCTCCGATGGGATACCTCTCGCCGCTGGGTGGTCGCGAGGTCGGAGGTTCAACAACTGGCCAGGAACGCCCCGGACCCCTTCCAATCGTGGGGACACAAGTACGGCAATGCCCGGCTCCATCCGCGCGGAAGGCGCTCCGTGGGATTCGAGCGGCGCCGGATGATTACCTCGCTCACCGGGGAGACGACTCACATCCGGTACGACAATCGCTCGAGGCTTGCGGAGTTGGAGGTTTTTCCCTACGCGGGGATTCCTCAGGACGTCATCGTCGAAACGCCGCTTCTGAAGCCCGACGGATGGCACTACGAGCGCACCGCAAGATTCTCCGTTCTCAAATCACGCGTGCTCGGTCAGCCCGGGGGGCCGCGGAGCTATTCTCCATACGTAGATTGGAGTCTTCTTGCCCTCAGCGACTCCTTCTCCGAATTCGACGTTCGGACCGAAGCTTGGTCTCAGGTCGACTTGGAATCGCGCTATCGGACGACCGAAACCATCTACGCCTACTCGAAAACGGATGACCTGTTCTTCGGCATGCCGGAGGTCATCGACAGCACGACGCGCATTTCAAGTTTCGGCCGCGGCGGCGGACCGGCGGGGTATTGGAGTCGATCCGTAACGACGATCCAGTTCCGCTACGATCTCGAACGCTGGCTCGTGGCGCTGCCGGAGTACAGGATTCATTCGGTGGCGACGTCTCGTCACCCGCTCCGAACCAGAACAACCCGCTATGAATACGAACCGGCCTCCGGTCGTCTCGAGCGCGTGATCCTCATGCCGGGGGACGCCGCCTTCGAGTTGTCGACCTCCTTTTCCAACCCTGATCGGTTCGGCAATGCAACCTGGATCGAGGAGGATCCTGCCGTCGGGAACAACCGGGTCACGCAGGTTCGATACGACGCTCGCGGCATCTTCCCGGAGTGGATTCGAGACCCGGAGGGCTACGAGACCCACACCTGCTTCCACGCCGGCTTGGGAGTCCCAGTCCGGAAGGAGGAGGCCGGGGGGCTCGTCACGACCTACTCTTATGACGGCTTCGGACGCCCGACCCGCGAGGTCCGGCCGGACGGCACGAAGGCTTCTTGGCTCTACGGATCGAATCACCCCCAGTTTCCGGACTTCCCGTTCTTCGTCAAGAGCTACGAGACCCCGAACGACCGTGAGGCGATCGAGGAACGGGATCTCGGAGGCATCTCCTTCCTCACGCTGGCCGGCCGTCTCGGCGCCGTGTATCGGCGTCTCCGGGACGATCGATGGAGTCTGCAGGAGTTCAGATACGACACCACAGGGAGCCTCTCTTCGGTGGGTCTGCCTTACCACTATCCCGGCGGTGCCGTAGGCTCCGTGTCCTACACCCGCGATGGACTCGGCCGAGCCACGGGGATCGACCATCCGGACGGACGTCATTGGTCGTTCGACTACGATCGCATGACCGTCACCGCGAATCTCCCCGACGGTCATTCGACCACGGTGGTTTCGGACGAGGCCGGGCTTCCCCTATCCGGCATAAACAAGGCGGGGCAGCGAACCGCCTACGAATACGACGGGTGGGGACAACGAGTTCGCGAGGTGGACCCGGCCGGGCACGCGACCGTCTGGCAGTACAACCTGCGCGGTCTCCCCTACCGAGTCACCCATCCCGATTTCGGCGTCGTCTGGTCCTACTACGATTCCTTCGGGCAACTCACCAGCCAGCTCTTCGGGGGAAAGACGACACGATGGGTCTACGACAAGCTAGGAAGGCAGACGAGAGCCGAGTACGACGTGGTGGGAAATGTCGCGCGAGGAGACATCGCGTTTTGGCAGTTCGACGATCGACTATTCCCTGGAAGGCTTTCCAGCAAGTCATTCGGCGGGAACTCGACGGAGTACGACTACGACAACCTCGGCCGTGTGAACGGAGTCACGACCCGAATCGTCGATCGCACCTTCCAAATCGATCTGTCCTACAATCGATTCGGGAAGCTCGAAAACGTAACCTACCCGGAAGGACCGGGAGGAGTCCGTCTCCAAGTACGCTACCACTACACCGAGAGCGGCAGGCTCCAACGAGTGGCTGACCCTCAAGTCGGAGACTACTGGCGAATCGACGCGAGCGACGCCGAGGACAGGATCACCCAAGAGACTTTCGGGAACGAGGTGAAGACGATCCGCGATGTCGATCCGGTGCGCGGCGTCCTCAGATCAGTCCGGACCGGCCGCGGCGACGCCCAGGTTCAGGACCTGCACTACGAATACGATCCGCACACGCTGAGTCTCAAGGCCCGGGAGGACCGAAATCGGCACACGCGCGAGACGTTCGACTACGACATCCTGGATCGACTGACCCATTGGAGGGAGGATGGCGTGCTGCTCCAGGAGTGCCGGTACGATCCCCTCGGCAACATCGCCTTCAAGACCGGCGTAGAGGAGATGAGGCACACGAACGCCGCTCGACCTCACCGGCTCACGCGCGCGGGGGCGGACAATCTGACCTACGATTTGCGCGGGAACATCCTGCAGGCGCCCGGGTATCGCGTCGAATGGACCCCGTTCAACAAGCCTTCACGAATCGTCAGGAACAATCAGCACACGGTCTTTCTCTATGACGCGGAGGGGTACCGCGTCCGGGAGGCAGCTCCGGAGGGCGTCACCTACTATGTCGAAGGGCTGTTCGAACTCTTCGAGGGCGGCGGAAAAGTGGAAGCTCGCTCCTACGTGCACGCCGGCGGGCGAATCGTGGCCAAGGTCGTTCGCAAGGCCGATGGGGTGCGGACGTGGTATCTCCACGACGATCATCTCGGCTCGACCTCGGCCATGACGGATCATCCTCGCACGGAAACCGTGCGGCTCGCCTACGATCCGTGGGGCGCGCGCCGCCCGGGTCATGACCCGGTTCGGTCCGGAAGCCATCCGGGCTTCACGGGGCACGAGCACGACGACGGGCTGAATCTCATCAACATGATCGGCCGCGAGTACGATCCCCGGCTGGGGCGGTTCCTCTCTCCCGATCCTGTGGGCCAGAGTCCGAACGGCTACTCCTATGTCGACAACAATCCGACGAAGTATGTGGATCCCAGCGGCCATTTTTATTTCGGTGGTTGGGGCTCCGATGGGATACCGCCCGGTGGCAGCAACGGACAGGACGACATGCCCGAGATCGGGATCTCCGCCTCGATACCGATTGGAGAGGCTCCGGCTGGGTCCATCTATTCTCAGCCATGGGCGGCATGGCTCTTTGGAGGGAGCCCGGGGATAACCGGGGTCGCAGGCTACGGGGGGAGTCCTGAGGCCAGGGGCGGAGGAGGCTCCAGCCCGCCGCAGGATGATCCGATTTCCTCCGACGGAGGCGGGGGGCGGGACGATGAAGGGCCGATGGCACAACTCAATGCTCGTTTCGACAGCGCCATGACACTCCTGGATGGAACCCTCATCGGACATTTCTTTCCTGAAGTGGCTCATTACGCCGCTATGGGCTACGCACGCGGCTGGTACGAAGATTACACCGGAGGCCATCGCGCCTGGAATCAAGCACCGTTCGATCCCGAAACTGAGTTATGGGAACGAGCGGGCGTCGCGATAGTGCCCATGGGTATTTGGAGCGGCGGCGGGGCGGGCGGGAAGGGAGGAAATGGCCAGACCAACGCCGTGACGCCGGGGAGGCTTTTCTTCTCGCGAGGCACACTCAAGCCAGGTCTGGGCTCTACGGTCCACTCTCATCACTACTTCCCCAAGCAACTCCGCCAATTCTTCCAGCGGGCCGGCATCAACATCGAAGAGTGGCAGGGGCCCGTCCTGAGGGGCAATCACATCGGAAAGGGAGGATTACATCCTCGATGGAATGCGGAATGGAGAAGGTTTGCGAATCACAATCCCAATGCAAGTCAAGCCGAGATCATCGACCATTTGTACAAGATGATTGATCGCATTTTCTAGAGGGGGTGAAATTCTCGCATTCCTGGCGAGAGCTTGGACGCTCGGCGGAATCGCCCGGGGTATTATCGCCAGAAGTAGTCCACCTGGGATGTCAGGGGCGCGCAGGATGGGGGCCAGTCGGCGAGTGATGCGTAGCGGCTTCTCAGGGGTTGGGAAGCGACGGGCGGCACCGCCATGAAGCGCGGCTTGACTCCCTTGAGGATCTTCCGCTGCCGCGTCTCCACGGCCGGCTCATGCCTCAACTGCCCCTCGATCGCGGTCAGGATGCGCCGTCCGTCGAAGGGTCGAATCCGGGCCAGGTCATCCTCGACGTTCTCCTCGAACGCGATTCCATACATTGCATGTATAATCGCGTGTACTTTCTCCGCCGTCAAAAGCCCGTCCGCCGGCCGTCTTTCCCCCTCGCTCCCCCAGGAACGTGGGCGACAGTCGATTCGTACGATCTCATCGGGGTTCGACCGACTCGAGGTAGGGCCGCCCCGCCTGGTACTCCCCGCTTCTACCTCCGCCGGTCCTCTCGTTGCTGTATAATTCATGCGATGTCCTCCGACTCCTGGACGGGTCAGTTTTTCGATCAGATCCGAGAGCACGAAGCGCAGAGACCTCAGGCCGCCCCCTCCACCCGCTACGAATGGCGCCGCGAGATCGGTCGCGGCGGGATGGCCGTCGTCTACGAGGCCCAAGATCGGGAATTGCACCGGACGGTGGCGATCAAGACCCTCCGGGAAGATGTCGCCCTCCAGCGGACCTCCCTCGAACGCTTCCGCCGGGAAGCGCGGGTAGCCTCGGGTCTCTCCCATCCGGCGCTGGTCACCGTGTACGACGTGGGCGAGGATGCGGGGCGCCCCTTCATCGTCATGGAGCTCGTCGAAGGGGAGTCTCTGGATCTCTATTGGAGAAAGCACTGCCCCTCGGTGCGGACTCGAATCGAACTTCTCGAGAAAGCGGCCCGCGGCGTTGCGTGCGCGCACGAGCACGGCATCGTCCATCGGGATCTCAAGCCCGGGAACATTCTCGTGGACGCGAAGGGCCAACCGAAAGTGACGGATTTCGGTCTGGCCCACTTGACCGAATCGACGTCGCCCTTGACCCAAACCGGTGTCGCCCTTGGAACGCCGCAATTCATGGCGCCCGAACAGGTGCAGGGGCGCTTGAAGGAGATCTCCCCACGCACGGACGTTTATGCTCTCGGAGTGATCCTGTACGAGATGCTCGCCCTGGTGCTGCCCCACCGAGGCGGCACTCCGATGGAGATCTTCGGGAACATCCTCCACCGCGACCCCGTGACTCCGCGCGTCCGGGATTCTCAGATTCCCCGCGCCGCGGAGACGATTTGCCTCAAGGCCATGGAGAAAGCTCCTTCACGGCGGTACGCGACCGCCCGCGAATTCGCGGACGATCTGAGGAGATTCCTCGACGATCTTCCGATTCTCGCCCGCCCCCCGAGTTTGGCCTATCGGATCCGGATGCGCCTGACGCGCGGCCGCGGCCCCCTCCTCGCGGCTTCGGGCGCCGCCCTGCTGGCGGCCGTCGCCGTAGGCCTCACGATGCGGTACGTTTCTCGCGCGAGAGAGTTCGAGGAGAGTCGCGCAAGAGCGCAGCGGGCGTACCAGGCCGAGGACTGGCCCCGGGCCCAGAGCGAGTCCGAGCGCGCGTTACGATCGAGGTGGGATCCGAGCCTGGCGGCCATCGCCGCCGAAAGCCATCGGAAACAGCTTGCCGAAAAGCAAGAGGGCGAACGCCGGCGCATTGAATCCGATCGGTACAAGCGCCTGCAGGAAGAGAGAATCAAGCCCCTTCTCACGAAGATCCAAGAGGCGCGACTCTATTTTTACCTCCGCGAAAGCCCCCTATGGTCCAAGCTCTCCGAGGTTTCCGCCGAGCTGGCCGATCTCGAGAGGCTGGCCGAGTCGCCGGACTATCGAGGAATGGCGGACGTTTGGATCACCTTGGGGACAGGGTGGTACTTCGTGGCTCAACCGGATCGAGCCGAACGAGCGCTGCTTCGGGCCGAGGAACTCGCGCCTAGGAACGAGCGCGTCGCGGTGAGTCTGGGAAAGATCTGTTTGGATCGGTGGTTCGCCACTCTCGTTTCCCTCTCCGGGCACTTGCAACGGAAGAAGGGAATGGCCGCCCACCAGACCTGGGCCCGAAAGGCCGCCGACTATTTCGCCCGCGCGAGGCGACCCGGAGAATCGCCGGAGAGCTTGGAATCCTACCTCGAAGCCGCCTATCGCGCGTGCGCGGATAGGGACGAGAAGGCCGTGCTCGAAACCGCACGGAGGGGACTCGAGCGGTACCCCGGCATCCCCGGAAACGAAGAGCTTTGGTTCCTCATCGGCGAATACACCGAGGGGCGCGAGTCCATCGAGGCGTTTGCTCGCGCAATCGAGTTGCGCGCGAACTTCTGGTGGGCCTTTCTCATGCGCAGCGCCCGCCACTACAATGCGAAGGACTTCGTTCGGGCCGAGGAAGACTTGAACGAAGCCGTCCGCATTCATCCGCGATTTGCGCTCGCACTTTTGTTGCGCGCCCGCTTGTACGAGCGCCGCGGGCGGCCCGATCTGGCTCTCGAGGATCTCAACAAGGCCGTTCAATTCAACTCTTCCGAACCCGGCTATTGGAACGAGCGCGGGAGCCTCCGCCATCGGATGCGGGACCACGCCGGCTCGGTCGACGACCTCACCCAGGCGATTCGCCTCTCCCCCGACCTCGTCGAAGCCTATTACAACCGCGCGTTGGCGCGATTGAAGTTGCGGGAGTACGCGGCCGCTCTGGCCGATTGCAACGAGGCCATCCGTCTCGATCCCGACGAGCCCGATGTTTGGAGGTGCCGCGGGCAGGCGCGACTGTCCCTTCACGACCTCGACGGCTCCGAGCGGGATTTCACCGAGTCCATTCGACTCGGGGGAAAGGCCGAGTCGTACGGAGACCGCGGAGTGACGCGCGAACACAAGAGGGATTTCGACGGCGCTCTGGCCGATTATTCGGAGGCGATCCGCCTGGATCCCTCCTTGTACAAGTCGTGGTACAACCGGGGGGCGCTACGATACCGGCTGGGCCAGTCCGAGGCCGCTCTTGCGGACCTAAAGGAAGCGCTCGCGCGGGCTCCGGAGGGCTGGTCCGACCGCCCGAAAGCCGAAAAACTCGTCCGCCGTCTTGAGGAGTAGAAACTACGTAACCCTTCAGGAGATGGATGCCCGCCGGCCGCACCGATTTCGCAGAAGCGCGTCGTGAACGGCGCGTGGACGCGCCCACAGATTGTGCAGAACGACGTGCACGGGGACGGCCCCGGAGGCGCCATCGGTGCCCATCTACGGAGTCCCGGATACGAAACTATTTCCGCGCCAGCAGCACCGCCGACACCACCCCGAGCAGGAGCAGCCCCCCCCCGGCGAATTTCGCCCAAACCATCTTCCCCGCGAACCCCGCGATGATCCACGCAAGCCCGCACAGGAAAAAAACCAGGGTGGCGGCGACATCGCGGTTGCGTCGAACCCGAGGGGGAGCGGCCGGAGGCGGGGGCGCCGTCGGAGGAGCCTCTTCGCCCTTCGCCGGAGAGGGGGCGGTGGTCTTAGGGGGAGACGGACTCGAGGGGGGCGTGGCGCCGCTCACGCTCTGGAGGACCTTCTGCTTATCGATCCCGACGTCTTCCGGCTCGGCCATCCCTTACTTCTTCGGGACCAGATCCGTCTCGCACCGCGAGCACTTCCCGGCCTTGGGAGCGTCCGTCTCCGGATGCTTCGTGCACGTAAAGCGCTGCGCTACCTGCGAGAGGTCCCGCTGGCACACCTTGCACTTCCCCGGCCGGTCGACGTGGATGGCGGGGTGCTCGTGGCAATAGTACTCCGGCATAAAAAGCACGAGCGACCTGCCGCAGTTCAGAGCCCGACAGCGATCATGGCGCTGGCCGTGGACGTCGGGATGGACCGAGCACAGATAATCCACCCGCCGGACGAGGTCCCGGTCGCACCGAGAGCATCGTCCCCCGAACGGCGCTTCCACATCCGCGTGCTCCGTGCACGTGAATATCTCCCGGACCAGGACGCAGGGCTTCGAGCAGGTCGGACAGGCTCGGGCGCGCGGGTGCCGGATCCCCGAATGCTCCGAACAGACGTATTCCAAGTGCCTGGGCTCGAGAATCCGGCGGCAGGTCGGGCACTTCCCTGCCTTGCCCATTCGGACGTCCGGGTGCACCGGACAGCGATAGTCCTCGGCCCGCGCCTGCCGCAAGAGTCGCTTGGAACACGTAGGGCACTTTCCCGGAGCGGTCTCGGAGACGTCGACGTGATCCACGCAGACGTACTCCATTCGTTTTTCTTCCTCGTCGTACCAGTCGCGCCACCCGGCGTAGCCCCGATCGAATTCCTTGGACGTGATGCTGGCGAGGGCCGTCCACGCGGACTCGACCACTTTATGATCGCCGTCCTTGAGAAGCTCGATCAGAGGATTTACCGCCTCGAAAGCGAGGGGTCCGAGGGACGCCAGGGTGATGGCCGCATTCTGACGGACCAACGGGTGCGCGTCGCGGAGGGAGAACTTCAGGATCGGCTCCAGAATCACCGGGGTACGGATCCGCCGCAAAGCGATGACCGCCTCGTTGCGAACGTCCATCTGGGCGTCGTTCAAGCGCTCGAACAGGGCTCCGAGCACCGCGTCCTCCAACTTCCCGCCCGGCTTCGAAAGGAGCGTTTCGATCTGGAATCGGAAGCCGTAGATCGCCGCCTGGCGGACGGTCCACGAAACATGAGAGAAGCGATCGGTGAAAGCGGAGAGCGGAGTGTCGTCCATTCGAAGCATCCCGAGGGCGATCATCGATACTTCCACGGTGCCGCTGTCCTCTTTGTCGCTTGTCACCACTCCCAGCAGGGCTTCTTGAACCGACTTGTCTTTGTCGCTGAAGGCGAGGGCGAAGGCGGCCAATCGCTTTCGTCCGGGAGGTCCCGACTTCAGGTCGCGGAGAAAGATCTCCCGGCGATGAAGGGCATGGCGCCGCATTTCCTGGAAGACCGCATCCAGCGCGGCGACGTTATGATCCGAATAGGCCGTATCGTAGCTCGCCCGTAGGTAGGCAAGCCGATCGTACAGCTCTCGCTCGCGCTCGACGGTGTCTTTGCCCCCGGAACACGCGCTCGCGAGCAGAACTCCCAAGAGGGCGATTCGATGCATGAGTATTCAACGCGCGGCGACCCGCCGCGTTGGGACATCATATCCCCCTTTCGGACGATTTCGAGGAATTCCTTGACCCCGGTTCGATGCTTGCTATATTCGACCAATGGAAACCAGCCACGACAAGATCGTCGGCGAAGGGATCACCTTCGACGACGTTCTCTTGATCCCTCGGTGGTCGGAGTTCGTCCCCACGGAACTCGAAACCAACACCCGCCTGACTCGGTCCGTCCGGCTCAACATCCCGATCGTCTCCGCCGCCATGGACACCGTGACCACTTCCTCGCTCGCGATCGCGTTGGCGCAAGAGGGAGGGATCGGCATCGTCCATCGAAATCTCGGCCCCGCCGAGCAGGCCCGGGAAGTCGCGAGAGTCAAACGATTCGAAGCGGTGGTGATCGCGGACCCCATCTGCCTCAGTCCGGAAGAGACCGTCGCGACCGCCCGGCGCGTCATGCGCGAGAACAACATCTCCGGCATCCCTATTTCCCTGGGAAAGAGACTCGTCGGGATCATCACGAGCCGAGATCTTCGGTTCCTCACGGACGACGGAAAGAAACTCTCGGAGGTGATGACCCAGTCCCCCCTCGTCACCGCCCGACCGGGAACCAGCGTCGAGGAGGCCAAGGGAATCCTCAACCGCCACAAAGTAGAGAAGCTCCTCATCGTGGACGACGACCTCCAGCTTCGCGGCCTCATCACGATGAAGGACATCAACCGGCAGGCCATCCACCCGACCGCGTGCAAAGACGCGCGAGGCCGTCTCCGCGTGGGAGCGGCCGTGGGCGTGCACGACTACGACCGCGCCGCGGCCCTCGTGGAGGCCGACGCCGATGTGCTGTGCGTCGATACGGCCCACGGCCACTCGAAAAACGTAATCGAAACCGTCCGAGAACTCAAGCGGCGGTACCCCGAGCGTCCGGTTCTGGCCGGAAACATCGCTACCGCCGACGCGGCCCGGGATCTCATCCGCGTCGGCGCGGACGGTCTCAAGGTCGGCATCGGACCAGGCTCCATCTGCACGACCCGGGTCATCGCGGGAGTCGGCGTGCCGCAAGTCAGCGCCATCCTGGCGGTGGCCTCCGAGGCCGAGGCCGCCGACATCCCCGTCATCGCCGACGGAGGCGTCCGCCACTCGGGAGACATCAGCAAGGCGATCGCCGCGGGCGCATCGGCGGTGATGATCGGAAGCCTCTTCGCCGGCACCGCGGAAAGCCCAGGGGAGACCATCATCTACAAGGGGCGGAGCTACAAGGCCTACCGCGGGATGGGATCCGAGGGAGCGATGGTCGCGGGATCGAAAGACCGCTATGGTCAAGGGTCGATCACGGACCGGGCGAAGCTCGTACCGGAGGGCGTGGAGGGAATGGTTCCCTTCAAGGGACCGCTCGGCGATTTCGTGTATCAGCTCGTCGGGGGACTCCGCGCCGGAATGGGCTACTGCGGTTGCCGCACCATCGATGACCTCCGGAAAAACACGCGATTCCTTCGCGTCAGCACCGCGAGCCTCCGGGAGTCCCACCCGCACGACATCGTCATCACCAAGGAGTCCCCGAACTATTCGGCGGAATCTCCCGGAGCTTAGAGCACATCCCGGTAGGATCGTGGCCGCGGTGGCGGCGCCGAGGGTTCAG
>CAZGKV010000123.1:0-13195 GCA_964526305.1 uncultured Planctomycetales bacterium | reverse complement strand
GGCCGGCCAGGCCTTCCCGACTCGGTGGAGGAGAGGCCGAACCCGCTGGGCTCCGAAGCCACGGGCGAGGAGCGCCGCACGTGGGCGCGAAGCGCGCTCGACGCGCTCGAACGGATGAGACGGTTGGGCTGGACCCCTTCGGAAGGCGTATCGGTGCGCGCCGTGCAGGCCTTCCTCGACGGCGATGCGGAGGGACTGAAGCGCCTCGCAGCGGATTCGGGAGGGGACTCGTACGGCGTCCGCCTGCTCGCCGAAGTCCACCGACGGGAGGGCAGGCCGAAAGAAGCGATCGAGCAGTACCTCAAAATCGTGCACCGGCGGCCGAATGCCGCGCGGCATCATCTGCACATGGCGGTCCTGGGGATCGAGGCGAAGCAATTCAAAGCGGCCGTGTCGTCGGCGGATCGGGCTCTCGAACTCGATCCGGACCGCGTCGAAGCCCGCTTCTTCCGGGCCATCGCACGCAACCGCGGCTGGATCGAGGGAACGCTGAAAAGCGGGGAGAGCGCCCGTCTGGCCGTCGAGGATTTCGCCGCGCTGTTGGGCCGCTACAGGGACGGCCCGATGCGCGGACGGATCGTGTTTGGATACGGGAACGCGCTGTACCATCTCTGGGTCCATTCCGGGGATGTCGCCCATCTGGAACAGGCCGTGGAGTTCCGGCGCGAGGCGATCGCGGCGATCCCCGAGGGGGAACGTGAACCGAGCCTTGTCCGCGCATTGGTCCTGTGGGAACGGGAGCTGGAACGCGCCAAGAAAAAGTGATTCTCCGTTACAGGCGTCCCGCCCGTCTGCCTACAACAGGGCGCCATCAAAATGGGGAAACCATGCGAACCCTGCTCGGGCTCATTCTGCTGATCCCGGTTCAGGACCGGCCTGGCGGTCCGTTCGGCGATGCCTACGGGAAGCTCCCGAAGGTCCCCAAGGGCGTGAACGTCGAGAAGGACCTCGTCTATGCCTCCCCGGACGAGACGGATGTGAAGCTCGACCTGTATCGAACACCCTCCGACCGGGCGCGGCCGGCGATCGTCTTCATCCACGGCGGAGGTTGGCGCTCGCGCGACAAGGGCGACTTCCCCTGGTACTGCGCGATGCTGGCGAAGGAGGGGTACGTCGTCGCCTCGATCAACTACCGGTACTCGTCCGTGGCGAAATACCCGGCGCAGATCGAGGACGGTCAGAATGCGGTGCGCTGGCTGAGGAAGAACGCGAAGAAATACGGAATCCTGCCGGACCGGATCGGCGCGATCGGCGGATCGGCGGGAGGGCACCTCGCCGGTCTTCTCGGCAGCAAAAACGAGGAAGGCGCGGGCGTCCAGGCGGTCGTTTCCTGCTTCGGCGAGTGCGACCTTCAAGACGCCCCCGGCGGTCGCCGGCTCATCGGCGGAACGCCCGAAACGAAACACGACCTCTGGAAGGACGCGTGCTCCTCCACCCATGTCTCGAAGGACGATCCCCCGTCCTCCTTGTGCACGGCGATCAGGACAAGACGGTCCCCTTCTCTGTTTCCGAGACTTATAGGAGGAATCTGAAGACGGCGGGCATCGAGGCCGAGCTCGTGCGCGTTCAAGGAGCCGACCACGGCTTCAAGGGTCGCAACATCAAGCCCGGCTTGGAGGAGATCGACCGGATGGTGGTGGTCTTCTTCCAGAAGCACCTGAAGAAGTAGGAGGGGCCCGCTCCCCATGCCGCGCCGCCTTGGGCGGATCGGCGGCCGCGCGGATCCAAAATGATGGCCCATCGGCTACTCTCGACGAAACAACCGGGACATTCCGCCGTAGCTCGCCGAGCATGCGGTGAGTCCGCCTTCGCGCCCCTGCGGGGCGCTTCGGCGGGACATTCGCCTCCGCAACGCCTCGCTGCGCTCGGCGAGCGGAGGCGAATGGGCCGTGCATGCTATCTGGTGAACCGCCCGTCCTATGGGATTCGTTCCCACTCTACGCGGTTCGACAGGGGGTTTCGGTGTGCCTGTTGAGCATGGCGCCGTCGCCGCGGTCGCCCGCCGCATTCCGGGGGCGACGCATCGCGAGATCGGTCGCGAGCTTGGAATAAGTGCCAATTGGGCGGGGGAACTGCTTCGAATCGCGCACCTCCCGGAAGGAATCAAAGAGTATGTTCGGCGGCTCGGGCCCCAGGTCCGGAAATCCCAGGTAATGGGAATCGATCTGCGGAGACTTGGACAGCTTCATGGCGCTGACCGACAAGTTCGGCACTTCGAGGAGATCCTTGAGACGCGTGGCCTTCCACCAATTGCGTGAGCGAGAGCGGCTCGCATTCACGGGGCGGTCATCTCAACGAGTTTTCGCACCGTGTTCCAGTTTCGCGCTGTCACCCAATTCCCCACCGCCTTTTCGACCCGCCTCCCCTCCAGCCTGGACTTCCCGACGCCGGCGCCATAGTGGATCGCCACTTCTCCCCCCGCGGCTGCGACTCGTTCGCCGTTCGCAGCCAATGCAGAGAGTCTCTCGATCGCGGTCGTGTCGATGGGATCAGGGGCGAACAGGATCAGGAGACGGTTGGGTTCGCGGGTCGCAGCTTCCGGAAACGGGTCCGCCTCGACGACCGCAGTCAAAGCGGCGTGGTCGCGCACGGTGACATCGATGGCCTCGCCGAAAGCTCTTTCGAGTGCGAGAGAGAGTCTGGCGGCGGCTTCAGGGGCGCGAGGCGCTGCTTCGAAGACGACGTTCCCGCTTTGGAGCAGTGTCTGGGGATTCGCGAGGCCTGCCTCTGCGGCTATGCGTGCCAGGTCCGCCATTGGGATCTTCCGATGGCCGCCGACGTTCACGCCGCGGAGAAGCGCCGCATACCGTTGAATCTTCGCCGGCTTCATCGGCTCTTTCCTCGAACTTTCGCTCTCGTTTCGCCCTTTTTCAAACGGCGCCCGGTCTTCACGCCTCCAGGGCTCCCCTTCGATGCTCGATTGCTCCAAGCGGTCTCAAGCGCCTTACGGACGATCGATTCCCCCGCTCTGTCGAGCCGGACGTTTGTGCAGCCCTGACGTCCCCATCCGCCGGTTACAGGGATGAAAACGCCCGAATGCGCCTTGAGGAAGGTCCGCTGCTGATGAGAAGTCAGCTTGACCATTCCCCAAGATTCGTTGGGCCAGATTGTGGCGAAGATCCTGTTGTTCACCCGAAAGTCGGGGTGTTCCATGTGAGAACTCTCGACAGACCCAGGCAGGCTGAGGGCAATTCGGCGGAAATAATCAACGGTTATCATTGTGTTCCCTTCTAGAAAATGGCCCCGGGAGGAGGGCTCCCGGGGCGGGCTGTTTACGTCTTCTTCATGTGTGCTTTCGCGCGTCTCTCCATTTCCTCCGGGGACACATCCTCCACGTGTGTTGCGATCCACCATTCGTTGTCGAACGCATCCTTCACTCCAGCATTCCGATCACCATAAAACTGGTTCGACGGCTCCAGGAGGGAGGTGGCTCCCGCGGCAAGCGCGCGTTTGTAATTGGCGTCCGTATCCGTGACATATAGGTAGATGCCGGCCGGAATGGGAGGCTTTCCCTGCGAAGCCTCGCCGACCATGACCATGGAGTCGCCGATCCTCACTTCCGCGTGGTGGACCGTTCCATCATCGCCCGTATGACACTCCGTCGCCCTTCCGTCGAAGGATTTCTTCAGGAATTCGACCAATTTGGCCGCATTCCGAACCCGCAGGTACGGGGTCACGCTACGGTAGCCGTCGGGAATGGGTTTCACCGCCATGAGGTTCTCCTTTCGTTTCCATCGAATCAGCCTTGGCACGGTCCGAATTGAACCAAAGGGATTCAGGCTTGTATTGTAAGAAATTGACCTCAGGAGCGGATGGGGACATGGTTAAAGTGATCACTCCGTTGCACGAGGTAGGCAGTAGGGGTCAGGCCGGAGAAGGCTCGGAACTCCTTGATGAAATGGGCCTGGTCGTAGAATCCGCAAGTCAAGGCGATGTCCAGAATACCAGTCTCCCGTTTCTCCATCAGGCGCAGAGCCTTCTGGAATCTCTGGATCCGGTGGAATAGTTTGGGGGAGACGCCGACTTCTTCTGTGAAGACTTGAATGAACCGTCTTTGGCTGAGACCTACTTCCTCAGCAACGTCGGAGATCAAATCCGCAAGAGGCACCTGGCGGAACTTCGCGAGCGCGTGGGCCGCCGCCGGGTGTCGTTCGAGGGGCTTGGCGATCCGCGCCAACAGGAATCGTTCCAAAGTGTGGAACTTCTCTTGGGGCGAGTCCGTCTCGAGTAATGCTTCGCGAAGGAGGTCGGCGCTTCTCCCCCAAATGGACTCCAGGGAAACACTTGCGCCCCGGAATTCGCTGACGGGCATCTTGAAAAAGGGAAAAGCACCTCCCGGCCGAAAGTGGACCCCCATGACCGATTGCCGGGAAGAAGTGTCCAAGACGAAGTAATTCGTGTGCACTCCGGAAACGAGAGAGCGTCCATAGGTCCTGAATCGGTCAACCTCGCCCTTGTCGCCTACGCGCAGCTCCTCTTCCCGCAGATTGATAACCAGTTCCATCGTGCCCATGGGGAGGAGACGCTCCCGCACATGGGCCGGACGGGATCCCACGTAGAGCCAAAACACCTCTACGAACTCCGCCACCGGCGGCTTCGGACGGTACGCACGGAAAAGGTTTTCCACGCGGTCAGGGAGGATAACTGAGCCGGTTCGCCATTTCAATATCGACCACAGGAGCGGTCAGGGCTTTCAGTGCCCGGCCGGCTCCCCAGCCGTCGCTGCGCAGCTCAAGTTTGTGAAGGTCGGTCGCGTCGATGAATGGCAGGTTTGCGAGGCTGTACCAACAGCGCCTCCTGGCAGGTGGTGCGAGCCCGGCTAGGTTTTCCGAGAGGAGAGTAGGCGCGAAGTGGACATCAGGCGCCCTTGAAAGGATAGGGGTTGGGAAACTGGGAGAGGAGAGGCCGGGCGCGTCCGCGCGCCGACGGCGGCAATCAGTGGCCGGTGAAGAACCGAAGCCTCCGCCAGTAGTCCCGCAAGCGAGTCATTGCGGTTTCGAGGGTACGTTCGCCCTGTCCAAGCTCGGCGGCCAAAGCTTCATACTCCCGATTCCAGAACGCGGGCGGATCTTCCAAGACCTCGGGGAGGGGATGCGTCTTTCGGGCGTTGAAGACGCCGTGAACGGCGGCCCGGACTGAGTCGCCGCCGCCCAGACCTAAATCGAGGAGCAGCATCAAGTCGGCCAGGTCACGGGTGCGCGAATTCTCTCGCCCTTCGCGCGGAAGCGTCAAGGCGTGAACTTTCTCGGCAAAGTGTTGCTCGGGAGCGATGGCACGGAACGTCACCCGAGGTAATCCCGCGAAATCGAGACGGCCGCTATCCGGTAGGTCCACGGGCGGGGCAACGACGGGGTCTCCGACACCGGCATCGACATGAAAACGCTCGAACGACTTTCCCGCGAGGAGGCACTTGACAGGATACCGATAGGCGCGAACGGGGCCGACCTGGAGCGGCAGCTCCCGACATGCACCGACTTCGAAGACGAAAAAATCTCCCAGATCGCGGGTGGCCGCAACCCCCAGTTCCTCGCTCAGCCGGTCCACAGAGACATTCGTCCCGGCGGAGACGCCAAGATTTACGGAGATATCTACGTCCCTCGTCGTACGCGCTCGGTCCCCAAGCCGAAGCTGCAGTGCAAAGCCTCCTTTCAGAAGCCATCGCTCATCCCCTCCGGTCTGGAGGCGGGCGACGAAGCGCTCGAACGTGACCAGCTTACGAAGGCGGGAGTGGGACACGGCATGGCCTGCCGCCCACGCGTTCAACCGCTCCTCCAGGGCAGCGCGGAAGGCACCGCCGCTCCTATACCGCACGAGCCGTCTCCTCGACGAGCGTGAGCACACGCTTCGCCCGCTTGCCGTCCGTTTTCTTCAGTTTCGAGAAGGCAGCCTCAAGCGCTCGCCGACGGACGGCTCCACGCTCCAGGGCGTCGCGCACGACCGACGCGAGTCGATCCGATTCTGTGCCGGAGAGGAGGAGATCGAGAATTGTCCGCAGCGGGGTCGTGACGCGGAAGCCGGTTGCTTCTCGGACCTCATCGGACTGGAGTCGCCCCCGGTGGACAACGATGGAGGATGGAACCCGCTTGCGAAACCCGGGGGGCACCGTCAGGTGCACGTGCGCAGGCATCAGGTCGCCCAGCTCATGGAAGGCCGCCGCGGCGTCGTGCGAGATCACGCCCTTCCCGCGACTCCAGAGAGTCCACCGCGCGAGATCCTCATAGCGGCTCTCAGGGAATTCCCGAAGACGGTAGATCGCCCTTTCGATCCGGAGCCAATGGCCCCTTTGGACGTGGTAGGTATGCAGGCGCCTTGAGTATCCGGCGCTCACGGCATCTTCAGCAGTGAACAGCCCTTCCTGGATGCGGGCGATCTCATAGAGCCTTCTTCGTGCCTCGTCCTGACTTCGGCGCTTCATTCGAATATATTACATTCTATGTAACATATACGCAAGACGACGGGGAGGATCGTTGTCTCTCCGCTCGGGTTGGCGAGCTTGGGGCGGCCGCTGACATCGGCAATCGGAACTATTTCCGGTAATCAGCCCCCAGCCGATGGGGGGAAATGGCTATTTCTGCAGCTAGTAATATGGAGGCAGTGAATGAAGCTGTCGGGTTTTCGTGCCGCTCACCTCGTCCAGAGCATTCTCGATGCCGATCCTGGGCGGAAACAAGCCGTCGCGGATATTCGGAATCTTCTCGTAGCAATCTGCCCGCGACGCAAGTACGCCGTTGTTGATCATGTCCTTCATCGGTTCGTGCTCTACGTCATGGACCTTGCTGCCAGCGAGAAGAACCATCACGCGCGGCCGTATGGACTGATCGATCACTCGTTGGAGGTTGTGAAACTCTCTCTCGAGGATGCCCAAGCCCTTGGATGGCCGCCCTCGTGGGTGTATGGAGTCTTCGTCGCCGCCCTCCTCCACGATATCGGAAAGACGACGGACGTCGCCGTCCGCGCCCCGGAGGGGGCGGTCTGGAATCCCTTCGTCGAACCGCTGGCGGCTTTCTATGTCCGCTACCGACTCGCGCCCGGGGATCTGGCTCAAATCCACTACCGTGCCGGGCGGGGTCTTGATGGACATGTTCGGATTGCCCCATATTTCTATTCCGCGATTTTGCCTGTGGAAGCACGCGAGTACCTCGGTCAGGTCCTCTCCGCTCTTTTGCTCCGCCAATCCCCCATGCTGGAGGACTTGGTCCACCGGGTGGACGGAGTCTCTGCCAGTCGCGATCGCGCTCGGAAGCCTCCCAGCAGGGGACCTGTCGTATGAGCACATCGGGCTTCGTGGCCCGGACGTGTTTCTTAAGATCGATCCCTCTCCCACCACGACCCAGGAGCACGATGAGTCGTGAATGACCTGAACTTGCCCTCCTTCTATCTGGAGTGGCTGGCCGGACTGAAGAAACTGGTTCAGCGAATCTTGGGCTTCGAGCTGGAGATGGAAACTTTGGCCCGGAACTTCTCGAAGGCAATCCCGCATTGCAGGCTCGTCCTCTACGCGAAGAAGCCGCCCGCCAGGCTCGGAGGAGGCCGACCCCGGGGTCTCTACTGGGGACGCGTGACCCGCACCGGGGTCGTCATCCATCTCAAAGGACGGTTGACCAATAGCATGGTCTGGAAGATCGCCCTTCGCGCCAATCTCGCGCGGCTCTTCCGGGTGTTTGACCGCCAACGCCTCTATCTCACGCGAAATCGTTCCGCCCTGGTGAAAGCCCGCACGGACCTCCGGAAGGTGGGGGCGATCCACTCCCGGCTACCGCTGCCTGTGCCCCTTTCCACGTTTCTCTGGGACATTGCGCCTCTGACGGGGCGCGACTGGCCGATGGCGCAGGGACTCTTCAATCTTGCCTACGAAGGCGAGATGCTCCGGCTGCAGATGAAGCGACTGGTTTTCAACTTACGGGATCGATATCCCAACTCCGGGATTCGTCTGGTCCTCTGGAACGTGGGTGTCTGGAATCGGCGGCTCTATTTCACTTCGGGCCGAGGCACCATCGTTCCGTGGCGTCTCACAAGGAGATTGATGCGATCGGTTGGAATGGGCAACCCTATGATCGAGAGTTTGGTCGAATACCGAAGTCGGGCCGCAGCTCTCAACCGAGCCATGAGCCTCTTCCGAGCGCGGGCCGTGCGGGTCCAGCGGATTCTCCGGCGAGCTGACCTCACCGTACTCCCCCGACGCCGAAGCCAGCAGAAGAGGACCGCTGTGTGAGGCGTATCCCCAATAAGATCGAGGTGCTTGTCCTTCCGCCCAAGGAGCTCGGGCCCAATCCGGAGAACCCATACGATCGCATGACATACGAAGAAAGGCACTCGAGGTTTATCGCGGTCCTGAGTCGGCTCTATCAGAAGGAGACCGCCGAATTGAATAAGTCTTCCCGTGCCGCATGAGTCCGATTCTGGCACACAGCTGCGGTAGAATACGAATGATTCGGAGGAAGGATCCATGAAGCAATGTGGCCTCTACGTGCGGGTCTCGACGAATCTCCAGGCCATGGTGAAGGACGGCTCTCTCGACACGCAGGTCGACACCCTGAAGAAGTTTGTCGAACTCAAGAGGACGACGAGCGGGGAACCCTGGGAGGTCGCCGAGATCTATCGCGAGGAGGGGAAGAGCGGCAAGAACACGGACCGTCCCGAGTACCAACGAATGCTCGCGGACATCCGTTCGGGCCGCATCACGGCGCTCCTCTGCGTCAAGATCGATCGTGTCAGCCGTTCTCTCATGGATTTCTACCATCTCCACGAGCTCCTCGAGCACCATGGCCTCACGTTCATCTCGCTTCACGAAAACTGGGACACCTCGTCGCCCATGGGTCGCTTCGGCCTTAAGTTGACGCTTGCGGTGGCAGAATTGGAGCGCGAGCAGACTGCGGAACGGGTGCGGGAAAAGATGGCCTGGCGGGCGGGGGAGGGATTGTGGAATGGAGGACGGGTGCTGGGATACGACTTGGACCCGAACGAGAAGGGAGTCCTCCGGCCAAACCAGACGGAAGGGGAGATCATCCGTTTTCTCTTCACGCGGTATCTCGAAACGCAATCGATGTACGAGACGGCAAGACGGGCGAATGCGGAGGGATTTCGCGGCAAGTCATTCCAGTCCAGAAGAGGTATCCTGCACGAAGGCAAGCCGTTCACGAAGACCGACGTCAACCGAGTCCTTCGGAATCCCGTCTTCATCGGGAAGATCCGGCAGAAAGGGAGGTTCTTTGCCGGGCGGCATAAGGCGATCGTCCCGATGGAACTCTGGAATGCGGTGCAAGGTCGGCTCCCGAAGGGCCGGATCGGCCAGCGGAAGCACGGCCGGAGGCGCACCTTCGTCTACAAGCTCAAGGGGCTTCTTCGGTGCGGCCATTGCGGGGGCTTCATGACGACGGGAGCGGGGACCGGGAGGAACGGCATTCATCGCTACTACAAATGCACGCGGCGTTGGGACGGCTCGGGGCGTTGCGCCACGCGGATGCTCCCAGCCAATGCGGTGGAGGATGTTGTTCTGGATCGCATCAAGGCCTTGAGTCGCACGCCGGATTTCGTGCGGGAGGTTCTCGCGGCCTCGAACACCGACGCCTCAGAAGCACGAAGTCGCCTCGAGCGCGACCGCGAGGAGACATTGCGCCAACTCTCGCTCGTGAAAGATCGCCTTCAGCGGCTGCTCGATTTCATCGGTGAGGGGCGGGCGACGGAAACGGTGCGCGAGGAGCTCATGTCCCTCGAAGACCGGAAGCGCAACCTGAAGGAACGGCTGGCGGAGCTGGTGGCTCGAGCGAAAGCCGGCGAGGCGCGGCGGGTTGACGAAGGCGAATTCCGAGAGGGCCTAGCCGTTCTCGACCGCTGCTGGGAAAGGGCATCGGAGGATGATCGCGCAGAACTATTGCGGACCCAAGTCTCGATGGTGATCTACCATCCCGACCGGCTCAAGATCGGGTACTACGGATGGGGACCGAAATCGGGCTGGGAGGGCACTTCTTTGACGTCGACGGTTCACCGAAACAGCACGGGTGGTGGCCCATCGGCTACTCTCGACGAAACAACCGGGACATTCCGCCGTAGCTCGCCGAGCATGCGGTGAGTCCGCCTTCGCGCCCCTGCGGGGCGCTTCGGCGGGACATTCGCCTCCGCAACGCCTCGCTGCGCTCGGCGAGCGGAGGCGAATGGGCCTTCGGCTACTCCCGACGAAACAACTCCCCCAGCCGCAGGGCCGTCCCCTTCGGGACATTACGCCCTACTATAGCCGGTCGGTCGACCGGCGCAAGGAGTTCGTGCTCGGCTCGAAGCCCGGCGTTCTCAAGGGCGTCGGCAGCGTGGACAAGAAGGTCTGGAAGCAGTACCAGACGCACCTGAGTCGCACGACTCCCCTGGAGCGGGCCGAGTTCTACGCCCGGGAGATGAAGGAGCGCCGGATGCGGAGCTTCCGTGCGCTGTCGCTTCTCCTCGGCGAGCCGGTCAACCGGGTCGGGAGGTACGTGAAGCTCATCGAGCTGTCGGAACCGATCAAGGCGTTCCTGCGCCAGCATCGGGAACCCGAGTACCTCCGATACTTCACCGAGCGCCAGCTTCAGGAACTCGTCAGGTTGGGCGACAGCCGCGTGATGTGGCGGCAATTCCAGGCGATGGTCCGCGAAGCCGAGCGCGACGCCGGCATCTGGCGGAACAACGGTCAGTAGGACATCGACGGTCTGGCCCCGGCGCAACGCCGGGGCCGGGCCGCTCGCCCGCCCCGCTCGCGGGGTGCGTGAACGGCCCGACGACCCGACGAAATCTCGCGGGCTGGGCCGCGTGCGGGGTCCCACGAAGTGGGCGCGCGCGACGGGACCCAGCCCGCCATCCTCCTCCCAACCCCAAAGGAGACAGGACCCCCATCGAGGGGTTCCCTTTCGGTGGCCTGGCCCTGGACCGCCCGCAGGCGGCATCGCCGAGTCGAAGGCGCGGCGATGGAGAGGGGGAAACGGTCACGCGGCTGGGCGTGCGGAGGCTCCGACGGAGTTGGAGCGCGCGGGGTCCCAGCCGCGTCGGTCGTCGGCGCGGCCCGTAACAGTTCGCGCGGCGAACTGTGACGGTGCGATCGGCATGACCCACAGACAGGAGGTGAGGCGATGACGTAATGCCAAGTCCTCTGGGGACCCCGACGGAGGGAACCCCTCACCGACGAAACAAGGGCGCGAGCATGGAGCACCAAGCCTGACTCTGTCCGTACGCAAGAGGATCCGCGAGGGCGCGTCTGGTGGAAGTCATAGGTGCATGACGGTTCCGAACGCAAGTGAAGCGCCGTAAGGCAGTTCAGGTTGGAAGAGCTGGCCGTCAGCAGCGAAGTCCGATATCCGCCGGGAACCTGAGCTGTAGTGGCGACGGGATCGACATGAAGTCTGTGGGCCTTACCCGAGGAGTTCTGTCGGGAGACCGCTGGGAGCGGTAGGCCGTACAACGAGAGAAGGAAAGCCGATGACCCGGCAGAACAAGGAGAACGCCGCAGTACCGGAAGGCCGCCGAAAGGCAGCCAAAACCGAGGCCGTCGAGCCGGCTCGGGGAGGGAAAGGCGTCCCAATCAACCAACAGGTACAGCAACTCGAATTGAGCTTCGGGACAGCAGAATACCCCAAGGCGAAGGCCGAGGGGGCCACCGGCGAAGCGAAACGTCCCCGAAGGCGTAGCGCGACGCGCGAGGCGCCGAAGCCGAAGATCAAGAAGAGACCAGCCGTACCGGCGACGATGGAGGAAGTGGTAAGCCATCTACGGGAAGCATTCCAGAACGTAGCGGCCAATGGAGGAGCGCCTGGTCCGGACCGACAGAGCATCGGACTGGTGCGAGAGCATCTGGACGAGCTGCTGCCCCGGCTGGCCAAGAGCCTGCACGGAGGAACCTATACGCCCGGAGAAATCCGGCGAGTGTGGATTCCGAAAAGCGGCGGAGGTCAGAGAGGATTAGGAATCCCCAACGTGATCGACCGGATGGTACAGGAAGCCGTACGACAAGTGCTCGAACCGCTGTACGAGCCGACGTTCCACCCATCGAGCCACGGATTTCGCCCCGGACGTAGCTGCCACACGGCCATTGCGGAAGCCCGAAAGCACGTTGAGGCAGGATACGGGTGGGTGGTAGATCTGGACTTGGAGAAGTTCTTCGACCGAGTTCCGCACCAACGCCTTCTTGCGCGGCTCGCGCAGAAGGTGAAGGAGAATCAACTACTCGAACTGATCCGCCGCATGCTCAAGGCCAAAGTGGTGATGCCGGATGGAGTGGTGGTGAACACGGAAGAGGGAGTGCCACAAGGAGGCCCCCTCTCCCCGTTACTCAGTAATGTCGTGCTGGACGAATTCGACCAAGAACTCGGACAGCGCGGACATCGGTTCGTGCGGTACGCGGACGATATGAATATCTACGCCCGCAGCCGCCGAGCCGCAGAAAGGGTGATGGCGAGCGTGACTCGGTTCCTGACCCGGCGCATGCGCCTGACGGTCAATCCGACCAAGAGCGCCGTAGCCCGACCTGAAGAACGGCATTTTGTCGGTTTCCGGCTGGTCCGCGAGGACCCAGACGGTCCGGTCGAAGTGCTGCTGTCGGAGCGGTCGAAAGATCGCATCGACACAAAGATCCGCGAGCTGACTCCGCGAAACTGGGGGGACTCCCTTCGGGAGTGCATCCGTCAGATCAACGAGTACACGCTCGGCTGGATCGGCTTCTTCGGGATCTGTACGGAGGCCAGCGAAAGGACGTTCGCGGGGTTGGATGCCCATATCCGAAGAAGGCTGCGGGCGATCCAACTCAGGCACTGGAAACGCAAACGGACGATAGCCCAACGCTTAATCCTGCTGGGCGTGGCTCGCAAAACCGCATGGCGACGAGTCTACGAAGGAGTCAAATCCTGGTGGGCTTTGAGCCATGATCCCGCCGTAGACCGAGGACTCCGGAACGCATACTTTGCCGAACGGGGGCTCGTGTCTCTGGTGGACGCGTGGCGCAAGCGCGCCCAGCAGGTCGCCGCCCCGACGCAGGGTCAGTTATGGCCTGCGACGGGATAGGACGAGGTCGCAACCCGACCGGTGACGGGGGTCACAACCCGCCATCTTGAAGAGCCGTATGTGAACAGCACTCGTACGGTTCCGTGAGAGCTGGGGGAGGGAAACCTCCCCTGGCTACTCGACGGACGCGCTCCGGCATATGGAGCCCGCCAAACCCGTTAAATCGGCTGTTTCGAGA
>CAZGKV010000122.1:0-13238 GCA_964526305.1 uncultured Planctomycetales bacterium | reverse complement strand
GTGGCGGACGTCGCGGCGCCGGATGTCCTTCCGCGGCCATCGATCGTGCGTCAACTGGATCGGCTGGCTGCCGGGGAACAACCACTTCGTCACGGTCTGCGGCTCGGGCGAGGCGCGGCGCTGGGACTGGAACGAGGGAGAATGCCGCGCGACGATGACGCTCTCGGATCAGGGCTTGCGACACGCCGCGTTCGGGGGACGCACGATGGCGACGGTGGGAGCGGACGATGCCGTCTCCGTTTGGGACCCGATGTCCTTCCAGTCCTCCGTCCGATTCCAGACGACGGGGCCGACCGTGTGCGCGCTCGTGGGCCGGGGCCGCTACCTCATGGTCGCGGACGCCGCCGGAGGGCTCCGGACGATCGACGTCCGGCGCAACCAGACGGCGCACTCGCAGGCCGCGTGCGAGGACGGGGTCGTGGGCATCCTCGTCCATCCGGACGGCTTGCGCTTCGCCACGGCCGGGAAGGACCGCACGGTGAAGATCTGGCGGAGGCAGTAACCGCGGACCCGATGCCCATCGCGGTCGTCTTGGACTACGACAAGACGCTGAGTCCTCATCATATGCAAGAGGACGCGGTGCTGGGCCCCCTCGGGATCGACATCGAGTCCTTCTGGCGGGGGAGCGACGCGCTGGTGCGCGAGCGGCGCTACGACCGCGAGCTGGCGTGGATGTACCGCCTCCTCGAAATCCCGCAGATCCGCGGGATGACCGTCGAGGACTTGCGCTCGCTGGGGCGGCGATTGGTGTTTTACCCGGGAGTCCCCGAGATCTTCGACGAACTCCCGGGAGTCGAGTACTATATCGTCACCGCGGGGCTCCGGGAGATTCTCGAGGGCAGCGCCTTGGCTTCTCGAGTCCGACAGATTTTCGGCTGCGAGTACGACGTGGACGAGACCGGGCTTCTATGGAGGCCGAAGCGGACGATCGGACATACGACGAAGACGCAAATGCTCTTCCGAATCAACAAGAACCTTCTGGATATGAACGAGGACGTAAACGCTCCCATGCCGGACGAATCGCGCCGTATTCCCTTCCCTCGGATGATCTACGTGGGGGACGGGCCGACGGACGTCCCCTGTTTCACCGTGGTCACGAAGTACGGCGGCAAGGCGATCGCGGTCTACGATCCCGCCGACAGGCGAGCCCACGCGCAGGGAGAGGAGCTGTTCCGCCTCGGGCGGGTGGATCGCGTCTGTCCCGCGGACTATCGCGCCGGGAGCGAGCTTCGCCGCACGCTGGAAGAATTCATCTCCGAGATCCGCAGCCGGGAGCATGCCGCATGAGCGAGGAACGCACGGTCGCCTACTTCACGATGGAGATCGCCCTCGAGAACGCCGTCCCCACGTACAGCGGAGGTCTGGGCGTCCTGGCGGGGGACACCGTCCGCTCGGCCTCCGACCTCGAGGTTCCGATGGTCGTGGTCAGTCTCCTGCATCGGAAGGGCTACTTCCATCAGCAGCTCGATCCCGAGGGGCGCCAGCTCGAAGAGCCGGTCGCGTGGTCGGCGGAGGACTATCTCAAACCGTGTCTCCCGCGCGTCACGGTGGAGATCGAGGGTCGCCCGGTCCACGTCCGCGCGTGGAAGTTCGACGTGGAGGGCGTGACCGGGTACTCCGTGCCCGTGTATTTCCTGGACACCAATCTCGAAGAGAATCTGGAGTCCGACCGAACGCTGTCGGATCGACTCTATGGCGGGGACACGGAGTACCGGTTGCGGCAGGAGGTCGTCCTGGGGATGGCGGGAGTTCGCATGCTTCGCGCTCTCGGCTACCGATCGCTCCGGCATTATCACATGAACGAAGGTCATGCGAGCCTGCTCACGCTGGAGCTCCTGAGCGAAACCGCGGAACCGGGCGGTCCGATCACCCGAGAGCATGTCGAGCGGGTACGCAGCCAGTGCGTGTTCACCACGCATACGCCGGTTCCCGCGGGACACGACCAGTTTCCCATGGATCTGGCCGTCAAGATCCTCGGTCCGAGGCGCGAGTTTGCGGCGTTGGGACAGGACGGCGTCCTGAACATGACCCGTCTCGGACTGGCTCTCAGTCGCTACGTGAACGGGGTGGCTCGGCGGCACGGGGAGGTCTCGCGCCGGATGTTCCCGGAGTACGAGATCGACTCCATCACGAACGGCGTCCACGCGGGCCGATGGGCCTCGGAGCCGTTCCAGCAGCTCTACGACCGGTACATCAACGGATGGCGCGAGGACAACTTCCTCCTCCGGCATGCGCTGGCGATTCCGCTGGACGAGATCTGGAAGACGCATCGACGGGCCAAACGCGTCCTGCTGGAGCAGGTCAACAGCGAGACGAATGCCGGGATGGACATGGACGTACTGACGATCGGATTCGCGCGCCGGTTCGCGCCGTACAAGCGCGCGGATCTCCTCTTCTCGGATATCGCCCGGCTCGAGAGGATCGCGAACGAAATCGGGGGGCTCCAGATCGTCTACGCCGGAAAGGCGCATCCGCGCGACGAGAACGGGAAGGCGTTGCTCCAGAAGGTGGTGATGGCCGGGCGCAGCCTGCGCCCGCCGATCCGCTTCGCGTTCCTCGAGAACTACGACATGGCGCTGGGGAAGGTCCTGACTTCGGGCGTGGACGTTTGGCTCAACACCCCACAGCCGCCGCTGGAGGCGTCCGGCACGAGCGGGATGAAGGCGGCCCTCAACGGCGTCCCGAGCCTGAGCGTGCTCGATGGCTGGTGGGTCGAAGGCCATCTCGAAGGGGTGACGGGCTGGGCGATCGATCCTCAGCGAAACGACGCGTCGGCCCTCTACGACAAGCTCGAAGAGGTCGTCCGTCTCTACTACGGCCGGCGAGAACGATTCCTCGAAATCATGCGGAGCGCCGCGGCGCTGAACGGCTCCTACTTCAATACCCAGCGCATGGTGCAGGAATACGTCATCCGCGGGTATCGCGGGTAAGAGATCTTGGCGGAAGACACGCCCGAAGCTACAATCCGCCCCGTGGCCGACAACCCTCTTTCCGCGGTGCGGAACAAGCTGAAGGAGGCCCTCGTCCAGGGGCTGGACGAGGCGGTGCTCGGAATCGAGGCCTCCCTTGCCGAACTTTGGGAGCGCGATGCGAAGGGGGAACTCGATCCCGCGCATCTTCCGCCGATCGTAGGCACCTACCTGCAGTCGCTCAAGAAGCTCGCGCCGCCGCCGCCGAAGAAGGTCAAGCTCTCGGATCCGATTCGAAGGATCCTTCCGCTCGCGGAAACGTCGCTCCGCCCCGCGCTCGATGTGGTGATGCTTCTCCAGGGACTCGTCCAGATCGGAGATTTCACGGAGCAGACCGACAAGGCGCGCGAGGGATTCCGGCTTTTCCTCGACGATTGGCGGAGGATGGTGTTCGAATCCGCGAAGGTCCGCGACTTCGCGGCGCTTCGACTGGCCGCCGTCGGGGAACGGACGATCGGCGTCCAGCGCTTCTCGAGGAGCTCGGCGATCGACGTCCTGGAGGGATTGTATCGCCAGCGGACGGACAGGTTCGCCCATGTGCCGGACGTCTCGATGCTCGCCTGCGCGCGGTGCGGCGGCTTCAAGAGCCGCGAGCGACTCCGGTGCCAGAAGTGCCGGGGACTCTTCTGCACTCGGTGTTTTTCTCCCGAGCGGGATCTCTGCATTCGGGACTACGCGCAGAAGTATGCCGGTCTCGACCCGGAGATCCGCAGAAAGATCGGCCAAGGCGCAGCGGAGCTCTGCAAAAAGCTCCGTCTCGATTCCCACGTGCGGATCGATCACTTCGTGAAGCCGCTCCATGAGTGGGACGTGGACGTCGTCTTCCAGGAAGCGGCCCCGGCCGAGGGGCGCGAGAAGGAGGAGAAGGGGAGGCGAAAGCTCGCCGTCCCTCACCGCGAGACGTCGACGACCCACCGGGTCCTCTTCGCCGGGCTGTATCGGGCCTGGGTCCGGGTCATGACCCAACCGCTTCCTCCGCCGGAGGAGGACTCGGACGCTCCGCCGGGTCCGCCGCCCATCGAGCCTACGAGCATCGCGGACCCTCTCTTCCAGGAATACTTCGTCGACGTGTGCATGGGGTTCCCTCTCGACGAGGTGCTTGACTCCGCGAAAGGGCCAGGGGTATAGTCGGCCGGTCCTCGCGGGAGTAGTTCAGTGGCTAGAACGTCTCGTTGCCAACGAGAAGGTCGCGGGTTCAAATCCCGTCTCCCGCTTTCCAGCAGAGTCATGGTGGTTCGCAATACCGGATCCGGTCGGGTCATGACCTCCTGGATAGAATGAAGGTTGCCGCCGACCTCTACCGTGCATGACTTGACCGACCGTCGTTCTTATCCCCCACGTCCTCCAACGCGCGCGCCAGCGCGGGATCAACGAGAATCAGATCCGAGAAGCGAACCTCAACCCGGATCGCGTCCCAAAAGCCCTTAAGCTTCCTCTGGCTTCAGTACAACCCAAGGTCCACCGAGCGCACTTCTTGATCCTCATTCCTCGCACGGGTAAGATTCGCGGGCTCGATTCGGACGAAGAGTTCCGTCCCGCGCTGACGAACGGAGTCCTTTCTCGACCGGGAGGTGGAATGGCCAGATCGGTTCGCGCCGCGTTGATCCAAGCCGGAGTCGGTCTCGACTGTTCTTCGACTCCCCCGGAAAAACTCAAGTCCCACATGATCGAGAAGCACCTCGGCCTCATCGATCAGGCCGCCAAGAAGGGGGCGCAGGTGCTTTGCCTCCAGGAACTTTTCTACGGTCCCTACTTTTGCGCCGAGCAGACCGCGCGGTGGTACGCGGTTCTGGAGAAGGTGCCGGACGGCCCGACCACTCGGCTCCTTCAAGAGGTCGCCCAGAAACACTCGTTGGCGATGGTCGTGCCGGTGTACGAAGAGGATCTCACGGGCGTCTACTACAACACCGCCGCCGTGATCGATGCGGATGGATCCTACCTAGGAAAATATCGCAAGAACCATATCCCACACTGTGCTCCTGGATTCTGGGAAAAGTTTTATTTCCGGCCCGGCAACCTCGGATATCCCGTTTTCCAGACGCGCGTCGGAAAGATCGGCGTCTATATCTGCTACGATCGTCACTTCCCGGAAGGGGCCCGGGCACTGGGATTGGCGGGCGCCGAGATCGTCTTCAACCCGAGCGCCACCGTCGCCGGGCTCTCCGAATACCTATGGAATCTGGAGCAGCCGGCCCACGCCGTCGCCAACGGCTACTTCATCGGAGCCATCAACCGCGTCGGGCGCGAGAAGCCGTGGGAGATCGGCGAGTTCTACGGCCAGAGCTATTTCGCGAGTCCTCGAGGGAAGATCCTCGCCCAAGCGTCTCGCGATAAGGACGAGGTCCTCGTGGCCGACCTCAACCTCGACGAAATCCAGGAGGTCCGCAACGTCTGGCAGTTCTATCGCGACCGCCGGCCGGAGACCTATCAGACACTTACCGCGCTCTAGGAATCCCATGTTGGAAGACCGCTGGATCTACTTTCCCTCACGATTCCCCGACGGGGACTGGGACTTCCCTGCAGCAGAAGAGTGCGTCTTCGCGGCGTCCGATGGCGTGCGGCTTCACGGCTGGTATCTCCGGGCCGACTCGGATGACCACGTGCTTTATTTCCATGGGAATGCCGGAAACGTGACGTATCGGAGGGAATTCCTGGAGCGTCTCTCTTTGCTTCCCACGAACGTCCTCTGCGTCGATTACCGGGGCTATGGCAAGAGCCAAGGACGGCCCAGCGAGTCCGGTCTCTACAAGGATGCCGACGCCGCGTATCGATTCCTCGTCGAGGAGAAGCGCGTTCCGCCCGAGCGGATTGTCCTCTTCGGCAAGTCCCTGGGCGGCGCCGTCGCGATCGAACTGGCGACCCGCGTGAGCTGCGCGGGCGTCGTCGCGCAATCCACCTTCACGAACGGACACGAGATGGCCCGCCTGAAAGTGCCGTGGCTCCCGCTCCGATGGCTCGTACGCAACCAGTTCGATTCGCTGAGCCGGGTACGAACGCTGCGGCGGCCCAAGTTGTTCTTGCACGCTACGGGCGACGAGCTGATTCCATTCAGCATGGGACGCCGGCTCTTCGACGGAGCGGCCGAACCGAAGGAGTTTTTCGATCTGGGAGCCGTCGGTCACAACGACTTCATGCAGGCGGGACAAGCCTACGACGGTGCGTTACGAGGGTTCATCGACGAATGCGTTGCCTTGAGAACGGAGAGCTCATGAGAATCTACGATACCGTCGTCCAGGGCGGCACGATCATCACGGCTGCGGAGACAATCGAGGCCGACGTCGCGATCGCCGACGGAAAGGTGGCGGCGATCGGATTCGATCTGGAGGGAAAGGAGTCGATCGACGCGAAGGGCAAGTTCGTCCTTCCCGGCGGGATCGACGTCCATACGCACCTCGACATGCCCTTCATGGGCGCGACGACGGCGGACGATTTTCTGAGCGGAACGACGGCCGCCGCGTGCGGCGGAACGACGGCCATCATCGATTTCGCCATTCAGATGAAGGGCGAGCCGCTTTCCAAGGGGCTGGACACCTGGCACGAGAAGGCGGGGGGCAAGTCGGTCATCGACTACGCCTTTCACATGATCTGCACCGATCTCGACGAACACCGGTTGAAGGAGATGGACAAGTTCGTCGACTCCGGCATTACCAGCTTCAAGTTGTTCATGGCCTATCCCGGCATCTTCATGGTCGACGACGCGACGATCTTCCGGGCCATGCTCCAGACGCGGGAGAACGGCGGGATGATCTGCATGCACTGCGAGAACGGCGGCGTCATCGATGTTCTCATCCAGCGGGCGAAAGCCGCCGGCCACAAGGAGCCGAAGTGGCACGCGCTGACCCGGCCCATGACCGCGGAGGCGGAGGCCACCCGGCGCGCGATTGCGCTTGCCGAGATGGCCGGCGTGCCGATGTACGTGGTGCATCTCTCCGCGGGTGATGCGATGGAGGAGATTCGCGAAGCCCGGCTCCGCGGCCTGCCCATGTATGCCGAGACATGTCCGCAGTACCTCTATCTCTCCGATGAAGACTACGAGCGTCCGGGCTTCGAGGGCGCCAAGTACGTGATGTCCCCCCCGCTTCGCCCCAAGGGGAACGAGGAGCGGCTTTGGAACGGCCTCGCGACGAACGCGCTTCAGGTCGTTTCGACCGACCACTGCTCGTTCTGCATGAAGGTCGCGGAAGGAAAACCCGGAAAGGAGCTCGGAAAGGACGACTTCTCCAAGATCCCCAACGGCGCGCCGGGAATCGAGACGCGGCTTCTGCTCCTCTGGGAGGGGGTGAACTCGGGCCGACTTTCGATGAACCGATTCGTCGACGTCACCTCCACGACCCCCGCGAAGATTTTCGGCTTGTATCCGCGCAAGGGAACCGTTCAGCCCGGCTCGGACGCGGACCTCGTGGTGTGGGACCCCAAGAAGAAGCTGACGATTTCCGCCGAGAGTCATCACATCAAAGTGGACTACAATCCGTACGAGGGGCGAATGGTCACGGGCGCGCCGGAGTGGGTGCTCCTCCGCGGAAAGCCGCTGGTCAAGAACGGCAAGTACGTGGGCAAGGCGGGGAGCGGGACGTTCTTGAAGCGAAAGCCGAGGGAGGAACGGAAGGCGCCGTGATCGACGAAACGGTTCCCTCCCGCGACGGCACTCCCATCCGCTATCTCTCCGACGGATCCGGCGATCTCTCGATTCTCTTCCTCCACGGATGGCTCGGCAACGCGCACTGGTGGGACGCTTCCCTGGCGCGCTTAGCTTCCCGCGCTCGCGTCGTCGCCCTGGATCTCGCCGGACACGGCCGATCCGGTCGGCGCGCTGGATGGACGATTCCCGGATTCGGCGACGATGTCGTATCCGTCGTCGAGCGACTTTCTCTCCGACGCATCGTTCTGGTGAGCCATTCCATGTCGATCTACGTCGCTCTCGAGGCGGCTCCGCGGATCGATGCCGCCGCGATCGTTCCTGTGGATACGCTCCACGATGCCGAATGGACCGCTCCGGAAGGCTTCACCACGGGCTTCCTCGCTCCGTTTCGGAAGGATTTTCCCAAAGCCGTCCGCAGACTTTTCGGGGATCTCGGCGCCGGGCCCAAGTCGTCGCGGGAAGCGCTGGCCAGGATCCTCGCGGAGGCCGCCGTCGCGGATCCCGCCGTCGCGATTCCCATTCTCGCGGCCGTCTTGGACTACGAACCCCGCGGGCCGCTCTCCCGAATCCGAGTGCCGATTCGCGCGATCAATTCCGCGCGCCGCCCGACGCGCCTGGAGAGCAACCGAAAATACGCGCCGGATTTCCAGGCCGTCGCTCTTCCGGGGGTCGGCCATTGGCCGATGCTCGAGGCGCCGGAGAAATTCGGAGACCTCCTCGAAGGGGTGCTGAAGGAACTCGAGGCCCCAAAGGCATAGAACCCCGCGATGGGGAGTGTTAGAATTCCGCGCTCTCTGGAGGAAGCCCCATGGACACCGCCGAAGTCGTCGACCTCAGCTCCAAGCACACGTACGGCACCTGGCGCCGGCAGAAGGGATGGAAGCCGCTCCACGTCGTCGACGCCGAGGGGTGCTTCTTCCAAGATGCCTCGGGGAAGCGCTACCTCGATTTCTCTTCGCAACTCATGTGCTCGACCCTCGGCCACAAGAACGCGGCCGTGGTCGACGCCATCTGCGAGCAGGCTCGCCGGCTTTCCTTCATCGGCCCGCAGTTCACGACCACCGCGCGCGGGGAGTTGACGAAACTCCTCCTCGAAGTCCTGCCGAAAGGGCTGACGAAATTCTTCTTCACCACGAGCGGGACGGAAGCGAACGAGGCGGCCTTCAAGATCGCGCGCCTGGTTACGGGCAAGTACAAGATTCTTTCGCGCTATACCTCCTACCACGGCTCGACCGCGGGATCGATCGCGGCGACCGGCGACCTTCGGCGGTGGCCCATCGAACCGACGGGCAAGATCGACGGCGTGATCTTCGCTCCGGAATGCAACTGCTACCGCTGCCCGTTCGGCGCGCACCATCCGGATTGCCATACGGCCTGCGCCGACTACGTCGAGTACATGATTCGAAACGAGTCGAACGTCGCGGCCATCATCGTCGAACCCGTGGTGGGGACCAACGGCGTCCTCGTCCCGCCGCCGGAGTACCTGCCCCGCCTCGTCGAGATCGCCCATCGACACGGAGTTCTCGTCATCGCGGACGAGGTCATGTCCGCCTGGGGACGCACCGGAAAATGGTTCGCCGTCGACCATTGGGGGATCCAACCCGACATCCTGACGACCGCCAAGGGAATCACCGCCGCGTATGTCCCGCTCGGACTCACCGCGACGACGCAGAAGATCGCCGAGCACTTCGAGGAGCGGTATTTTCCCCTCGGACATACGTACGAAGCGCACCCTCTGACGCTGGCCCCGGCCGTCGCGACGATCCGGGAATACCGGCGACTCGGCCTCATCGAACGGGCGGCGATGTTGGGAGAAGTCCTCGGCTCGAAACTGAAGAAGGTGAAGGAGCGGCACCCCTCCGTCGGAGACGTCCGCGGACTCGGACTCTTCTGGGCCATCGAACTCGTTCGGGACCGCGCAAAGAAGACGCCCTTCAACGTCCCCCAGGACAAGCTGGACGCCAAGCCGATGATGATCGACCAAGTCACCTCGGAGTGCATGAAGCGCGGCGTATTCGTGGTGGGATGGATCAACCATCTCGTGATCGCGCCTCCGCTCATCGCGAGCGAGGCGGAGCTGGATCAGGGGGTCGCGGCGATCGACGAGGCGCTTCAGATCGCGGATGCAGCCGTGGAGCGATCATGATCGAGATCCTCGTCTCCACGATGTTCCTCTCTCAAGAAATCAAGGATCCCACGATGGATTGGAAGAAGGCCGGCGCCGGAATCCTTTGCGGTACGGAGGAGAAAAAGAACGGCTGGAAGCACTTCACCGCCTCCGCCGATTGGGAGGCCTTTCGCAAGGCTCATCCCGGTCCGGAGAAGGGAAGCAAGATGGCCGAGGATTACCGGCCCCTCCCCGATTTCGATTTCGCGAAGCACGAACTCCTCCTCGTTTGGGCGGGAACGATGGCGCGGGAGCTCGAGATCGTATCAATGCGTCCCGGGGTCGTCGAGGTGTTCGAACGAATGCCGAGTTCCAACGAGGACCACATGGCGCGGATGTGGGGTGCGGGCACGTATCTCATGCTGGCCCTCCCGCGGTCCGGAAAGGCCGTCACGGTGAAGTGGGCCCCCGATCCTCCCGCGTGGAAACTCGTTTCGTACGGGCTCTTGAGCGCCATTGAAGACGGGAAGAGCGATTGGATCCATCTCCGGGACGCCGCCGCGTACGACGCCTTTCGAAAGAAACATGTCCGGATCACGAGCCGGAGCAAGCGCGAGCAAACTTCGGAACCGCTCCCCGAATTCGATCTATCGAAATTCGAGTTGGTGGCGGTCTGGGGGGGGACGATGTATCGCACGGTCGAAGTCCTCACCGTTCAGGATGGAGTCGTGGTGGCGCAGGAGAGCTATCCTTCGTTCAACGAAAACGAAGCGGCGCGGATGGTGAACGCCGGAAGCTACGTCCTGGTCTCGGTTCCCCGCACAAGGAGCTCGTACAAGATCCGCTGGGCGAAATAGCCCTTCCGCCGGAGGCCCGTCATGGAACGCACGATCGAGTGCTCTCTTTCCGACATTCGCTTTGGGACGTCGGTCGTGCTCGAGGGAAGGGTCCGACCGGATCGGTACTTCGAAGCGCTGGGCCAGTTGACGGACCGGCGGCGCGCCGGGGAGAATCTGCGGCTCGAATCCCTCCTGGAATCGGCCGACCCTACGATGGTCCTTCTGGAGGACAAGCGAGCCTCGGAGCCGGCGCCCTCGCCCTCCTTCGCGCGGTACCGTAACCCCAGGGAAATCGGGCGGGGCGGAATGGGCGTCATCCTTCGCGCCGAAGATCCCACGCTCGGTCGGGACATCGCGCTCAAGGTGATCGGCCAAGAGGCGCAGGCGGACGGATACACCGCGCGAAAGTTTCTCCAGGAGGCGCGAATCACGGGGTCCCTCGAGCATCCCAACATCGTCCCGGTCCATGAGCTTGGCATGACGGGGGATCGCCGTCCGTATTTCGCCATGAAACTGGTCAAGGGAGTCTCGCTCGACCAGGTCTTGGCCAAGGGAACGGCGCGCTCCAGAGCGCTTCGCGACTTCACCAAGATCTGCGACGCCGTGGCGTTCGCCCACTCGAGAGGAGTGATCCATCGGGATCTCAAGCCCCAGAACATCATGGTGGGGGAGTTCGGCGAGGTCATGGTCATGGACTGGGGCTTGGCCAGGGTCGAGGGCGAGACGGAGGTTCCTCGAGAGGGCTCGTGTTTCGACGCCCCGGGCGAGGTCTCGCGAACGACCGATGGAACCGTGATGGGGACGCCGGCGTACATGCCGCCGGAGCAGGCGCGGGGGGAAATCGACCGGATCGATCGTCGGAGCGACGTCTACTCGCTCGGAGCGATCCTGTACGAGATTCTCACCGGCGTCCCTCCGTATCCGGGCGGAAGTCCGTGGGAGGTGCTCAAGTCCGCTGCGGCCGGGAAGCCGGTTCCGCCATCGGAACGCGCCACGGTCCCACGCGAGCTCGAAGCGGTCGTGCTCAAGGCGATGGATCCGAATCCCGACGTGCGCTATTCGGAGGCGCACGAGCTCAAGGCGGACGTCGAAGCGTATCTGGACGGACGGATTCTTTCCGCAGCACGCTACAACTTCGCGCAGCGGGCGACGAAGTGGATGCGCCGCCATCGAACGGCAAGCGTATCGACCGCCTCCGTGCTCCTCGTGGCCGCGCTTCTCCTGGGCGCCCTTCGCTGGGATACCGCGCGGAAGGAGATTCGCCGCGAGAAGGAGCTCCGGACCGAGGTGCAGGTGGGTTGGCAGTTGCTTCATACGGCTCGAAACGAATTCGCGGCGATCGAATCGATCCCCTTGCGAGAGCCGAATGGAGAACGACGAGACGACAGGGTCGATCATTGGTTCTCCACCCTGGAAGCGGCGGTCGCCCACTACGAAGCCCTGGTGACCAAGGTGAAATCTCTCTGGCCACGCACGGTGGCAGGAGTGCCCCCGTTGAAGAACTCAACGCCGCCCGGCGAGACTTGTGCCGGAAGGCCTGGACCCGCGCTGCGGAAGCCGGGCTTTCTACTCTCGCGAAGACGTGGGTCGGCCGGGCACGCCCCGCGGGGCTAGGTTCGGACGAAGAACGACACGTATTGGGATGGATCGATCGCGAAGGCCGAAAGCAGTCTGAAGAGAGCGAAGCCCTGACCCGAATCCGTCTCGCCAAGACGGAGCAGAAGGCCCTCGATTGGAAACCCGATTCGTGGATCGATGCGTGCGTGTACGAATTCCTCCGGCACAAGACCCCCGCGATGATTCGGCTCCTTCTGGAACCCCGATACCTCGACCATCGATTGCAGGCGGTTCGTCTCTTGGCGATTCAGGCCTTGGGTCGCCTCGGGGACGTTCGAACGGTGGGGCCCGAGGGAAAGGATGCAGTCGAAGCCCTAGCGATCCGCCTTCGGGATATCGACCTTGATCTGGATCCCGCAATCGGAGAAGCCCTGACCGATTCTCTCGCTCTCCTGGGGGATTCCCGGGTGTACGAGATCCTCTCCTCCCGACTGAGCCGGGAACCGGAATCAAGCGAGTTTCGCCGGCTCGTTCAATCCAAGTGGCGAGAGATTTCGCTTCCGGTGGATTTCGATCGCACTCCTGCGCTCGCCCCTCGCACCGCCTCGGAATTCATTTCCCGGGGTCTCCTCTTCGAGGCCGCCCAGGATTGGTTCCGGGCCATGAACGACTATGATCGCGCCATCGAGATCGACTCACGATGTGCCGATGCGCATGTCCGGAAGGGCCGGCTCTTGGAGGCCCTAAAAAAATCGGACGACGCTTTGACGGAATTCTCGAAGACTCTCGAGATCGACCCGCGTAACGTCGATGCTTCTCTGGCGCGCGGTCGACTCCATTTCGCCGCCCGAAGGTTGCGGGAGGCGCTGAGAGATGCGGAACACCTCATCTCCGTCGTTCCCGCCTCTGCGGAAGGATGGTTGCTCCGGGGAGAAATCCGATATGGAGAGGGCGACCTGACGGGAGCCGCGTCGGATTTCGAGAAGGCGGCGGACGTGGACCCCCGGAAGTCGCACCCCCATTACTGGCTCGGGCGGGTCGCCCGGGCGCGGAAAGACCTGACGCGTGCCCTCCGAGAGCAGGATCTCGCGATCGCTCTCAATCCGAAGTACGCTTCGGAGGCCTAC
>CAZGKV010000121.1:0-13361 GCA_964526305.1 uncultured Planctomycetales bacterium | reverse complement strand
CCCCAGCATTTCCTCGAGAAAGGAGTTGTGGGTCCTCGTATTGCTTTTCTTCAACGCATCCGCTCTCTCTTTTCCGAAGCGGGAGAGCAGGCCCATGTCGAACCAGGGAGCCGAGTCTTCGGTGTAAATCGGTCGCTCGTTCTCCAGATAGCTCCCCGTGATTTTGTCGCGGCTTACTTTGAGGACGTGCCGGCAGGCTTCCGGCTCGTCGTCCAGCGAAATGACCCAGTCGAATTCGCTGCGAAGGAATCGATCGAGGTGGGCGTGCGATTCGAGAAGGGAGTCCGTGATGATGTCTTGGATGTACGGATTGAACCGGAGCAATCCCGCCGAATCCTGACGGGTGAGCCACGTGATTTCGCATTCGCCCCGGAACTTCTCGTGAAGGGGCGGCGCGATGTACGCGGTGCGGACCACGTCTCCCAGGGCTCCGTACTTCACGATCAGGATGTGCATCATTCGCGGTTCCTCAACAGGTCCTCGCAGGCCTTCAGGACGCGCTCCACCGTGACTTGCGTGATGCAATGGGGTTCACGCGCTTGGCAGTACTCGGAGCACGGAGGGAGAGGCTCGGACGGTTGAAGAACTCGATGAGGGACCTTCCAGGGTCCGAATCGCTGGGGTGCGTTCGAGTTGAACGGGGAAGAGCTCGAGGGATGACACGAGATCTCGACCACCGGTTTCCCCACCGCGGCCGCCACGTGCATGAGTCCCGTGTCGTTCCCGACATAGAGGGAGCAGCGCTTCAGGAGAGCCGCGGCCTGCCGCAGCGTAGTGGATCCTGCCGCTTGGACCACGGACGCTCCCAATTGACGCCGCAGGGATTCGCCTAGGTCTCGATCCGAGACGCCGCCGAGTAGGAGAAGTCTTGTCCGCTTGTCGCGGATCAGGCCGCCACCCGTCCGAAGATACGAGTCCAACGGCCACGCTCGCTTGGGTGCGGAGGCTCCCGGTGCAAGAGCTACGACTCGATCGCTCGTTCCGAGAAGGCTGTCGGCGAATCTCTCGTCCTCCTCCCTCGGCCAGAGCTCGAGGCGGTCGTCCGCTACCTTGCCGCCCAGGACCGGCAGGAGATCCAAGTTGTGCTCGACTTCGTGCTTCGGCGAACCCTCCGTGAGGCGATGGGTGAGCAGCACGTCGTAATCTCGGTTCAGTTCCCGCTTGTGCGGAAGGACGCGCTCGGAGTACCCGATGCGCCGCGCAGCCCCGCTGAAGTAGGCGACGAAGACGGCATGGTAGTAGTCGGCATCCCATCGCGGAACGATCGCAAGGTCGAAGCGACAAGGCCAGAGGAATCTCCGAGCCACTCGGAGAGCCTCTCGGTGGAGCTTCCAGTTCCGTACCCAGGGGAGCTCGGCTCTCTCGTACCAACTGTAGGTGTCGACCGTCGCGAGTTCGTCGATGTAGGGGCAGGATTCCACGAGATTGCGGACTCGAGGACTGACCGCCCAAGTGATCCACGCCTTCGGGAAACTGCGCCGGAGCTCGCGGACCAAGGGAACGGTCAGAACGACGTCCCCCATGGCGTCCAGCCGAACGACCAGGATGCGTCGTGGGGGGGAGGCCCCGGCTCGACCCGCCATCCGGAACAGGGGTTCGCATCCCAGCCACACTCCCCTCGGAGAAGTGAGCCAGGCCATTCCCTGTCGGAAGACCGCACGCAGTCCTCGAATGGGATAGAGAAGGGATCGGATCACCGGCGCTCCGAGAGATCGAAGAAAACGAATCCGTCCCGGACCTCGAACCGGTACTTCTCGCAGAGGTATCGATACAGGATGTGATCCGAATGGAGGACGCCGCTCCGGTCGAAAAACTCTTGGCCGGCGCCTCGGAGATGCGGAACGCGCGAGATCAGCAGTTCGGACGTAGTCGTGATGAAGTACCGCGTCGGACGGGCCGCCTGGCGTTCCTGGAAATGCCCGAGTGTATCTACGGCCAGAATCATGTCTCGGTCCGCATAATAGAGGACGTACCAGGGGATGACGCGTAGCGAGGTCGCGATTCGATCCGGGGAAGCGGTGTGCTGCGCCACCGAGGTGGAATAGGCGAGTTCTACCGGATAGCCCCTCCGCTCCCGATGGCGTTGGAGACAAATCCAGCCGGACTGAAACAGTAACCCCGCAACCAACAGCATGGCCAGGGCGCGTTTGATCGCGGTGCCTTGCAATAGCGCGAGCCCGCCGCCCCCTGCGATGGCCAAGACCGGAATGAAGAAATAGAGCCAGTAGTCATGAACGAAGGAAGCGTCGGAGAAGAGGAGGACGTACGCCGCACCGACCGTCAGCCAAAAGGCTCCGAGGCAACCGTCTTGTCGTTGTCTTCCCCGGATGGTGTGCCCCGCCCAGAGGAGGGATAGGACGAGGATCGAGACGGTGAAGTACAAGCCGGTCCATCGGACTTGTCGGCCGGCCCAGGCGGAAAGGGTGAAGCGGTGGAGTTCCGGTTGACTGGAGCCGGGGAGGCTCGACCGCTTGAGGAAGACGGAGAAGAGATCCTGGAGTCCTTCGCGTCCGCTCAAGAGAAACACGTGAAGAAGGAAGAACCCAAAGAGCAGGAAGTTCAGAGCGACGGGAATCAGGAGACTCCACTTCCATTCGCGCTTGGACAGTCGGTGATGGAGAAAGAGGAGCGGCGCCATGAAGTAGCCGGCCCAATTGGTGCCGCAGGCAAGGGCTTGCGCGAAGAGCATTCCCGCGAAGTCCCATCGCGATCCACGTTCGCTCCATCGGAGGTAGAAGAGAAACATCGTCAGTTGGAAGAAGAGCGCCACCGGCTCATGCTGAACCACTTTGCCGTAGTAGTGCGTCATCGGGAGAAGGGCCATGCATGCCGTCGCGAGGAGCGCTCGCCTCTCGTCCCAGAGCTTTCGGCCGATCCGCCAGAACACGCACAGCGCCCCCGCGGTGAATAGAATGGGAACCAGTCGAAGGTTCCATTCGTGGACGCCGAAAACGCGGATGCTCGCGGACAAGAAGAGGGGAAGAAGCGGAGGATGATGGAGATAATAGCGAAAAGGACCCTCGGGGCGCGGTCCCCCGTTCACGACGGAGCCGAACCCGGTCTCCCCATACCCGTACTTGACGCTGTTGCGGGCCATGTGCCCATAACAGGCGCCCCACCCCTCGTGATGTCCGTTCCACGGGTCGGTGATATCCAGACAGAGAAGGGCGACAAGGACGGCGAGGAGAAGACCGAAGGCCGACGGATAGCGGATCATCCGCTCACACCACCGACCAGTAGTTGTCCCCGCAGAGGATTCGGACCGCTTGCGTTCGCACCAGGTCCACGACGAAGCCCCCCCGCCGGACGAAATCCCGCACCATGTCGTCCGTTCCCCACTCCGAACCCCGGCCAAGAACGACTACCGCGCACGAACGCCAGAGCTCCTCGCACGAGGAGGTAAAAACGTCTCGCAACGTCGGCAGGGTCGCTTCGACATGGTGGAGGTTGGCCCCGGTGAGCCGCTCCCACCGGACGTTCGGATCGTGGGCGCGAATCCGCGCTCCCTGTCGCAGGCACTCGGAGGCGACGGCGAGGAACTGGCTCTCTCGGAGGTCGTCGGTTCCCGGTTTGAACGCCAATCCGAGGAATCCGATCGTGCCCTCCCCGGCCTTGCTGCGAATCTGCGCAACCACTCTTTGGATCTGATGCTGGTTGCTTCCCAGGATTCCCGCGAGAAAGTCGGAGGGGACCTCGCGCTTCCTCGCCCAGGCGTGGAGCGCCCGAAGGTCCTTCCCGAGGCACGAACCTCCGAAGGCGAACCCCGGACGAAGGTAGGCCTCGGATACGTTCAGTTTGCGGTCGCTCAAGAAGATCCGCACGAGCTCGATCGGATCGACTCCGAACTCTCTCGCCAGGATGCCGATCTCGTTTGCAAAGGTAACCTTCGTCGCGTGAAAGGCGTTATCGACGTACTTGATCATCTCCGCGGTGCGGAAATCCGTCCAGAACACCGGCGCGGGGATCGCCGGAAAGGTGGCGGAGAGTCGATCCCGGATCCACGGAGTCCGCGCGCCGACGACCACCTTCGGAGGATGGAGATAGTCGTCCCACGCATTTCCTTCTCGGAGGAATTCTGGATAGCAGGCGACCTCGTAGTGCTTCTCCTCCCCTCCCGGGATCGCAGCCTCGAGTATGGGCAGCACCGATTGCTCGATCGTTCCCGGGATCATCGTACTTCGATACACGATTCCGATTTTCGTCGATTCGCCCCGAAGCGCGGCCGCGATCTCGCGGGTGACGCGGTCGATCGAGCCCAGATCGATCGTCCCGTCCGGGTTCGACGGCGTGCCCACGCACACGAAGGCGAGCGTGCTTTGGGAGAGCGCCCCGCGGACGTCTCCGGTGACTTGGATCAGCCCGCGGGCTCGGCCGTCCGCGATCCGCTCCTCGATCCCGGGCTCCCCCACGGGACTTCCGCCGCCCTCGATGATTTTTCGTTTGGCCGCATCCGGGTCGAGGCCGATTACCGGATGTCCCTGCGCGGCCAAGGCCCCGAGCATCGTGGACCCGACATACCCCAGACCGAAAACCGCGTACTGTCCCATTCAGAGGCTCCGAAACAGCTCCTCAAATCTCTCCGCGATCGCGTCGTAGCTGTACTTGGACCGAATCAGATCGACGGCCCGAGCCCCCATGAGGGCGCGTTCGTCCTGCCGGGAGTGCCATTCTTCCAAGACTCCCGCCAATCGCGCCACGAATCCGTTCTCCGCAGAGATCAATCGACCGCAACCGGACGATTCCAACATCTCCCTCTGCGTTCCCGAAGATCCCATCGCCAGAACGGGAATCCCGCATGCAAGGTATTCCACGACTTTTTGCGGAAAAGTCGCCTCCGTGCGCCAGGCTTCCTCGGGTCGGATGGGAGAAAAAGCCGCATCCGCGGCGGAGACGCAGGCGGAGACTTGATCGTCGGGAAGCGCACCGACGAACCGGAAGAAGCGTTCCAAGCCCTCCCGGCGCACCCGTTCCCGAAGAGCGTCGCATTCGACCCCCGCGCCGGTCATCACGAAGAGGAGCCCCCGGATGCGTTCTTGCAGCGCCTCGCACAGGGGGACGACGCACTCGACCCCTTGCTGGGAATGGTAGCTCCCCATGTAGACCACGAGGAATCCTTCCTGCGGAAATCCGAGATGCCGCCGCGCCTCGCTTTTGGATCGCGGATAGAACCGGCGCGCGTCCGCGGCGTTGGGGATCAGCGCAAGTCGGGAAGGATCCACGCCGAAGGAATTCGAGAGATACTCTCCGAGCGCCGGCGTCAGCACGACGATTCGGGACGCCGCGCGGTAGTTGCGGTCATAGAACGAGCGACGGAGCCCGTGGTGTCTCCCCTCCGGCGCGATCCCGTTTACTTCGAGCACGAAGGGGATGCGTCTCAGGCGCGCGAAGGCGGCCGGCTCGAGGGTGAGCGGGGTCTCGCGCATCAGGACGACATCGAATCGTTCCGAGAGGAGATCGGCGAGCCGGAGGGCGAGATCGGCGTGCCACACCAGGGCTCCGATTTTCCGGATTCGAGGAAGTCGAAGGACCTCCACGGTCCCCTGGGGAAGGAACGCAGGCGGGGCGGGTTCCGTGCCGATTAAGTGAACATGGATCCCTCGACGCGCGAGCCCGGCCGTGAGCCCTTTGGCTCGGCTCGCCGGAGCGTACGGCCGACCCAATTCCGCGCCGGTGACGTAGAGGACTCGCACAGGTGACGGCACTGTACTGGAGAGAGAGGGGAGGGATCAATACACGAAGGATGGCGTCCCGACGGGGAGAGGATAGAATAGGAACCGGACGCGCTGAATAGGACGGATCCCGTGAAGTTGACCCTCGTGATCCCCACGTTGGATCGGCAGGCGGTCGTCTTCAATCTCCTTCGCCACCTCGAACACCAAACACGCCCGGCGGATGAGATCGTCATCGTGGATCAGACGGCCACCCGGGACGCGCGCCTCGAGGAGTACGTCGCGCCCCGTCCCGAGATCCGGTACCTCCGGATCTCCGTGAAGGGGCTGCCGAACGCGAGAAACGTAGGAATCGCTCATGCGTCGGGAGACATTCTGCTCTTTGTCGACGACGATGTCGTGCCGGACCGCGATCTCGTGCGGCGACATTGGGATAGCTACTCCGATCCCTCGGTCGGCGGCGTGGGCGGGCGCGTTCGGGGGGGGTACGATCGGCGGGATCGACGCGGGCTCGTCGGCACCTTCCGGCCCTCGGACGGCGTCGTGATCCGGAACTTCGGCGAAGGGGACCGGCGGGAGGTGCAGCATCTCCCCGGAGGGAACATGTCGTTCCGGCGCGAGGTATTCGACCGCGTCGGCCGATTCGAAGTCGCGTACGGAGGGTCCGCGATGGGGGAGGAGACCGATTTCTGCCTCCGCGCCTTCCGTGCCGGATTCCGGCTGATCTACGATCCCTCCGCCGTGCTGGATCATCTGGCTCTCCCGACGGGGGGATGTCGCGCGCCCCGATTCGAGGAGTGGCTTCACTGGCACGCCCACAACGGAATTCTGTTCCTCTTGCGCCACGCCTGGAGGACGGCCGTGCCGATTTGGCTCGTGAAGCGCGTCCTCCGCTTCGGCGTGTTCGCGCTTCAGCATGCCTCTCCGGCCCTGTTGGGCGTAGGACTCCGCGGACTCCTGGCGGGCGTTTCCACCTATGGCAAGACCGCCTGAATCGATCCTCGTCCTTCGCCTCGGGGGAATCGGAGAGGTCCTCGCGATCACGCCCGCCTTGAAAGCGCTCCGCTCGACCTACCGCGGTGCACGGATCACCCTCTTGGCGGAACGGCCCGCCGACGAGGTGGTCAAGGGTCTGGTCGACGACGTCCTCATGGCCAATTCCCTTTATCGGGCCAACAGCGTTCGATCCCTCTTGCAGCCGCGGTTCTATGTGGAGTTCGTGCGACTCCTGGAAAGCTTGCTTGGCCGGAGATTCGATCTCTATCTCAGCTTTCACCATCTCCCCGGTTGGCGGCACGTGCTCAAGCCCGTCGCGATCGGACTTCTCTCTCGGGCTCGTCGTCGGATCGGTTTCGGAAACGGGGCTCTGGGGTTCTTTCTCACGGTCCGAGCGGCCGACCCTCTCGATCGACACATGATGGATCGACGCGCGGCGATGATGGCCGAACTCGGCGTGGACGTCCGAGAGTCCCGCCCCATCGTCCCGATCACGGACGCCGATCGAGCTTGGGCCGCATCCCTCGGTCTGGAGGGGCCGCTCGTGGCCGTCAGCCCCGGGGCCTCCAATTCGGTCAAGCGTTGGGACGTGGAGCGTTTCGCCGAGGTGGCGCTCCGCCTTTCGTCGCAGGCGAAGGTTCTCGTCACCGGTTCCCGCGAGGAACGATCCCTGTGCTCTCGCGTGCCGGGTCTGAATCTCGCCGGGATGATGACCCTGGGGCAGTTCGCCGCGCTCCTCGAGCGCTGCCGAGTTCTGGTGTCGAACGACTCCGGCCCCGTGCACATCGCCTACGGGGTCGGAACCCCGGTCGTCGGGATTTTCCTGCCCCGCGCGTACCGGGAATGGGGTTCCTATCCGGAATCCGATCGGTTCCGAGCGCTGTATCGCGACGGCCCCGGAGCCGATCGCGGGCGTACGCTCGCGGGGATTTCCGTGGAAGAGGTCGTCGAGGCGGCGCGGTCCTTCTTATGAAACTGCTCCACGTCCACGACTTCATCGCCCCCGGCAACAGCCGGTATGGGCTCGATTTGGACCGGCAGCTGGTGTCCCGCGGACACGAGGTTCACATCCTCGCCGGAGTGGGCGAGAGGGGCCCCGAGGACGGAGGCGCGCTCGACGGGGTTCCTTGCCACACCTATCCCTATGGGTTCGGACTCTCCGCGTGGGAGATGTACCGGTACGCCTTGCGCCGCAACCGGGAGAAGTTCGAGGCGCTTCAGCGGGAGCACGGCTTCGACCTCCTCCTCTTCAACCAACCGTTGTGCGCCGCCGGAGTGATGGAGTCGGAATTGTCGCGGAGCGTGGCGCGAGCGTACTCCTTCATCTCGCCGTGGCCCGTGGAATGGACGATCGCTCATCCGCACGCCGGCTTCTTCTCGAGATGGTTTCACGTCCGAGCGCGGATGCGGATGGAACGGCGTGCCCTCAAGGCGTGCCGCTCGATCCTCGTCGTGAGCCGATTCATGCAGGACCAACTTCGGGCGCTCCATCGGTCGATTCCTCTGGAGCGCCAGCACTTGGTGCCCGGCGCGGTGGACCTCCAGCGATTCTCTCCGAAGGGAAGCCGGTCGGAAAATCGCCGTCGCCTGGGCCTCGCCGAGCGGGGCACGCTCCTCGTCACCGTGCGTCGCCTCGTGCCCCGCATGGGGATCGAGAATCTCATCGACGCTGTGCCCATCGTTCTTCGGCGATTTCACGATGTCTCCCTCGTGGTGGGAGGCGACGGTCCGCTTCGAACCTCGCTGGAGAAACGAGCCCGGGACCTTCCCGTTCGCTTCCTGGGATTCGTGCCGGACGACGACCTGCCTTCGCTCTACCGCGCGGCGGATGTCTTCGTCCTGCCGACGCGGGAATTGGAAGGATTCGGTCTCGTCGCCCTCGAGTCGATGGCCTGCGGCACCCCCGTCTTGGGAACTCCGGTCGGAGCGATCCCCGAGGTCCTCGGTCCCGAAGGGCTCCTTCCGGGCACCGATCCCGAATCGATGGCCGCGGGGATCGTCCGATTCCTCGAATCGCCGCCTCCCCGGGATCCGCGAGAGCGGGCGTTGCCGTACGATTGGGAACGAGTGGGACGACTGGCCGAAGAGGCGCTGCGGAAGGCGCTGGAGCCGTCTCCATGAGAGTCCTCGTCACCGACGCCAACAATCGCGTCGCCCTCTCCGTGACGCGCGCCTTGGGGCGCGCCGGGGCTTCCGTCGTGGCGGTCGAGCAGCGACGCTTCGCCCGGCGGGTCCCTCCTTCTTTCCTCTCGCGGGGGGTGGTGGAACGCCATGTCCTTCCGGACCTCGCCGACGGCTTCGTGGACGCCCTCGCCGGGATCCCCGCGGACGTCGTGATCCCGGTATCGACGAACGTTCTCTTGGCGACGGCGCGGGAGCGGCATCGATTCTCTCGGCTTCCGGTTCCGGATCTCGCGACGATCCGCCGGGCGAACGACAAGAATCGAGTGCTCGCGGTCGCGCGTGGCGCCGGCGTCCCCATCCCGGTGAGTTGGGCCCCGGAGTCCGAGGAGGATCTCGAGGAGATCGCGGCGACTCTTCGGTTTCCCTCCGTCGTCAAGATGCGCGACGATGCGGGAACCTACCTCGAACCGGGCGAACGATATTGCTTCGTGGCGAACGCGAACGAATTGCGCGACGCCTTTCGCCGCTGGGACCATCCGGTCGTCCAAGAAAAAATCGAGGGCGACGGATACGGGTGCGGATTCCTCGCTCGGGACGGGGAGCTGCTCGCGGCCGTCTGCCATCGACGCGTCCGGGAGTTCCCGGTCGAAGGCGGACCGAGCGCGATGTGCGAGAGTCTGGTGGACGAGCGCCTGCTGGGGTATGCTCGCTCTTTGGCGCGAGAGCTTCGCTGGACCGGGGTGGCGATGGCCGAGTTCAAGAGGGAGGCGGGGGGGTACCGCCTCCTGGAAATCAACCCGCGATTCTGGGGATCCCTTCCCCTGGCGCTGAAAGCGGGGGTGAATTTCCCGAACCTCTTGTGCCGAATGGCTCTGGGGGAGCCGACGGGGCCGGTGAGGATCGGGCGGGCGGGGGCGCGGGTCCGCTTCCTGACGCTCGATCTCCCCGCGGTCCTGCGCGCCCCGCGCCGGAATCTTCCCGGGTTCCTCCGCGATTGTTTCGATCCGCGGGTCTCCGACGGGATTCTCGATCCCGCGGATCTTCGGGCTTCGGTCGCCTATGTGGTGAGTCGACTCCCCGGATGAACAAATCGATCGCTCGGCAGGTCATCGAGGCGAACCGCCGCGTCTTCGACGCCAAGGACTTCGATCAGTACGAGTCGAACCCGAGCATCTTCGAGGCGTCTCGACAGAGCGAGATCGAACGCCTGCTCGCGGCCTCGGCCTCCTCGCAACGGCGGATGCTCGACGTGGGCTGCGGAACGGGAAACGTCCTTCGACTCGCGCGGAAGTTCTTCCCCGAATGCTGGGGGATCGATCTGAGCCCGAAGCTTCTGGTCGAGCTCGGACGAAGATGCCCCGACCTCCGACTCTCGGCGGCCCAAGCCGACCGACTGCCCTATCGCGACGGGAGTTTCGATCTCGTTACGATGTACGGGGTGCTGCACCATCTGGTCGATCATGCATCGGTGTTCGAATCCTGCCGGCGACTCCTGCGCCCCGGCGGCACGCTCTACGCGGATCACGACCCGAACTACTTCTTCGGCCGCTTCTACCATCTCTATTATCGGATGCGCCATCTTCATCGGCCGGGATTCGGAACCGAAGATGCGGAGATGTCGGAATGGCACCACACGCGTACCGGCGGCCTCAATCCCTTCGTTCTGCGGGACCAGCTCCTCGGGGCCGGATTCCGCGAGGTCGAGGTGCATTTCCGGATCACGACGAATCCCGCGCTCTCCCTTCCCTTCCGGGTCATCCGCGCGATGATGCGCGCGGTCACCAAGCTCTATCCCTTCAAGTCGTTGTATACTCACTTCTGGCTCCTGGCGCGAACCTGAGCCGAGGCCGGGCGCGGCGAGCCGGAGAAGAGAAGGCGAATGGCGGGACGGACGGTCCGCGTGTTGCACGTGATCACGCGGATGATTCAGGGAGGGGCGCAGCTCATCGTCCGCCAACTGCTCGACCACCTTCCCTTCGAGCAGGCGTTGGTGTGCGGGTCCGAGGGATCGGTCGACGGCATCCGCGCCCCTTCCTTCGTCGTCCCCGATCTCGTCCGCGAGGTGTCGCCCCGGCGGGACTTTCGGGCCGTGGCGGCGCTCTACCGCATCATCCGTCGTTGGCGACCCACCGTGGTGCATTCGCATACCTACAAGTCGGGCGTGGTGGCGAGCGTCGCGGCCCGCGCGGCGAGCGTCCCCGGAATCGTCTTCACGCCGCACGGGCACATCTTCGCTTCCGACTCCCGCATCCCCGGGGTGCCGACGGGAGGAGCGAAGCTCGAGGCGCTCCGCTGGGTCACGCGGCTGGCGCAGATGTGCGCGGATCGGATCACCGCCCTTTCGGAATCCGATCTCGCCCAGCAGGTGCGCCACCGGCTCTCGCCGCGATCGAAATACCTCGTGGTCCCCAACGGCGTCGAGGCGGAGGCGTTTCAGAACGGGAAGGCGGATCGGGCGAAGTGGGGGCTCAACGGGTTCCGGCCGCTCCTGGGAACGGTGGGACGGCTCACGAGCGAGAAGGGCCACGAGGTACTTCTCGAGGCGATGCCTCGAATCCGGAGCGCGATCCCTTCCGCGGGCTTGGCCATCGTGGGGGGAGGAGAACTCGACGGCGCGCTCCGCTCTCGGGCCGGCGAGGGAGTCCGGATGCTCGGTCACGTTCCCAGTCGCCAGGTTCTCTCCTGCTTCGACCTCTACGTCCATCCCTCGTTCTACGAGAGTCAGGGACTGGCGATCCTGGAGGCGATGGCGGCGGGCAAACCCGTCGTGGCGACGGATGCGGGCGGCGTCCGCGATGTCGTGAGTCATGGCGAGACCGGACTCCTCGTCCCTCCGGGGAACTCGAGGGCCTTGGCCGAGGCGGTGCTCCGGCTGGCTTCGGATCCGGCCGAAGGCGCCCGCCTGGCCGCCAATGCTCGACGGCGCGTCCAAAGCGAGTTCTCCCTCCGGGCGATGCTCGAACGCTACGCTTCCCTCTATCGGAGCCTCCTCGTATAATTCCGCGCCGATGTACGAGTATCTCCGCGGAACCTTGGCCGCCCGCTCCCCCGGGGTCGTGTGCATCGACGTCCACGGCGTCGGCTACCGCGTCGAGATCCCGCTCTCCACGTTCGAGAAACTCCCCCGTTCGGGCGAGGTCCAGGTCTTCACCTGGTTCAAGGTCTCCGACGATGCGATGAAGCTGTACGGTTTCGCGACGCAGGCCGAAAGGGAGTTCTTCGTGCGTCTCGTGGAGGGAGTGGGACAACTCGGGCCCGCGAAGGCGCTCGCTCTTCTTTCGAGCGCGCGTCTGGACGATCTCCTCCGCGCGATCGAAGCGGGGGACGTGGGGTTTTTCCGGCGCATTCGCGGCATCGGGGAGAAACTGGCGAATCGGTTGATCGTGGAGCTGCGCGGAAAACTGCCGGCGGAGGTCGCAGGGAAAGGCGCCCTAGCCACGTCTACATCCAAGGACGCCGTAACGGCCCTCCAAGGATTGGGATACGACCGGCCGGAAGCGGAGGATGCGGTGCGGAAGGCGTTGCAGGATCTTCCGGCGGAGTCGCCGCTCGAAGAGGTCATCCGGAGGAGTTTGGCCCATGTGTAGAAGACCCTGGTGCCTGGCGGCGCTCTTCGCCGGTTGCGCCGCATCGATGGACAAGGATCCGCAATACCAATTCCATCTCAAGTTGGCGAACGACTACTACGAGAGGGGAAAGTTCGAAGAGGCGATGCAGAAATACGAGGACGCCATCGAGCGGAATCCGAAGAGCTACATCGCCGTGGTCGGACTCGCCTGCACCGATCGCGAGTGGGGGCTGAAGAAATTCGCCGAGGCGGAGGACCTCCACCGGGCCAAGAAAGTGGAGTTCGCCAAGAAGGAATTCGAGAAGGCCGTGGTGGTGCATACCACGGCCCACAAGCTCTATCTCAAGGCGATCCAGATGAAGCCGGATCACCCCCTCGCCTATCGCGAGCTCGGGGTCTTCTTCTATAAGCGTGCCACGTCGCCCTACAGCTATCCGTACCGGCTCGACGACCAGAAGAATCGCCAGAAGGAGCGCGACGAGGCGATCCGCCACCTGCGAATCGTCGTGGAGAAGGAACCGACGCTCCCCTTCACCCGGCGCTATCTCGGACTGGCTCTCTTCGCGGCGGGCCACTCAGCCGAAGGGCGGCAGCACCTCGAGGTCTATCTGCAGGGGATGGCGGAAGGACGGGAGCATCTGCGGAAGAATGCGGCGCGTCAGTCCCCCGAGCAGCGCGAGGAGTTGGAACGCCGCCTTCGGACGATCGACAAGGAGCTCGACGAGGTCTGCGAGGTCCTGGGCGCCTATCTCCGGGACCTGGAAGATCGGCGGGCCGCGGCCCAGAAGGCGTACGACAAGCTCCTCGCGGAGGAACCGGCGAGGGCGAAAGAGTCCGATGCGAAGAAGCTCGTCGACGGACTGAATGTCGAGATCCTCGCGGTGCAGAATCTCCTTCGGAAGTATCGCGAGGTCGAATCGAAGAAACCGGACGCCGAACCGCCGAAGCAGAACTAGCCTCAGTTTTTCGCGTTCCGCTCCGCGGAACGTCGAAAAACTGAGGCG
>CAZGKV010000120.1:0-14324 GCA_964526305.1 uncultured Planctomycetales bacterium | reverse complement strand
GTACCAAGCCAGCACGAATCCGAAGAGACCCAAATAGACGGCCAGGCCGAGCAAGAACGAATTCGTCGCCTCGAGGTTCGTCGTCATCGACGCGCCGTACGTCCCGGCGAGGGAGACCAAGAGGAGAAGTGCGCTTCTTCCGCCCGCCCCGCTGTGGCCGAGATCCCGCCGATAGCACACGAGCGCCGACACGAAGGCCAGCGCCGCTCCCCCCAGCAGGGCCGCGCGGATCGGCCACTTCGGCTCGGAGGGGCGGAACGGTTCCTCCAGCCCGACGGTCGGACCGACGAGGGACGGCGCCAGCGACAAAGCTCCGGCGAGGATCAGGAGTCCTACGAAGAGACACAACGGAACGAGGCGACTCGGCGGCCGGGGCGGAGGGGGGACCCGCCAAGACGCCGTGGACGGGGTCCTAGGCCGCGCGGGCGGAGTCGGAGGCAACCGCTTCGGGGCAGAAGGAGGGGTGTTCCTTGGCGCCGACGGGGCGGGGGTCGCGAGGATGGCGTCAAGAGACTTGAGCACGACCGCGGCATCCGCCGGTCGCCGCGCCGGGTCCTTTTCGAGGAGGGAGGAGACCAGCTTCGAAATGCGCGGATCCAGTCCGGGCACCCGCTCCGCGATCGGCACTGGCGGCGTATGGATGTGCATATACGCCAGCTCCACGGCCGACTCCCCGTGAAAGGGAACGTCGCCCCCGAGGAGCCGGTAGTAGGTGATCCCCAGGGAATAGAGGTCGGCACGACCGTCCAGATACCCTCCCCGCGACTGCTCCGGCGAGACGTACTCCGGAGTCCCCATGAAAGATCCCTCGACCGTGAGCTTCGTGCTGCTGGCGGAGGGCGCGGTCCCGAATCGCGCCAATCCGAAATCGGTGATCTTGACGGCCCCGTCCCTCTGGACGAGGATGTTCCCGGGTTTCACGTCGCGGTGGATGATGCCATGGCAATGCGCGGCCTCCAGTCCTCGGACCACCTCGCGGATCCACTTCGTCGCCATCTCGGGCGTGAGTCGGCCCGCGCGGTCCGCGATGTGGTCGAGCGACGTTCCATCGACATACTGCATGACGATGTAGTAGACGTTCTGCTCGCCTCCCACGTCGAGCACCTGGACGATGTTGGGATGGTCCAGCTTGGCGGCGGCCCGCGCCTCCCGGACGAATCGCTGGACGAAGTTCGAATCCGCGGCGTACAGCGGATCGAGGACCTTTACCGCCACGCGCTTGTCGAGGGCGATGTGACGCCCTTCGTAGATGTGTCCCATGCCGCCCTTGGCCATGAAGCGCACGATGCGGCACGGACCGAGGTTCTTTCCGACGAGATGGTCGTCCATGGGCAAGGCGTCCGGTGCGTCGACGCCAAGAGTGTACCCCGTTTCGGCGAACTTGGTGCGGGAAACAGCGGATCAGCGATTCATGATGACGGAGGTCACGGAGGTCTGAGAAACCTGCGGCATGAATCCAGTTCCGACTCCGCCGGTGGTGGCTGCGGAGTTGAGCAGGATGGGTCCCGCGGAGCTGTTCTTGAGAGCGTCAAAGATCCCCTGCCCGGACGTGCCTCCCGAATAGAGAGCCTCTCCCGCCCCGTTGGAGCCGATCCCGAGCAGGCTCAAGCGATTCAACACGTTGATCCCATGGGCTTGGAGATTGAGATGGTCGCCGTCGATGATTCGGTCCTTCGTGTAGCCCCGGGCGGCGGCGTTGAGCTGGGTCGTCCAGGTCACGGGCGCGAGCCCCTGACTGACCCGATAATCGTTGATGAGGGTCCGGAGCTGGGATTCGGCGTTATTCGTCTCCGTCGTGTTCGAAGGACAGTTCGAAGGGCAGGCGACGGGGTGGAATCCTGAGAGATTCAAGAAGGCGGCGGGATCTTGGGTGCCTCCAGTGGTGGTTTCTCCACGGTCATTCATCTGTGTGTTGTTGAGCGTCACCGTCGTTCCTGTTGCCGTCTGGAAGTCACCGCCGGTCGCCTGATCATTCGCTTGTCCGTTCGTTCCCCCCTCCCCGCAGGTGGTGAGGATCGAGAGGAGGAATGCGCACCCCAACCGTCCCAGTCTTTTCATATGGCCCCCGACCACCTCGCTACCCCATGCGCGGCTACCATGGATTATACGCCCTGACCGCGCGCCGGGTCGGAGATTCGGATTGCGGGATGCCTCTTCGAATTCTGCGTGTTCCGCGGTAGGGAGTCACGCGATGGGAGATTACTTGTCCAGGCGCGCAATTCCGATCGCGACGAGCGCCGCCGTCCCGAGGATCCCCATGATGAGCCCGAAAATCGTGCGCCCCCAGCCGTGCTTCTCGGGGTGATTCCGAAGGTCAACCATCGCCACGATCGAGACGATGAGCGCCAACGGGGCGGGACAAACGAGGAGGGAGAAAAGCCCGAGATACCCCGCCACGATCGCCCAGACGGATCGCCCCACCGGAAGGAGCATTCTTTCGACCGCGCTGGGCGCCGGGGCCGCGGTCGGCCCCCGGAGAATCGGAGTGCGGCACCACCGGCACACCCGTTCGTCCTCTAGGATCTGTTCGGCGCAATGGGGACAGGGGATCATGATCGGTACCTCAGACCGGTTTCGGCCGTCGAATCAGGTCGAGAAACTCTTCCCGCGTCTTCGAATCGCTCCGGAAGCGACCGCGCATCGAGCTCGTGATCATGTGCGCGTTCTGCTTCTCGACCCCCCGCATCATCACGCAGAGATGGAAGGCTTCCATCACCACCCCCACGCCCTTCGGACGCACCTTCTCCTCGATCACGCGAGCGATCTGGGTGGTCAGCCGCTCCTGCACCTGGAGTCGCCGCGCAAACACCTCGACGAGGCGCGGAATCTTCGAGAGCCCCACGATTTTCTTATCGGGCAAATAGGCAATGTGGCATTTCCCGAAAAACGGAAGGAGGTGATGCTCGCACAGCGAAAAGAAATCGACATCTTTGACGATCACCATCTCGTCGTAGTCGGACTCGAAGACGGCGCGATTCAAGACCTGATCCGGATCCTGCTGGTATCCGCGCGTCATGGTGCGGAGGGCCTTTTCGACACGCTCCGGCGTCCCGCGCAGTCCATCCCGTTCCGGATCCTCCCCCAGGAGACGGAGGATGTCCCGAACATATTCGCCGATGGCCGCGCGCTCGAGGGACTCTTTCTGCATGCGAGCGAATCCTAACGAGTCCAGAGGAAGGAGTCCAGAACCTCGAATTCTCGAACTCGCGGCCCTCCTCGGACGCTGGAGGAACATGAACGCAAATCCCGCTCACATCGACCTCGGAGAGTCGTTACACTGGAAAGGAATGGACCGTATCTCGGACGAAGAGTTGATGCTCCGGGTGCGGGCGGGTGACCGTGAGTCGTTCGCGGGTCTCTACGAACGGCACAAGGTACCGCTCTTCCAATTCTGCATGCAGATGCTTCGAAACGCGGAGGACGCGGGTGACGTCTTCCAAGAGGCGTTTCGGTATCTCTATCTTCACGCCGCGACCTACGAACCCACCGCCAAGTTCTCCACGTACCTCTACCGCATCGCCCGAAACATGTCGATCGACATCCTCCGGCGCCGGAAGCGGTGGAACCTTCAGCCGCTCGATCCTTCCTACGATCTGTCCGACGACGGCATGGCGGGCGAATCGCAACTCGAAGTCGACGAGATCGAGGACGGGGTGAGGGAGGCGATCGAGGAGATTCCCGGCCCCTATCGCGAGGTCGTACTCCTCCGAGTCTTGCAAGGGATGGAGTACGGCGAAATCGCCGAGGTGGTGGGCTCCCCGCTCGGAACGGTGAAGTCCCGCTTGCACGCGGGGCTGGAATACTTGCGGCGTTCGATGCGCCGAAGGAAGTTGGCGGAATGAACGGCGGACACCCGACGAACGATCTCCTGTTCGACCTGGGCGAGCAGCGGCTCCCGGGAGAGCTCGCCGAACGGCTCGAGGCGCACCTCCTCGATTGCGGCTCTTGCCGCCGGCGGTTCGACGAAGTTCGGACGATCGGCTCCGCCCTGCGCCGGACGGCTCTCCAGCCCCCCCCGGCGCTCGCGGAGCTGGACCGACAGATGGTCTCCCTCCTCTCCTCGCGGAGGCGCATTCTCCGGCGGAGCGCGGCGATTTCCGGAATCGCGGCGGCCGTGGCGCTGAGCGTCGTCGCCTATTTCGCCGTTCCTCGACGGACGCTCCCCCCTCCGGCCCCGCAGCCTCCCTCCGCCTCGGTCGCGCAGCCTCGCAAGGAGCCTCAATCCCCCAAGTCCAAGATGGAACTTCCCGATTCCTCGCCGCCGAGGGAGGAAGGAACCGCTCCCCTGCGCGATTTGGGACGTGTCCTGCGGCCCCGACGGATCCCGGGCGACATCAACGGAGACGGGATCGTCGACGTCGCCGACCGCCTGCTCCTGTCGCGCCATCTTTCGGGCCGGGCTCCTCTCCCCGAGTCGAACTCCGCGGACGTCAACGGCGACGGCGCGCTCGACGTGGCCGACCTGCAGCTTCTGTCGCGGGAGATCGCGAGGGCGAGATGAAGCGCCTCGCCGCCCCCCTCCTCTGTTTCCTGGGGGCCTGCGGCGCACGGATGGCCTCGGAGACGGGCCCATCCCCCAAGGAGGATCGGACCTTCGGCGTGACCGGACAGGATACCGCCGATATCCGGACTCGAGAGGTGCATGTGCACCTCGAGGTCCCCGGAGCGGGGCTGGGCGCCTACCAGCTCGTGGTGCGCTGGGACCCGACCGTGGCTCGCCTGGTCTCCCTCGAGCCCTGCCGCACCCATCCCTTCGACGGATCTCCCGAGTTCGACCGCGGGGGATTCTTCACCGGGGAGGTGCGCGTTTTTTCCACGGCCGTTCGGGGCCGGCTCGGAGGCGGCGGCCGGTACGATCTTCTTACGCTGCGCTTCGAACGCGCCGGGCCGGGCCGCGCTCGCGTCGACGTCGCCGTGGAGGCGCTCTACGACGACGCGCCCTCGCCGCGGAAAGTCTCCGGGAGCCTCACCGTTGACCCGGCGGAGGTTCGGTTCGACTGACCGAGGCCACCCCTACCGGATGCGGAAGCCCGTCTCCGTCACGACGATCGGTTTTCCCTGCAGAGACCGCGATCCGAGCGAGGAGAGCAATCTCTCCATGACCCCAGCCACGGACGAATAACGGAATGAACGCAAGCGCAACCGAATGATGCCGGAAAAACGCTCCGGCGGGAACCGCACGATGTTCCCGAAGTCGGCATCCAACGTGACCAACACGCGATCCTCCGCCCGCGCCCGGTCAAGCACTTCGACGTCCGGGCGGCCTCGAAGAGGGGTGTTCCGGACGTGGATGACTTCATGTCCGAACGCTCGCAGCGCAACTTCAAGTCGCACGCGCTACTCGAAGGTCCCGACCTATTCCCGAGCCAGGTCTGCGGCGTAACGCAAGGCGGCTCGGATGTGATCGGCGGTGAGATCCGGGTAGCCCTTGAGAACTTCGTCCGCCGTCTCACCCTCCGCCACCAGTTCGAGAACCACGTACACAGGAATTCGTGTACCCTTGAAACAGGGCTTGCCCGCCATGATTCCCGGCTGGGCCGTGATTTACTCACCCATCGTCAGCATCCGAACCCTGAAGCGTCGACCAGGCAAGGCCGGGTGCAGACTCCTCTCGCGATTTGGCTCCACTACGGTCGCGTCAGCTCCCGCACCTGCGGCCAGAACACGACGAGGTAGAGCGCGAGAATGGCGAGGTTGGCGACCAGGAGCCATACGGAGACCCAGGCCAGACGCCGATCCAGGCGCCCGCGAGCGACCTGCGCTACCACGACCAGCGCGACGGCGCCCAAGGTCACCGTCACCCAGAAGAAGTCGACGGGACCGCCTTTCGAAAAGCCGTAGTGCCCGAAGAGAGCGAGCGAAAAGAGAACCAGCGCATACAGCACCACCGCTGCGCGCCTCGCGCGGACGTTGGTCGTGATGACGGTGAAGAAACTCATCCGAGATTAAGAATAATTCATCGTCGCCGTTCACGCAACAATTGACTTCCCCCGGGGGTTCTGTTAGACCGATTCGCCATGGCCCTTCCGCGTGTCGTGTCGCTCGGGTAGCGCACGCTTCCGTCCCCCCCCAATCGGGTTTTCGAAATGAACTACAAGGACACGCTCAATTTGCCCAAGACGGACTTCCCCATGGCCGCCAACCTCACGAAGATGGAACCGGCCATGCGGGAGCGCTGGGAGTCCATGCGACTCTACGAGAGGATCCAGGCCGCCCGAAAGGACTCCCCCAAGTGGATCCTTCACGACGGACCTCCCTACGCGAACGGCGATGTCCATGTCGGCACGGGTCAGAACAAGGTCCTCAAGGACATCGTCGTCCGGTTCCGCACGATGCAGGGAAACCGTTCTCCCTTCGTGCCCGGTTGGGACTGTCATGGCCTCCCCATCGAACACAAGGTGATGAAGGAGCTCGGACCCAAGGCGCGTTCCATGTCGAAGGCGGAGATTCGGAAGCTCTGTCTGGAATTCGCACGAAAATACATCGACGTCCAACGCCGTCAATTTCGCTCCCTGGCGGTCTTGGGAGATTGGGACCGCCCCTATCTCACGATCGATCCGCAGTACGAGACTTCGATCGTCGAGGTCTTCGAACTCCTCTGGAGCCGAGGGCATGTCGCGCGTCGTAAGAAGGCGATTCACTGGTGCATGCAGGATCGGACCGCGCTGGCGGAGGCCGAGCTCGAATACAAGAATCTCCAGAGTCCGTCGATCTATCTCCGTTTCGAGGGAGTGGGATCGCCGGACCTCCTGGTCTGGACGACCACGCCCTGGACCCTTCCCGCCGACGTCGCCGTCGCCGTCCATCCCGAGCTCGAGTACGCCGTCGTCCGGGTGGGAAACCGCGACTGCGTCATCGCCCCCCAGCGCATCGAGGAGTGCCGCATGCTCTTCGACATCGGGGAGACCGTGCGTACGGTCCGCGGGCGGGCGATGGAGGGGTGGAAGTACGCGCATCCGCTCTTCGGCCATCCTTGCCCCGTAGTGACGGCCGAATACGTGACGGTGACCGACGGTACGGGGCTGGTCCACACCGCGCCCGGCCATGGCGCCGAGGACTACGAGACCGGGCTCAAGCACGGCCTGCCCATCCTCTCGCCCGTCGACGAGGCCGGCGTGTTCACCGGCGAAGCGGGAAAGTACAAAGGCCTGCAGGTATTCGAGGCGAATCCCTTCATCATCGAGGACCTGCGGAGGAGCGGTACCCTACTCAAGGACTTGAGCTTCAGTCACGACTATCCCTGCTGCTGGCGGTGCAAGCAGCCGGTGATCTTCCGGGCCACCGAACAGTGGTTCATCCTCATCGATCACGAAGGAGCCCGCGAGCGCGCCCTCGAGGCGGTCAAGGCGGCGAAGTGGGTCCCGGACTGGGGCGAGATCCGGATCTCCTCGATGCTCCGCGAGCGGCCCGATTGGTGCGTCTCCCGCCAGCGCATGTGGGGCGTGCCGATCCCGGCGTTCTACTGCGAATCGTGCAACGGCGTGCTCCTGAGCCGGACGACCTTCGAGGCGGTGAAGAGCCTGTTCGCGAAGGGCGGCGCAGACGCTTGGTTCACGACGGAGTCGAAGGAGATTCTACCGCCGGAGACGAAGTGCTCCTGCGGAGGAACCTCTTTCCGGAAGGAACAGGACATCTTCGACGTCTGGTTCGAGTCCGCCGCAAGCCACCGGGCGGTCTCGATGAAGCATCCGGATCTCCACTTTCCGGCGGAGCTCTACCTGGAGGGAACCGACCAGCACCGCGGCTGGTTCCAGGTATCCCTGCTCGCGAGCCTCCTCTCCAACGGCCGTCCCCCCTTCAAGGAGGTGGTGACCCACGGTTTCTGCGTGGATGCCCGAACCGGGGACAAGCTCTCGAAGTCGGGATTCCTCATTCCGGTCGACGAGCTCGTCGACAAGATCGGCGCCGAGCTGGTGCGCCTGTGGATCTGCTCGATCGATTTCACGAGCGACCTCCCGACCTCATGGGAAATCCTCAAGGAGCGCGCGGAGCCGTACAAGAAGATCCGCAATACGTTCCGGTATCTCCTCGGCAGCCTCCACGACTTCGATCCGTCCCTCCACCGCGTCGATACGGTTCGGATGCGCGACGTCGACCGCTGGATTCTTCACGAGTTGACTCGCCTCGTCGAGGACACCGAGAAGCACTACGCGGGCTATCGATTCCACCTCGTGTACCAGCGGGTCTACGAGTTCTGCGTGGTCACGCTGAGCGCCCTCTACTTCGATATCGTGAAGGATCGGCTCTACACCGCGGCGCCGAATTCCGTCGAACGTCGCTCGGCGCAGACCGCGCTCTACGAGCTGCTTCAGGCCTTGGTTCGCATCCTGGCTCCCGTCCTGGTGCACACCTCCGAGGAGGTCTGGGATTTCCTCCCGGGCGCGAAGGAGGCGGAGAGCGTCCACCTGGCGCTCTGGCCGAAGCCCGGCCCGGAATGGAGAAACGACGAGCTGGCGTCCCGATTCGCACGACTCCTCGAAGTCCGGAGCGAGGTGAACCGATCGCTCGAGAAGCTGCGCGCGGAAGGGACCATCGGGAAATCTCTTCAAGCGCGGGTCGTGGTGCACTCCGAGGACGGCGCCCTCCAGTCGGCTCTTCGATCGACCGACCTGGGCGAGATCCTCATCGTCTCCGAGGCGACGGTCTCGGACGCCCCGCTCGGGTCGAACGGCGAGCTCAAGGGATTCAGCGTCCGCGCGGAGAAGTCGCCTCATGCCAAGTGCGAGCGATGCTGGGGACACCGGGAGGACGTAGGGAAGTCGGCGGACCATCCGAATCTCTGCGGCCGATGCGTCGAGGTCGTGCGGGGGAGCTAGACAGTCCTCCCCCGTTCTCCAAAGAGGGAATAGATCATGGGTTCCCTCTTCGCCTCCCCGAAAGCGGGCTACAATAGGGACCGAATGTCCCCGCGCGATCCCGACGTCGATCTTCTGATCGCCCAACTCGTGCTCGAGCGAGGGCTCGCCAAGCCCGAACATGTGCAGGAGTGCCTGCGTCTCCAGGGAGAACTGGCCTCCAACGGAGTCCAGCCCATTCCGCAGCTCGGCGAAATCATGGTGCGGAAGGGCTACCTGTCCGAGGCGCAACTCCGACTCGCGACACGATCCGAATCGACTCCCGCCTCCCATTGGCCCTTCGAAGCGATCGAGGCCGCGAAGGATCCGGCCAATCGGTTCGGCCAATACGTTCTCGTCGGTCGCGCGGGTGTCGGCGGCATGGGAGAGGTCTGGCGCGCGTGGGACGGATCGCTGGGCCGATGGGTCGCGCTCAAGTTCCTGAAGTTCGATCGAAGCGAAAGCCTGGCGCGGTTTCAGCGCGAGGCGCACGCCGCCGCGCGAATCAGCCACCCCAACATCGCCTCGGTGTATGAAGTCGGGGCCGTCGGCGGGCGGCACTACATCGCGATGCAGTACGTCGCCGGTCCGACGCTCCGCGCCTTTCCCCGGAACGACATCCGACTCCTGACCGAGGTGATGCGGGACGGCGCTCTCGCGGTCCAAGCCGCCCACGAAAGCGGGATCCTCCATCGCGATCTCAAACCCGAGAACATCATGGTCGAGGAGGCGTCCGGGGGCCGACTCCGGGTGTTCGTCCTGGACTTCGGCCTCGCCAAGGAGATGACGGTAGACTCCTCGCTGTCGAGCACGGGCGTGGTCGTGGGGACACCGGCGTACATGAGCCCGGAGCAGATGAGCGGTCTGGCTCCCGTCGACGCTCGGAGCGACGTCTGGTCGCTGGGCGCCACGCTCTACGAACTCCTCGCGGACCGGCCTCCCTTCCCCGGCTCGGAGCTGTACGACGTCTTCCGCAAGATCGTGGAGGAAGAACCGGAGTCGATCCGGAAGGTCCGGCCGCAGGTCGACCGGGAGCTCGAGACGATCGCGCTCAAGTGCCTCGAGAAGGATCCGAAACGGAGGTACGCGACCCCGCGCGAACTCGCGGAAGACCTGACCCGGTGGCTCGCGGGGGAACCCATCCGGGCGAATCCGCCGTCGACGCTGTATCGATTTCGAAAAGCCGTGCTGCGCCGCAAGTCCATCCTGGCGATCGCCGTCCTCGGAGCGGTCGGCATCGCTACGGTGGGATCTTTCGGTGCGCGCCAGTGGGTCCGTTCCCGGCGCGCGGAATGGGCTCGCGCGGCGGAGGAGCATCGAACGCGTGATGCGCTCGCCGCCAAGGCGCGGGTCGAGCATGAGGCCCTCCGGAGGCTGGCGGCTCAGAAGGTGTACGAGGAAGCGACGCGCGCCCTCTGGGGTCTCCGACTCCACACGTACAGCCGGTCCTGGCGCATGACTCCCCAACGCCTTCAGGAGTTCGCGGCCATCAAGGAGAAGTGCGCGCGACAGATGAAGGAGACCGGTCCCACGGCCGACGCCTGGTGGGTGGTCGGGCGCGCCGAGCACCTTTTGGGAGACGAGGCGGCCGCGCTCCGCGCGTATGACGAAGGACTTCGCCTGGAGCCGGAGCACGGCTCGTGCCTGCTCTACAAGGCTCGAATCCTGATCGAGAATTCCCTGATCCGAGAATACTTCCCGAAGGAGGAGGGATTCGACGAGGAGTCTCCTTCCTTGGCGGAAGCGGAGAGGCTTCTCGAGCGAGGATCGGCCGGTCGCTCCGTCTCCGAGATGGAGCTCGATCTCGCGAGAGGCTATCGATTGGTCTTGCAACGAGCCCCGGTGCAGAAATACGTGGAGAACATGCTCGAAAAATGGAAGGACTCGGAGTTTCGGGAGGAGTTCTACCTGATCCGAGGGCTGGGACCCGGAACGAGCTTGATTACGGATGCCGGTCAGGCCATCTCCGCGCGACCGGGAGCGTACGAACCCTACGTCTGGCGCGCCATGAGCTATTTCGTGAACCAGCTTCACGCATCCGCCGTGGAGGACCTCCTCGCGGCCTTGCAACGGAACCCCAATTCGTCGCGCCTTCATCTTCTCCTGGCATGGGTGCGTTACTACAAGGGGGAGTTCGAGCCGGTGGCCGCCGGCGCCGCTCGGGCTCTGGAGCTGGAACCCGAGCTACCCGACGCCCATATCGTTCGAGGTCTGGCCTCCGCAAGGGGGTGGAGGCTCCGGGAGGCCATCGAGGACTTCACTCACGCCATCCGACTGCGTCCTCTCTCGGCTCTCGCTCATTCCAATCGCGCTCATGCCTCTCTTTTCCTCGGTCGGAAAGACGATGCGCTCCGCGACGCGGATCGCGCCGTGAGGCTTCGACCGCAATACGCGGGGGCTCGTTACGTTCGAGCCAAGGCGAGATTCGAGTATCGGGACCTGAACGGAGCGATCCTGGACTGCGACGAGGTTCTTCGTCAGCAGCCGACCTTTCTTTCGGCCCTCGAGCTTCGAGGCGCAGCCAAGGCCTCCCTCGGTCGCTTCCGCGAGGCGCTCTCCGATTACTCCGAATCGATCCGCCTCGGAAAGTCGGTTTGGTTCGTCTACTTTAGTCGAGCACGGATGTATCGTCTCTTGAACGACTTCGAACGCTCGCTGATGGACTGTCATCGCGCGCTGGAACTCTCCCCCTCGCAACCCGCGGTCCTGGCGCTCCGCGGTCGGATTCGGCTGGCCCAGGGTGATCTCGAGGGTTCCGTTCTCGACGCGCTCCGCGCCCTTCGAGTCCACGCGGGTTGGCCTGGAGTCCAAGGCCAACTGACCGAGGGCCTTTCCCAACGCGGCCTCCGGGAGTGGCATCGGGGACGCTACGCACCGGCCATCGGCTGGTTCAGTCAGGCGCTGGTCCTGGATCCCGCCTGCGGCGAGGCCTACCTCCGCCGCGGACGATTGAGGGTGTTCCTCCGGGAACCGGACGGCGCGATCGCCGACGCCTCGCGCGGAATCGCGCTTCGTCCCAAGTCGAACCTCGGATACAACACTCGGGGAATCGCCTTGTTCGAGAAGGACGAGTTCCTCGGAGCGATCGCCGACTCGACCCAGGCCCTCCTGCGGAATCCTCGCCTGGTCGAAGCCTTCTACAATCGCGCGGTTTCGTATCTTCACTTGGGAAGGCCCCTGGATACGATTCACGATGCGACCTTGGCACTCCAGCTCTCGCCCACTTGGGCCGACGCCTACGGACTGCGGGCCATCGCGTTCTGCGACGTCGGCGACCGAAAACGAGCGCTCGGAGACGCTCGCCGCGCGATCAAGTTGGGACTCCGTCCTCACGCTCGACGGCGGCTCGAAGCGATCCTGCCGGAGTTGCTCCGGTAGCACCTGTACAGGTCCGGCGGCCGAGGATAGAATCCCTTCGTGAAAACCCTCCGCCTCGCGGCGCTCATCTCGGGAACGGGCCGCACGTTGAAGAACTTGCTCGACCTCAAAGCGAAGGGCGGGCTCCCCGCGGAGTTCGCCGTCGTCGTCTCGAGTTCCCCCAAGGCCGCGGGAATCTCCTTCGCGCGCGAGGCGCGGATCCCCCTCGTGGTCGTGAATCGCGCCAAGTTTGCGTCGGACCAAGACTTCAGTCGCGCCCTCGCGGCGGCCATCCTTCCTCACCACGTCGACTTCGTGGTCCTGGCGGGATTCGTCCATCTCTTTCTCTTCCCCCGCGAGCTCGAGGGACGCGTCCTCAACATCCACCCCGCGCTCCTCCCCGAGTTCGGAGGGCGCGGATTCTACGGAAGGCGTGTCCACGAGGCCGTGCTTCGATCCGGCGCGAAGGAATCCGGGTGCACCGTCCACATCGCCGACCATCAGTACGACCACGGTCCCATCTTGCTCCAACGAAGAATTCCCGTCTTGTCGGACGATACGCCGGAATCTCTGGCCGAGCGCGTATTTCAAGAGGAATGCCGCGCGTACCCGAATGCGATCCGGAAGCTCGCGGAAGAATCGTGATATGGGAAGGATCCGCGGAGACTTGGATGTCTTGGGTTTGGCACCCCTCTTGGAGGCGATTTTCCAGAATCACGGCAGCGGGACGTTGACGATCTCCATCGGAGAAGAACGCAAGTCGATCCACTTCGGGGAGTCGGGCCTGCGGCTCCTCGCGACCACCCGCCGGAAGGGCAGCTCGCTCGGGGAGATCCTTCTCCGCACGGGAAAGGTCACGCGCGCCCAGCTCCAGGAAATGCTCGACGAGCAGCGCAGGGCGGGCGGACGGCTCGGGGAAATCGGCACCTCTCGAGGGTTGGTTTCCCCCTCCGACATCGAGAACGCCCTTCGAGACCAGGCGCTCGAGGAGGTGTACGACCTCTTTCTGTGGAGAGGGGCTCAATTCGACTTCGCGGAGAACACGACGCCTCCTCACCCCGAGACCCCTCTCGCCGAGGTGATTCTCGGCGTCAATCTTCCCTCGCTGACCCTCGAAGCCGCGCGGAGGCGCGACGAGCTCGATCGGATCCGGAAAATCATCCGGAACGGCCGACTCATCCTGAGTCCGACGCAGCAGCCTCCGCGCCTGGACGATCCCAACCTGGACCACGCGGTCGCGGAGGCCATCTTGCCCCTCGTGGACGGAACGAGGAGCATCGAGGAGATCGTCGAGGCTTCCGTTCATTCGGAGTTCCAAGTCCTGCGTACCCTCTACGTTCTCTCGACGCAAGGCGCCGTGCGGCCGCAAGAACTCCCCGGCGTTCGACGCGTTTCGGACGCCACCACGGTCATCCTGCCTGCGGGCCCACGGCCCGGCCAACGCCGTGGGATCCTCGTCGTGAGCGGGATGCCGCTCTTCCTCGCCGCCGTGGCCGGGCGGCTTCGCGCGGAAGGGTACGACGTGTACGAGGAGACGCGCCCCGACGCCATCGAGGCGTCGCTCGGACGCCACCGTCCCGACGTCGCCATTCTCGACGTCTCCGTGGACTGGGCCGATCCCGTGGGAGGCGCGGCGCCCCTTCTCGCGTCGGCGCACGTCCCCTTCCTCGTGCTGAGCGCGAACTCGAATCGGGATGCGGTCGTCCAAGCGATCAAGTCGGGTGCTCGGGACTACCTCATCAAGCCGATCACCGACACGATCCTCCTCCAGCGCCTCAAGTCCATCCTGGGCAATTGATCGTGCCCTCCGAAACCCCTACAATGGGGCGGCCATGGCTTCCCTCAAAGGCGATACCTCCATCCTATCGGTGGGGGATCTGCTCCAGCAGCTGTGCGGAAGCCAGAAGATCGGCAGCCTCTCCGTAAAGCAGGGAGAGCACCGCAAGGTCGTCCATGTCGGTCCCGAAGGGCTTCGACTGGTCTTCTCCTCGAACTCGCGCGCCACGTCCCTGGGTGAAATCCTCATCCGCACGAAAAAGCTCACCCTCCAGGAATTGGATATCCTCCTCGAACAACAAAAGCGTACGGGAAAGCGCCTCGGAGAACTGGTGGCGCGATTGGGCAAGGTGTCCA
>CAZGKV010000119.1:0-14841 GCA_964526305.1 uncultured Planctomycetales bacterium | reverse complement strand
GTCCTCGGGTCGGATGTCATCGACCCGTTCGAGGAGGGAGATTCCGATGTTTCCGCCCACGTGGACGCTCGGAAGGCCGCGCCGAAGGATCTCCCCCGTAAGCGCGGTGGTAGTCGTCTTTCCGTTGGACCCGGTGATGCCGACGATCCGTTCCGCGCGGCAGAGCTTGAAGAAGAGATTCATCTCCGTCTCCAACGCCCGGGCAAGCCGGAGAAAGGGAGAACTCTCGCGGACGGCGGGGTTCACGACCACGAGGTCGGCATCGCGGAAGTCCTCCTCCCGATGGCCGCCCAGATGAAGTTCCACGGGAAGTCCGCGGAGTTCGGCCACCGATTCCCGAAGCTCATCCTCCGTCTTGACGTCCGTGACCGTAACGCGCGCGCCGGCACGGACCAGGAACCTCGTCGCTCCGAGTCCCCCGCCGAAGAGCCCCAGTCCCATCACCGTGACTTTCGCTCCCGCAAGTCGGGGAAGCTCCCGGATCCACGGAATCACGGTTTCTCCCTCGTCTGGCGACGCAATTCCTCCGCGCGGCGGCGAATCTCCTCCGCCTGACGCGGATCGGGCCGCTGGGGCGCCAGGGGAAAAAAGAAGAACCGCCGATCGACGAGCCGGATCGGAAGGATCACGTCGGTGATGAAATCGAGGACGGGCCACTGCCACCACGGGGCACGGACCCGCAGGATTTCCGTCCTCGATCGATATCCCTCCTTCTCCAGCACCAATTCGCGGTCGCCGTACCACGTGAAGGGGATCGCGCAGGGGGTCTTTCCGACGCGCTTCCCGTCCACATAGACGTCCGCCTCGGGCGGTTCGCTCCGGATCTCCAGCAGTCGATCCGTACAGCCGGTCAACAAGAGGAGGGGCCAGAAGCGCATCGGTCAAACTGTAGCAGAGTTCCGAGCCCAGGGTCCAGAGTCCTGGACGCGGGCGGAGGCCGGTGTCATAATCCGCGGCGATGAAGTGCCTGCTCCTGGGAGCGGGGTACGCCACCCGCCTTTATCCCCTCACGCGCGAGAGGCCGAAGCCGCTTCTCCCCATCGGGGGAATTCCCATCCTGCAGCGGATCGTGACCGCGGTGAACAAGGTTCCCGAGGTCGATGCGATCTACGTGGTGACCAACCACCGTTTTGTCAGCCACTATTACAACTGGCTTCGCGACTTCACCCTCCAGAAGCAGACGCTTCCGAAGAAGATCGAGATCTTCGACGACTTGACCGCCACCCCCGACGACCGATTAGGGGCGATCGGGGACATCCGGTTCGTCATCAAGAATGCGAAGGTGGACGACGATCTGCTCATCGTCTCGGGGGACAACCTCTTCACGTTTCCACTCGCCGACTTCACCCAGTTCGCCAAGCCGAAAGGCTCCGCCGTCTGTCTCAAGGACCTCAAGTCCAAGAAGCTGGTTTCCCTGTACGGCGCCGTCGAAATCGACCGCGACGCCCGGGTCGTCGATTTCGAGGAAAAGCCTCCGAAGCCTCGATCTACGCTGATCTCGATGGGAGTGTACATCTTCGCCCAACCGCATCTCGGGCTCTTCGACACGTACGTCGAGGAAGGCCATAGTCCGGACGCTCCCGGCTACTTCCTCCAGTGGTTCTTCCAGAAGGTGCCGTTCTACGGCTACGTGATCAACGGAGAGTGGTTCGACATCGGGGACATCGATTCGTACAACAGGGCGAACGAGCTGTACTTCGAAACGAAGCACGACTAAGGCTTCTTCGGCTCTTCCTTCTTCTTGTCTCGAGCCCGGCGCTCCTCTTCTTCTCGCTGCGCTTCGATTTGCCTGCGCCGCTCCTCGAACTTAAAGTTGCGGGCGTATCCTTCCTTCGCGGCGGGATCGTCGGAGCGGGTATCCAAAGCCTTTTGGAAATGGGACATGGCGCGGACGAAATCGTTCAAGTCCTCATAGAGCTGGCCGAGCTTCATGTGGGTCACGTAGCGGGCCTCGACGGAAAGCCGTCCCGGGAGCGCGCGCTCCAGCTTGTCCCTCGCCGGCGCCGGCCGCCGCTCCGAGGCATCTGTCAATCCCGAAATCATGAGCCGGAGCGACTCCTCGGTGAACACGTCCCGCTCGCCGACCGACACGCGATGCACGTCGATCCATGGGCGATTCTCGTAATCGGTCTTGATCGACCCTCGGATCCGCACGCGAGAGTACGGCGTCGCCTCGAGAAGTTCCGTGATGTACTTGAGCTGCTTCCGCATGTAGAGGGTGGGGACCGAGGAGAGCCATCCGTCCGTCTCCCAGATCCGCGCGTCCGGCGTCCAGACGCTGAAAGACTTGTAGTCTTCGTTGACGAAGGGAGTGTAGAAGTGGTTCCAGATCGTCTCGTCGTGACGATGGAAGAGCGCCTCGAAATCGACGTCCATCATCTTGAACGAGGAGGGATGGGCGACGATGTCCCGAAGAAGGACCTCCCGATACTCCACTGTGGGATCGATCGCGTAATCGCGGCGACCGGTGAGTTCGCGCTCCAGTTTGCACCCGGAGCCCACGAGGAGCAGCACGAGCAGCCCGCGCGTCATAGTCCCTCCCTAGGTGAGCCGCAACTCTATCACGGGGAGAACCCCTGTCAATAAAAACGGGGACGCGGGCGGTTCGTTGGCTACTTTGGGGCGTGATCGGTCCACCAGGCCCGGAGCCGCTCGATCGATTTCTCCCGCAGCACCGAGTCTTCGGAGCTCGGATCGTAGCCCATCCGGAGAAGGTCGAACTTCCGGTAGGGAAAAAGCGCCGACAGGGCGGCGACGAGACCGTGCGCGGCGGACGTTCGGACCTGGAGATCCGCGTCCGCCATCGCGACGAAGTAGAGTTCGACAGATTCTCGGCGGCGGACCGAGAGAAGCGCGGTCACCGCGCGCCGCCGCCACAGAGAGTTTGAATTCGCCAGCTCGGCGCGCACGACCTCCATCCCGGCCAAGTCGTCCAGAGCCAGGAGAATCTCGGCCGCCTTGAGTCGGATGTCGGGGGACGAATGGCTCAGGAGCTTCTTGAGCTTGTCGATTTCAGACCGGCCGGCCAGCTCCAGAATCCCCTCGAGCGCCGCGGTGGCGAGGGAGGTATCGCTTCCCGCGGCGAGGCGGTGGAATATCGGAAGCGACTTCGTATCCCGAAGCAGGGACAAGATGCGAACGATCTGGACGCGCGTCGCCGTCTCCGAGCTGTTCTCGAGAACCGAGCGGAGTCGGTCCACGACGCGCGCATTGGCGCTCGCCCGAAGCGCCTCCAACACGCGGTAGAGCGACGTCGCGGAGATCTTGCCCGTCTCGAGATCCGAGAGGATTTCCTCCAGGGCGCTCGCGTCTCCCAACTTCACGAGCGCCGCCCGCGCCTCGGTGCGCGGCGGATCGGCGCTCTCCCCCGCAATCTTACGGAGAAGAGGGATCGACTCGAAATCGCGGTGCGACACGAGGGCGTCGATGATCCGACTCCGGAGCGCGGAATCGGCATCCGATTCCAAGACCTTTCGAAGAGCGGCCGCGGTCTCCTTGCCCTCCGCGTACCACGAGAAGAGGTATTGGACGACTCGCAGGCGATCCTCCCGTTTCATCGTCGGCTTGGAGAACTCGGCGACGAGCCATTTGATTCCCGAGTCGTCGTCGAGCGACTTGAGCGCCACGGCGACTTCTCCTCGGCACCCCCAATCGTAGCGGCCGAGAATCGCCTTGAGCGAGGACTTGGCCTCCCGCCCGCCGACCGACCGAATGGCCCGCACGAGATGCGGTCGAATCTCCTCGGGCCCGGTCTCGATCTCCTTGAGAAAAAGGGGAACGTGGGCGGGTTTCGCGGCGCGCCCGAGACGCATCTCCAGTTGATAGCGCGCCGACAGATCGTTCGTGGATCGGAGCTTGTCGACGAGGTCCTTCACCTCGTCCAGGAAGAGAAAGGCGAGCGGAAGCATCGTCAATTCCCCGAGCTCGTACCGGAGCCCCCCGTCCCTCCCGTCGTCGGTCGGCCGGGGCGGTTCGGGGTTCCGCTAGAGTCGCTGGCCGATTCGCTCGAATTCGATCGAGGCCGGTCCCGCCGGCCCTTTCCTTCCTTTCAGTCTCCCGCATGAGTGAAGATAAGGAGGGCCGCGCGCCGGACCAGAACTTCCCAGGGCGTTCCGCGATGCTTCTCGATGACTCGATCCGCAAGGTCCAGAAGTTCCCTCTTATCCTTTTCTTCCGCCTCTCCGCCGAGAAGCCGGACGTCCTTCAGGGCCGCTCCCCCGTGACAGAGGTACACGGGGCGGATTCCGTAGCTTCCGCTCCGGCAGCCGGTGCAGTCGTCGAAGACGGCTCCCGAAAACGGATTCTCTCCCGCGGGACGCTTCTGGCGCGCCGCGCGGTCCATCTCCTCGCAGAAGAGCGCAAGCTGCACGAGGTTCCATCGAAGCACGCGAAGGTGAAGGTGGAAGGCGTCGGCGGTCGCGAGGACGCGCTTGTCTCCCCGCGATCCTTCGTCGGCCAGGACCTGAGCGAACTCGGCGACGATTCGGTCCAGCTCCGCGGCGGTCCGCATCGCCTGCCCCCTATTTGTCTTCCAATCCGCGCCGAAGGTGAACGGCGAACCGGACGTCCCCGAAGCCTTCGCTTCGACCAGTCGTCCGCCGGTCGCCTTGAGCCGGGGAGCGCCGCGAAGCAGGCCGGAGCGATTCAGTCGCTCCCAAGTGCCCAGAAGCGCGAGGAAGAGCCTCTCCCGGGAAAGTCGATCTCGAATCTGGTCGCGGGAGCCGATGTCCGGCCCCGTCATCCTGAGCTTGGTGACATCGTAGGCTCCCCCGCATTCCTTGTGCCGGCCCGAGCAGAGGGGACACCCGTACCGCTGACAAAAGGTGCCGGACGATCGATCGATGTTATAGAGAAAATACTTCCCGCCCGTGAGAGTCGCCAGGCGGTTGAGACCGTAGGTTCCGAATCCGGAAGGCACGGTGTAGGCCGGATCCTGGAACTGCAGGGGCCATCCGTACGGGAATTCGACGTAGCCGCATTCGGGCCCCCGGAGTTGGAACTTGAGTTTTCGGAACTTGTCCGCCTCGGACGTCGAGTGGTACGAGGAGTTCTCGATCACGCTCTCCCAGTACGGATCCGCGTAGACGGCTTCGCCGGCGATCGCAAAGAAGAGAACCCCCGAGCTCTTGAACGTCCGCACGGTCGCTTCGAGATCGTCCTCGTTGTCGCCGTTCTCCTGCGTGAAGAGGACGACGACCCGCTTCGGGGCTCCCGTCGCCGCCGCGACTTTGGCCGCCGTCCGGAGATTCGCCAGGCAGTTCTTGATTCGATCGTCGGGCTTGGACCCGGCCAGCGTCTGAATCGCCCGAGAGACGGCCGCCAGATCTTCGCTGGGCTTGAGGACGAGCCCCGCATCGTCCGGCCCCATGGAGAGGACCGCGTGATGGGTTCGAGTCTTGTTCGAGCCGAAGGCGCGCGGGATCGCTTCGGCCATGAGATCTCCGTGCTTGGAGGACTGGAGCATGGAAGCGTTGTCCACGACCCAGACGACCGCCGCCGGCTTTCCCGAAGTTTCGATCGCCCGCGCGATCTCCTCGACGATTTCGGGAAAACTGCGGTATCGGACGGTCTCGCTGTCCCGCGTCTCTTGACCCGGGCTCAGCACCGCCGCCATCGCCAGGACTCGAAAAACCGTATCGCCCTCCCCGTGCGGTTCGTTCTTCTATATAATACGTCGCCGTGACCTTTCCCGATACAACTCCCTCCCAAATCGAGCGTTCAAGGAAGGTGAGGCGGAACGAACGCGGGATTGCCCTTCTCCTGGCGCTCCTGGTCCTGACGATCCTGATCATTCTCATCGCCCAAATGTCCGTGACGGCGGCCAACAACAAGGCCGTTACCCAGAACTACCTCAACGATCTCCAGAACGGATACGGCGCGCGGGCCGGGTACCACCAAGGCGTGCTCTATATCGAAGCGGAGATGGAGAAGGGCTCGAAGACCGATTCCCTGGGCGCCAAATGGGCTCAGCCGATCACGGTCAAGCTCGGGGCGAGCACGGTGAAGGTCTCCATCGAGGATTCGGAACGCCGCATCAACCTTTCTCAAATCAATACGGACGACGGGAAGGTGAACGCGGTCGTGGGCAACCAGCTTCGGAGGCTTTGCGAGGCGCTCGGCCATCCGACCGAGGTTGCCGAGCGCATCCTCGACTACATCGACGCCGACACCAAGGGGAACTACGAGGAGGGAGCGCGGAACGCTCGACCCTACAACCTAGAGGAGCTCCTACGGGTCAAGGACGTACCCAAGGAGGCCCTCTACGGCGGCGATCTCGAGGGCAAGAAAGTCGGCGCCCTCCTGGACTTCGTGACGCTCTGGCCTCGATCCAAGACCGAGGGAGCCCAGCCGGGCGTGGTGAACGTCAACACGGCGGCGATCGAGGTGTTGCTGTCGCTCTCGGACAAGATGTCGGCTTCCGTAGGGCAGGGAATCGTAGCGTACCGGACCACGCGGAAACCGGACGGCTCGCTCCAATCGTTCGAGTCGGCCGAGGACCTCAAGAAGGTGAACGGCATGACGGAGGACCTCTTCAACGATCTCAAATCGCAGGGGACCGTGCAGTCCACCCATTTCGAGATCCGCGTGCGAAGCACCGTCGGGCACGTCTCGAAGTCCTGGCTCTACGTCGTCCGCCGGCAGTCGGGATCCAAGGAGGGAGAAGCGGGGAAGATCGCCCTCGTTTCCTCGCAGAAGACGAGCGATTTCCTGTCGGTGGCGCCGCCGGAAGAAAAGAAGTAACCACCGAGGACGCCCAGTTCGCGGAGCAGGGCTTCCTTTCCCTTTCTCGCCGTCATGAGGTGTCGGGGGCCACCGGCCAATCGACGCGAAACCAGCGGGGTGTCTCGGCGGCCTCTGCGGGGAGACTAAACGTCCACCACCATGCCCTCGCGGGCGAGAATGACTTCCAGCTTCCGTGCACGCTTCTTGGCCGACTTCTTGGCTTCCTTCTCGATTCGCTCCATGTCGCCGTCGCCATGGGTGGGCTCGTGGTGAAAGAGCGCCACGCGCTCCACCGACGCGCGGGCGGCCAGGTCCAGCACGTGGGTGATGGAACTGTGGCCCCATCCGCGCTTCCTCTCGTACTCTTCGTCCGTGTACTGTGAGTCCGCGATGAGAAGATGCGTGCCGTGGACGAACTCCCCGACTTTCTCGTTGCACTCCTTGATGAACTCGGACCGGCGATGGATCCCGGTATCGAGGCGGCTGCTCTTCGAGGCCAGGACGTCGTAGTAGGGCTCGTTGTCGCCGGTGTAGAGCGCGACGCGCCCCCCCTTGGCGATCTTGTAGGCCAGGACGCGGATCGGGTGGTTCATCGTCTTCGTGGAGATCTCAAGATCGGCGATCTTGAAGCTCCCCTCTTCCAGCTCCGTGAACTTCACCCGGGCCGCAAGCTCCACGCCGCGGACGGGAAAATAGCTGTATTGCATCTGGAACATCACCGCGTCCTCAAGGGACTTCTCGAGCGCGCGGGGACCGTAGACGAAGATCTCGTTGCCCGGCGAGTAGATCGGCGGAAAAAAAGGAAACCCCTGGATGTGGTCCCAATGCGTGTGGGAGATGAGAAGATGGATCCGAAGCGGGCGCCTCTCGGCGGCCAGGCGCATGCCGAGCTCCCGCAAGCCCGTCCCGGCGTCGAGGATCACCACGTCGGTCCCCCCGAGCACCTCGATGCAGGAGGTGTTGCCTCCCACTTTCGCGGTGGCCCGGCCGGGGCACGGGATGGAACCGCGAACGCCCCAGAATCGAACCCGCAGCGGTGAGGGTCGAGGAGGCATGATGGCGCGAAGATAGCAAAGAAGAGAGCCCAGAGTCCAGAGTCTACGCCACGATGTCGAGGCTGATGCCGAGGGTGGAGGCAAGGAATCCCCCATAGGCGTCGTAAAACTTCAGGCGCTGGTCCGTGGGAATTTCGCGAACGATTTCGCCGCTCTTCGGATCCACGATTCGGACTTGGATCTCGTTGCCCGGGCGCCGCTCGAAGCGGATGCCGAAGCCAGGGGGCGAGGCCGGCTCAACCATACCCTCTCTCTCCGATCGCGGGACCGGTTTACCGGAAAAAGTGGTTGCCTCAAGAGAGTGTCGAGGATAGAACCACCCGGACATGCGCGCCTCCGTCATCCTCGCCGCGGGGGGGGCGGGCACCCGACTGGGAGCCGCCCTTCCCAAGGCCTTGGTCCCCCTCGCGGGAAAGCCTCTCTTCCTCTATAGCCTGGAGCTCTTCGCCGCCATCCCCTTCGTACGGGAAATCGTCCTCGTGCTCCCCGAGCCCTGGGTGGAGCGGGTGGCCCGGAAACACGGGAAGCTCCTTCGGGAGCGGAAGGTGATCAAGATCGTGCCGGGCGGACGTCGCCGGCAGGACTCGGTCCTCTGCGGACTCCGGGTCTCCGATCCCCGAAACCGTGTCGTTCTCGTTCACGACGCGGCCCGACCGTTCGCGCCTCCCGGGATGATTCGGAGGGTGGCGACCGCGGCGCAACATCACGGGGCTGCGGTTCCGGTCGTTCCGATCTCGGATACCCTAAAGGTCCTCGACGCGCGCGGTCTCGTGGTCGAGACGCCTCGGCGGGACCGGCTCCGAGCGGCCCAGACCCCCCAAGGATTCAGGCGGGAGGTCCTACTCGAGGCGTATCGCCGGGCCGGCAGGCGGGAGGTGACAGATGATGTCCAGCTCGTGGAGCGCGTGGCCGGTCGGGTCGCCGCCGTCGACGGGGACGTCGGGAATTTCAAGGTGACCACGCCCGAGGATCTCCGGCGCGCGGTGGAACGGGTGAGGACATTCCCGAAGTAGAGCGCCCCGAAGCCATGGCAAGATCGACCTCCCGCCGATTTCCTCTTGACAATTTATAACTTATAATTTATCTAAAGAGTCGGCGGGGGGTGGGACGATGACATGAATATCTGTACGGGACGCCACAAGGCGCTCCGCTCGGAGTGTCGGTTCCGTCGCATCGCGCGCCGGACCGGTCTTGGAAAATGAGGAATTTCCTTGACAGAAAAAGCGGCGCAGCTATATTCGGCGCCTAATTCTGTCAGAGGGAAAGGAGGTGGCTAGGGAGGGGAGAAGTCGGCATGAGAATCCGGCGGATCCGTCCTTCGCGTCGCTGGGTGGCTCGCCCGACCCGCTCTTCACGAGCACGGCCTAGGGGTGTTCGTGACACCCCCGTTGAAATCGACCCCCGAGGTTCCAACCGAGGGGGAAGAGGCCGAGGGGCAGGGCCCTGAAAGAGCCTGCAGCTCACTTCGGGCCGCGGGCCGGAGCGAAAACGCGGGACGCAAGAGAACGACGCCGGGGCAGTTGGCAGTACGGGGAACTTTTTACGATAGGGAGACCAGATGAAGAAACTGGGGTATATCCTTCCGCCGCTCTTCGTCTTTGCTTTCGCACTGACGGCGAACGCGCAGAAGGTCGATACGAGCCAGAACAACGGCGACACCCTCAAGGTGACCGTCACCGGCGGCATCGACTTCCACTATGTCTATCGCGACAACGAGCTGACGGCAATGGGCGCCGGCGGCAGCAGCGCCCTTGGAATTCCGTCCTCTTCGACCAACACGTTCGAAGGCCCGCTTGCGCTCCGATTGGACATCGAGCTCTCGGAGAAGATCAACGCGGTCCTATCCCTTCGAACTCAGCAAGTGGACGGCGGAACGGCCCTTTTTGCCAACTTCAAGGCGGCCTCTTCGTCCGACACCGGCTTCTTGGCGGCGGGCGGCGGTACGGACACGAACCGGTGGGGCGCCAACGGTGAGGAGCTTGGTCTCTTCGTCGATGAGGCGTCGGTGACCTTGAATGAGCTCTTCAACCCCGGACTCAAGCTCACGGCGGGCATCGTCCCCGTGTCCTTCGACGTCCGCGGAAAGGGGAGCGCGTTCTTCTTCGATCCGCGTCATTCGTCCACCTTGACGAAGAACATCTCCGGAACGACTGTTGTCGGCGGGACCACCGTCGGTGGAACCGGCACGGTGTTGGGGTTCTCTGACGAGCTTCAACCTGCCGGGACCCACTTGGTCTACAGCAAGGACGCCATCTCTCTTGGTCTCTACCTCCTGCCTGCGATCATTGAAGGCGGAGCTCAGACCGAGGACGAAGCGGCCTATGGCGTTTGGTTTTTCTACGCCCTGGAATCGGTCGGGAAAGGTTCCCGCGTCGGCGCGCTCGTCAACTGGAGCACGACGGGTGGAGCTCCGGTCGGCGGCCTTAGCGGCGGACTCACGGATCATAACAACAACATCTTCACGATCGGCCTCGGAGGCGACATCCAGGGTCTCGTCGAGGGTCTCGAGCTCTACCTCGAGATCTACTTCCAATTCGGCCGCACCGACGACGCGCACACCGCCCGCGGCTGGGCGATGCAGCTCGGCGGTCAGTACAACCTGCCGAACAACGAGAACAACATCTGGTTCGGCCTGAACTTCAAGTACGTCAGCGGGGACACGGATGTGACCGACGAGCGGTCCAGCGGATTCGTCTCCTATGAGAACGTCAACGACACGATCGTTCTCGAAGATCAGTACTTCGGCCTCGACCTGGACACCAACTACTGGACGATCCAGGGCTCCGTGGGCGCGGCCTTCACGGCCGGCTCGGGCGCGCTCAAGAACAACGTCGAGGTTTCGCTCCTCTTCGGGTTCTTCAAGCTCGCTCAGGACGTCGGCACGGATGGCGCAGGCAACGGAGAGACGGACGACATCGGGCACGAGCTCGATTTGCGCGCGAAGCTCTGGGTCTCCAAGCAGGTCAGCTTCGACACCGCGTTCGGCATCCTGTTCGGATCCGACATCGCGGAAGATGCCAAGGGCGTCGATGACGGCAATCGGACGACCTTCCTCTGGACGGTTGGGACGAACGTTCGGTTCTAACACACAGAGGGCACAGAAGTAAGCCACACAGAGTGCACAGAAGGGGCCCCTGGGAAACCGGGGGCCCTTTTCTTTTCCAAAGCGACACAGAGGGCACAGAAACGTAGACACACAGAGGGCACAGAGGATATGGTGCCGCGATGCGCGGGCTCACCACCTTGACCCTCCTCGCCTGCGCGCAGACCGCCCACGCCCAAAAGGTCGAATCCCGTAGCGATCCTGTCCGCGTGACCGTCTCCGGGCGCGTCGAATTCGACGCCGTCATTCGCGACGGCCACATCAACGAGACCTCTTTCTGGATTCCCGGCGGCCTTCTCTCCTCGAGCCAGCTCGACAATACCGATACTTTGATCTCGCCGCTCCTCCGCCTTCGGTTCGATCTCGACGTCTCGAAGCATCTCACCGCGCTCCTGGAAATCGGCAACCTTCGCCTCAACTTCGATTCGTCCGATACGCGGTTGCAGAATCAGCGACTCGGGGACGACGACATCCTCGTGCACGCGGTCCAGGCCTGGGTCCGACTCCGCGGGTGGCCACTCGAGGGGCTCGACGCCACGCTCGGAATGATGGAGTTCTCCCGCGATCCGGCGGGTTGGGGCCATCCCCTTTTCCTCTCCTCGCAGGCCGAATCTCCGTGGGGCGAACTCCCGGATTCGACCGTGCCGCCCTTCCCGGCCCGCTCGACGAACACCGTCCCCCAGACGCGCCGAGACGAGCTCCTCCCGGCGGGAGGAACGATTACGTACGCGAAGGATCGCTTCCGCGCGTCGCTTTGGATCTTCCCCGCGATGGTCGAGGGCGGCGCCCTGACGGACGACGAGTCGCTCTACGGTTTGGATGCCGCGCTCGATTTCGCCGACACCGTGACGGTGGGGGCCATCTTCGCCCTCCTCCAGGGCGGCACCGACCTCCCCGACTCCGGCTCCCAAGAGCAGTTCGTCTTCACCGCCGGTCTTTGGGCGCGCGCGGAGTTCGGGATCTTCGAGGGATTCCTCGAGGCCTACCGCCAATTCGGAACCGCGGGCTTCGTCGACGTGGACGGCGACGGCTCGCGAGAAACCCTCCGCGCGAAGGGCTTCGCGGTTCGCCTGGGCGGACGGCTTCGATTCGAAGCAGACTCCCACCCTTGGATCGCGGCGGAGTTCCTATGGGTGAGCGGAGACGAAAGTGCGCTGGACTCCGAGGAGGGGCGCTTCCTTTCCTACGAGAACAACGACGCCACGCCCATCGTAGAGGCGAACGAGTTCGGGCTGGACGTGGACAACAACTACCTGGCGCTTCGCGGCACCGGCGGCCTGACCGTGCGAGTGTCGTCGAAAACCGTCGAGCTCCGAACGGCCCTGACGTGGTTTCGGTTGCTGGAACGCGTCCCCCTCGAGCCGGATCCTCCCTTCGGCGTCTCCGGCACCGGCGATCGCCTGGGTGTCGAGTGGGACCTCGGACTCCTCATCCCCTGGACGAAGAGTCTGACCTTCGACGCAGGCGCGGGCTTTCTCTTCGGCTCCGACGTGATGGCCCGGTTCACGAGCGGCGGAGATCGGACGGCGTATCTGATCAGTTTCGGAACGAGACTGAAGTTCTAAAGCTCGACCTTCCAATCGCCGTGGCCGAGACTTTCGAGTTCCTCGTTCATCCACCGAAGAAGCGCGACATACTTTTCTCTCCGCTCGGGTGGAGATGCGAAGGCTTCCAAGAGTACGCGGGCGGCGTATCGATAGTCCTCGGCCGTCAGCTCTTCGGCGTGCTCCAGTAGAGACGCAGAATCGGATTGATCCTTGAGTCTGCCCGAGGATTTTCTCCGATCTCCTGCCGCGATGAGCTTGAGGATGAGGAGGTCGCGCGACTTCACCACCGGGACCCGAACCCCCTCGACCTCCCGCAGTTCCGCCTCTGCCACCGCCCGACGTGCAAATCGGAGACGCGCCGCGATGAGATCGACATACACGGTCTCGATGTCGAACAGCATGAAATCGGAGTTGCCCTCCCGGTAGTAGGACTCGAGAAGATGGCGAGCCTTCTCCATATCCTCTCCGTCGACGAGGAAATCGACGTCCTTGGTGGCGCGGGGAATCGCGCGCTCCCCCATGGCAAGGCCGCCGATGAGAGCGAACCGAATCCCGTTCGCCTCGAACACCCTTACGACCTGGACGAGCTTTCCGAGCAAGTCGTAGCTCCTGGGCTTCCGACCGAACGCGACGTATTGCTCCTGGGAGAGGATCACGGCCGTCTCGAGGCCGTTCTTTCCCTGGAGGAAGTAGTCCTCGCGCTTATTGTCCTGTGTCCACATCGCGCCTCCACTCTACGCGAAATCGGAAGCCGCGGCAATTCTGGACACCTTCGGAGCGGCTCGGATAGACTCGCGCCGCATGACGTGGCTGCTCCTGGCGCTCCTGCAGCAGGATAAGGTCACCGCAAGCGAACCCGTCCTCCGCGCCACGATTTCCGGAGGCCTGGAGTTCGATTTCGTGTCCCGCGACGGGGCCATCCAGCGCTCGAGATCGGTGCTGAACGGAACGGTCGGGGGCTCCACGGAGCAGCTCTGGATCGGTTGGGCGACGGTGCGACTCGACGTCGATCTTCCGGAGGACATCTCCGCTGTCCTCGAAATCGGCCACTGGTCGACGGACGACGAGGCCGATCTCCCCTTCGGATCGAACCCGGAATCCACGGACATCTTTCCGCTGGAAGCCTACGTCGAAGTTGCAGGGCTTTTCGTTCCGACCCTCCATTTCCGGGCGGGCATCGTGCCGCTCGGGTATCGTCTGCGCCCCTACGGGGAGGCCTTTTTCCTCGACGTCAACGACTCCGAGCCCTTCTACACCGGAGCGTCTACGTTCGTGCGCAACACGGCGGACCGAACGGTGCTGACGCCCGCGGGGGTCCATCTCCGATGGACCATCGCCGATTTCATGGGGGCCGAGTTCTTCTGGGCGCACACGAAGGACGGGAGCGCGGGGACCGGCGACGAGAATCTCTTCGGCGCCCTCCTCAACGGCCTGCTCTCCCCGAACGTGTCCTTCGATCTCGCGATCGCGCTGGTGACGGGCGGCGACCGCGGGCGCGTGGCCACCGTCGGGCTGGGAATCGACGCCTATCTCTCGCAAACTCGGTGGCTGGAGCTGTTCGGCGAGGTCTACGGCCAGTTCGGCCGCCTGGCGCCCGGCGTGGGCAAAGCCGCCTGGGCACTGGCGGCCGGGTCCCGCGCTCACGGATCGTCGGGATGGCTCGAACTCGCTTTCGCCTTCCGGTCCGGCGACGCGGATCCCGAGGACGGAAGCGACGGCGGGTTTCAGTCCTACGAGAGCGTCGCGCAATTCGCGATCGTGGAGAGCGCGATGTATGGACTCGATGTGGACACCAACGTGTGGTCTGTCCGCGGTGCCGGGGCGCTGAGACCGCGCGCGCGCCTGGAGCTCCGTCTGGACGCCGCCTACTTCCGTTTCCACCGGTATGTCCGCACCGCCGCCGGCGATCGCCTCTCGAGCGAGAAGCAGCTCGGTGTCGAGATCGACGCCACGGCCTCCTGGGAGCTCGCGTCCGGGGCCGTGCGACTGCGGGGGGCCTTTCTCCTCGGCTCGGATTTTCTGAGCGACGTCGCGGACGCGCGGACCGCGTGGATGGTCGCGCCCGAAATCTCCGTAAACTTCTAAAGTTCCTCCCCGGTCCGCGCCGAACCTACCTATGAACTCCTTCGCCCATTACCCCTCTCCTATCTGTGGGCTCCCGATCTTCGGGAGCCCTGTTTTTTTTCGAGTGGCCCATTTATTATTTCCTCGAGATCCCCCCTAAAGTTCCCCCTGTTTTTCGTCCGAGATACTTCATGCATAAACGACCCATTACCCCTCTCCTATCTGTGGGCTCCCGGGCAACCGGGGGCCCTGTTTTTTTGTGCGTTCGCGGGGGAGAAAACGGTCCTGAGGGTTCTTAGAGCCCATCCCGGTAGGCTCGTGAGCCGCGGCGGGCTGAGAAGCGAGCAGC
>CAZGKV010000118.1:2720-15402 GCA_964526305.1 uncultured Planctomycetales bacterium | reverse complement strand
GAAGCCCGCCGCTTCGGCGTGGCGAAGGCCCGAAGGGGACGGGCCGGTGAGGAACGAAGCCCGGATGGCCGATAATGCTCTTGGCGGTCGGAGAGCCGCCGAGAGGGGGCATCTCGTGGGTCTTCTGGTTCGGGACGATCACTGGCGTATTCCCGACGACGTCTGGCGAAAGATGGAGCCGCTGATTCCGCCGGGGAAACCGCACCCGTTGGGCTGTCACAATCCGCGAGTGCCCGACCGCAGTGCGATGGACGCGATTCTGTTCGTGCTTCGGACCGGGTGCCAATGGAACGCACTGGCGGCCACGAGGATTTGTTCACGTACGTCGGCCCATCGGCGGTTCCAGGAATGGCAAGAGGCGGGGGTGTTCCTGAAGTTCTGGGAACAGGGGCTCCTGGCCTACGACCGAGTCGAAGGGATCGACTGGAGTTGGTTGTCGATGGACGGAGCCATGACGAAAGCGCCCCTGGGCGGGGAAAAAAACCGGGCCCAATCCTACGGATCGCGCCAAAGAAGGCGCCAAGCGTAGTCTGCTGACCGAGGGCGCCGGCATCCCGATCGGACTGGCCGTCGATGGAGCCAACCGCAACGACTTCAAACTCGCTCGAGAAACGATCCAGAGCATCCCCATCCTCCGCCCCGAACCCACACCTCAAGAGCCCCAAGGAATGTGCTTGGATAAAGGGTACGACTACCACGAGGTTCGTGAACTTCTCCACGAGTTCCACTTCACCGCGCACATCCGCTGTCGGGGAGAAGAAGCCCGCGAGATCAAGAAGGCGGCCGGGTTCCGGGCGAGACGGTGGGTCGTGGAGCGCACTCACAGTTGGATGAACCGCTTCCGCGGGATCCTCATTCGTTGGGCCAAGAAGGCGGAGAACTTCCTCGGACAACTTCATCTGGTCTGTGGGCTCATTACGTGGAGAGCGGCGGGGATATTCGGATCATGATCTGACGTCCTCCGGAGGGCCGTCCAAGGACCCGCTCGCCGTGTCTATCCACCCCCGTCAGCGGAACGCGCCTACCGGGATGTGCTCTAAGCGTTTTCTTCTTCCTCGCCCTTGTCGTCCTCGTCTTCCGCCTCCGGCCCGCCGAACTCCGGAGTTTCGGGAGAGAGGAGCTCGGGATTCGGCGCCGCTTCGGTGAGCACGGACTCCTCGACGTAGATCGGCGCCTTCATCTGCACGGCCAGGGCGATCGCGTCGCTCGGACGCGAGTCCACTTCGATGAGTTCGCCGTTCCGGCGCAGGATGAGCTTGGCGTAAAAGGTGCGATCGCGGAGGTCGTTGACGATGATCCTCTCCAGGGAGGCTTCGAGGTCTCGGATGACGCTCTCGAGCAGGTCGTGCGTCATCGGGCGCGGAGTCTTCTTCCCCTTGATGTTCCGATCGATGGTGACGGCCTCCCAGATTCCGATGACGATGGGGAAGGCGCGTTCCCCTTGGGATTCCTTGAGCACGATGACTTGCTCGTCGTGCGTCTCGTTGATGATGATTCGGGACAGTTCCATCTCAACCACGGCCATGTCCTCGGTATTCCACGGTGATTATATCTTCCGGAACCGCGGATTGCCACACAGCGCGCGATTGACCGTTCGGCCCATCGGTCATACAATCGCGTTCACGCAATGTCGACCAGCTACGAGCAAGTCTTCCTGGCCCTGGCGATGCGCAACAAGATGCTGTCGCAGGAGGTCGCTCAAGCCTGCCTGGCGGAATTCCGTTCCCTCTCCGAAGCCGAGCGGCCGACGATCGAGACCCTCGCCCAATGCCGGGCCGGACTGACGGAGCTTCAGATCGAGCAGCTACGCGAAGGGGCGCGGCGGGTGATGTTCCGCTCGACCACCCAGAGGTTCGCGCCTCCCGCGTCGGCGCCGACCCCGGCGCCCCCGGCCGAACCGGTTCCGGGCTATCGATTCACGGGAAAACTTGGAGTCGGCGGAACCTCGACGGTGTTCTCGGGGGTGGACGCGAAGAACGGCGGGCGCGCCGTCGCCGTCAAGATCCTTCATCCCTCCCTCGGGAAGGACGACCGTGCCCGAGAGCGCTTTCTTCGCGAAGCGAAACTCCTCGTCGAATTCGACCATCCGAACCTGGTCAAGGGTCACGACTGCGGGGTGCATGGACCGTTGGCGTGGGTGGCCATGGAACTCCTCGAGGGGGAGAGCGCCCAGGACGCGCTCGAGCGCGACAAGAGGATCGCGGAGGCGCGGGCCCTCGAGATCATTCTTGAGGCGGCGAAGGCCCTCGACTACATGCAGTCCAAGGGGATCGTCCATCGCGACATCAAGCCGGGGAACATCATGCTGCTCCGCGACGGCCGCATCAAGGTGTGCGATCTGGGATTCGCGCAACCGATTCGGGAAGGAGAGGTCGAGCCGGAGGAGACGACGAGCGGGACCGTCCAGTACATGAGCCCCGAGCAGGCCCGCGGGCAGAACATCGACGTCCGAGCGGACATCTACTCCCTCGGCGCGACGTTGTACCACATGGTGATGGGCGAACTTCCCTACAGCGGAGGAGACTCGCTCGAAGTGATGGCTAAGCAGGTGATGGAGGCGCTGAATTCGAGCGAGATCAAGAACCGCCGCCTCTCGAAGCACATGCATTACTTCATCGAGCGGATGATGTCGAAGGACCGGTCCCTGCGGTACTCGACCCCCCGCGAACTGATCGGCGACATCACGGAGCAGATCGAAGGGTTCCGATCCCTGGAGTTCAACCCCGAGCAGGCCCGGCAGGATTCCGCGATTCTCAAGCTCATGAACCCGGAAGAGGGGAATCCGGAGAATCCCCCGCGCAAAGGACCCGCGACGACGCGACGATTGAGGAAGATCGACGAGATTACGAGGCGGTTCCGCCGTGGCGAATAAGCAGGAGAGAGTCCGAGAATCGACGCTCTACCGGCTCGACCGGCACGTGGGCTTCAATGCCCGCGTGGAGCCCTACTGGTATTCGTTCGAGCGGATGAAGGCCTCCATGGGGTTCTTCGAGCGATGGCGGGAGCGGCGCCGGATGAAGCGCGTGTGCGCCGCCATCCGGGAAGGGTTGACGCGCCGGGGAGCGGAGGCGAGCGACTGGGAGACCCGATCCGGACAGTGCGTCTGCAATCTCCGAGTCGCCCGCACCGGACTCCTCGCCGAACTTCAGGAACTTCTCCGCCAGGAGGTTCCCGATGGAGTCGAGCAGTGGGCGCACGTGATGGCGCAGAAGGACCGAGCCTCCTTCCTTCTCCCCGTCGCCTTCGAAGAACCGTTCGGAGTCGGACCCGGCTCCGTCACCAGCGCCCCCCGGATTTTGGAGGAACTCGCCGACATCAACCGCCGGCTCCGGATCGACGAGAAATTCGCCCTGGCCAAGGCGAAGAAGATGGATTACATCGACGCCACGGAAAAGGACATCTCGCTGTACGAGTCGAAATTCGGGACCATCGAGGGCTTCTGGGCGAAGTTCAGCTACGTTCTCCTGCGGAAACTCGCCGACACGAGCCGCGAGAGCGGACTTCCCGCCCTATTCGCGTGATCGGTCTCCGAGGAACATCGCGTCTCCGTAGCTGAAGAACCGATATCCCCGCTCGATGGCCTCGCCATAGGCCGCTCGGATGCGGTCGCGCCCCGCGAAGGCGGAGACCAACATCAGAAGCGTGCTCTTCGGAAGATGGAAGTTCGTCAGGAGCGCTTCGACGACTCGGAATTCGAACGGCGGGAAAATGAACAGCGATGTTCTCCCGCTCCTTTCGCCGGTCCGCGCCCAAGACTCGAGCGTCCGGCACACGGTGGTCCCAACGGCGACGACCCGGCGAGCGCGGCGGATCGCCTCGATCGTCTCCCCGGGAATCTCGAACCGCTCGGGATCCAGCACGTGATCTTCGACGTTCTCGCACCGGACGGGCTTGAAGGTCCCCGTGCCTATGTGAAGCGTCACCCGGGCCGTCGCGCACGGAAGACTCGACAGGAGCTCGGGAGTGAAGTGGAGGCCGGCGGTCGGAGCGGCGATCGCCCCTTCGCGGGCGGCGTACACCGTCTGATACCGCTCGCCATCGCGGACATCGGCTTCCCGCCGGATGTAGGGGGGCAAGGGCATCCGACCCCGCTCCTCGAGGAGCGCTTCCGCGGGGACTTCGAAGTCGAGCCGCCACCGGTCCGCGCTCTTCCCCGAAATCGTGGCCCATTCCCGCTCTCCGACCTTCAACCGCTCGCCGATGCGCAGCCGGCGCGACGTGTCCAGGAGCGCCTCCCATGTCCGCTCCGCGGTCTTCTCCACGAGGAGCGCGTCTACTCGGCCGCCGCTCTCGCGATAACAGACGAGACGAGCGGGCACGACCTTGGTATCGTTCAGCACGAGAAGATCCCCGGCCCGCAACTCCTCCGCGATGTCCGGAAAAACCCGGTGCCGGATCGAACCGTCCTCGCGGTCCAGTACCAGAAGGCGCGACGCGTCGCGCCGGTCGAGCGGTTCCTGGGCGATGCGGTCCTTGGGGAGGTCGTAGTCGAATTCATCGAGCCTCATGGCGCGAAGCATTCTAGAATTCAATGAGTCGTAGACCAACGGAGGATTTATGACGCGCCTGTCTCTGATCTTGGTCCTGCTCCTCGGACAGGATCCCGCGAAGTTCGAAGCGCGCAGCGCCGTCGGCGACCGGACGACGATCAAGATCGAGTCCAGCCTGACGCTGCAGATTACGGTCAAGGATTCGGGGGAGTCTCGCAGTCGCACGATGACCTTGGATGCCCAGGAAGAGTTCCGTCAAGAAGTGCTGGCGGCCGAGGGAGGCGAGGCGAGGAAAGTCCGCGTGACGTGCCCGCGAAGCTCGCGCAACAAGACCGTGGGGAACGACACGCAGAGCTGGGGCACCGCGCTGCAGGGAATGACCTTCTTGGTCGTCCTCGGCGCCGAAGCGAAAGTGGAAGTCGAGGGGGGCGGAGAGGTTCCCAAAGGCACGGAGGCCGTCGGCTCCTGGAATGCGTTCCCGCGTCTCCTTCCCAAGGAACCGAAAAAGGTCGGGGATTCCTGGAAAATCGGCGCCCGCGATGTCGCTCCCGCTCTCTGGGTCGGATTCGAGGAAGCGGCGGGAGAACTCGAAGTGAAACTCGACCGGGTCGAGCAGAATCGCGCGACGTTCCTGGTTTCGGGGCGGATCCTCGATCAGGCGCGCCGCAAGGACCGGGAGAAGGCGGCCGAGGAGAGAAAGAAGCGAGGCGAGAATACCGCGGAGATCCAGGACGACGTTCTCGAACTCAAGGACTCGACCTTCGTGTTCGACGTCTCCACGGGACGGCCGGTCTCGTTTTCGATGTCCGGGAGCCTCTCGCTGATTCAGGAAGTGGCGGACCGTCGTCCCAAACCCGGGTCGCTCACCGAAGAGATCGAAGTGGTACACGGAGAAGTGACCGTCAAGAGCACCCGAATGACCGTCTCGGTGAAGTTCGAATAGCGTCAGCGCGTCAGGAATTTCACGATCTCGGGGACGAAGTCCGGACCGGTCCGGAGCGTGGCGCGGATCTTGCGCAGCCCTCGGAGGGGCAGGGTCCCCTCACCCAGGACAAGCACCCTCGGTAGTCCGGCTCTCGATTCGATCTCCCGAAGTTGGGACTCCGCCCATTCCGTCGTGGCGGCGCGCGCGACGACGGCTCGCGGCGAGGGGCTGAGGCAAGCCTCGGCGAGAGTGCGGGCCGGTTTCACCGTCCCTCCCATCCGATTGATGACGACCTCGAGGGGATCGAATCCGGTCGGCCGCTCCCGCACCAGCCCGATCGGCGTCTCGGGCGGCAGGCCGCGCCAGGGTCGCAGATTCGCCGCCGCCGTTCCCGCGCTCTCGTCATGGAGGAATACGATCTGGATGAGGTCCAGAATCCGGCGATCCAGGTCGTTCAACAAAGCCAACAGAGCGTTCCGGTCGATCCCGAGGAGGGTGATCTGGTCTCGCGACACGGTTCTGAGGGTTTGATCCCCGTCCGTGCCGATGCCGGTGGCGTTTGCCAGGGTGGCTCCGACTTGAACGGCGGCTACGAGCCGGGCGTCTCCGGGAATCCGGGATAGGGATTCCGAACCCGGACGGTGATGATGGAGGATCGGAGCTGCGAGCGACTCCGGGAGTCCCCACCGGCGGAGCAGGATCTCTCCGACCTCCGCGTGATCCATCCCGAATTCCTCCCGCTCGACCTCGTGAAGCGGAACCGGGGATTCTGCCGCCTTTGTCAGGACCCTCGTATAGACGGATCGAAACTGCTCTCCCAGGACGGTTTGGCCGATGTTCTGTAGCAGTCCGCACAGGAAGGCCGTTTCGACCTGTTCGCCATCCAAGTGAGCGGCGAGAGCGATCCCTCGGGCGAGAGTCGCACAGGCCAGGGAGTGCATCCAGAACCGGAGTCGGTCCGGAGAGCCATGGCCGCCGTACTCGCGGACCATTTCGGTCGCCAAGGCCAGATCTCTCAACCCTCGGAAGCCCAGCCGGGCGACGCCCTGAGACAGACTCTGGATGCGACCGTGTTCCGTGTAGAAGGCCGAGTTGGCCAGGCGCATTACCTTCGCCGTCAGCGCGGGGTCTCGCTCGATCGTCTCGGTCAGTTGTCGGACATCGCAACGCGAATCGGACGTCAGGCGGACGATTTCCGTCGCCAGGAACGGAAGTGCCTTGATTTCGAGAACTCGCTTGATCTTCGCCTCGACTTCGGCGCGGGTGAGCGAGGGAGTCTTCGGCACGGCCGGAAGCGCCTCGGCCGTCGGCGCGGTCGCGCGCTTCGCGGGACGCGGGGGGCGCGTGCGCGAATCGGCCGCGGCGCGCACTTTCTCCAAGAAGGAACCGAGCTGGAATTCGGACTTGACGAGGAGATCGTCCGCGCCGGCGCCCTGAGCCTCGGCTCGTTCCGCGTCGCCCCCCTGCCCCGTCAAGACCAGAATGGGGATGGAGCGCGTCTCCGGGAGAGCGCGAAGCTTGGCGATGGCATCGCGCCCGCTCATTTTGGGCATCCCGAGGTCCATCAAAATCACGTCGGGTTGTTCCAGCACGGCTTGGGCGATTCCTTCGAGTCCGTTCTCCGCCCCCACGATCTGGAATCCGTGTCCCTCCATGACCTTGGAGAGGAGCCGCCGAACGGGCTCGTCGTCATCCACAATGAGGACTTTCATGGATCGTCGTGAGGGATTGTAACACGCTCCGGTCCTCCCGGGGGTATGATGGACAGGGGTGAGATGACGTCATCTCGTGAGGACGCTTCGGGGGAACGAGAGGTCCTCCTGGCTCTGGCCGAATCGCCCACCGTTCCCCAGGCGCTCCACCGAGCCCTGAGCGCCCTCTGTTCTGCGGGCGGGTGGCGAGCCGGGGCCTTCTGGACCTTCGACCCCTCGACCGCTCGACTTCGATGGCTCTTGGGTGTTGAGATCCCCGAGGGACTGGAAGCCGAGTGTCGGGGAATCGCGCTCCCGCTCGGTGAGGGAAGAATCGGGCTTACCGCTTCCACTCGCCGGGCACACTGGGAGTCTCCCGCGGAGCCTGCTGCAGAGCGGTACGGTTTTCGCGGATCGATCGCGTTCCCGGTCCAATCCGACGCCGGCCTGGGCGGAGTGGTAGCGCTCTATTCCCTCCGTCCGCGCGATCTTTCGGGATTGCAGGCGGGGTGGTACCAGGAGATCGGCGGCCTCCTCGGTCGATTCCTCCGAGCCCGCTGGCTCGAGGGGTCCTATCTGAGCGCCATCCTAGAATCCGCTCCGATGGCGATTCTCACGGTGGATCTCGAGGGACGGATCACCTTCTGGGGGCGCGGGGCGGAGAAGCTCTTCGGATACGGCGAGGCGGAGATTTTCGGGCAGCCCTTGGGGAAGATCCTGGCGGTGGAGCGGAGAGAGATCGAGCACCTCGTCGGGGAGCGTCGCGAGTGGATCGGCCGGAACCGCTCCGGCGAGAGCTTCCCGTTGGAGGCGGAGTGGGCTCGATGGAGCAGCGGGGAATCGGCGTACGTGACGGGATTCGCTCGACGCCGTGTCGAGCGCGGATCGTGGGGGGCGCTCCTCGAGGAGACGGATTGGGCCGTGGCGATCTGCCGCGCGGAAGGGCGGGCGATCGAGTCCATGAACGCCTCCTTCGCTCGGATGCACGGCTACTCCGTCGAGGAGCTCATCGGACGCCCCTTCGACGAACTGCTGGCGCCCGAGCATGGGGGCCAGATCTCGAGCGGAGTCCTTCGCCGGTCCGAAGAAGACCATCGTCCCTATGAGAGCCGGCACGTGCGGAAGGACGGGACGATCTTCTCGGTGAGCGTCAACACCACCGCGATCCGCGACTCCGAAGGGCGCACCCGGTATCGGGCGTTCCAAGTCCAGGACATCACCGAGCGCAAGCAGCTCGAAGACCGGAGGGCTCAGGCTCAGAAGCTGGAAGCGATCGGTCGATTGGCCGGAGGCATCGCGCACGACTTCAACAATCTCCTCATGGTGATCAACGGCTACTCCCAACTCTTGATCCAGCGCCTTCCGCCCGAGAGCGAATGGCGCTCGGATCTCGAACAAATTCGCCAAGCGGGCGGGCGTGCCGCGACTCTGACGGGCCAACTCCTGGCCTTCAGCCGAAAACAAATGCTCCGCCCCAAGGTGCTCAATCTCAACGTCGTGGTGGCCGACATGGCGAAGATGCTCCAGCGCGTGATCGGGGAAGACATCGAGTTGGCGACCGCGGTCGACTCGGAACCGGCGTTCGTTCGGGTGGATCCGGTCCAAGTCGAGCAGATGATCCTGAATCTGGCCATCAACGCGCGCGATGCGATGCCGCAGGGGGGACGATTGACGATCGTCACGGGGCGTCTCGATTTGGAGGCGGCCGAGGCGGCGCACAACTACACCATCGCTTCGGGACCGTACGTGACGCTTCGGGTTTCGGACACCGGGTGCGGGATGGACGAGAACGCTCTGCGCCATTGTTTCGAGCCGTTCTTCACGACGAAGGAGAAGGGAACGGGACTCGGTCTGGCCGCCGTATACGGAGTGGTGAAACAGAGCCAGGGATACATCAAGGTCGAAAGCGCTCTCGGGGAGGGAACCGCTTTTCTGATCTATCTTCCTCGAGAGCAGCATCAGGAAGATTCGACCAAGGTACGTGCCATGACTTCTTCCTCCCGCGCGGGAAGCGAGACGATTCTCATCGTCGAAGACGAGCCGGCCGTGAGGGGACTCCTCCGCCAGGTCTTAAGCGCGGCGGGGTACGTGCTCCTCGAAGCCACGGACGGCGAAGAAGGCCTTCGACTCTGCCGCCAGCATCGCGGTCGGATCGACCTCCTGGTGACCGACGTGGTGATGCCGAGGATGCGGGGGCCCGAGTTGGCCCGACGGGCCCGGGAAATCCGCCCCGATCTCAAGGTGATCTTCGTGTCGGGCTACGCGGAATCGGAGCGGCTCGCGCTCTCTCCCGATGAAGAGGCGACGCTCCTGGCGAAGCCGGTCTCTCCGGACGTGCTGCTTCGGATGGTGCGGGAGTCCCTGGATCAGGCGACTTCGCGCTGAACGACGATCCCCGATGCGGCTACCCCAGCCCCGCTCGCGACGTACACCCGCTTGACGCGCTTCCCCAGTCCGCACGTCAACTCGTACGGAATCGTCCCGATCCACTTCGCCAGCTCCTCGACTCGGATCTCCTCCGTCCCGTCGCGGCCGATCAGGGTGACTTCGTCCCCGATCGACGCTTCCGGAAGGTCGCCCACCTCGAGCATGAGATAGTCCATCGTGATCGTGCCGACGACCGAGACCCGACGGCCCCGCACCAGGGCGCAGGACCGATTGGCCAAGAGGTAGGGATAGCCGTCGTTGTATCCGGCCGCGCAGGTGGCGATCCTCGTCGGACGCGCGGTCCGATATTTCTGGTCGTACCCCACGCACGCCCCTTCCGGGAGCCCTTTGAGGTAGATCAGCCGCGTCTTCAAGGCGAGGACCGGCTGCAGGGGGATTCCCATCCGGCCGAAGAGCCCCGGGTCCATCCCGTACAGCGCGATACCGCACCGGACCATATCGAACTGCGCCTCCGGAAAGGTGAAGACTCCCACGCTGTTCAGGGCATGCACGATCGGCGGGCGGATCCCGTCGATGCGGAGTCGGTCGAGCGCATCCTGGAATCGCTCCAATTGCTCCCGCGTGTACTGGACGTTTCCGGATGCGACGCTCGAGAGATGGGTGGAGAATCCCTCGAGTTCAAGATGGGGAGCCGCGAGGATTTCGTGGACGAGTTCCAGGGATCGGGCCGGGGAGGCGCCGAGGCGTCCCATGCCCGTATCCACCTTGAGATGGACGCGGAGGACGCGGTTCTGGCGTCGGGCTTCCGCTTCGAGAATCGGCAGGAGGTCGCCCGAGTGGACGGTGACCGCAATGTCGTACTCCACGACGCGCGGGATCTCTTCCTCGAGGATGGCGCCGAGAATCAGGATCGGCGCCGTGATCCCGCTTTCCCGGAGTTCGAGGGCTTCGCCGGAATCGCCGACGCCGAGGACGGACGCGCCGGCTTCGAGCGCCGTCCACGCGACGGGGCCCGCGCCGTGTCCATACGCGTCGGCCTTGACGACGGCGAGAAGACGGGTCTCGGGCCGGAGCCTTTGCCGAAGCACGGCGACGTTGTGGCGGACGGCCGAGAGATCGATCTCGGCCCAAACGCGATTCCCTCTCATCTCCCCTCCCTCCGAACGGCGTCTCCTAGGAGCCCGGGGGTACGGAGAACTTGAGCTCCGCCTCCGTCGGGCGAAGGTACATGGGCGCGATGGTATCGACGTCGTCGCGGCGACCCGCGGCGAAATCGCGCGAGGCGAGGCGACCCACGACGGCCGGGCGCGGGCGCGCGAACTCGCTCCCCAACGAAGGGCGGCCGCGAAACAGATCTCCGTATCGCTCGAGGGCATCGCCGAAGACGACGGCGTCGTGCGGGAGGCGCGCCACGCACGCCTCCGGTTTCTCCGCGAAGATCTCCGAGACGCGGTGCGGCGAGTAGATCGCGCCGTAGAGCTGGCCCCATCGTGCGTCGAGGAGCGGGCAAAGCACCTCGCCCCGCCCGCGCGCCGCCTCGGCCATGGCGTCGAGCGAGACGACGCCGAGGATCGGAATCCCCAGGGCGAGGCAGAGGCCCTTGGCGGTCGCCAATCCCACACGCAGGCCCGTGTAGGAGCCGGGGCCGACATCGACGGCGACGAGGCCGAGGTCGTGCAGCGTCCAACCGCATTCGTGCAGGATGCGCGCGATGGAAGGCGCGAGTTCGCGTCCGTGGACCATGCCGTGCTCGAAGACCCACTCCCCGAGAAGTTTCTCCTCTTCCAAAAGGGCGACGCCTCCCACCGGGCCGCTCGTCTCGATCGCCAGGATCTTCACGACTCCATTTTATCCCCCTCGGGGGACGAATCAAGATGTAATTTATGAATTGTAACTTACATTTAGGGGATCCCCAGACCCTTGTCCCTTTCGCGCCTTTCTGTTACACCTCTGTGTCCTCTGGGGGTCTCTTCCCTCTCTGTGACCTCTGTGTCCCGATGAAATTGTCCCGCGTCAAGAAGCTCACCTGGAAGCTTCTTCTGGTCTACGCCGGTTGCATCGCCCTGGTCTGCTTGGCGGACCCGGATCCTCGCAAGTATCTCCGTGGCTGGTTTTGGGCCGGGTTCGGCGTCGTTCTCGTCGGCCAGTTCGTCCGCTTCTGGGCGGCGGGCCACCTCGTCAAGAACAAGGTCCTCACCGTCACGGGTCCCTATGCCTACGTGAAGAACCCCCTCTACATCGGGACGTTTCTTGCCCTCGTCGGATTCAGCATCATGGCGAAGGGCGATCCCCGGAGTCCGTACTGGTTCCTCCGCTACGCCAACTGGATCGTCTTGGCCTTGGCCGTCCTCGTGTTCGTCGCGTACTACGTTCCCTACAAGAAGAAGCGCGAGGCGGACCGACTTCGGGATATCTTCGGGGAGTCGTGGGATCACTACGACCGGAGCGTGCCGGACTATCTTCCGCGATGGACGCGCTACGAGCGCGCCGAACGCCGCCCGTGGAGCTGGCCGGCGACGTGCGAGAACAGCGAACAGTGGACGCCGCTGTCGATCGCGGTCGGCACCTTCGCCCTCCTCTTCAGCGGGACCATCCTCGATCTCGCGTCGAGATTGTGGAAGTGAAGGTCTTGCGGGACAAGGGGGGATTCTGGTCTCCCGTCGTCTCGCTCGTCGAGCACGGGGGACGTCCCGCCGTTCTCAAGGACTACCGGGCCAAGAATGCCGTGACGCGGGGCCTTCTGGCTCCCGCGCTGGTGCGGCGGGAATTCTCGATCCTCCGGAAACTCGAGGGTCTTGCGGGAATCCCGCGGGCCTACGCGATCGTAGAGAAGAGGGCGCTCGTTCTCGAATACATCGAAGGGCGTCCCATCCACAAGTACAGGCCCCGCGAACTTCCCGACGCGGTCTATGCTCGCCTGGAGCGGCTCGTCCGCGCGATGCACGATCGCGGGGTGGTGCACCTCGACCTCCGGCAGAAGAAGAACATCTTGATCACGCCCGACGGCCGCCCCTTTCTGCTCGATTTCGCCAATGCCCTCACGCGCCGCGGGCCGGCCCGCGCCCTCTGGGATACACTCGTCCGCGTGGACCGGAGCGCGCTTCTGAAATTCAAACTGCGGAACTTCCCTCACCTCGTGACCGAGGAGGATCGCGGTCCCTGCCAGCAACTCGTCGACCGTCACGCGG
>CAZGKV010000118.1:0-2710 GCA_964526305.1 uncultured Planctomycetales bacterium | reverse complement strand
AGGCTCTTCGCCGGCACCGATTCCTCCGCCGATTCTGGATCTTCAGTCGCCGGGGCCGGCACGTCCGATGAGCCTCGTCCGGGTTCTGGCCGTCCGTGTCCTCCGCGACGCCGAACGCGACCGACGATTCGTCGACGAGGTTCTCGAGACGGTGCGCGAGGGCGCGCTCTCCGCGCGGGACCGGGCGTTCCTCACCCATCTCGTGCTCGGGGTCACGCGCCGCCGCCGCACCCTCGACTGGCTTCTGCGGAAGATCTCGGGAGTCCGCGAATTCGATCCCCAGATCCATCAAATCCTGCGCGTGGCGCTGTACGAGATCTTCGTCCTGCGCGGCGCCGCGCACGCCGCGGTGGACGAAGCCGTCGAGCACGCCAAGAAAGCGAGCGCGCGCTCGGCCAAGTTCGTCAATGCGGTGCTTCGGAAGGCCGCGGCGGCCGACCTCGAGGCGCTCCTGCCCGAGGATCCCGGCCTTCGAACCTCCCATCCGGACTGGCTCGTCCGCCGGTGGCGCCGTTTCTACGGCGAGAGGCTGGAGGAGATCCTGGAGGCGAGCAACGCCGTCCTTCCCGTCACCGCCCGCGTCCAGCTCCGCCGTACGTCGCGCGAGGCCCTGGGACTGAAGCCCGGGAACCGTCCCGATTCGGTGATTCTCGAGGGACCGCCGGGCGAATCGAACGCGGTGCGAGAGGGGCTCGTCACGGTGCAGGACGAAACGGCGATGGCGGTGGCGCCGCTCGTCGCCGGAAACCGAGTCGTGGATCTGTGCGCCTCGCCGGGGGGGAAGGCCACCCATCTGGCGGAGCGGGGAATGGCCGTGGTCGCCTCGGATGTGACGCTGGAAAAGGTCCGTCTCGTTCGTGAGTCGGCGCGCCGCCTGGGGGTCGACCTGTCCTTCGTCGTCGCCGACGGCCGCCGTCTCGCCGGACGATTCGACGCCGTGCTCCTGGACGCTCCGTGTACGAATACGGGCGTCCTCGCCCGACGGGCGGATGCCCGGTGGCGTCTCCGGGAGGCGGATGTCCCGGCGGCGGCCGGGCTTCAGCGCGCGCTTCTCGAAAACGCGGCCACGCTCGCGCCCGAGATCGTGTACAGCACGTGCTCCATCGAGCCCGAGGAGAACGAGAGTCAGATCGACGCGTTCTTGGGGGGGCATCGAGACTGGACTTGCGATCACCGCGAGCTTATACTCCCCGGCCCGACGGCCGCCGGCGGATTCGCCGCGCGCCTTCGGAAACGCCCTCATGGATAAACCGGTGATCGCCTCGCTCCGCCAACGCTTGCCCCTCGGCCGCGCGCTGGAGTTCTCCCTGACCGACGAGGAGTTGCGCATCCGGACGAAAACCCTCTTGGCCGACGCCCACCGTTCCGTGCCCGTGGAAGCGGTCGATCGGAACGAATCGGAATCCCGCAATCGCCCGGGATGGACTCGGATACTCCTGACGCTCGGTCTGGCGGGAGCGATCGTTTCGGGGTTGTGGAGCGCCCGGCTTGCCCCGGCGCTTTGGCCCGCCTCCGGCCCGGCGGCGGGTTGGGCGGCTCTCGCGCTTTTCTCGATCTCCGTTCTCTCGGGGATTCTCTTCCTGGCGCTGGCGTCCGAATCCCTCGTCTTCTACAACGCCTTCACCGGGGATTTCCTCTTCGCGGTTCGGCGCGATCGACCGAATCGCGGCGAGGTCGACGCCTTCGTGGCGCGATTGAAGGATCGATCGAAGCGGCGCTGCGAACTGCTCCAGGCGGATCTCGAAAGGCCGAGCGTGGCGAAGGAGCTGCTGGCGCTTCGGGAGCTTTGCGAGAAGAAGATCATCTCGGATGAGGAGTTCGCGAGCAAGAAATCCGAACTCATGGAAGAGATCATGAGGGACTGATGGACGAGCCCAAGAAGGTCTCCGAGTTGACCCAGACCGCCGGTCCGTTCCGCCGGCACGACTTTACGCTCTATGAGGATCGACTGGAGCTTTGCGTCACGTCGCTCCTGGAGCGGTACCGCCTTCCTTTTTATCTCCACTCGATCAAAGAGGAGCCGGATCGCGTGCGCGAAGTTCGATGGCTGTGGGTGGGCTTCACCGTCGCCGCCCTGGTCGGCGCGTGTTGGCTCGGAACGGCCGCGGGGTCGCTCGATCGCGCCCTGGGAGCGGGGTTGGGGATCCTGGGACTCTCGGCGGCCGTCGTTCAAGCCCTTCGGGCTCGACTGCGATTGGTGTACGCCTATCGATCTCTGGGGCCCGGCGACCGGTTCGAGCCGCATCTCTACCTGTGGCCCGATCGGCCTTCTTCCGGGGAGGCGCGCCGGTTCCTGGATCAGTTCGCCGCAGTACAGCGTCGCCACATCGAGCGATTGCGCTCCGAACAGGAGGGCGAGGGCGGCGTCGCCTATGCGCGCGAGCTCGAGCGCTTCGCTACGCTTCGCGAACGCGAGGTCATCAGCGAGCACGAGTTCGTTCAGGTCAAAGCGAAGCTGCTCAACCTGAAGCCGCGCCGGATCGGATTTTAGAGCTCATTCCGGTAGGCTCGTGAGCCGCGGCGGGCCGAGAACCGAGCCAGCCCAGGAACGAGGAGGAGACCTAGCCTTGTAGAGGCTGTCGACGACGAGTGACGCCGGATGGCGACGGTTATCGGCCCGTCCCCTCCTTGGGTCCGGCGTGGCGGAGCAACCCGGTTGCCGATCCACCTCTTGGCCGAATGCCGGGGTGAGACAGGACGATCTGCAGAG
>CAZGKV010000117.1:0-15408 GCA_964526305.1 uncultured Planctomycetales bacterium | reverse complement strand
CTGCACCCTCGGCGCCGCCACCGCGGCCACGATCCTACCGGGATGAGCTCTAAGCGCTTGAATTCCGGGTCCCGCGGCGGTCCACCGCAGGGACCCGAAAGCCGCACCTCCTTTCAGATGAGGATGACCAAGAAAAGGGCGCAGAGCGCGAACCGCACGGTGGCCGTCCGCTTGCGCGGAGGCCGCTCTGCGCCGAAGTAAGACGGCCTCGGTTCTCGATACAGCGCTTGAAGGTAGATCTCTGTCAGTTCGAACATCGTTTCCTCGGAGAAACAAAAAAGGCCCCGAAGCTCGTGAGCTCCGGGGCCTTCTTGAGGCCAAGGTACGGTTACAGCATCACGAGCCGTCCTCGTCGCATTTGCGAGCCGAGGCGGACGTCCGGACGAATGGCATAAGGTGGATCATCGATCTGCTTCAACCGGCTAGGGCAGGAAAGGTTCGCCGAAACCGTCGCGATTCGGAAAACACTTGCGGGGCCCGCCCCGCTTCCCCAATGAGAGGACGAGAGGAACACGATTCGGGGAAGTCGCACGCTCCTGGAACTTCGGGGTGAGGCCTACCGCGAACTGTCGTTCGAACGGTCACGCCGAGAGGATCCGCAAGGGAGAATCCCGGGCCCGCTATTGCGCCAGCTCTCCCAAAAGCTCCCTCGCGATGATGAGAAGCTGGACTTCGGTCGTCCCGGCTCCGATCTCCAGGAGCTTGACGTCGCGGACGGCGCGTTCGACTTCGCTCTCCTCGATGTACCCGTAGCCGCCGAAGACCTGCATCGCGTCGAGCGTTCCCCGCACCGCCAGTTCTCCGGCCAGGATTTTTCCGGCGGAGACGAGCGAGCGGACGTCCCGCCCGGCTTCGATCCCCGAGATCACTTCCCGCAGCATCGCCGTTAGCACGAGGATGTCCGCCTTCATCCGCGCGAGCTTGAACTGGATGGCCTGAAAGGCGCCGATGGGCTTTCCGAATTGGACACGCTCGCCGGCGTACCGCACGCAGCGCGCCAGACAACCGTCCAGGACCCCGATGGCCATCGCGAGCGCGAGCGTCCGCTCTCCCGTGAGCGGGACGATCGCCTGCGCGAATCCGCGCTTGGGGTCCCCGAGCACCGCCGACGCCGGGATGCGCACGTCTTCGAGGTGGACCTCGGAAGTCGGGGATCCGCGCATTCCGAACTTCGCCATCGGTCGGCCCGTCGAGAGACCGGCGGCGCCTTTCTCCACGAGGAATTCTCCCAACACGTTCCGTCCTTTTTCCTCCCCCGTGACGGCGAAGATGAGGAAGAGGTCCGCGTCCGGGGCGTTCGTGATGAAGGTCTTCTGCCCGCGGAGGACCCACGTGTCTCCCTCGCGCGTCGCGCGCGTCGTCATCGACATCACGTCCGACCCCGCCCCGGGCTCGGTGAGACCGAGGCTGGCGATGAGCTCGCCCTTCGCCATGCGGGGGAGGTATTGTCGCCGCTGCTCGTCGGTGCCGAATCGCAGGATCGAGTTCCCGCCGAGGACGACGCTGGCGCCGACGGACAGCGCGGTCGAGCCGCACGCGCGCGAGAGCTCCGCCATCAGGATGGAAAGAGAGGTGAGATCCCCGCCTCCGCCCCCGTAGGCCTCGGGAAAATGGGGAGCGAGGAGTCCCGCCCCGCCGAGCGCACGGTACGCCTCCCATACGGGACGCTCCCGGTGATCGACCGCGATGGCATGGGGGGCGACCTCCTTGTCGCAGAATCTCCTCAACGCCTCCTGATACTGCCGGTGCTCGTCGGTCCGGGCGATGTCCATGCTAGTCTCCCGCAGGGGCGAAATGGAGAAGGTCGGCCAGCTCGCCTCGGCGCTCCTCGCGGAACGCCGCTTTCACGCGCTGCCCGACGCGCAGCTTCGTCGGATCCTTCTCGGAAAGAAAGTACTGAAACGTGTTGTCCGTTCCGTCGAATTTCACCATGCCGTAGCAGTAGGGAATGGGTCGTTGAACTCCGGTGAAGGGATCCAAGAAGGGGAAGGCGACAAGGGTCCACGCCAAGAGAGTTCCGCAGGGCGAGACTTCCGCGATTTCCGTCATGCGACCGCTGCAGTGGGTACAGGCGATCCGGGGCGGCACGAGCGTCCGCGGGCACCGGGGGCATCGGCTGGCCAGGATTCGCCCCTCCCGCAGTCCTTCGAGAAAGCGGCTGCCATACTGCCCGGCGGCGTAGCGGAACGTCAGCTCGGGCGTGGCGCGGACAGCGATCGGTTCGCTCATGACTTCCTCGCTCCCACGATCATGACCTCGTTCCAGAAAGATCCGCCGAATCCGGTGGCCACGGCGGTCTCGACGTCGGCGACTTGGCAGGCTCCCGCGGTTCCACGGACTTGCATCGAGGCCTCCGCTACGCGAATGAGTCCCGTCGCCCCGATCGGGTTCGCGCATAGGACGCCGCCCGACGGATTGATCGGGAGACCTCCGTCGATCCGGGCCGTGCCGGAGGCCCACAGGCCGGCCGCCTCGCCGGGTCCGCAGAGGCCCATCGCCTCCGCCCAATCGAGAGCCGCCCACGTGCAGGGCTCGTACATTTCCACGACGTCGATGTCGTTCCGCGGATCGCGGATGCCCGCCTGTCGATAGGCATCGGCCGACGCGAGTTGGAGGGTGTGAATGAAATCCGCGGCTCCCTCGGCGACGTCGCCCAAGTATGTGTGATTGTGGCGCGAGGAAACCCCGCGTACCCAGGCGCACCTCCGGTCCCCCGGATCGCTCGTGAACACGACCGCGCATGCGCCGTCGGAGGTGGGACACATGTCCAGATAGCGGATCGGCGACGACAGAAGAGGCGACTTCACGACGTCGGCGGCCGCGACGGCTTGCTTGAGATGCGCGTGCGGATTCTTGGCCGCGTTCTCGCGCGCTTGGACCACGACGAGCGCCGCCTCCTCGGGCTTCGTTCCGTGCTTCGCTTGATACTGGCACGCGAGAATGGCCAGCCCGCTCACGGCGCCCGCGAGAGTCGGGCGCTCGTAGATCGGATCGAAGGCGGTTACGATCCCCGTGGTCGTCTCCCCCTCGGAATCCGAGAGCCGTTCCCATCCGACGGCGAGGACGGTCCGGTAGAATCCCGAGGCCACGAGATAGTACGCCGCTTGCGCCAGCGACGAGCCCGTCGTGCCTCCCGTCGCCACCTTGATTTGGGGCTTTCCGACCGCGCCGGTTCCCTCTCCCGCCCAGAGGTCGGAAAGATGGATTCCCTCGAAGTGCTCCATGTTGCCGACGACGATGGCGTCGATCCCGTCGGGCGCCAATCGGGCGTCGGCGAGCGCCGCCTGCACCGCCTCGTCGATAAGCTCGGGCGCATTCACATCGAGGCGACGAGAGCGATGGTTCGTCTGCCCGGAGCCGATGATGGCGACGTTCATGATCTCCTCCGGAGGATCCACACGCAGTGGGCCTGCCCGACGAATCCGGTCATGCCGTGCGCGATCGCGGTTCGGGCCTCCCCTCGTACGATCCGCTCGTAGGCCTCTAGGACGCGAACGAGGCCGGTCGCGAATCCCGGCTGGGCGCCCATCGCGCCGCCCGAGGGATTCACGGGACAAGCCACTCCCAGCCCTTCCCTCCAGAGGAGCGTTTGGGCGCTGGACGCGTCGTGGATCTCCGCGACATCGATCTCCCGAGGGCCCAGGCCCGCCCGGCGGTAGGCCTCTTGCGCGGCCTTCGGCAGCACGCCCGCTTGACCCAGGTCGCGCGCGCCGAGTGCGTGCTCATCGGTCGCGCAGCCGAAGCCGGCCAGCTCGACGCCCCCGAAGGTGGATGCTCCGAGGAGGACGGCGCACGCGCCGTCCGAGTCCGGAGCGATCTCGTCGTCATGGAGGGGGTCGGCCTCCAAGACGTGCCGGGTCTCTCGCCGGTGGGCATTCGGATTGCGAGCGGCCGCCTCCCGCGATTGAGCCGCGGACTCCGCCAGCGCGGAGGGAGATAGCTTTCGGCCTTCCAGGAAGGCCCGGGCTTGGAGTCCGAGCGCTGCGTGGTCGTCGATCCCTAGGGGTCGCTGGTAGAGGGGATCGAAGCCCGCATTGGCGATCTTCCTCGGATTGCCCTCCGAGGCTTTGCCGTGAGCGACGACCAGACAGGTCTGGAACGCCCCGGAGGCGATTCGCGCCGCGGCGTAGACGAGGGCGAAGGCGCCGTCCATCGATACCTTCGAGGCGGACTTGCCGGCGGCGCCGGCGGCATCCTGGATCGCAATCTCCGAGATCGTGCGGCCGTCCCAGAAGTCGCTCGAAGCGCCGATGACCGTCCCGACGCGGTCGTGAGTCCAGCCGGTTCGAGCGAGCAATTCCTCCACGACTTCGAAGGCGAGCTCCATGTAGTTTGCGTCGTCGCGCCGGCCGACGTGGCGGGTCTGTGCGGCGCCGAGGATCGAGACGCCGGTCATCGGACGCCTCCCGTCGGACGGAATCCGGCGACATCGAGGATCGATCCCTTTCGCTCCTTCTCGAAGACGGCGGCGACTCTCATTCCCGTCCGGACCTCCGAGGCCTCCACGATTCGATGGAGGAGCGCGCTGTCCGCGCCGTCGAGCCGGATGAGGGCGAAGAGTCCCGCCGGCGAAGAGGTCCAGGTCACGATCGTTCCCTCCGGGCCGACGGGGACCGTTTCTGCGCACTCGACGTGGCAGCGGCAACATCGGGAAGTGGGGGGGACGGCGACGCGGCGACACGGCGCGCAGCGGCTTCCTACGAATCTCCCCTCCGAAGCGAGGAGGGAAAGAAACATCCCTCCCGCCCGGCCCGCAGGCCAGCGGTACGGAATGCGGATTCGTCCTTCAACGGCGACGTCCATGACGTTCTCCCAGTTTCAGTCCTCGGATGAGAATGGACACCCCGTCCTCGAGCGCGCCGTGGGCGTCGACGTATCCGCCCTTGGAGAGATGGGCGATGCCGACGCAGAAGGCCCAGAGGAGGAGCGCGGCGCGTCGGCCGCGGCCGGGGTCGACGACGGAGGCGATGAGGGATAGGAGCGACTCGAGCCGGCTCCGCGCCTCCCGACGGAGCTCGGGCGAAAGGTCGGCCGCGATATCGCCCCGATCCAGTTGGAGGAACAGCTCGAAGATCTCCTTTCGCCCCTCGAGGCAAAGCTCGCGGAAACAACGCGCGAAATCCCGGACGGCCGCGTCGGGTTTCGCTCCGGGCCGGACCCGTTCCCGAAGCGCGCGGGCGAAGATGTCGAATCCGTGATCCAGGAGGAGCGTCGCGAAGAGATCGGCCTTGTTGCGGAAATAGAGGTAGAGGGTCCCCTTGGCCACCTCCGCGGCGGCGCCGATCTCGTCGAGGGTCGTCGCGTCGTATCCCTTGCGGCCGAAGCACCGGACGGCCGCGGCCAGGATGGCGCGGCGTTTCTCGTCCTTCTCCCGGGCCCGACGTTCGGCGGTTCCCAAATGTGTTGACCTTAAGTCAGAAAATGACTATAAGTCATTCAGTAGGGAGGTGTCAAGGATGATGAGCGAGACGGCGACGATTCCCGGACTCCTGCGCCGGCGCATGGAAGAGGGACCGGACAAGACGTTTCTCTGCTTCGAAGGGCGCGAGATCTCCGTCCGCGAGCTGGAAGAACGCTCGACGCGGATCGCTTCCAGGCTTGTGCGGCTCGGCGTTCGTCGCGGGGACACGGTCTCCCTCGTCCTGGACAATCGGCCGGAGTTTGCGCTGGCGTGGCTCGGAATCGTCAAGGCCGGCGCGGCGCTGGTGCCCATCAACCCCACGCTCACGCCTCCCGAGGTCGAGTATCTCCGGACGAACTCGGAGAGCCGGCTCGTGATCACGGCGACGGAACTCGAGGCGGGGTTGGAAGACGACCCGGTTCCGCTGCCCACCGTGACGCCGGACGACCTGGCCGCGATTGTCTACACGTCCGGCACCACCGGGAAGCCGAAGGGGGCGATGCTGACGCACGCGAACTACGTATCGGATGCTCGGGCCATCGCGAAGCACGCGCGAATGACTCCCGAGGACCGATTCGTGGGGTTCCTTCCTTTCTTCCACGTGAATGCCCAGGTGGTGACCTTCCTGTCTCCGTTGGCGTGCGGCGGAAGCATGGTGCTCCTCCGACGCTTTCACCCGGTGGAACTCCTGGAGGCGATCTCGCGGACGCGCGCAACCGCGTTCAGCGGAGTTCCCACCGTGTACACCGTTCTCAACCAGATTCCCGGGGCGGAGACGAAGTACGACCTCTCCCGCCTGCGCTTCTGCATCTGCGGCGCCGCTCCGATGCCCGTGGAGGTGTTCGAATCCTTCGAACGGAAATACCGCGCTCGGATCCTCGAGGGCTACGGACTGACGGAAGGGACGTGCGCGAGCTCGGTGAATCCGCTGGATCGGCGCAAAGTGGGATCGATCGGAGTGCCCCTCGACGGACAAGAGATGAAGATCCTCGACGGCGAGATCGTGATTCGCGGTCCCAACGTGATGAAGGGGTACTACAAGAATCCCGAAGCGACGCGGGAAACGATTCGGGACGGATGGCTTCACACCGGCGATCTGGGGCGCGTCGACGAGGACGGCTTCTTCTGGGTCGTCGGACGCACGAAGGAGATGATCAACCGCGGGGGCCAGAAGGTGTGGCCCAGGGAAATCGAGGAAGTTCTCTATGCCCACCCGGCGGTGGCGGAAGCGGCGGTCGTCGGTCTCGCCGATCCCAAGTACGGGGAGGAGGTCGCGGCCTTCCTGGTGCTCAAGGCCTCGGCGACGGAAAGGGAGATCCTGGAATTCTGCGGCGGCCGCCTTGCGGAATACAAACGTCCTAAGACGGTGATTTTTCGGGACTCGCTGCCGAAGACTCCCACGGGGAAGATCCAGAAGCATCTCCTGCGCGGGTGATCACTTCTCGAGCTCCGCGAGTACCGCGTCGAAGAGGGCGGCGATCGGCTCCCTCAAGGAGTTCCCCAGAGCGAGCGTCAGAGCCTCGGAGGAGGCCGCCAGCATTCCTTGGGCCGCCTCTTTCCGAAGGCCGGGAAGGGATCGGAGAAGGTCCAAGAGCGTCTGCTGATACGCCGAACGCAGCCGTTCCTCGATCCCCTCGAGCTGCCCCAAATGAACTCCGCGGCGGATTCGAATCCGTTCGACTTGAGCGCGCCGAGCCACGTCACGGTTGGAGCTTTGCTCGATCTGGCGCCGCGCGAATTCCCCGTCCTGCTTGACGCTCTCGCCGACGCGGTGAATCAGGGCCGGGGCGTCGCACGTCCGCGGCAGATCGGCTCTGTAGTATTCGAGAAAGACCGCTCCGATGCGATCGCGAGGTGCGGCGGACCAATCCCGCCCGAAGCGCCCGACGATCGGCTCCACGAGCATCCGCTCGATGAGCTCGGCGACGGCGGCGCGGAGATTCTCGCGCGCGGAGTCCGACCTGTCGATGGCATCCTTGCGGTCCGGGGGAGCGAACACTTCGTCGGGTACCGGATCGAACGTCAGCGACTTGAGCAGCAGGGTGAATCCGGGATTGGAAGTCCGTCCGGGCGGGGGAGGGGGCAGAATGCGGGCGCGAACGAGAAAGCCGCGATCGTCCACCACGGCTTCGACCGCGGGGCGGAGGAGGCCGTCCCCTTCTCGGCGAAAGGTGTTCCGTCCGTCGAATACGAAAGCGGGATTTCGAAGCGGTCGTAGCCATCCGAATCGGCTGGGGCCCGCCGCATAGACCAGGTGGGGGCGGAGGGAGCGCATCGAGACGATCCGATCCCATCCCGGGAGGTCGAACGCGAGCCGAGCCGCGCGGGGGGTGGAGGCCGCCAACACCGTGTCCGCGGCCCGAAAGGAGGGCTCGAATCGCTCGACGGCGCGACGCAAGTCCTCGAGCCAGGGAACGGCGTACCCATAGGATTCCGCGCGGTAATGGAAGGCCCCGTCCCGGAAGAGGAGAAGTTCGCAGCCGCCGGTAGCGAGCTTGGCCGTGTGCGGCCCACGCTGGGCCAGCTCGAGCAGCCGGCTCTCTCCGGTGGATTCGTCGCGGAGTTCATACCAAGCGCGGAACTGCTCCACCTTTTCCGCCTCCGCCTCGAGTCGGTCCAGGACGAGATCCCGGGGATCGGTGGGAAGCGGCTCCGATTTTTTCGCACCGGAGCATCCGAGCAGGAGGAGGAGAATCGTACCGATTCGCATGGGTCCCCATCCTACTGGACGGGGGACGAGGGTTCCAATCCCTCATCGGTGTGGTATTCTTCTCCGGTGAATTCGGTCGTTACGCCGGTCATCCTCAGCGCGGGAGCGTCCGTGCGCATGGGAAGCCCGAAGGCTCTTTGCGACTTCGACGGACGGACGGCCCTCGATCTCGTGATGGCGGCCTGCGGGGGGTTGGGCACCCCCGTCGTGGTGCTCGGCGCCGCGCGGGAAGAGATTCAACGCCGCGTGGATCTTTCTCGCGTGACTCCGGCCATCAACGACGATTGGGAAGAAGGGCAAACGTCGAGCCTGAAGATCGGTCTCTCGACGCTCTCGCCCGCCGCGGAGGCCTTCCTCCTCTTTCCCGTGGATTTTCCGGTGGTGCTTCGAGAGGACGTGGATGCCCTCGAAGCGGCCTATCGGAAGAACAAGAATCCGCACAAGACCATCTTCATCCCCTCGTACAGTCTCCAGCGCGGTCATCCGGTCCTCTGCCGCCGCGAGCTGGCCGACGAGTTCCTCGCGTTGGCGGGGGAAGCCCCGGCCCGGACCGTCATCAACCGCCGCCCGGATCGGATTCGGTACGTGGACTTCGACAAACCGTACGTCCTCCTCGACATGGATACGCCCGAGGATTATCGGCGCTGTCTCGATGCCTACCGGGAGCGCACGCGGCTCCGCTGATCTCACTTCAATCGTTCGAGGAAGTACGCCGCTCCCCGATCCTCGGAATCCTTCGCCTTCAGTCTCTCGAAGAGCGGTTTGGACTTCGCCCGATCCGGGGAGAAGTAGAGCTGGTACGCGAGAAGAAACCGGGCCTCGCGGTCGTCGGGATTCTTGCCCACGTGCTCGTCGAGCTTTCGCAGGTGCGAGTCGTACTCTTCTCCCTTCTGATGGAGATCTCGGAAGTGGATCTGTTCGTCTCCGAGATCCGGGACGTTGGCGATGGAACGGCGCGCCGCGGCTCCCCCTTCGGCATAGCGTGCCGAGGCCAGGTAGATCTGGGCGAGAACCATGGGGGCCAGTCGGGCGTTCTTGTCGGTCGAATCGAGGTTCTTTCCGAGAGTATGGGGAAGTCGTTCCTCCGCTTCCTTCAGGGACTCCTCCGCCTCCTCCAGGAGCCCCTCGCGGTAACAATCCAACCCGAGGCTCACGAGGGCGCGCAGCTCGGCCACTTCGACTTGGAAGGCCAGCGTCACGCGTTCGAAGGCGTAGCGGAAGGAACCGACGCGCCCCTCGTCGGTGCGCTTCTTCTCGGCCCGACGCGCCGCTTTCTGCAATCCCAGAATGCACTTTCGCTGCGGGCCGGTTCGCTGGGTTTGGGACTCCAGGGCCGCTCCCAGCGCGGCCGCCGCCTGGGCGTAGACCTGGGCCTGCTCTATCACCTTCTTCTGGCTTTCGAGAAAGGTCCCCTCGTTCAGGATGACCTTGACGATCTCCGCCGATCGGGCGAGATTGAGGGAGGGAGTCTCGGCGATGGACTTTCGGATCTTCTCCATGGCGGCGGCGACGGGGTCGTCCTGCGCGCAAAGAAGAAGGAGCCAGGCGACGTTCATGGGATCCTCCGGCGAATTCCAGAGGATATACGACGGAGCTCCCGCGGGATGCCAACCATTTCGGCGGACGTGATACACTTCAGATCGTGAAATCCGAGCTGGAGACCATCCGGGATCGTCTTCGGGGCGTCGCGGACCCGTCGGAGATTCGGCGCATCGGAAGGGTCGTCGCGCGCCGTCATCGACGGGACCCCGATCTGTCCACGCTCCTGTCGCTCGCGGGGCGACTGTGGAAGAGCGGGCGGTCGGAGGAGCGGACGGTGGCGGTCCACCTGCTCTCCCCCCTCGAGCGACTCCTGGAGGCGGCTCACTGGCCCGTGTTCAAGGGATGGATGCGCGGGGTTCGGAATCGCGACCACTGCGACTCCCTGGCCTGCGAACTCCTGGGAGCGATCGTGGCGCGAGACCGGACGTTCGTGCGCGTTCTGCGCCACTGGGCCATCGCGTCCAATCCGTGGTTCCGCCGCGCGGCCGCGATGGCGGTGTGGAAGCGGGTCGGACAGATGGGCGACGTGGACGCGGCGCTGTCGGTATGCGAACCATTGATGCGGGACCGCCACCCGGCCGTCGTCGAGGCTGTCGATCGCGTGCTGGCCGGGTGTCTCGCTTCGGACGCGCCGACGACGGAGGAGTTCCTGGAGCGATGGAAGAGGCGCTTGCCCTTCCCGAAACCCTCTTATACACTGCCGTGAGCCGAACGGACTGGGAGATTGCAGACCATGGAACGCGTACCGATGACGCCCGAGGGGTACGAACAACTCTTGGCGAAGGTCGATCATCTGCGCAACGTCGAACTTCCGCGGCTCCAGAAGGCGCTCGGGGATGCTCGAGAATTGGGCGACCTTTCCGAGAATTCCGAGTACGAGACTGCCCGATCGGAGCTGTGGAACACGGAGCAGATGATCCTTCAGCTCGACGATCGGCTGGGTCGCGCGGAAGTCGTCGACACGAAAAAGGCGCCCGTCGATTCGATCGCCATCGGGGCGCTCGTCAAGGTTCTCGAGGTCGGCGCGAAGAAACCGGAAGAGATCCTGCTGGTGGGCGAAGGCGAGACGCGCTCCGCGTACGATTGCGTTTCCGTGACCTCGCCCTTGGGTCAGGCCTTTCTCGGGAAGAAACCCGGGGAGCAGGTCGAAGTCAAGGCGCCGCGGGGAACGCTTCGATTCGAGATCCTCGAATTCCGTTATCTCTGATGCCCGGATACGCTCCTCACGCCCGGTCCGGCCTCGAAGAAGAGCTTCCCGGCATCGAGACGTGGGAAAACCAATTCCCCGGCTACATCGTGACCATCGTGGATCCCGAGTACAACGCCATCTGTCCGAAGACGGGCCTGCCGGATTTCGGGACGCTGACGGTCGAATACGAGCCGGATCGGCATTGTCTCGAGCTCAAGTCGTTCAAGGAGTACGTGACGGCGTACCGGAACGTCGGGGTTTTCTACGAGAATGCGGTGAATCGAATCCTTCGGGATCTCGTGCGCGCCTGTCGTCCCGTGTGGATGAAGGTGGCGGGACAGTTCAGCGCCAGAGGCGGAATTTCAACTCGAGTGGAAGCCCGGTATGAGCGCACTCGGAAGAAGGGGGGGGGATGGAAATCCTGAAGAAGCGGTACCCGAAGAAGGCGGTGCTGGGGGGGCGACCGCTTGTCCTCCGACCGATGGAAGCGTCCGACGAGAAGGGGCTCCTGGCGTTCTTCAAGAAGATTCCGGCGGAAGACCGACTTCTCCTCAAGGACGACGTCGTGGACGCGAAGACGGTGAAGAGCTGGTGCCGGAGTCTCGATTATGCGAGGGTCTTGCCCCTTCTGGCGATCGACGGGAAGAAGATCGTGGGAGACGCCACGCTGCACCGCGAGCAAGGATGGATGAATCATGTGGCGAGAGTCCGGGCCGTGGTCGACCCGACGTATCGCGGTTGCGGCCTCGGGCAGGCGCTCGTGAACGAGTTCGTAGAGGTCGCGCGCGAGCTCAAGATCTCGATGGTGGACGCGGAGATCATGGCGGAGCAGAAAGCGGGCCGGAAGATGTTCGAGAGTCTCGGCTTCACCATCGTCGCGATGCTGCCCCACCATGCGCTAGATCGCGAGGGGAAGGCGCACGATGTCGTCGTGCTCTCACGGCAAATCATGGCTCCGTCGTAGGGCGTCCCTACCAACCGGAGAGGGGATACGGAACTCCGTCGGAGCCGGGGTGTCGATCACGTCGAGTCGATAGCACGGGCGGAACGTCCCGCAGGGCGTCGAGACGTCCGAAGCGACGGACCCCACCTGGAGGCGTCGAAGGTTTCGAGAATTCGCCCAATATCGAAAACCAAACGCACGATGGAATCTGAAGAGAGGTGTTGTTTCGCCGGATTCCCAGGCGTAGAGGGTCGGCCGATTGGAATTGTCTTGAGTGACCCAACCATTTCCTGCGGGGGGATTTCGGAGGATGAACCAAGATCCGATGGCCCGCGTCCCTTCCATGGATTCGATCCGGCCGTCCGCATTCGCGTATCTCCATCGATTCCCGACAGCGAGAGGAAAGTGCTGCGAGAGTTCGATAGACGGCTCTAGACTGCCAGCGCACCAGACGGTGGGTTTGGTCGTCCTCCACCAGCAGGTCCGGGCGATCCACGAGGGTTCTCGTGTGGGCCGTCAGAGTGAAACGCACGGGTTCGTCCGTTCCGACCACCCCCACGGGTCGCACTGGGGAGAGGCTGACCCAGTTTTGGTCTTGGGCCGAGGCTGCGGCGACGATGCTGAGGTAAAGAAGAGAGGACGCGCACACGGGCTTGGGATTCATTGCCGTTCTTCAAGAATCCCAAACCCCCGACTCCGAGGGAAAGGCGATCCCCCGGCCAACTTCCAGCGGGAGAAGCCGAGCGATGGTGTCGATCCGAGTCGACAATGAGCGGCTCCGATGTCGAGGAGCGACGACGATCGCGGCTGTCCGGGTTGCTCGGGACGCGGGGACGCGCACAACCAGTAGCCCTAGAGCAATGGGGGGAGTAAGATGGTTCGGTTTTGATCCGGGGACGTAGCTCAGTGGTAGAGCAACGGTCTTTTAAACCGTGGGTCGTGGGTTCGAATCCCACCGTCCTCATTCGCCTTCGCTCGGCGGCAGCCGAGCGGGAGGCGCATGTTACGCCGTAGCACAGCCCCGAATCGTGCGAAGGCGGACACTTCGACTTACCGCCGAGCTTCCGCGGAGTGGTTTGTTGTTTCTTCTGCCGTAGGCGATGGGCCACTTGCTTCCGGTCTCATTCGATGAGGAAATCCCGCCCTCGGAAGAACTCTGCGAGGTGGGAGCGAATGTGGCGGGCACAGATGCTCCCCAGCGAGGGGGACGCGTAGTACGATGCCGAGAGTCGATCCCAGAGAACCTGCAGTAGGTCCGGATCGTCGTCGAAAATCTCGTTTCGAAGTTCTCGAGATCGCGGTGGAGTCCCATCAGGAAAGAGCGCGCAAGCTTTCTTCAATAGATCCCGATGCTGCAGCGCTCCGAGCCGTTCCAATCCTTCCAGAATCGCGGGGGCGAATGCTCCGGACGAATTGCTGAAGAATTGGGCAAAGCCGCCGTTGGGAACCTCTGCCTCCAGAATCCAGGCACCGAGGATCGCTCGTTGGCCCGGGGTGAGTTCCCCCAGGGCGCTGGGATCACGATCCCAATCTTCGTCGAGGAGGGGAAGGGAGACCATCCGAAACAGATCAAAGTCCGAGAGGGAATCGATGGCGCGCTCGGTACCGGAGAGCCGAAGATCGCTCATGGGACTACTCTACGAGCAAGATCGGCGCCATGACAAGGAGAGGTGACGAACAGTTCTGCTCTGATGGAGACGAGAGCGTCGGGAAACCGGAACATACTCAGCGTTATCGGGCGTTGACGGGACCCATGGGGGGCGCGGACGGAGAAGACACCGCTCTCTCGGCCCGCCCGTGCGTTGCACGCGGGAGGTCTACGGGAGACTCGCGTCACCGTCTTGATGACGCGGGAAGGCTGGAACTATCTCGTGCGGCACGCCGAGGCCGCGATGGAGAGCTGCCGGCTTGGCGCGGCGGACATCTTCCTCGGCGCCTTTCAGGGGTGGAGGAACGTCACCCTCCTGGGGACGCGCAGTGGGGGCGGCAGAGGCCGGGCCCGGGGGATCACCCTCTCCCGGAGCCGACTGCCGTTGCAGTTCTCGACCATGGCCTCGTTCCGGCCCGACGGGAAGCTCTACGACGGCCGCGGGGTGGCCCCCGACGTCGAAGCGGCCCCAGCGGCGGCGGACTTCGTCAACCGGCTCGGCCTCGGTCCTCGAGGAGGCTCTGAAGAGACTGCGCTGATCCTGTGGGCTCCGCGGGGGGATAAGACATCCAGAGGCCATTCCTCCGCTCCGTACCGGCGAATTCTACCCTGATGCCTGCGCGCTTGCGCGCTCCCAAGTGCGCCGGTATAGTAGCGCCCGGCCGGCCCCCATCGTCTAGCGGCCTAGGACACGGGCTTTTCAAGTCCGTTACACGGGTTCGAGTCCCGTTGGGGGCACTCACCCCAAAAGCGAATTTCGCCGTCCGACCCCTCGGGGGAGAAGAAGTCGACCTCCAGTTCGCCCTTCTCGGGGTCCACTTTGATCCCGCTCACGAATTGGCGGACGAATTCCCGCCGCTCCTCCGGCGTTCCGTTCTCCATGACCCTCTTGATCTCGACGAGCCGTGAGGCGATGCGACGAGCGCGGCGGCGAGGGTCCTCGTCGGAACGAGACTCTTCACGGGTGCGGGCTTCTCTCACTTCGTCCTCGAGCGCGCGGATCTCCCGCTTCAACGCCTTCAGTTCCTCCCGCACCAGATCCAACGTCTCCGCGTCCAGCGCTTCCACGAGGAGTTTCACCTTCTTCCGCTTCTCCTCGAGCCGACGTTCGAGTTCCTTGACCCTCCGACCTTCTTCGACGTTGGATGGCCCGGAAGCCAGCCTCGCTGCGATCTCCGCCTCCAGGGCCGAGAGGTCCCCCCTCGAGAGTGGCTGACCGCCAAAGATGAGAGCGTCGATCCGCTCCAGGACCCAGCTCTCCACTTCGTTCGCCGGCACGTGCGTGCATATACCGTGCGCGGTTGAAATTGTGGCTTTTTTCCCAGTGTAAAAACCTACACTTTCACCCACGCCAAGTATACTACGACACCTTCACGTCGTTCACCGCGGCGATCACGTCCTGCCTGACATGGGCCCATCTCGATCACCGTGCCGAGTTGGACTCGTTACTCACGCTCCGTTTTCAAACGTTCACGAACCCTCAAGGGGTGGCCGCGTGAGGTATACCTTGCGCGGTGACGGACCGGGTCAGGCCGGACGGGGAAGCACGATTCGGAACGTACTTCCCCTACCTTCCTGGGTTTCCAGTTCGATCCGCCCGTGATTCATCTCTACAGCCCATCGTGTGATGGCCAGCCCAAGGCCGACGCCTCCCGTCTCGCGGTCTCTCCCGAGGTCGATCCTGTAGAAGCGCTCGAACACCTTCTCGCGATGCTCCACCGGGATACCGGGACCGGAATCGATGACTTCAATCACGGCCTCTTGAGAGCTGCGATTCCCTGCGGCCAACCGAACTCGACCCTTGGCGGGGGTGTACTTGATGGCGTTGTCGATAAGATTGGTGACGGCCTGCCGGAGAATCGCCGGATCGGCTTCGGCGAATACGCCCTTCTCGATCTCGACAGACAGCGTCTGCTCCTTCTCCTCCGCCAGGACCCGAAGGCAGTCCGCGACAGCGCTGCATAGGTCTCCGAGA
>CAZGKV010000116.1:0-15484 GCA_964526305.1 uncultured Planctomycetales bacterium | reverse complement strand
AAGGGCATCGGTCTCGAGGCCCGCAAGGGCGAAATTCTCTCCATCATCGGACCCGCGGGCGCCGGGAAGACGACCTTTCTCCGCTCGCTCAATCGCATGATCGACCTCACTCCCGAGCGCGCCGTGAGCGGTCAGGTCTACCTCGACGGATTTCCGGTCTACGATCCCGAGGTCGACGTCGCTCTCTTGCGCCGGAAAGTAGGCATGGTCTTCTCGGTCCCGGTTCCGCTTCCCATGACCGTGTATCAGAATCTCACGTTCGGGCTCGATCTCACCGGGGGGCGCAACGGCAGGGCGGAACGGGTCGAACGGGCCCTGCAATCGGCCTATCTCTGGGAGGAGGTCAAGGACCGGCTCGACGAGCGTGCCCAGAACCTCTCCGGCGGTCAACAGCAACGCCTCTGCCTGGCTCGGACGCTCGCGGTGGAACCCCAGGCGCTGCTCCTCGACGAGCCCTGCTCGGCTCTGGATCCGATCTCGACGGCGAAAATAGAGGAGGCGCTCCAGAAGTTGAAGTCGCAACTCGCGATCGTGCTGGTCACGAACAACGTGAAGCAGGCATCTCGTTGCTCGGACCACACCGCATTCTTCCTGTTCGGGGAACTGGTGGAACTCCAGCCCACCGCCGACCTGTTTACGAATCCCCGGGATACGCGGACGAGCGACTACATCACGGGAGCGTTCGGATAATGGAAACCAAGACGCCCCGTCCCGAGTCGGTCCCGAAGCCCGCTTCCACGCGCACGGGAATTCCTGCGCTCCCCAAGCTCGAGACCCGCGATTTCAGCCTCTGGTACGGGTCCTTCCAAGCGCTCAAGGGAGTTACTCTGAAGATCGGTCCGCAAGCGATCACGGCCATCATCGGACCATCGGGATGCGGCAAGTCGACCCTCATCCGTGTCTTCAACCGCATGAACGAGCTGATTCCGAACGTGCGGACGGGCGGAGAGGTGCTTCTGGACGGAAAGTCGATCTTGGGTCGGGCCGATTTGACGCAACTTCGCAAGAAGGTGGGGATGGTCTTCCAGAAGCCCAATCCCTTCCCGCTGTCGGTATTCGAAAACGTCGCCTACGGACCCAAGATCCACGGTCTTCCGGGAAGCGTCGCCGAGCGGGTGGAGCGCGCGCTTCGCCAGACAGACCTTTGGGACTCTCTCCAGAATCGACTCGGCGCCTCCGCCCTGTCCCTCTCGCCCGAGCAACAACAGCGACTGTGCATCTCGCGACTCCTGGCGGTGGAGCCCGAGGTCCTGCTCATGGACGAACCGTGCTCGGCCCTGGACCCGCTGGCGACGGCGCGCATCGAAGAGGTCATGTTCGGACTCAAGGCGAAGTACACTATCGTGATCGTGACGCACAACATGCAGCAGGCGGCTCGAGTGTCGGATCGAACCGCCTTCATGCTTCTGGGGGATCTGATCGAAGTGGGGGATACCCAGACGATCTTCACCCGTCCCAAGCGAAAGGAAACCGAGGAGTATATCTCCGGGAGGTTCGGATAATGCACCGCCATTTCGACGAACAGCTTCGCGAGCTCCACGGAAAGCTGATGCTGATGGGGGGACTCGCGGAATCGATGGTCGGCCTTGCGGTTCAAAACCTGGTCGATCGGAACGAGTCGAAATCCGTGGAGGTATTCGAGAAGGAGGACGAGGTCAACGATCTCGAGATCGAGGTGGACGACCGAGCCGTGAAGCTCACGGCGCTCCAGCAGCCGGTCGGGGCCGATGTACGGTTTCTCTTCACCGTTCTTCGCGTCGCGACCGACCTAGAGCGGATCGCCGATCAGGCCGTGAACGTGTGCCAGAACGTTCACCACTTCCTTCAGTACGCCCCGGCGGCGACGGTCGATCTGACCGAGATGGCCGAGATCTCCTGCCGGATGGTCCACGAAAGTCTCGAGGCGCTCGCGAGAAAGGACTGCGAGGAGGCCAAGAAAGTACTCGAAGACGAGCGGCGCGTCGACGAACTCAAGGACCGCGCGTTTCGCGGACTCCTGGAATCGATGATCGCCGATCCCGCGACGATTCGATCCGGGGTCGCCTTGCTCCTGATTTCGAGAAATCTGGAGCGGGTGGGCGACCATGCCACGAACATCGCCGAGGAGGTGATCTACCTGGTGCAGGGCCGCGACGTGCGCCACCATCATGAGGAGAAGACCCGAAAGCTCAAGGCCCGGAGCTGATGAGCTTCGGAACCTCGTTCCTCCGTCGCGTCCTCTTTTCGTCCTCGGCGCTGGTCCTGCTCTCGATCCTCGCTTCGGGGATCTTCGCTTGGGTTCGGATTCGCGCGAGCCTCCATCGGGCGCGAGAAGAGGCTTTGAGGAGCCGCGGTTCCTCCCTTCTTCCTCTGGTACGGCGCGAGGCAGCGTTCTCCCTTCCGGGTCGCGTGAAGGATTGGGAACGGCTCACGGGGGCGCGGGTGACGGTGCTCGACGAATCGGGGGTGGCGATCGCGGACAGCGGGGGGGAGGCCGGCACCGATCTCAGACTTCGGCCGGAGATCGTCGCCGCGGCCGCTCGCGGGGAAGGGGTGAGTGTCCGGCCTGGCCCGAGGGGGGAAGATACGATGTTCGTCGCCCTGCGCGGGGAGAACGAGGGGCGCGTGTATTTCGTTCGACTCTCCTCCTCCCTGGACGACGTGAAGCGCGAAGGCATCTTGCTCGCCGGAGGATGGGCCGCGGTGGCGGGAGCGATGCTCTTGATCTCCGTGCTCGCCTCCGTATCCCTGGCACGCCGCCATGCGACGCCCTTGGCGGAGCTTACTCGAGTCGCGGAGACCGTGGCCTCGGGCCGGCTCGAAGTGAGGAGCCACGTTCCCGAAGACGAGGATACGGCCGCGATTTCCCGCGCGCTGAACTCGATGGCGGATTCGCTCGCCAAGCTCTTGGAGCAGTCCTCCCGGGACAAGGATCGCCTCGTCGCGCTGCTCGCCGCCTTGGAGGACGGCGTCGTGGCAACCGACGCGCGACAGAGCGTCTTTCTCGTGAATCGGGCGGCCGGGAGACTCTTCGATCTTCGGCCGGAAGACGTGTCGGGCCGTCCGCTCTGGGAGGTCGTTCGCGACGAGAGGCTCCTCAAGGCGGCTTCCCTCGTGCTTTCGGGAGGTGGACGGACCACCGTGGATGTGGAGGAGGAGGGGCGCAAGATTCGAATCTGGCTCTCGCCAATTCCTACCGAGGGTTCGCCCGAAGGGCTCGTGTTCGTGGCTCGAGACGTTACGGAATCGGTACGGTATGAGCAGCTTCAGCGGGACTTCGTAGCGAACGTCTCTCACGAAGTCAAGACGCCGCTCGCGACCATTCGGGGATTCGTCGAAACCCTTCGCGACGGGGCCCTGCAGGACCCGGTGAAGGGGCCCGAGTATCTGGCCATCCTCGAGAAACAGGTGAGGCGTCTCTCGAGTCTGGTGGACGATCTTCTGGAACTTTCGCGCATCGAGAACCAGGGCCGGTCGGGACGGGGGACTCGTTTCGAATCGGGTCTCGTAGCGGAGGAGGTCGTGAATCTCTTTTCCCCGGAAGCCAAACGGAAGAATCAGAGACTGACGCTGGATGCCACTCCGGGAGTTCCGACCGTGGAAGGGGATCCCGAATTGCTGGAACGGGCGCTTCGAAACGTCGTCGACAATGCGATCAAGTACACGCCAGAGGGAGGCGCGGTTCGAGTCTCCGTTTCCTCCGAGGGCGCATGCGTCGTGCTGGGGGTTTCCGATACGGGAATCGGGATTCCGGCCGAAGACCTCCCGCGCATCTTCGAGCGATTCTATCGCGTCGAGAAGTCCCGGTCGCGTGAGCAGGGAGGAACGGGACTCGGTTTGGCGATCGCGAAGCAGGCGACGCTCAGCTTGGGTGGATCCATCGAGGTTTCAAGCGTTTCGGGACAGGGCTCCACGTTCCGCATCCTTCTTCCGGCGGAGCCGGCCTCAAAGTAGAGTGTCGGGGATGAAGAAGGGAACGATCTTGGTCATCGACGACGAGAAGGACCTCGTCGAATTGCTCCGGTACAACCTCGAGAAGGAAGGTTTCGACGTCATCGGAGCCGCCGATGGATCTTCCGGCATGGAGATCGCGCGTGACCATCGTCCCGACGTAATCGTGCTCGATCTGATGATGCCGGGGGTCGACGGACTCGAGGTTTGCCGGCGCCTCCGGGCCGAGCCCAAGACGGCGGCGGTTCCCATCATCATGCTGACGGCAAAAAGTTCGGAGGCGGATCGGGTCGTCGGGCTGGAGTTGGGCGCGGACGACTACGTCACGAAACCGTTCAGCCCCCGCGAGATGGTCGCCCGAGTGAAAGCGGTGTTGCGCCGAGCGTCCCGCGGGCAAGAGACGTCCCAGGTCCATCGTCACGGAGAGCTCCAGATCGATGTGGATCGCCGCGAGGTTACGTATCGGTCTCGTAGGATTTCCGTGACGGCGACGGAATTCCGCATTCTGTGCGCCCTGGCCGGTTCGCCCGGAAGAGTGCTGTCCCGCGACGAAATCATCGAGAGGGCACTCGAGCGCGACACGGCGGTGACCGATCGTACCATCGACGTCCACGTGACAGCACTCCGCCGGAAGTTGGGGAAGGGGGGGGGATACATCGAGACCGTCCGCGGGTTCGGCTACCGATTTCGCGACTAAAGCTTGCAGAACTTCCCCCCCGGTCCCTAAAATCCGCCGCCATAGGGAGGGTCACCATGAAACAGGCCGTCGCGTCAGCCACCTTCCTGCTCTGGGCCGTCTCGGCCTCGGCGCAGGATCAGCAGCTGGGAGCCCGGACCAAGGCCATGGGGGGAAGTTATACGGCTTTCGAGGACGATCCTGTTTCCGTGTGGCTCAATCCCGCGGGAATCGCAACCCAGGCGGACAAGATGTCGATCTCCTATCAGACCTACACCACCTACGATGTGAACAAGAAGAGAGGCGCGGGAGACGAGATCGACTTCTCGGTCGATCCGACCACGTCCCTGGTGGATCCCGCCGTGATTCCCTCCTACGTGGGATTCGTATTCCAGCTGGGGAATCAGGAGAGCCCGATGGCCATCGGAGCGTGCGTCGCCCGACCCTACCACCTGAAGTACGCTCTGGACTCGGTGTCGGATCCTCTTCAAACCAAGTTCGTGCCGAAGAACAACGTGGAGCAAGGGTTCACGAGATTCCGCGTCGCGTTCGCGAAAGATTTCCCCTTCCGCAAAGTGGGGGAGGCCGGCTTCTTGACGCACCTTTCGGTAGGGGGCGGCGCCGACCTCGGGTACGAAAGTTGGGAATTCAGCAGCCCGACCGGCGATACGGAAGACAGCTCGACTTCCGTCGGATTCGGTTTGGGGATCCTCCTGGGGGTGTTCGACAACACCGAGAATTTCAAGGTCAATCTGGGAGTCGCCTATCAAAGCGCGATCAAATACAACTTCGCCATCGAGCCGGATATTCTCCCGGCCTTCGACATGCCCCAGCAGCTCAACGCAGGGGTGACCTTCTATTTTCTCCAGGGCATGCCACTTCGCTTGACCTTCGATTTCCAATACATCGGCTGGGAAGATACGGCGGAAGATCCGCTCTTTGGGAATCACCCGAAGTTCGAGGATGCCTTCAACTTCTCCGCGGGCGCCGAGTATCGCTTAAAACTTTCCGAGTCGGTCTCGCTTCTTCCTCGGGCAGGGGTTCGGTACTTCGATGCGCCCTGGGCGGATGAAAATGACCTTCCCATGGTGGGCTCCTTCAAGCTGGTGTTGGATACGAAGGACGAGGCGTTCGTGCTCTTCACCTTCGGGATCGGGATCACGTGGACGACGGAGTCCCAAAAACCCAGGTCCATCGACTTGGCCGGGGACGTCGGGGGCGATACCTTCAACGCGGCCATCGGATATACGCACGACTTCTAGCGCGGGGGGCTGGTATGGAAGGGACGGTCCTTCGGTTCGCGGCGGTCGTCGGTCTGCTGGCCTTCCTCGGTTGCGGGAATACGGACGACGATCCCGATTTCCCTAATGCCTTCACCATCCGGGCTTCCTTGCCCTTCAATGCGGGCTCCCGCAACACGGAAGCGAACGGGAATTCGGGGGGACTTAAGGATTCCGACGACACTCGAAGGATTCACGTTTCGATCTCCGACGACGGGCGATTCATCGCCTTCGCCTCCGATGCGAGCAATCTGACCGCGGAGAGCAGCAACTCCAAGCGCCAAGTTTTCCTCAGGGATCTGGACGAGCAAAAGACCGTTCTCGTGTCCAGAAGCACCACGGGCTCCGGAGGAAACGATACCAGCGAAATGCCCCGCATCTCCGGCGACGGAAAGTTCGTAGCCTTCGAGTCGAAGGCGACGGATTTGGCCGGCACCACCAGCGGACGCACGCACATCTACCGTTGGAAGAGGGAAACGGGCGCGTTGGAGTTGGTCTCCAAGGCCTCTGGCGGAGGCGAAGGCGGAGCCGCTGGGGACGGCTTGTCCCAGAATCCTTCCATCAGCCGGGACGGAACCAAGGTGGCCTTCGACTCGGGAATGACAGACCTGGCCGCGGGTGACTCCGGCGGATTTACGGACGTTTTCGTTCGGGACCTGTCGGGCGCAGGCGTCACCACCCTGGAGTCCAAAAGCACGTCGGGGACGATCGGCAACGAGAAGAGTCGCCGCCCGTCGATTTCCCCGGACGGAGCCTTCGCCGCGTTCGAGACGCTTGCGACCAACTTCGACGGCCTCGATGTGGACTCTCGATGGGACGTCTACGTCCGAAAGCTTACTTCGACACAAACAACCACATTGGTTTCTCGAGCTTCGGGAGGTGGAGCCAAGGGAGGAAGCGACAGCTTCTGGCCGACACTTTCGGAAAACGGCTCGTTTGTCGCCTTCGAGTCCGATGCGACGAATCTCGTCTCCGATGACGCGAATGCCGTGCGGGATCTCTTCGTGCGAGGAGATTTGGCGGCCGCCTCGCCGGTGACGGAGCGCGTATCCATCGGCGATGGAGGCAACGAGGCCGGATTCGGCCTCGACAGCGTATCGACCGCGGCTCGCCAGCGCTTGGGGACCATCTCTTCCGACGCGCGCTATGTCGTCTTCGAATCGTTCGCCACCAACTTAGTAAACGACGACAGAAATGCGGTGGCGGACGTCTTCATCCGGGACCGCGTGGCGGGGCACACCCGCCGAGTCTCTGTCGGAACGCTCGGCACCGAGACCAACGAACGGAGCGGATCGGCGGCGATTTCTCTGAGCGGGCGATTCGTGGCCTTTTCTTCGTTCGCGTCGAATTTGGTGGACAGCGACACGAACGGCGCGGCGGACATCTTTCGGCGGGGCCCCGATCCCTAGGGGAGATAGAGCATGATGCCCGAGTTTCTGCGGCGGCGGGTTGTGGGGACGGGACTGGCCGTCTTGCTGTTCGGATGCGGCAACACGGACGACGGTCCGGACTTCCCCGGCATTCTCACGATCCGGGCGTCCCTCGGATTCCAAGGAAAAGAGGGGAACGGGACGTCGGGCGAACCGAGCGGTGGCGCCTCCGCGATCTCCATCTCGAAAGACGGTAGATACGTAGTCTTTGGTTCGGACTCCACGAACTTGATTGCCAACGATACGAACAATGCGAGAGACGTTTTCCTTCGGGATACGATCTCCAATTCGACGGTGCTGGTCTCGGCGAGCACGACGGGTGCCCCCGGGAACGACGGGAGCGACAATCCCTCTCTGAGTTCCGACGGCCGGTATGTCGCATTCGAATCGAAGGCGACGAACTTGGTCACCTCGCCGGCGGTTTCTGCGGGAGTCAAACAGGTTTATCGATGGGATCGCGAGACAGGGGCTATGATTCTGATTTCTCAAGCCCTCAACAGCGGGACGCCGACTTCAGGGAACGACGAAAGCAAGAATCCAACGATCTCTAATGATGGCGATCTGGTCGCGTTCGAGACGAAGGCGGACAATTTGGATGGGACAACCGGCGGAGCGGGTCCCGGAGATCCTGACCATTCGGCGGACGGTAGGTTCGACATCTATGTTCGCGCGGTAGTCGCAGCGACGACCACCCTGCTCTCTCGCGTGACCAGCGGAGGTGCCAAGGGAGACGGGGACAGCCGCAACCCGGCCATTTCCCCCAACGGCGAGTTCGTTGCTTTCGATTCCAGAGCCACGAATCTCGTCGTGGTAAGCGACCCGGGAGGGCTCGATACGAACACGAAGATCGATGTCTTCGTCCGGCATTTGACAGGGAGTCTGGAAACCCGGCGAGTGTCTCTCGACACCGCGAGCGGAAACGCGGATGGCGACAGCAAGATTCCGGCGATCTCGGATGTGAGTTCGACTGGGGATGTCTACGTCGCCTTTCAGTCCTTCGCGACCGACCTAATAACGGGCGATACGAACGCCGTCCCCGATGTTTTCGTCGTCAACGCAAAGTCCTTTTTCACCGGGACGCCGACGGTCACGCTGGCCCAGCGTGTCTCTGTGACTTCGGCGGGAAATCAGGTGGGAGAGGGATTGGTGGTAGGGAGCACCGTCGAGGTGCACGAGGGCGTGTCCATCTCTCACGACGGCCGATACGTGGGGTTCGGCTCCCAAGCTCCCGACGTCGTCGCCGACGACACGAATCGAACCGGGGACGTCTTCGTGCGGGATCGAACTCTCGGAGCCACGGTCCGCGTCTCCGTCCGCACGTTGGGCACCCAACCGAGCGGGATCTCCGACTTTTCGGCTCTTTCGGGCGATGGTCGATTCGTCGCCTTCATCTCTCTATCGTCGGACGTGGTCGAGCATGACGAGAACGGCGCCATCGACGTCTTCGTGAGGGGACCCTTGAAATGACCAGCCGGGGGGAAGCGACCATGCCGAATCAGTGGCGTCTCCCGTTCGTTTCCCGCATGTGGTTTCTGCCGTTCTTGCTGGCGGGCTGTGAAGGGGGGACGAACGAGGATCCCGGTCTCCCTTCCGCGGTCACCATCCGAGTCTCTCTCAGTTCGAGCGGGGAACAGGCGAACCGAGATTGCGGAACGCTCTCCTCGGTCATCATGGGGATCTCTCGGGACGGACGGATCGTCGTCTTCTCATCGACGGCCTCCAATCTCGTCTCTGGTGTCTCCAACGCGAAGCGACAGATTTTCGCAAGGGATGTCGATGCGGGGAGCACCGTCGTCGCGTCCGCCACCGCCGCGGGCGTCATTGCCGACAAGGATTGCGACGATCCGTCGATTTCGAAGGACGGCCGGTACGTGGTGTTCGAATCTTCGGCGACCCTTCTTGCCTCGACGACGGACGGCCGGAAACACATCTACCGGAAAGACCTCCAAACCGGCTCGCTGGTCTTGGTGGACCAGAGTTCGGGCGGACTAGAGGGAGGGACGACCGGAACGGACCAATCCATGCGGGCATCGATTTCCGCCGACGGACAGTACATCGTCTTCCGATCGAACATGACCAATTTGGTCATCCCGGCTACCACCTCTCCCCGCCAACACATCTTCCGACGATTCATTCCACCGTCGGGACCGGCCTCCACGGTGCTGATCTCTTCCCCGCATGGCGGCACGGCGGAGGGGGGATCCACGGGTGGGACGACGTGTCTCGATCCTTGGGTTTCCGACGACGGCGACCGAGTCGCCTTCTCCTCCTCGTTCTCCGACTTGGCAGCCGCGGATACGGATTCGACCAACGACGTGTATGTACGGATTCATTCCACCTCGACGACCGAATTAGTCTCGCGTGCGACAGGATCGGGAGGGGCCAAGGGTACCGGAGAGTCGGTCGAGCCCAGGATTTCGGGGAACGGTCGTCATGTGGTCTTCCGATCCGCCGCGACGAATCTGGTCGTGGGGGACTCGAATCCCAACGTCGATGTCTTCCGTCGAGACCTCACCGACAAGGTGACGATTCGCGTGAGCGTGAACTCCTCCGGAACCCAAACCACGCAGGTCCTGAATCCTCTGGGCAACATCGTCGGGGACTGCTCCTTCAGCTCGATTTCCGACGACGGCCGATACATCTCCTTCGGCTGCTGGGCCGGCAACCTGGTTTCCGACGACACCAACAACACCTTCGACGTGTTTCTCCGCGATGTGGATGCGGGCAAGACCACGCGCATCTCCGTTCGGACCCTGGGAGCGCAGGGCGATGCCGAGAGCTTCGTGAACGCGATCTCCGGCGACGGTCGGTACGTCGCATTCCTCGCTCTGGCCAGCAACCTCGTCGAGCAGGACACGAACGGGAACATCGACGCCTTTCGCCGGGGCCCGCTCTACTAAACGTTGTGGGACTCGGATCTGTGCCACACAAGGGCAAGAGCCTCTCGTCGCCTGAGGAAGCCAGGAACCGCAGTCACGGCGTCGGCCCCTCGGAGGCAAGAACCCTCTGCACCTTCAGCGTCGTCTTGGCAGAGCCCCTGCCGGCGCCCGATGGCCCGGAGGTACGAGCGGGCGAAGACGAAGAGGAGTCCCTTCACGGTCTTCCGCTCAACCAGCATAGACCGAATCCAGGAAGCCCGGACCGACCGCCTTATGGACCTCGATGGCGGCGCCGATGATGTTGCCCGTCAGATCTTCGTGCTCCAGGCCCTTGCTCTGTCCTGTTCCTTCTTCAAGGCTTCCTGCCTCGAAAACACGGGGATGCCTGCGAAAATCCGCAAGCTCTCCGATGCGCCCACTGGCGCAATTCTCATCGTTTCAGGGTGCCCCACGGCGGCATGAGGACTGGTTTCTTCATGTTCTATCGGCAACAACCCGCAGTATCCTCCCGCAGCGAGTATAATCCCTCCATGATCCTCTCTCTCTCGCTCCTTCTCTCCCAGGAATCGATCGAGAGCATTCCCAAGATGAACGCGGGACGGTACCGCGAGGCGTTGAAGAACTACCAGAAAGCGTTCGAGAGCCTCGATTCGGATCCTTCGGAATCGATTCGTCTCCTGAACGAGATTATTCTCAGCTCGAGCATCGAGAAGAAGGAATGCCGGCTTCGCATCCAGAATTCCGACAGCACCTGGGGAGACGCGAGGGACTTCTTCCCATATCTCCTCCGAGGTCAGGCCCACTACCGCAAAGCCGAGCGGATGAAGAACGGCGACCCCAAGGGAGCCCGCGAAGAGTGTCAGGCCGCCATCGAGGACTTCGAACAGTCGGTCAAGAAGAAGGTACGGGGCAGCGACGCCGAGCTCAACAGGGCCAAGCAGTTGCTGGGGTCCTTCGGAGCGGGCGGCGGGCCATTGAAAGAATTCGAGGACGCCTGGTTTCAGCTCGTCGACAAGAAGAATTTCGCGGAGGCCAGGAGGCTGATCGAGGGGACGAAGGGAGGATTTCTCACGGCTCCTCAGAAGAAGGACTTTCTCGACCGCACCCTCGATCGGTGCCGGACGCACGTGGAGAGCGGCTGCGATCGCTTTCTCCGAAGCCTCCGAGCGATCGATTCGTTGCGAAGCCTGCGGAGCCCGACTCCGGCCGCGTTCGAGAGGGACTTTCAGCTCCCCGACCCCGGGACGCTTCTCGAGGAGGCGATTCCCGCCGAGTTCCGATGGGGAGCGGACCTCGTCCCCATCCTTCGAGAGTTGCGAGAGGGGAAGGACGCTCTGGAATCGCTGCTGGCGCATTCGGTACGGTCCGTTCCGATTGCGAAGAGAGGCGGACAATTCCACGACTGGTTCGCCTGCGTCGAGGGCTTGGCCTTCGACATCTTCGAGCGTACCTTGTCCGCCAAGTCCGAGCAGGTCAGAACCGCCACCGCGGACCGGCGAAGGGAGTTGCGGAAAGACGCGGAAAAGCTTGTCGAGCGCTGGAAGGCCTTCGAGGGCGAAGTGCGCCAGGGAGCGGCGGGAGAGGGAGGGGCGGCATTCCTCGCCCGAGTCCCCTCGCGACGGCCCGAAAAGCTTCTCGACCAGTTCCCGGTGGAAGCTTCCGGCTTGGCGGAGATCTTCGGCTCGATCCTCAAGAGTCCCGAGGCGGACGACCCCGAACGGGCTCTCGAGGACCTCCGCCGACAACTCCTGAAGCTTCGAAGCGAGAACTGGGAGCGCTTCCTCAGGGACTCGCAGCGCGAGATCCTGGCTCTCCTGATCGCGGTCGAAGCTCTTCGAGGCTTCCTGGTCGGAAAAACTCCGCGAGCGGTCGCGGAGGAGGTTCGCAACTTGGGAACGGAGTACAAATCGCTCGGGGGCCGGGGAGAAGAGAACCGATTCGGGGGGAAGGTGCGTCAGGTGTTCGAGATCTTCCCGTAGTCACTTCAGTCCACGAAGCTTCCAACCTTCCGGACGATCCGCCGACCCTCCGTAGATCCAGGATTGACGATCCTTCAACGAGCTTCCGTCGATTCTCTTCGTGATCGGCGCTTTGCCCGGCAGCGAAAGGACTACGGTGTAGTCTCCGATATCGAGATCTTCGATCAGGATTGGGGACTTGGGATGATCTTCCGCAATTCGGCCGCAGCCGCTTTGGGTCCTCTGTCCCTCTTTCACGATCCACTCCTCTCCGACTTGAAACGAAGTCAGGTCCGCATCGGGTAGGATGAAGATTCGGAGCGTGATTTTCCCTCGGAAGGCCAGCACCGGAGAGAAGTCCGTCCCGACCGACTTCACTCTCTTGCGCACGGTCCGGAACGGAGATTCCAACTTTTCGGGCATTTGCGCGAGAACATAATCGACGGCCACGGCCCAGTCGACGTAGCGCTTCGCCTCGTCTTTCCTTCGAAGCCAGTGTTCCTTCCCCCAGACCCGGTCGGGGATGCGGCTGAGCTCGTCGGTGAGCCAACTGAGAGCGTCGGCGGCCCGCGACTCGGGAATGTCGCGCATCGTCTGCCGCAGTTCGTTCAGGCGCGCCTCGGAAAGACCATGGAAGGAAGAGAGTCGAAGTTCCACACACAGGGCGTCGAATCTCTTCACCCACTCGCCCTCGATCGTGGATGGAACATACTCCGCCACGGGCTGAAAGTCCTTGAGAGCTTTCTGAAGTCGCTCTCGAGTCGGGGCGAATCGAGCTTCCGCGCCCTCCAGGACTTCCAGCACCGTCTTTGACCAGAGGACGATCCGCTTCGCCTCCGACCGACGCGCGGACCAGAGACTCCTGTCCCAAACCTCGGTGGGAATCTTATCCAGCTGAAGCTTCAGAAACCCCTCGGCGCGCTCGGAAAGCTCGACCGGCATCTCCCGGAGGAATTGGTTCAGGTGGCGCGTCTCTTCGGGGGGAAGCGATTGGAAAGAGGAATAGACCAATCTCAGTTCGAACCCATCGTACCGCTTCTTCAGTTCCGGGTTATCGAGCGGATCCTTCCAATTCGCCACCGTTTCGAAGTCCCGGACGGCCGCTCTCAGTCGTTCCTCCAGAGGCTTGAACTTGTCCGCCACGGCTTTGGTCAGTCCGTCGAAGGTCGCGAGGATCGTCTGAGACCAGGTCACGATTCGAGAGGCCTCGGTTCTGCGCCCCCCCCAGAGAGGCTTCTCCCATACCGGATCGGGGATATGGGCCGCCTCGGCTTGAAGGAACCGTATCACGGCGTCCGCCTCCGTCTTGGGCATGTCCGTCATTGCCGATTGCGCCTGCTTCAGCTCCTCGTCGGAAGGGGCTTGGAAGCCGTCGAACTTGAACCGTTCCTGGAAGCGGGCGAACTTGAGCGGCCAATCGCTCTGGGGAGGAGGCGGTTTTTTGAACCATTTCTTGATCACGGGAAAGAGGAAGACTCCTCCGATTCCCGTTCCGGCGAGAAGGAGGACCAGCAGGGCCGTCTTTCCCAGCGCGGCGAGGCTGAACAGCAACTTCCGGAGAGCTCCGGCGGGCCTCGCGGCCACGGGTTGGCCGCTGAGATGGCGTTGGAGGTCGTCGGCCATCTCGCCCGCGGTGGCGTACCGCAGCCGCTTGTCCTTCTCCATCGCCTTCAGGATGATCGACTGTACCGCCGCAGGTACCTTGGGGTTCACCTTTCGCGGGGGATCGGGTGCGGCGGAGCAGACCTTGAACAGGAGCGCCGTGGCGTTGTCGGCCTCGAAGGGCGCGTGGCCGGTGACGAGCATGTAGAGCGAAGCTCCGAGCGAGTAGATGTCGCTTCGCGCATCGATGGCCTGAATTTTCCCCGTCGCCTGCTCCGGGGGCATGTAGGCGGGGGTCCCGAGGATCGACCCGGCGATGGAGATCGACGACTCCGCGGACAAGACCTTCGCGAGGCCGAAGTCCGTGACGAATGGCTCGCCCTCCTTCGTGACCATGATGTTTTGCGGCTTGATGTCGCGATGGATGATCTGATTCTTGTGGGCGTAGTCTACGGCCCGGCAGATCTTGACGAAGGCTTCGATCACCATCTGCATCGCCATGCCGGCCTTGCCGATCGAAGAGCCGTCGATGAAGTCCATCGCCAGGTAGTACACCCCCTTGGCCTCGTTGACTTCGTAAATCGTGGCGATATTAGGGTGGCGGAGTCTCGCTGCGAGCTGCGCTTCCCTCTCGAACCTCGCCACGCTCTCCTCGTCCGTGGTGTTGAGGAACTTAATCGCGACATAGCGGGCGAGCTTGGTGTCCCAGGCCTTCCACACCGATCCCATTCCTCCCTGTCCGACCTGCTGGATGAGGGCGTACTGGTTCGTCCTCTTCGTCGGATCTTGCATTGCGCGCTTCGCATCGGGGGGAGCCAGGTCCAGTTCCGATCTTGCCGTTCGGTGGACGCCCATGCGGCTTGGAGAGGAGGGGGGTGTTTTTCCACCGGGCGTCACGGAGGAAGGGGGCGTCTTCTCCAAGATCGTGTCGCCCGCATGGCTGTCGGACCCGCCGGAAGAGGGGGAGATGATCGTCTCACCGGCCCCCGAGGGAGGGTAAATGGTGGAGGGGGGTGTCTTCTCGATGATCGTGTCCCCGGCGTGAGTATCCTCGGCCGGCGTCTCCGGAGGCGTGAAGCCGGGGACGTACTTGGGTTTTTCGGAGGAGTCCCGCTTCGACGTATCGCCGTCGGGCATCAGCCGCCTTCATGCTGGAGACAGGCGGATTATACCCCACGCGATCGAAGACCATCAAGACGCGTGTTTTTGTCTGGACGCGCGTCGCCATCGAATTATCATGCTTGGGCGTGCCTCTCGTACGTATTCTGGTCATCGACGACGACCCCAAGATCCATCTGTCCATCGATCATACCCTCGAGGGCCAAGGATTCTCGATCGCCCATGCCATGGACGCTCTGGGCTCGTCGGTCGACGAAGGCTCTTCCTCCACGGTCGAGATCATCCGCGCGATACGGCAGATCGACCAGAACATTCAGACCGTATCGGGGAATTCGGGGGAAACGGCTCGTGTCGTGGCCGACATGGTGAACTCGTCGCGGCGGATCGAACAATCGGTCGGAGAGACGGCCGACCTGTCCTCGCGCGTCCGCGAATCGGCCGGGCATGGGAGCGAGGCCGTGAGCCAGACGGCCGCGGGGATCTCCCGCATCGAGGGAGCCGCCGGGGCGCTCCAATCCGTCCTCACCCGGCTCGCCGAGCGGATCGTCCAGATCGACGACATCGTCGACGTGATCTCGAACGTCACGGAGAAAACGAACCTTCTCGCCCT
>CAZGKV010000115.1:0-15801 GCA_964526305.1 uncultured Planctomycetales bacterium | reverse complement strand
GCTCGTCGACGGGTTCGCCGTGTGTCGCACTCTCAAGGAGGATCCGGCGACGAGGGACGTCCCGATCCTCATGTGTACCGCGAAAAATCGAAAGGAAGATCTCGTTGCGGCCATTCGGTCGGGTGCCGCGGACTATATCGTGAAGCCGTTCCTGAGGGAGACGGTACTCCAGAAGGTGGAGAAAGCCCTCACCGCGCGGCGAGCGACCTCGGTCGCGGCCCCAGCGGTCTCCGACCGACGGTCCGGAACGCGACGGGTCGTCGGATGGCGCGTCTCGTGGGGCCTCCAGGGCGGGGGAGCGGAACAGCCCGTGTTCAAGACCCGCCTCCTCGATATCTCGCCCGGAGGATTCAGTTTCGAGTTCACCCGCTGTGCCGTGTGCACCGGCTACGACCCGGGGACGGTGCATCCCCTCTGTCTCTTCGCGAAGAACGCGCGACGCTTCCCGGAGTCCGAGTCCATCGACTTCGTCCTCTCCGCGCCGAAGGACATCGTCATCGAGGGAACCGGGAGAATCGCCCATGTCTTCCAATGGACCGATCCACCCCATACCGAGAAGGTCGGCGTCACCTTCGACCAACTCGCTCCGTCGGACCGCGAGATCCTGGAGCGCTTCGTCCGGGAGGAATCCTCGGGCATTTCCGGCCAGCCGGAGCGATAGGATCTGCGGGGAGCCGAGTGTTCGAACTGCGAGGGCGATTCCTGGCGTTGTCGATTCTTCCTCCGGCGTGATGAATCCACCTCCACCCGCAAGGCTCGACGAGCGTACATCTTCTTGAGTATGGGGATTCGCTTCGCGTTCGTCGCGCTCCTTCTCGCACCGGCGATCCGAACATCGGCCCAGGAATCTCCTTTCTCGGAATTCCGCTGGCGAGAGATCGGTCCGTGCAACATGGGAGGACGGATCACGGATCTCGCCGTCGTCGAGTCCCGCCCCAGCGAGTTCTACGTGGCGGCCGCGACCGGAGGTGTCTGGAAGACGGTCAATAACGGAACCTCTTGGACTCCGATTTTCGAACGATACGGGACGGGGTCGATCGGAGACGTGACGGTCTCGCCCTCCAACCCCGACGTCGTCTGGGTCGGGACCGGCGAGGCCAATGCGCGTAACAACGTTACCCATGGAGACGGTGTTTATCGATCCACGGACGGCGGAAAGAGCTTCCGGCATCTCGGGTTGCGAGAGACCCGATTCATCGGGCGCATCGCGGTCCATCCGGCGAATCCCGACACCGCCTACGTAGCGGCCCTTGGGAACATCTACGCGCCGTCCAAGGACCGAGGGCTTTTCAAGACCGAGGACGGCGGGCGCACGTGGACCTGCGTCCTCTTCCTGGATGAGAAGACCGGGGTCGTCGATGTCGCGATAGATTCGAGCCACCCCGAACGAATTCTCGCGGCCGCGTACGAAGTGCGTCGCGACGGGTATTCGGGGAGCGGAAGTCCGTCCCAATTCGGGCCGGCGGCCGGCTTGTACGGCTCCGAGGATGGCGGTCAGACTTGGAGCCGACGGACGAACGGTTTGCCCGCGATCGGACTCGGACGAATCGGGATCGACGTTCATCGCAAGGATCCGCGGATCGTGATGGCCATCGTCGAAACGGCGAGAACGTTCGATCCGATGGGAGGGAGCGGCGTACGGCTGGGGATCCGCGGCGAAGATCGGGAATCGGGAGTCGCGGTGACGGAGGTGGTGAGGGGAGGGCCGGCCGACCGGGCCGGAGTCCGGGCGGGAGACGTGATCGCGGAGTTCGGCGGCAAGCGGATCTCGTCCTACGATCAGCTGGTCGGCGAAGTGCGGTCGCGCAAGCCCGGCGAAACGGTCAAGATGAAGATTCTCCGCGAGGGCGCCGAGATCACCGTGGAGGTGACTCTGGAGCGGGGTCCGGAGGATGTCGCCTGGGAGGGCGACGCCGATCGCGGCGGCGTGTTCCGCTCGGAGGACGGCGGGGAGACCTGGAAGCAGATGTCGATGCTCAACCCGCGTCCCTTTTATTTCAGTCAGATTCGGATCGATCCCCTCGACTCCCGACGCGTGTTCGTGCTCGGCATCGATCTCCATCTCTCTTCGGACGGCGGCTCGAAGTGGAACAACCGGGTGGCCCGGGGTGTCCATTTGGACTTTCACGCGATGTGGATCGACCCGCGCGACCCCGATCATGTTCTCGCCGGCACGGACGGCGGAGTCTACGTATCGTACGACGGTTCCCTGACGTGGGAACACCTCGCGAACCTTCCGATCGGGCAATTCTACGCGATCGGTCTGGACATGCAGAAACCGTACCGAGTGTACGGAGGACTTCAGGACAACGGGACGTGGGGCGGCCCCAGCCGCACGCGGGACGGATACATCGGAAACGACCACTGGGAATTCCTCCAGGGCGGCGACGGTTTCTATTGCCGGGTGGATCCGAGCGATCCCTCGACGCTCTATTGCGAGAGCCAGTATGGAATGGTGGTCCGCGCAGACCTTCGCCGGGGTACCCGGCAGAGCATTCGGCCCAAGAGACAGGGGCTCCGCTTCGAGTGGAACACTCCGATCGAACTCTCCCCCGACGATCCCAAGCGCGTGTATGTCGGGGCGCAACGACTGTTCGAATCCTCGGATCGCGGCGAAACGTGGCGCGAGGCGAGCGGAGATCTTACGAAAACGAGGTCGGGCGCCATTACGACGATCGGACTCTCCCCGGCCGACGAAAATGTGATCTGGGCGGGCACGAACGATGGGGCGATTCACGTCTCTCGCGATCGCGGCAAGTCGTGGCACGAGGCGAGAATCGCGGGACTCCCCGAATTACTGTGGATTACGCGGGTGGAGTGCGGCGCGGAGGCGGGCACGGCTTTCGTCACCGCGGAGGGGCGCCGTCGCGCGGACTTGCGGCCGTTCGTATGGAGAACGGAGGATTTCGGCGAGACGTGGACTCCCCTCGTCGCGGGCCTTCCGCACGATGAGCCCGTCTACGTGCTCCGTCAGGATCGCAGGAATTCCTCGCTTCTCTTCCTCGGAACCGAACGGACCGTGTATGCCTCTCTCAACGGAGGCAAGCGGTGGGTGAAGTTCGGCGAGGGTCTCCCCGTAGTGCCGGTCCACGATCTGGCGATCCATCCGCGGGACGGAGAACTCGTCGCGGGGACGCACGGCCGCAGTCTCTGGGTGGCCGATGTTCGGCCGTTGGAAGAAGTGAACGTCGCCCTCCTCCTTTCGAGGATGCACCTATTCGAACCGCGCGAAGAGCCGCTCTGGCGGACGGGGAAGGGGACCTGGTTCGGCGGGGGAAAGAAATTTCGTGGGCAAAACCCGGCTTCAGGCGCGACGATCTGGTACTACTTCGCACGCGAAGTCAAAGAGGCATCAAACATTGTCACCGACAAGCGGGGATCGAGGGTGACCGCGCTGCGGGCGAAGTCGACTCGCGGGATCCACCAGGTGCGCTGGGATCTGATGCGAGGTCGCCGGAGGGTCGAAGCGGGCGAATACACCCTCACGCTCGAAGCGGACGGCGAGACCCGCTCCCGGAAGCTCGTGGTCGTCCCCGATCCGGGTGAGGCGGAGGGGGAAAGACGCGATCATCGCTGATCCCGAGTAGGTTGGCTGCGAGCGAGAGCGTCATAGGGGGACCGGCCGATTCCAGGCCGTCGTCCTACCGCAGGATTTCGATCCTCAGGCTCCTGGCATCGACGCGCTTTTCATCGCTTGGCCCTCCGGTGAAAAACGTCGCCGGAGAAAGTAGGAGGCTCCGATTCACTTGTGCTCCCCCGAGGAGAAAAAAGCGCCCTTGTCATTTTGGACCCAGATCGCGGCCACGGCCTCGCCTTTTCGATTCGCCAGGGTGATGGTGGGGTCCCCTTCCTTCTTGATTGCGAGAAGCAGGCGGACCTTTCCCTCCTTGTCGAGCAGGGTGACGCCGCCCGTACCCTCCTTCATGAGCGTCCCGATCGATAGCCCCACTTCTCCCTCGTTGTCCATGAACGTGATCCGGGGAAGGTTGTCCTCCCTGTTCGTCGTCCAGACGGCCTTGGGGGTGCCTCGACCGTCGAGAAGCACAAACTTCTTGGACGATATCGGTTCATCCTGGAAGGCCGTCGCAGCGTGAGCGTCGCCCGTTCCCCGAACAAGGATGAAGGTCATGAGGCTGGACACGAGAGCCGAAAGCAGGCACACGCCCGTCAGCAGGAGGAGGGTGTTGCGATTCATAGAGGACTCCCAAAATCGAGACGGAATTGCCGAAGTAAGCGTCCCGCGAGGAGTGTACTCCGTGACGGTTGAGAAGCAAGTCGATCGGGGATTCTGCCCGAACTTGCCCCTAACGCCCGGGAGCGGATTCCCTTCGGATCGCGCCCACCAAGAGCGATCCCAAACCCGAGACTACGACATACGGCGCGACGACGAACCAGCCGACGAAGGGCAGGCATGCCGCCGGGATGAGGACGGCCCATCCGGCGAAGAGGTGCGTGAGGCGCGATCCCTCGCGGCCGCAGGCCCAGTAGAGCCGCCGGCCGATGTCCTCGGAGGAGGCGGCCAGGCCGACGAGCGCGAAGACTCCGAGGGCCAATACGCCCAGTCCTCCCACCACGGGGAACTTCTTTCCCAGGACGCCGAAGACGACCAGCAGTCCCAGGAAGGGAAGCCCCGCCAGGAAGGAGAGCAGGTTTCGATGGCGGAGCGCTTCGGTGCTCCGATGGGTGAGATTCGGCGCTACGACCATGGCCATCGCCAGGACGCCTCCGAAGGCCGCGGCAACCGCCATGGCGGCCGCGACGAGGAAGAGGAGCGCCCCGCATCCGTAAAAGGCTTCCTGCGACTTCTGCAGATCCGCGAGCATCAGCGCATTCATTGGTGCCTCCTACCATCCCGCAATTCGAAGGAGCGGGCCCACATCGGGTTTCGGGAGCCCGACGGAGGGCTTTTCGATCCGCTCGAGCGGAACGAATGCCAGCGTTCCCGCCGCCAGTCCGGCGACGAACATCGCCGCAGCCGCAATTCGGATGAGTTCACGCCTCCACCCACCGACCGGCCGTCGCGTCGACTCCATCACGCGGTCGACGAGCGAGGCCGGGGGTTCCAATTCCGGTCGACTCGAAAGCCAGTTCTGGACTCCCCGGTGCGCGCGCGCGTCGTCGAAACACGGGGCGCACTCGGAGAGGTGCCGATCGATCATGACCTTCGCCGGTTCCGAAAGCCCACCGTCCACGTAGTCTTGGAGGAACGCCCTCCACTCGTCGCACGTCATAGGATTCGCTCCACAGGGGGTTTCAACCGGTCCTTCAGGATCTCGCGGGCTCGGAACAGCCAGGTTTTCACCGTCCCGACCGGGACCTTCATCGCTTCGGCGATTTCCTGAACTCCGAGATCCTCGAGATACTTGAGCGTCAGGCACACCTGATATTCCGGAGGAAGATCCGCGATCGCCTGCGGCAGGCCCGTGTCGGGTTCGCGGTCCTCGACCCCGGGAGCCCGCGCGGGATCGAGGCTGGTTCCCCGGCGATTGGAACGCCGCGAGCGCCAGTTGATCGTGCAGTTCGCCGCCACCGTTCGGAACCACGGGAGGAACGGTTGGGTCGGATCGTAGCGCTCCAGGTTTTGAAAGAGCCGCATCAGGATCTCCTGCGTGAGATCCTCGGCGTCGGCCGCGTGATGGCTCATCCGATACGCGAGGTTGTACGTGAACTTCAGAAGCGCTTCGACCACAACGCGGAACGCCGCGCGGTCGCCGAGCCGCGCCCGTCTCAAGGCCTCGATCGGGATTTCCGGCGTCACCATGAGGGAATACCGTCCGGCCTCTCGGCCGGTTTCAAGATTCCGCAACGATCGCGAAGATGCACTATAATTCCCCTGTGGGGATCGGGTCTCCCGAGCCGGTCGCGCCTCGCGAGGGGATTCGGCTCGGGAAATACGTCCTGGTTCAACCGGCCGGTCGCGGAGGGATGTCCTCCGTCTGGCAGGCGTGGGACGAGTCTCTCAAGCGGAAGGTCGCGCTCAAGATCTTGGATGCGGGCTTCCTGCCGGAATCCGAAGCGACGGCGTTGGATCGCTTCCTCCTTGAAGCGCAGACCGTCGCGAAGTTGGAGCATCCCAACGTCGTGCCGATGTACGAGATCGGGCGCGAGGGGAAGGTGCACTTCATCGCGATGAAGTGGATCGAAGGCCGTTCGGCGGCCGAGCTGGCGCCGACGATCAACCCGCGACGGGCCGCCGAGATCGCCAGGGACGCCGCGCGCGGCCTGCATCACATTCACACGCACGGAATCGTGCATCGGGACGTCAAGCCCGGCAACATCATGGTGGACTCGAGCGGGCACGCCTACGTCATGGACCTCGGACTTGCCCAAGAAATCTGGCAGGGGAGACCGAGACTCACCCAGGCCGGGATGACGGTGGGGACCCCGGCCTACATGTCGCCGGAGCAGGCCCGCGGCCGGCTGGAGGACGTAGACGTGCGCTCCGACATCTTCTCGCTGGGGGGAACGCTCTATACCTTGGCCACGCGGGGAGTGCTCCCCTTTGCGGATCCGACGTCGAGCGAGGCGATGCACAATGTCCTCCATCAAGAGCCGATCGATCCCCGCCGGATTCGCTCCGACATTCCGCCGGATCTGCGTACCATCATCCTCCACTGTCTCGAGAAGGACCAGAGACGTCGGTACGAGAGCATGGCGGCGTTGGCCGAGGATCTCGAGCGATTCCTGCGCGACGAACCCGTCGTCGCGACGCGTCCGACGCTGACCACCGTGCTCGTCCGAAAGGCGCGCCGGCATCGGGCCACGGTCGTCGTCGGCGCGGTGGCGGTCCTGCTTCTTGGCCTTGCCGGGGCGGCGCTGGCCACCATGTACTACCGGAATCTCCGACGGGATCGATCGGTGGTCGAGGAGAAACGCCGCCGACTGGCCGAGTCGGAGGAGAGGATTCGCCGGAGGGACGAGGCCCTTCGGAGGGCCGAGAGTCATCTCCAGTCCGCCCTCCAATCTCGCGCGGGAGTCGACGGGGCTTGCCGTGCGGGTTTCGAGGAGTGTCTGCGCGCCCGCGCTCAGGATCCCTTCGATGCGCGATCGTGGTGGATCGAGGGTCGTCTTCACGAGGCCGCGGGTCGTCGCCGGGAGGCGATCGAGTGCTTCGACCGGGCGCTGGAGCGCAAGCCGGATTCCCCCGAGGCCCTTCGGGATCGGGGACTTCTCCATCTGGAGCGATATTGGGAGGAAGTCGGCGAGTTCACGCCGTTTCTCCAGCAGCACATGGCGGTCGAGTGCGGGCCCAAGGCGGATCTCGCGATCGATGCGCCGGCGCAGCTCCGGAGGGCGACGCAGGATTTCGACCGACTTCGCGACGCGTCGTCGACCCGGTCGCGGCGTGCCTATGCGGAGGCGCTCGCCGCCGTCGCGGAGCGGCGATCCTCGGAGGTCTTGGAGCGTTATCCGGATTTCCGGGAGGACGCGTTCTGCCGCGCCTCCCGTCGATGGTACGCGTTCGCCCTCTATGCGGTGGGTCGGTGCAAGGAGGCGTCGATCGAGTTCGAAGGGTACGTCGCGGATTCTCCCGAGGACGCGCATGCCGTGCTTCTCCGCGCGATGTGCAGTCTGGGACAGAAGAACCCGGAGGAGGCCCGAGAGCGCGTCGAGGGGGCGCTCAAGATCGATCCGGACTGCCTTCATGCCCGGTACACCTTGGCGCTCCTTCACCAGATCGGAGGACGCGGTGAGGAGGCGGAATCCGACTACTCGCGAGTACTCCGATCCGACGGGACCTTTTACTACGCGTGGCTCAATCGCGGACTGTTGCGATTCCGCCGTGGCGACATCGATCGCGCGTTCGAGGACTACGCGAAGACGATCGAGCTCCGGCCCAAATACCCTCTGGGATACAACCGAAGGGCCGCCGTCTATCACAAGCGTGGCGACACGGCCGCCGCCATCGGGGATTACTCGCGCGCCGTCGAACTCAATCCGAAGTACTTCTGGGGGTACTGGAACCGGGGGCGCATCTACCGGGAAACACGCGAGTTCAAGTCGGCGCTCCAGGACTTCTCCATCACGATCCGATTGGTTCCGACCTTCGCGCTCGCCTATGTGGAGCGGGCGAACTGCCACTTGGCCTTGTCCGACTTCGCCAAGGCCGTCGCCGATTACGAACGGGCGATCACGATCGATCCGTCGCTTCGGGAGACCTTGCGCGAGATCCTTACCGAGGCCAAGAAGAGGACGAGGGCCGAATGATTCCGGTCTCGGTAATGAAGCCGCGAATGAAGCGCGCCGGCGTGACGTCGAACGCGGGATTCCAGGCCGGGAAGCGCGCCGACACTTCTGCGGGCGATCGCTCTTCGACGGGGATCTTCGCGCCGCTCGGTGTATTCGGATCGAACGTGCTCAAGGGGGCGGCGACGTAAAAGGGGACCCGGAATTCGCGGGACGCGATCGCGAGACCCAGCGTGCCGATCTTGTTCGCCGTGTCGCCGTTGGCCGCGATTCGATCGGCTCCGACGACGACCCCGTCGATTCTCTTTTCCCGGAGCGTCGCTGCGGCGGCGCCGTCGGCGATGAGAACCGCCTTCAAGCCCCGCTTCTCGGCCTCCCACATCGTGAGACGAGCGCCCTGACCGAGAGGACGAGTCTCGCAGGCGTACACGGTCGCGCGGGAACGGAGGCAAACTCCGAAGGCCGTGCCGATCCCCCCGGTCGCCAGCGCGCCGGTATTGCAGATGGTGAGAATTCGGCGCAGGCGAAGCCCGGCGCCGTGGCGCCCGATGGCCTCGCATCGTTCCGCGTCTTCACGATGAATCGACCGGGCCTCGCGAAGGACGACGGCGCGCAAATCCTTCGAAGTCGACCGTGCCACCGACGCGAGCACTCTCCGCACCGCCCAGGCGAGATTCACGGCCGTCGGCCGCGAGGAGATCAGCCTGCGCGCCGACTCGGTGAGTTCGAAAAGGGAGCGGGCGCCGAGGGCGAGGCCGTAGGCGGCCGCGATGCCGATCAGCGGGGCGCCCCGGACCCGCAATTCCCGGATCGCGAGGTAGACGTCCTCCACCCTCCTGCAGCGGACGGTTTTCACCCGATCCGGGAGTCGGGTCTGGTCCAGGAGATGAAGAACACGTCCGTCCCAGCGGAGCGCTCGGATCGCCATGCGACTCGAGAGAGCTTACTTCAGAACGCCGGTATGCTTCAGGATTCGATCCAGGGATTCCGAAGGGAGCGCGCCGACGCCGAGCCAGTGCTTGTAGCGCTCGACGTTGAGCTGGACCTTTTGCTCCGGTTTTTCGTGGGGGTCGTAGCTCCCCAGGTTCTCGAGGTACCGGCCGTCGCGGCGCGTGCGTCCGTCGAAAACGGCGATCCTCCACTTGGGGAGGTGCTTCCGGCCGACGCGGCTGAGTCGAATGCGTACCGCCATGAATCAAATCCTCCGTTCGAGGGGCGGGAGTATAGCATCAGGGGCATGGCGAGTCCATATTCGTTTTGGTTGCACCCGCGCAGGCGTCTCATGAGAATCGTGACATGATCTTCTTTTGCTGCCCCGAGTGCCGGGAGGAACTCGAGGCCGAGGAATCGATCAAGAATACCCGGATGAAGTGTCCCGCTTGCTGGAAGGAGATCACCGTTCCGGAAGTGGGCGTCTCGATCCCCGCCCAGGGGCGTCGCCCGGCTCGGGTCGTCCGCGCGGGGGGCGGCTCCCCCGCGGGGAAGATCTTCCTCATCACCCTTCTCGTCGTGGTCGCGGGAGGGGGGATGTTCTTCCTTCTCCGGCATCTCGCAAATCGTCAAAGAGAGGCCGAGCGCCCGAAATGCGAAGCGTGCAGGGGGAAAGGATCCCAAGAGTGCGGGGACTGCAGGGGGGCGAAGACGTTTCCCTGCAAAGGGGAGTGCAAGGGCAGCGGACGCGTCCTCCACCAACCCAGCGGCGAGGAGACGAATTGCTCCGATTGCGCCGGTGCGGGGCGGACTCCGTGCCGAACGTGCGACGGACGAGGTGGCTATTCCTGCGCGAGATGTCGCGGAACGGGCGAGGGAGTGGGGCGGTAGACTCGGAGTGGGTCAGAGCCCCCAGAGCGCGGACCAGAGCGCGAAGCCGCTCCACCCCGTCCAGGACGCCTTTCGGAAAAGTTCGAGCGCCTGGGCCGTTTTCTCCGGGGTCCACGCGAGCGATTCCAGCCGGCGAAGGATGAGCCCTCCCCAGCGTTGCTCGAACCGGTGCAGACTCCACAGCCCCTGGAGCATCATTCTTTGCCGCAGAGACAGAGTGCTCGGTTTCGCGATCTGGTAGTCCGCTTCCCTCACCCACACGTGCGGGAGAGTCTGGCCGTTGATCGTGGATACGATCGCAAGGTCCGTCGGGAAATTCAGCGCCCTGAGGATCCCTACCGTCGTCCCCCAGGATTCCGCGAAGCGTTTTTCTCCTTGGTCGACCAGGATCCGGCCTTCCGCCGTCGGGTAGGTGCGCACGAGTCCGGGCAACATGTCGCGATTCCGCTCGATCCCGACGGCAACTGCTTTGTAGTGGAAGTCCCACAGAAGCCTCTGAAGCTCGCGCTCCTGGAGGGGCTTGGTCCAGCTCCAGAGGAGACCGGCGTCCGCCCGCTTTCGGACCCAATCGAGCCGATCATAGTAGGCGAGAAGCGCTGCGACGACCTCCTTGGGGATCCGGAAGCGATGAGCCATCGCCCCATCGAAGTTCACCATCGCGAGGTCGGAAAATTCTCCGCGCTCCTGACTCAGAATCTGAACGGGCCATACGAGGAGGTTCCAGTTGATGTTGGCCCACCAGAAGTGAAGCCGTCCCGCCGAGTCATGGAGGCTTCGCCCCGAGTCCGCCTGCCAACGCGTCTGAATGGCGAATCCGTCGCGGTGATCCTTCCACCCCTTCGGGTACGGGTGTGCCTCCTTGAGGAGCTGGAAGAGCCGCAATCGGTCCTCATAGCTGCGCGTGGGATCGAGCGTCGATCCCACCGGAGCCGGAAGATCCAACGATCCACCGCACCCGTGCGGCGCTTGCGCGGCCAAACCCGCCGACGCGAGGAAGAAGATCGCCCCGAAGTGATACGCCCTCATGCCCCCCCCAAGAAACTCATGAACTCGTGATGGGCAAGAATGACGCGCTGCGTCACGAAAGTCAAGGTTTTCTCGGGAGGAGCGACGCACGGGCCGATGTCGGAGAGGGGCGGGTATTCGGGAGGCCGAGATCTTCTCGAAAAACCTTCTTGCCGTCACGGAGAAGATAGGACGGAAAGGAGAGCGAAAGATGAAAGTCGAAACGAACCTGAAAGCGGGCGGGTCGCTTTTTTCGTCCGTAATCATCACGATGCCGTACTAGGCGGGGCTCCAGGACGAAATCCCTCGAGCCGAGTTTCTTGGCGTGCTAGTCTACGCCGGAATGCCAAGAGGGAGACGAGATGAAACGGCTTCTTACGATCATCGTCCTGGCCGGCCCCGCCTGCGACCGGAAGAAGGAAATCCAGGACCAAGGCCAGAAGGTCGTCGACCAGAACAAGGACAGAGGGCGGAAGATCCTCGACATGGCCCAGACCGCGATCGAGGTGAAGCGCGAGCTGGACAAGGTCTACAAAACCGAGACGGACTACGATCTGGCCGTATCGTCCGAAGAGGGCGACAGCGCGACGATGAAGGAACACGAAGCGAAGATCCAGGCGATGCCCCACGTCACGATCGAGGGAGTGACCGTGGGATACGTCGAGAGTGAGGAACGCTCGATCCGGGGAGTCAGCTACACGAAGCACTACCGCGCGACCTGGTGCCGGAATGGCCGGAAAATCGGCGTGGGGTACTACTCGAAAAAGGAGATCGACGCGATCGCGTTCGTGGAGCTCCTGAAGAAGCTGGTGCCGATCGTCGAGCGCCAGCTCGCCAAGTCGTGACAGCGATTCGACCGGCGACCGCTCGGGATGTCCCCGCGCTTCTTGAGCTCATGCGCGGGCTGGCGGCCTACGAGAAGCTCCCACCTCCCGGCGCGGCCGCGGCCGCCCGGCTCCGCGCGGCCCTCCGGGGATCCGAGCCGCGGCTTTGCGCCCTCTTGGCCTGGGATGGAGCCATCCCGGTCGGATATGCGCTCTATCTCTTTACGTTCAGCTCGTTCTTGGTTCGACCGACGCTGTATCTCGAGGATCTCTTCGTCGTCCCCGAGGTCCGCGGACGGGGATTCGGCCGCCGGCTCTTCGAGACTTGCCGGCGAACGGCTCGCCGTCGCGGATGCGCTCGGATGGAGTGGGTCGTTCTCGATTGGAATAAGCCCGCCCACCGCTTTTACCGGAAGGCCGGTGCTCGGAGGCTCGCGGACTGGGTGACCTACCGATTGACGTTGCGCCGAGACGCCTTCTAGCCCCGAATCCTCCGCAGCTTCCAGTCGAGATTCATCGGCAGCCAAAGACTGGCGATCACCAAGGCTCCCACGATGCTTCCCGACCCCAGGGCCATCACGACTTGAAACGAGGACAAGAGATCTTCGCGCAAAGTCCGCGCGAGGAGGTAGGCCGTCGCGGGGAGAAAGAGCACCAGACCCGTGACGACACCCGGGGAGTACTCGCGAAATCGAATCGTCGTACCCAGATGAAACAGGGCGTTCGTCGCGAGAATCCATTGGAGACTCGTCGCGAGGAACGGCCAGGTCGTTCGGGGCGGAGCCGCTTGCGCCCACCCGCAGATCGCGATACTGGCTGCGACGAGCGGAAGGTGCGAGTACACGTACCAGGCCCGGCTGGTGGCTCCAAAATGGCGGGTGGCCCACTCCGGGAAACGGCGGTATTCTTCGGCGATATGGGCGAGGAAGATGGCGGCGGGGATCCAGTACACGGGCGAAGGTGTCCTCCCTGAGATCATATCCGCCGGGATCGTGGGAACAAGGAGATCCCTCAGCTCGCTCAGGGTTTCTTCTCGAGCTCGGCCTTGATCTCCTCGCCGCGGAACCCGTATTCGGGTTCCGGGTTGCGGATCATGTAGTCCTTTTCCTCTCCGAACGAGCGGAGCCAACCGAGGCGTGAGAGGTCGTTCCTCGAGAAGATTTCCTCGCGAATCCGCGCGAGGGGGACGGTCGGCCCGCAATCGCTTCGACTCTTGCTCACGACCGAGTGGGGGAGGATGTGCCCGGTCTCGATCGGGTAGAGGATCCCTAGAGCGCGGCCGACTACGATCAGGGTCTCGACTTGTGCGCGCGTCGTCGGCATCCAGGTCTTGTGACCGTACCGCGGTTCAGGAAAGTGGAGAAGCTCGGTGCCGAACAGAGGAAGCTTCGTCTTGTATTCGCGTCCCACGTAGTCGACCCAGACTGGACCCTTGGCTTTGAAGTAGCCCGCATTCACGAAGTCGAAGCCGAAATAGCGGTCGTTGAAGGGGGTTCCGGCGTGGAAGGAAGTGTCTCGATGGGAGAAGATCTCCGCCGCCGTTCCGTCGAAGTCGCAGACGAAATGGGTCGAGGCGTGCGATTTTTCGCCGATGAAATACTTGATCGTGCCGTCGAAGGACGTATTGGCGGTGTAGTGCGCCACCAGGCCGATTTTCTTCTGGCGGTGGCCTTCGCGGAATCGGGGGTGTCGCTCTCGTTTGAGGACGCTCCGGATGTACTCCTGAGTCTCGGCGTGCAGGAGGTCAAGATAGCTTCGCGCGTCCACCTCGGTGTACAGCCCCTTCGCGATTTTCGTCTTGATCTCGGTGGAGCGCTTGAAGATGCGGACACGGTCGTTGTCGTCCGCGATCGGAAGGAATAGGAGGAGCAGAATCATGGCCGCGGATCCTAACGGAAACCCCACCAGGGTGTCGAGGGGCGCGAGAGTCCTTCCACGCTCACTCCGGGCGTCCGCCCAGGCTACCGACCGAATCCTTGGAAGAGGGCGCCGAGCCCTCCCTTACCCTTCTTGATCTGGCGAAGCATCTTTCGCGCGTCGTCGAATTGCTTGAGGAGGCTGTTGACCTCCTGGACGGGGCGACCGGCCCCCTTCGCGACGCGCTGCTTCCGACTGCCGCTCAAGATCTCCGGAGACTCGCGTTCCGCGGGCGTCATGGACTGGATGATCGCCTCGGCGTGCTTCACCTCGTTCTCGTCGATCTCCCCGGCCATTTCCGCGAGCGGGCCCGGCAGCATCTTCATGAGCGATTTGATCGGGCCCATCTTCTTCATTTGCTGGAGTTGCTCGAGGAAGTCGGCCAGCGAGAGCTCGTCCTTCTTGATCTTCTCGCGGAATTTCGCCGCTTTTTCCTGATCGATCGACTCCTGCGCCTTCTCGACCAGGGAAACGACGTCGCCCATCCCGAGGATCCTCCCCGCCATCCTCTCGGGGTGGAACTCCTCGAGGTTTTCCATCTTCTCGCCCACGCCCAGGAACTTGATCGGCTTGCCCGTGATGGACTTGCAGGAGAGGGTCGCGCCCGCGCGAGCGTCGCCGTCCAACTTCGTCACGATGATGCCGTCGACCGAGAGGGCGTCGTGGAATTGCTTGGCGGAGTTCACGGCGTCCTGCCCGGACGCGCCGTCGATCACGAAGTAGGTCTGATGGGGTTTGACCTTCTCCTTGATCTCGCGGAGCTCGTTCATCATCTCCAGGTCGATATGGAGCCGTCCCTGCGTGTCCAGGATGACGACGTCGTGACCCTTCTCTTCCGCGTGCTTGATTCCGCGGTCGCAGATCTTGACGGGCCGTCCGGTCGCCTCGGCATAGACCGGAATGTTGTTGGCCGCTCCGAGAGTCTTCAGTTGTTCGACGGCGGCCGGTCGGATCATGTCGGCCGCGACGAGCATCGGCTTCTTGCCCTTGCGCTGAAAATACTTCGCCAACTTGCCCGTGGTCGTAGTCTTCCCGGAGCCTTGGAGGCCGACCATCATGATCACCGTCGGGCCCTTCTGCGCCCACGGGGTCTCGTGGTCCACCGGTCCCATCAGCTCGCAGAGCTCGTCGTGGACGATTTTTACGATCTGCTCGGCGGGGTGAATAGTCTTGATGACGTCCTGACCGACCGCCTTCTTGGTGACGCGTTCGATGAACTCCTTGACGACCTTGTAGTTGACGTCGGCCGCGAGAAGGGCCGTACGTACCTCGCGGAGTCCTTCCTCGATGTTCTTTTCCGTGAGGCGGCCCCGGCCGGCGAGTTTCCGAAAGACGTTGCTGAGAGAATCCGTAAGCGATTCGAACATGGGGGCAGCATTCTAACGCGGTCGCCCCGACGAGTCATTCGATTTCCGATTGAGTAAACCTTCTCGACACGAGCCAGTGTCCAACGTCACGATAGCGGACGCGAATGAACTCTGAGCAGGCGGACGCGGAAGACGTGCGGCGGGCGATCGAGGGTCGGGTGGGAGCCCTGGAGTCGCTCTATGACCGCCACAAGATGATGGTGTTCTCGGTGGGGTTGTCCATCTGCGGAACCAATGCGGATGCCGACGAGGTCGTCCAGGAGACCTTTCTTCGGGCGTTTCGGAGCCTCTCCCAATGGCGGGGAGAATCCGCGTTCGCGACGTGGCTGTACTCGGTGGCCGTGAGAACGGCCCAGAATTGGAAGTCGCGGTTTCTGGCCCGAAGGCCGATTTTGGCGGGCAGGGAGGTACGGCGAGAATCGAGCGAGTCGGACGAACGTCTTCTCGGCGCCATCCAAGACCTGCCGGAACAGCAGCGAGCCACGGTTCTCCTCAAGCATCTCCAGGGGCTCACGATCCGCGAAATCGCGGCGGTACAGGGCTGTGCGGAAGGGACCGTCAAGGCTAGGCTCTGTCTGACGAATCCTCGTGAGCCGCGGCGCGCCTCGCACATCCTCGCCCCGGCGCAAGGAGTCTTATGGCCTGCGCTGGGATAGGACGAGGTCGTTTACCGGCCGAGG
>CAZGKV010000114.1:0-15805 GCA_964526305.1 uncultured Planctomycetales bacterium | reverse complement strand
GCCGGAGGGAGAACCGGCTCAGGTGAGGCATCGCTTGACCGAAGCGGGCGCCGAAATCGAACGACTCAACGCCGAGATCCTCCAGGGACAGAAGCTCCAGATGGTGGGACAGCTCACGGCGAGCATCGTCCACGAAATCAACAATCCCCTGGGATATGTCCTGACGAATCTCGGGGCCCTTCGCGAGTACTTCGGCGATCTCGAGCGGATCGTACGGGCGGGCGAGAGCGCGCTCGATCGGACCGCCGCGGGCGAGGATCCTCGGAAGATCGCCGAGGAGTACCGGCATCTTCGCGCGGAGATCGGCGTCGATTTTCTGCTCGAGGACTTCACGAAGGCCCTGGACGATTCACGCGAGGGAGGAGAGCGGATCCGGGAAATCGTCCGAACGCTGCGCGATTTCACCCACGTCGACGATGGAAAACTGGCGGCGGGGGATCTCCATTCGATTCTCGAGGGGAGCATCCGAATGTGCGCGAACGAACTGCGGTACAAGGCCGAGGTGCATCGGGACTACGGAGACGTCCCGCCGGTCGTGTGTTCGCCCCACCGCATCGGCCAGGTCTTCGTGAATCTTCTGGTGAACGCCGCGCAGGCGCTGCCGGAGCGGGGGGCGATTTTCCTTTCGACTCGGCACGAGGAAGCGGAGGCGGTCGTGCGCGTACGCGATACGGGCTGCGGCATGACGCCGGAGGTCCAGAGCCGCCTTTTTGAGCCCTTCTTCACGACCAAGGCGACCGGCAAGGGGACGGGATTGGGACTCCATATGGTGGACAAGATCGTGCGAGCCCACGGTGGGCGCATCGACGTCCGGTCCGATGCGGGAAAAGGAACGGAATTCGCGATTCGGCTTCCGTTGGCGGGGCCCGTGTCGGAGCGCGAGACGGACCGAATCGTGCACGGATGAGGAACGGCGAAGTATAATGCCACGATGGCGGCCAGGCTGTCCCACGTGGGTCCTCATGGCGCTCGCATGGTCGACGTGACTGCGAAGCCGGCGACCCATCGCGTCGCCGTCGCGGGCGCCAGCGTGTCGGCCAGCCGGGCCGTGCTCCAGGCGATCCGGAGCGGACGGGTGGCGAAAGGGGCGGTTCTCGAGACCGCTCGATTGGCGGGAATTCAGGCCGCGAAGCGCACCTCGGACTTGATTCCCCTGTGCCATCCCCTGGCCCTCACCAAGATCTCCGTGGAGTTCGAGGTGGGACGGACGCTGGAGATCACCGCGCGCGCGGAGGCCGTCGACCGGACCGGGGTGGAGATGGAGGCGCTTACGGCGGCCGCGGTGGCCGCCTTGACCGTGTACGACATGTGCAAGGCCCTTGACCGCGAGGTCGAGATCTCTAGAATACGCCTCCTCGAGAAGTCCGGCGGGAAGAGCGGCCATTTCGTCCGCAAGGAGAAGCGGTGAAGAGTCATCGATGCGCCGTCGTGGGCGCCACAGGAGCGGTCGGGCTCAAGTTCATCGAGTGCCTGGAGAAGCGCGACTTCCCCGTCTCCGAGCTGGTCCTCTACGCCAGCCTGAAATCGGAGGGCAAGGTCCTCCATTTCCGAGGAAAGCCGCTTCGGATTCTCGGTCTTACCCAGGATCGAATCCAGAAGTTCGACTTCGCGTTTTTCAGCGCGGGTTCCGGGATCTCGAAGGAGTATGCCCCGCTCTTCGCGCGGGAGGGCGCCGTCGTGATCGACAACTCCAGCGCCTGGCGCATGGATCCGACCGTGCCCTTGGTCGTCCCGGAGGTGAATTCTCGGGACGCCGCAACGCACCGCGGGATCATCGCGAATCCGAACTGCTCGACGATCCAAATGGTGGTGGCGCTCAAGCCGATTCACGATGCGGCCCGGGTCCTCCGCGTCGTCGTGTCGACGTATCAGGCGATCTCCGGAGCGGGAGGTCGCGCGCTGGAGGAGTTCGAGGGGGAAGTGCGGTCCGCCGTCACCGGAGACGGCCTCTCGAAAAGATCGATCTTCCCGCGTCCGATGGCGTTCAACGCCGTCCCACAGATTCCCCAGAAGGACGCGTTCGAGCCCGACGGCTACACCGTCGAAGAGCGGAAGATGATCGAGGAGACGAAGAAGATCATGGGCGATCCGTCCATTCGAATCTCGCCGACGTGCGTCCGGATCCCCGTGAAGAACGGCCACAGCGAGAGCGTGAATGTCGAGACGGAGCGCAAATTGACGGCGGCCGAGGCGGTCGCCGTTCTCCGCAAGGCGCCCGGGATCGTGGTCTCGGAGCGTGCGCAGGACTTTCCGACGCCGGCCGAGATCAGCGGGCGGGGCGAGACGTTCGTGGGTCGGGTGCGCGAGGATTGGACGGTGCCGAACGGCCTCCATTTCTGGGTCGTGGCGGACAACATCCTGAAGGGCGCGGCGTTGAACGCGGTACAGATCGCCGAGACTCTGGTGCGGGATCGACCGTCGAAGAGTTGAAGAAACTCCTCCGATGAATCGGCGCAATATTCGCCTTGTCGTGGAGTACGACGGCACTGCCTACTTCGGTTGGCAGATCCAGAAGGGACATCGAACCGTCCAGGGCGAGATCCAGCGGGCGCTCAAGGAAATTCTCGGGAAAGACACGCTCGCCATCGGCGCGGGCCGGACGGATGCGGGCGTGCACGCCCGCGGCCAGGTCGCGAATTTCCACACGACGTCTCGTCTCTCTTGTCCAAAGTGGATTCAGGCGCTCAACGCCCACCTTCCCGAAGACATTTCCATTGCGGCGGCAGACGAGGTGCCGCTGACCTTTCACTCCCAGTTTCACGCTACGGGGAAGACGTACGAATACACGATCCTGAATCGCCCGGCTCGGAGCGCTCTCGAACGCGCCTGGGTTCATCGAGTGAATCCGCCGTTGGACGTCCCGGCCATGGCCGCAGGGGCGATGGCGCTCGTAGGCACGCACGACTTTCGTGCCTTCGGCTCGGAAATGTCGAAGAAGGAGAAGACGGTCCGGACGATCCGATCGTTCGCCGTTTCGCGGCAGGGGGACCACGTGCGGTTCCGAGTCAGGGGAGACGGCTTTCTCTACAATCAGGTCCGAGCGATGGTGGGAACCTTGACCGAAGTAGGATTGGGGAAGCGGCCGTCTTCCTGGATTCGAGAGATCCTCGAGTCGAAAGACCGGACCAAGGCGGGAGCGAACGTACCCGCGAAGGGGCTCGTGCTTCTCGAAGTCGAATACGCGTGAAGATTCATCACGTCATCACCAGGCTGATTCTGGGAGGGGCTCAAGAAAATACCGTGCTGACGTGCGAGGGGCTCCACCGCCGGGGTCATGAAGTGACCCTGGTGACGGGACCGGCCCTGGGACCCGAGGGAGAGTTGTTCGAGCGCGCCCGACGCGGGGGATACCGCATTGCGTTGGTCGAGGCGATGAGGAGGGAGATCGAGCCTTGGAACGATTGGCGAGCGTACCGGGCGCTTCGGCGCCTCTTCCGCGAGGAGCGCCCCGAGGTCGTGCACACCCACTCGAGCAAGGCGGGCATCTTGGGCCGACGGGCGGCCTGGGTCGAAAAAGTTCCTCTGGTGGTTCACACGATTCACGGCCTCCCGTTCGACGATTACCGGTCTCCGCTCGCAGGTCGGTTCTTCCGGGCCTGCGAGCGCGCGGCCGGGCGATGGTGCCATCGCCTCTTCTGCGTCGGTGAGGTGATGAAGGATCGGGCCGTGGCCGCAGGCTTGGGCCCCCCGGAGATGTTTGAGGTCGTATGGAGCGGGATGGAGGTGGAGCGATTCCTGGCCGCTCCCGATCGGAACGCGGCACGCCGAGGCCTCGGGATTCCGCCGGAGAGCTTCGTGGTCGGCGCGGTCGGCCGTCTCGCTCCCTTCAAGGGACAGGCGTACCTCGTCGATGCGGCGCGGGAGGCGCATCTGCTCTTCGTGGGAGACGGGACGCTCCGGGCGGATCTCGAGGGGCGAGCGCGGGCGAAGGGGGTCCGGGCGACCTTCGCCGGAATGGTGCCCCCCGAACGGATGCCCGAGCTCCTCGCGGCCATGGACGTGCTGGCGCACACTTCATTCCGGGAGGGATTGCCGCGGGCCATCCCGCAGGCGATCCTCGCCGGCGTTCCGGTGGTGGCCTTCGATTGCGACGGGGCCCGCGAGGTGGTCGAGCCCGGAGTCACGGGGGAGCTGGTCGAACCCGGAGACATCCCGGGGCTTCGCGCGGCCCTCGGACGAGTCCGCGGCCTTCGGATCCGCGAGGACGTTCGGCGCCGCTTCGCCGAGCGGTTCCGGTGGGAGCGGATGGTCGATAGGCTGGAGGGGGCCTACGCGGAATGCTTGAACGGCACGCCTCACCCGGTGATATAATCCGCGGTAGAGGCTAATGGTCCGATGGCGATCGCCCTCATCTCGGATATACACTCGAATATCGAAGCCTTGACCCGGATTCTCGAGGACGTCGAGTCGCAGGGCATCAAGGAGATCTTCTGCCTCGGCGACCTCATCGGGTACGGACCGAATCCGGCGGAGATCGTCGAGAAGTCCATGGAGTGGAACGTGGTTCTCATGGGGAACCATGACGAGGCCGTCGTCAAGGAGGCCTACGGTTTCAATCCGGTCGCCAAGCAGGCCGTCTCCTGGACGCGCGACCAGCTCCGCCCCGGATTCTTGTCCGGCCGATCCAAGAGGGACCGCTGGCGATTCCTCTGCAACCTGGGGCTGACCCATAAGATCGACGGCGCGTTCTTCGTCCACGGTTCTCCCCGAGATCCCACGATGGAGTACATCCTTCGTTCCGATTGCATCGACCTCACGGGAGGCATTCCGGATAAAATTCGGGATATCTTCTCCCGCTTCGACCGGACGTGTTTCGTGGGGCACACGCACGATCCGGGCGTCATTACGGAGGAGTCCCAGTTCATCGCCCCGAAGGAGTGCGATTATCGGTTCGATTTCGAAACGGGAAAGAAGTACATCGTAAATCTGGGTTCGGTAGGACAACCCCGGGATGGGGATACGCGGGCCTGTTACGCGGTGTATCATGGAGACTACGTGACGTGGAGACGGGTGGAATACGAATACAAGGCGACGATGCAGAAGATCTTCAATACCCCGCAGCTCGACCCGCGGGCGGGCGAGCGATTGGCGCATGGACGGTAGGTCGCGGAATCCGAATAGAGTACTAGTGGAGGATTGGCCATGAAGGTCACGGTGACCGCGCGACACATGGACATGACCGACGTGCTCCGGGACTACGCGGCGGAGAAGGCGGGACGGCTGGCGAAGTTTTACGATCACCTCCGCAAGATCGAAATCGTTCTCGACGCCCAAAGCGAGAAGCGATATTCGGCGGAGATGATCGCCGCGGCGACCCGCGGCCAGGTCTTGGTATGCCACGCCACGGAAGGATCGGCCACGGCGGCCGTCGACTCCGTGCTCGACAAGATGGAGCGCCAGCTCACGAAGTTCAAGGAGAAGCTCCGAGGCAAGCACACGAACGGGTCTTCGCGCAAGAGTCCTCTGCCCGAGGCGCCGGAGCCGTCCTCTGCGGATCAGTTGGGAGACCTGTCCTAGGGGGCCGTTGATCGGACGCCGTCGAGATTGTAGGATGCGGAGCGTGCTAATCGGGAGCAACATCCAGTGAAATTCACCGACTTCATCCCGCGCAAGGCGATCGTCCCCGGATTGAAAGCGAACAACAAGAAAGCGGTCGTCCTCGAACTCGTGACCGCCCTCAAGAAAGCGATGGACGGCGAGAAGTTTGCCGTCACGGACGTCGCCGACGCGATCCTGGAGCGGGAGAGGGTGGGGTCCACCGGTCTCGGAGCGGGCGTGGCCGTCCCGCACGCCAAGCTCGATACCGTGAAGGGAGTGATCGGCGCCTTCGGGCGATGCCCGAGTGGGGTCGATTTCAATTCCGTGGACGGCGAGCCTGTCAGCCTCGTCTTCCTGATCGTTTCCCCGCCGCAAAAAAACGAGGAGTACCTGCAGGCGTTGCAGAAGACGATGCGGGCCATCAAGCAGCCGCATTGGTGCAAGTTCCTGCGCGCCGCCAAGACGGCGAAGGAGATCGAGGACATCTGCCGTGAGAGCGAGGAGGTAGCCAAGGTCTAAGCGGGGCGGGGAACCATGATCTCGGAGCGGAGGGTCACGATTCTCAACGAGAAGGGACTTCATGTCCGCCCGGCCACGAAGTTCGCGCAAGTGGCGGGTCGGTTCCGTTCTCGGATCGAGATCGTCAAGGACGGGGCCGCGGTGAACGGCAAGAGCAGTATCGATCTCCTGACTCTGGCGGCCGAACCGGGATCGATCCTCCTGATTCGAGCGGAGGGCGAGGATGCCGGTCCGGCCGTAGACGAGTTGGCGAATCTGGTGACGGATAAGTTCGGATTCCGGGACGATTGATCCCGGCATCCCGCCCGACAGGTTCGACGATGGAAATCATCCGCAAGGGCATTCCGGTCTCCGCCGGCTTCGCGATCGGAGAGGCGCTCGTACTCGATACTGAGGAATTCCGGATCCCCCAACGTACGGTCGCGGCCGAAATCGTCGAAGCCGAAGTCGTTCGGATCGAGCGGGCATTGGACGCCGCGAAAAAGGAGTTCGAAGGACACCTGGCCAAACTGGCGAAGAAGGCCTCGGGACTGGGCCAGATCCTCCAGGCGCACGTCGGACTCCTCACCGATCCCCAACTCAAGGATGACATCGTCGGCGCGATCCGGAAGAACCACTTCACCGCGGAATACGCCACCTCCCGCCATCTGAAGAAGAAAATCAAGGTCCTTCAGGACACGGGCTCGCCGTACTTTCAGTCGTTGACGCGCGATCTCTCGGAAATCGAAAAGACGCTGATCCGCCACCTCCTGGGAGCGAAGCGGGAGGACGTCTCCCGGCTTGCGAAAAAGGTGGTGATCGTCGCGCACGATCTTACGCCGGCGCAGACGCTCGCTCTGGACCGCGACAAGGTGTTGGGGATGGTGACGGAGGTGGGCGGGCGCACTTCCCACACCGCGATCGTCGCGGCCTCCTTCGGAATCCCCGCCGTCGTGGGAGTGGAAAACGTCACCACGGCGGTGAGCGGAGGGGATGCGATCATCCTCGACGGCGCATCCGGGACGGTGATCGTGAACCCCGGCGAAGCGACGCTCAAGCGCTATCAGGCGATGGAGCGCAATTTCGTCCTGCACGGGAGGCGGCTGGGGAAGGAACTGCGGGATCTTCCGGCGGAAACGCGCGACGGTCACCGGGTCGAGATCTTCGCGAACATCGAGCTCCCGGGCGAGGTGGCGGCCGCGGTCGAGCACGGGGCCGAAGGGATCGGGCTCTATCGAACGGAGTTCCTCTATCTCCAAAGCGGATTCCACCCCACGGAGGCGATGCACCTCGAGGCGTACCGCCAGGCGCTCGGCCAACTCGGCGGCCGGAAGCTCGTGATCCGGACGCTGGATCTGGGCGCCGACAAGATGCCCGTGGACGGCTTGCCTCGCGAAGAGAATCCGTTCCTGGGCACGCGGGCAATCCGTCTCTGTCTGGAGCGGCCGGAACTTTTCCGGACGCAGATGCGCGCGATCCTCAAGGTCTCTTCGATGGGAAACGTGCACGCGATGATTCCCATGGTCTCCAGCGTGCACGAGATCCGCCAGGTGCGGGAGCTCATCGACGAGGTCCGTCACGAACTCGTGCGAGAGGGCGAGTCGGTGCCCGGCCGCGTTTCGATGGGGATCATGGTCGAGGTTCCGTCCGCCGCCATCGTCGCCGATCTCATGGCCGACTACGTCGACTTCTTCAGCATCGGTACGAACGACCTCATCGCCTACTCCATCGCGGTGGATCGCCTGAACGAGAAAGTGGCGTCGCTCTACCAGCCCTCGCATCCGGCGATCCTGAGACTCCTGCGGCACGTGATCGAGGTAGGGGAGAAGCGCGGGAAGCCCGTCTCCGTGTGCGGGGAGATGTCCAGCGATCCGCGCTACACGATGCTCCTGCTCGGAATGGGCCTCAAGTGCTTCAGCGTCGTCCCTCCCGCGATCCCGGAGATCAAGAAGATCGTGCGTTCGCTCACGATCGAGTACGCCCGCGAGGTGGCCGCGAAGTGCTTCGAGTTCTCCGACGCGCGCAAGACGGACGAGTTCTTGCTCCTCGAGACGCGGAAGATCCTGCCGGACGTTTTCTAAGCGGCCCGAAAAAATATCTGCACTCCTTACGGGCCGCTTACTTCTTGGTCACGACCAACTGCATCGGGGATCCAGTGCCGTTCTGGCGAATGTTGCCGTTCTGATCGCGGATTTCGAGGGTGAGCGTAGCCGGGATCACGGTCTCGTCGATACGCACGAGAACGAAACCGGGATTTCCCACGTTGCCCTGGATGTACGTGTGGGACCAAGAGCCGGCGTTTTCGTTGCTCGCGAACGTGTCGAACCCTTGTTGCATGTTGGTGTGCGGCACGCTGACTTCCGGCGGACCTGGATTCCCTCCGATACCCGTGTTCGTTCCGTCGTCGAGCGCTCCGCCGGAGTGAAGGTCTCCGCTGATCACGAGGAGATTCCGGACGCCGTTGGCCTGTGCGGTCGTGAGAAGTGCATTGCGCTCGGCACCGTAGGCTCCCCAGGCGCTGGTGGCCTTGGCGGTGGGGTTGAAGACCTGCGGACTAAGGAGGATGTGCCAGCGGGTAGTCGCGGTCGCTTTCAGAGAGGAGTTGAGCCAGTCGGTCTGAGCGGATCCCAGCATCGTGGGCGAGGCTCCCTGGAGCCCCACGTGCTGCGAACGCTCATCGAGAACGAGGACGTCCGCGGGTCCGAAAGGGATCGAGCGCCAGAGCCCGCCGTCGGGGTAAATTCGCGGATCGCGGGGTAGGTCGTGAGTCGGCCAGTACTCGAGGAACGCCCTCCAGGCCTGCGAGCGGTACGCAAAGGTGGAATCGGCATCGTTGTAGCCATAATCGTGGTCGTCCCAGATATGCTCCACGGGGAAATTCCGCTGGACGAACTGGGAAAAGTAGGTGCCGATCTGGTTGTTGGCGGACCCGCGTCGGTTGGGTCCCCGGGCGTCGCGATGCATGTTCCGGGCGGCTTGGAGCGTATTGACGTTCGGCTTGGATGCGGATCCACCGGGGTCACTATGGTCCAAGTCGCCGATCTGGACGACGAATTGCGGCCGCAGGTCCCCGGTGAGGTTTGCGATCGCCGTATACACGCTGGTGACGACCTTCGGGTTCGAGGCGATCGCCGCGCAGTCGGCGATGACGGCGAAACACCACTTGCCCCCCGTCGCCGGGGGAAGAGTCTGGAACGAACCGACGCCGCCGGTGGTAGGGGGACGCGCGCCGTTCGTCACGATACGGAAATAGTAGAGCGTGTTCTCCGATAGACCGGTCAGGGAGAGGATCGCGGTCCTGTCCGTGGAGGAGGTGACGGTCGCCGTTTCCGTGGAGGCAAGGGTCTCGAATGTGGCGTCCGTGGAGAAATCGATCTGAACGGTCACGCTCGGGTTCGCTCCGCCGACTCGGACGAAGATCTTCGCCGACTGGTCGGTGACGGCGCCTACAAGGGGTCCGTCCGAGATGGGAGCGCTCGTCTGCGCCCAGATTTCCGTTCCGAACGCCCCGAACGTCGCGACTACCCACGGCAGTATCAGATTGTGCGATCGACGCATGGCGGATCTCCTGAAGGAACGACCTTCCACCTCTTCTCTGTCCGTTTCCGGCGCGGAGTTTCGTTGTCCGGGGGTGGGCTAGGTGCCGATCCGGTAGCGCCCGGTTTCGCCGTCGATCTCCACCACGTTGCCGAGACATCCGTCCCGGGAGCTCGGATAGATGGAGCATCTCGCTCCCTCCACCCAGAGCTCCCGCTCGTCGATGTGGAGTCGGACCGAATCGATGTCGAGTTCGATGCGATCCAATCGGATGATCCCTCGGTGTCCGACGCGGCTCCGCACGATGACCTTGGTGCCTCGGAACTCCACGGGAGTGTCCCCCTCGATGGTCTCGACTCCGGCCACGATCTCCCGACCGGCGACCGTCTGGCGGAGTTCGGCTTTGGATGTCGAAGAGTCCAGAATCTTCCACTCGACCGTGGTGCTACAGGCCGAACACAGGACAATCAGGGCCGGAGCGAATACTCGTGTCAAGGGTTCCTCACTGGATCGACAGAAATGTGGATGTCATCGAGGTGAACGTGCGGTTCCGGGGAGACTTCCCATTGGAAGTACCCCGGGGCCGGTAGAGTTCGGACCGGAAGATCGACCTTTCGTGCTCCATCGATCGCGAAGACGACGCGGGTGCCTTGAACGGAGAATTCACACGAGACCTATCGCCCCGATGCGATCTTGACCCCTTCGACTCTGGCGATGGGCGCGACCCGTCCGTCGATTCTGGAGGAAAGCACGACGAGGCCCTTCGCCGGATCGATTTCGACTCGCAGGCGATCCTGATCGACGGCGTCGTCGGGATAGGCGCGAAAGAGCAGTCTCGGATGATCTCCCGCTGGGCGCTGTGGGTGGGGGTCCTGCAGCGTCGCGAGCAGAGCGAGGAGGCTCATCGTCGAACTCGGAGGGCCAAGAGCAGAAGCGCGATCCCCGTGAGGAGGGACACGGGGGGATGCGCCGGAACTGCGCTCGAGAAGCAGCCGCCTCCCTGCGAGCCCTGGTCTTCCGGCACGGACTCCGCCGCCATGCCCAAGACCTCCATGCTTACGTTGATCGTCTCCGTCGGGCCTCCTCCGGTGATCCCTACCACGACGGTCGCGGCGTAGGAGCCTGCCGGGAGACCTGCCGGATCGATGGAAACGATCAGGGTCTGGAACCCTCCCGAGACCATCGCCCCTGATCCCGGGGACACCGCCAGCCAGGATGCGCCGGGAGTGGCCGTCCACGCAAGCGTTCCGTCTCCGGTAGCGCCGATGACGACCTCTTGGGGCTCCGGAGGTGGGCCAGCTTCGAGAACCTCGAAGGCCAGTTCGTGCGATCCGACCGTGAGCGAAGGCGGGGGGGACAGGCCCTTCGCGATGAGCACGTCGTACGCGCCGGCCCACGTGCCCGGGAGGTTCGTGGAGCTGGTTTTTCCGGCCACTACGAACGAGGCGCCGGAGGCCGAGACCTGTCCGGCATAGGCATAGTCATCGCCATTTCCGCCGAAGAAGGAAGACCACACCAATTGGGGGGCGCCGCCCGAAACCGTGATCTTGGCGCCGAAGGCGTCATAGACCGCTCCGCCGAACGTCGCTTGGAAGGGATTGACCATGGGAAAGTTGACCGAGGAGGCCGTGTAGCCCGCAAGATACAGATTCCCGGCCGAGTCCCTCGCGATGGATTGGCCGAAGTCGTTGCCCGACCCGCCGAGGTAGGTGCCCCATACGAGAGATCCCGCGCCATCCAATTGGGCTGCGAAGGCGTCGTAGATCCCACCGAGCGTGGTTTGAAATCCGCCGGACGCGGGAAAATTGCTCGAATTGGTCCGGCCGGTGACGAACACGCTCGATCCGTCGGTGACGGAAATGGCGTAAGCGCCCTCGAAGTTGGATCCGCCGAGATAGCGCGTCCAGATCAGGGTCGAACCCGAGGATGAGATCTTGGCGACGTATCCTTCCGCCGTCCCCCCGCCGTACGGATTGACCGCGCCGGAGAGCGAAGTCGACCCAGTCTGGCCGCACAAGTACACATTGCCTGCGGTGTCCGCAGATACCCCGTACGCGAATTCGTCTCCGGTCCCACCGAAATAGGAGGACCAAATCAGGGCCGTTCCCGCCGAGTCGATCTTGGCCACAAATGCATCCCGCGGTGAGTTCTTCGCGGATTGGAATCCTCCCACAATGGGGAATCCATTCGATCGGGTAGTCCCGCCGACCAGCACGGCTCCAGTGGCGTCGACGGCAAGGGCGACGCCGTCGTCGACATCCTCTCCGCCGAGATAGGTAGCCCATACCAGCGTTCCGGCTTCCGCAAACTTGGCAACGTAGGAATCGGACATGCCGCCCATGAATCCTTGGATGGGGTATTGAACGGGAAAGTCGTCGGAATACGACGTACCGGTGACGTAGGTATTTCCCCAGGAGTCGAGGGCCAGACCGGTTCCGTATTCCGCGGCCGTGCCTCCGAAATGAGTGCACCAAAGCAGCGTGGTGCCGTCCGAGGATATCTTCGCGACGAAGGCCTCGGGAAGGGAGCCCGGCGGAGAAACGCCGGGCCCCGAGGTCGGGAAGTTGGTCGAGTTGGTGGTCCCGGTTACAGAGACGCGATCTTGCGCGTCGAGCGCGACCGATAAGGCGTGATCGTCCTGAAGTCCCCCCAGATAGGAGGACCACGACACCGTCGGATCGATCACGAGCGGTCGCGAGGCATCCGCGGATTCGATTTCGATCGAATACCGCCAGGCGGATCCCTCGCGGCGCGGCGAACCGAATCGCGCGGAGACCGGTTCGCCCGTATCGGCGTAGTAGCAACGGAGACCGCTTTCGCGAAGGAGCACCTGCGCACCTGCCAAGACCTCCAGGGCGGTACCCCCGTCCGCCGTCCGCACTTCGTCTGCACCCTCGTACAGGAGACCTACGCTCGACGGTGCGGCGGTGCAGTGGATCGAGTACTTCAGGCCGTGGGCTCGACGATCGATGACGAGATCGGCCGTGGTGAGGGGGCGGTCGTAGACGATTCGAGCGTACGTCGGCACATCCGTGCGCCAGGATTCACGGGATCCGACGTAGTAGTGAACGAGCCCCGGCTGCCGATCCTCTCCTCGAGGTCGAGTCTCCCTAGCTCCTTCCAGGGACCAGCGCACGATGGGGCCCGCGGAGCCGAGTCGGACCCGAAACCCTCGTCCATCGAACCCGGCAAGGACGGACCGGTCGAGCATCACGAAGTCCGATGTTCGGGTGTCCGCCGGCTCATGGAACACGGGCGCCGGTCCGTCGGAATTCTGGACGAGAGTCGCCAAGAGCAGAAACATGCTTACGGTCCCTTCTCGATGAAGACTGGGAGGGCGCTCAGCGGAATGGCGGAGGAGAGAGGCGTGTCGATGGTAGGGCTCGTTACCCCCGCGGCCGTAATCGGCCAGGTCACCTTTGCGGAGTCGATCCCAAGGACGTCCCGGAGGTCGAAGGTCTTCGAGGTGGTCCAATCCCCGACGGCGTCCCACGCGATCCACGTCGCCCCGCCGGCGGGCAGATCGAATCGGAAGAGCCGGACGCCCGTCGGCGTGCCGACGATCTCGACCGCCGAAACGAAGGGAACGAGCTTCGAGACGGCGAGCGAGTAGGTGTAGTACGCGGGACGGGGAGACCCATCGGCATTCGTGAGGTCGAGATTGCCGAAGTCCGAGGATGTCGCATATTCGCTGCTGAGGTTGAAGGTCACCGTCTCGAAGCCGGCGGCATAGGCGAGGGCGAAGTGCCGAAGCATGGCTCCGGACTGAAACTGCAGCCGGCTCGCTTCGTTTGGAAAGGTCTCGCCCAGCTTCCCGTACGGTTCGCCGCCTTCCATGGAGTAGAGCGACTTCGGGGGGCGCTGGACTTGAGTCCGCCTCCAATCCAGCCAAGCCTTCTGCATCGGGATGCTCTCGGCGTCCCCGTAGAGATGGAAGTCGTATGCGTCGGGATCGAGAAGTCGGACCAGTTCTTCGACGAGAGTGATGGAATGACTGAACGCGATCGCCGCCTGTTCGGGCGTGTAGGCGGCCCCGTTCACCGTGATCGTGGAGCGGTACGAGGAAAAGAAACCGCGCGCGAACGCGGCGTTGTAGGTTCCCCCGTTGAAGGGGAGGAACAGTTTCGCGCCGGGATCGACCTCCTTGATCGCGGACTGGGTCAGATCGAACATCCACGCGTAGTCCGCCGCGAGCTGGGCCGGATCTAGGGTCGGGATCCAAAAGGTGCCGATCTCGGGCGTGTAGGACCAATGGCTCACGGGCCGTATCAGGCCCGGCATGGCGTCGGGATTCCCGTCCTCCGCTCGACGGTAGTACCGGCGAACGACGGCTCGAACCCACGACTTGTACTGTTCCTCTCGGTCCTGGGGAATCCGGTAGTTGAGGCCCGCGTAGAGCGCCGGATTGGGATTGAAGTCGGGATGCGCGGAGTTCAGCACCCGGTAGTTCTCGAATCCCCGCGCTTGGATCGCCTTTTGAGCCTCGTCTTGTTTGTTCCAGTAGTACTGTCCGGGAGAGTCGATGGGATCCCATTCGACGCCCGCCCAAGAAAGGTTGGGCGTGGCGCGGAGACCCTTCGCGCCCGACTGTTGCGCGAGATCCAACGTCGCGCCCCCCTGAGCGCCGAGAATGTCGAGGGCTTGGAGGCAGGCGGATCCCCGCGCCACCGCAGTATGGGAGGGCTCCTCGTCGGACCCACCGCCCCCTCCTCCGCAGCCCGGAAGGGCGAGGGCGGCGAAGATGAGGATCGTTCCAAGTCGATGTCGTGTCATGAGAAGATTCCGCTCACCCCTACGCTGTCGGAATCGAGAGAGGAGTTTCAGGATCGGTGCGGGCAATCGACGTCGGCCATCCTTTCCTTCGTCACGGTAAGGGTGACCATGTCGATCAGGAGAATCTCTTCCTTCAGGAGCGGACCTCCCAGCGAGGGCGCGACTTGCCGAAGGACTACCTCAGCGGCCAGGTGTCCAAGAAGTCCGTTGATGGTCGCGCCCGAGGAATTCCACCCGGTTTCGCGTTGCGGAGCTTGAGCCTCCAAAGAGCACAGCTCGTCGAAGGGAGCGAGGCGGCATCTCCAGCAGGCCGTACCCGCTCGTGGGTCGAGGAGCGGTCCGACGATCCCCGTGGAGCCGATGTACCCCGCCGAGACAACAGGAATATCCGTCGGAATCCTAGACTGTCGGCCCAGCGTGTCCCAGTCCCCGGCGAAGACGACTAGATCGATCTCGGACAGAACATTGCGAGCCGTGGGGTGATCGAGGAGTCGCTCCGGAATACTCCGAATGTCGACTTGGGGGTATCGATCCCGGAGAAAGCGTTCCGCGACACGGACCTTGTACTTTCCGACATCGGACATGGCGTACATGAATTGGCGATTGAGATTCGTTTGGTCGATCGAATCCGGATCGGAGAGAGTCAGGTGGCCCACACCCGATCCGGCCAGGCTCACGGCCAGATGAGATCCGACGCCGCCGACCCCCAGAATCAGAATCCGAGCGCCGGACAACTCCTCGAACGAGCGGTCCGGTCCGTTTCGCTGGAGTTGCGCGAAGTAGGCTAACTGTCTCGAGGCACCTGGGCTCTGGGAGAGGATTTCACTCAAGGGCCGGGCGAGCCGAACCAACCATCGCCGTTCTTCGAGCACGGGAGCGAGTAGATGGAAGTCGGTCAAACTGGCTTCCGGAGCCTCGCCGCCGGCTTGGCTGAGAAGTTCGAATACTCTTCGACCGTCCGATTCGAACGTCAGGAATTCGCCCCCGTCGCGCAGGATGAGGGTATCTCCAGAGAGTCTCATTCGGACCGAAGGCAGAAGCCAAGGGTAGCAATTCGCGGTCATGGTGGCATTCATGAGGATCCCTTCTGGAGTATGGGGATGGGGAAGAGGCCCGCCTCTCCCCCAATCCCAATTGGGTGAGTCGGGGCTAGTTAAAGCACGCCATTCTGATTCCGCACTTCAGGCGCGTGGCGACGACAAGGATCTTTTTCCCATCGACCTCCACATGCCGGATCTGTCTTCCGGACTGTTGGGTTTTCGGTGAAGGGCTCGGGCGGTCGGCATCAGTCTGCCTGTCGATACGGTCCATTCCACACCTCCAGTAAGGAAAAACCGAAATTGGGAATCGCGCACCGTGCGCGTGCCGCCGTTACTCTGTCGAAATCGGAGTGGGAGTTTCGCGCTAGGCTCTGTCTGACGAATCATCGTGGCCGCGGTGGCGGCGCCGAGGGTGCAGA
>CAZGKV010000113.1:0-16031 GCA_964526305.1 uncultured Planctomycetales bacterium | reverse complement strand
GCCCCTCCGGCGAGAGCCCACGACGGGTTTCGATCCCCATCAAAGCGTCGTCGAGGTCCACGCGCTCGTTCCCGCGCGAATCCACGAATCGGGCCAGCCGCTCCGCGTCCGAATCGAGCTGTCCCGCGCGCGCCGCCCGATCCAGGTACTCCCGCGCCCGGTCGAACGCCCCCACCTCCGCGTAGAGCCGCCCGAGCGCCGCCAGGGCACGCCCGTTCGAGGGATTGACCGAGGCCGCGCTCTCGAAGTGGCGAACCGCCTCGGTGAAGTCGTTCGCGAGAAACTCATAGTGGAATCGGTCCATGCGGACCAGACCGCAGATCCCGTGCAGCCCGTCGCTTTGGGGGAATCGATTCAGCCCTTCCAGCGCCAGCTCGTAGGCCTTGTTCCGATTGCCGAGCTCGTGGAGATAGACTTCGGCCAATCGCTCGTAGTGCGTCCGAGCCGGCGTCTTGCGAATCGCTTGGTTCAGCTCGACGATGTCGCGCTGAAGCCGCATGCGTTGGATGTTCTCGTAGGCGGCCGTGCATTTCTCGCTGTCGGGGAATCGCTCGACGGCCTTGCGGGCCATCTCGAGCGCCCGGTCGTCCTGGCCCGTCGCCAGGTACTTCTCGACCAGATTGACCATGTTGACCGGAGTGGGGCTGCGCTGGACTTCCTGCTCCAGCTCCTGCAGCCGCTTACGCGTGTCGAACAGTCCCATGCGCGGCTCCCAGCGATCGCGTCGAAGTGATCGTATTCCCCGCGGGAAACACTGTCAATCAAGTTCTATGGCATAGAGACATCGGTCGCTGCCTCCCACGTAGGCCACCCGTCCCACGATCAACGGCGCCGCCGCGAATCTCGTCCCCCCACCCGACGGCGTGAACGACCAAAGGGACACACCCGAGGTCGAGTCGAGCGCCTGCACCCGATCTTCCGTCACCAGGAGCACTCGGCCGTGCGCGAGAGCCGGACTCGCTCGGATCGCCTTGCCGGACGTAGACCAACTCCAGCCGCGGGAGGCGTTCATCGGGAGGCGCTGAACCGTGGTCGGGCCGACGACCGCATATACCGCGCCGTCGGCTACTACGGGAGCGATCTCGACTTTTCCCGCCGTCTCGGCCGACCACGACTCGCGCCCCTCTAGATCGAGGGCCACGATTCGGTTTTCCTCGCGCGCGATCACGATCTTCCCCTCCGCGACCATCGGAGCGGTCGTCACGTGGCCGGCCCCATACGTCCAGATCTCCCGATCTTCGCGGAAGGCGTGCACCACCCCGTCCGTGTCCGTCCAGCAGATCGTCTCCCCGACGAACACCGGTGCGCCGAGGAGCCGCGCCGGAATCGGGCGTTCCCACTGAACTTCCTTCCCCACGCCCGCGCGAAGATCGACCAGCGCGAGGAACCGATCGGCCGAGCCGACCAGGACATATCTTGCGTCGGGAGAGACGCCCGGAGATCCGACCCCCTCCCGAAACAACTTCACCTTCGTCTCCGCGCGGCTCGCGGGATCGACGATGTGGAGCGTCTTTTCTCCGATGAGATAGAAGATCCGGCCTCCCCGCTCGACCGGGGGACCGGAGATCGGCTTCGGATGCTGCACGCGCCACAGGAGCGACGCCGTTTCCGCGCCGATGCAGTAGAGACTCTGCCCGCTGGCCACGCACACCGCTCCGCCGGCGTACGCGGGCGGCCAGGATACCGCTTGTTCGAACGGCGTCCACGGCCATCCTCGGGCGATGAGCTTCTCGTCCAGGACGATCTCCTCCGTCTCCCCGGCATCGTAGGGAACCTTCACGTCCTCGCGGTCCCGAAATCCCGGTTTCAGGAAGCGCAGTTGTAGGGGGAGGTCCTTGTAGCGGAGATAGAGATCGAAGTGCCCCTCTTTGACGACCCCCAGCTCGCCCCGGCGCTTGTCGACGATGCGCGTACCGTCGGGCCGAGCGCGGATCCGCAAGGGGAACTGGACATCCTCGGGCGAGAAGTAGCGGGGATACTGCTCCAGGAGTTTCTGATAGGCGGCGACCGCATCGCGAAACTTGCCCTGCTCCACCAGCTGATCCGCGTCTCGGCGCGCGGAGCGGATGCGGTCGATCGTGTCCTCGATCTTCCGCTCCAACCCCTTCGCCCGCTGGACGAACTCGTCCACTCGGCGCCGAAAGGCCGCGCTCGTGCGGACGTACTCCTCCTCCTTCGCCCTCTGCAGGAGTTGGAGGAGATCGTCCACCGCCGTCCGCGCCGATCGGTAGTTTCCATCCCCGAGGTCGCGCTCCACCGACGCCAGGCGCGCCTGGACGTTGTCCGTCAACTTCTGGCGCTGGACGTCGACGGCCGTGGCGCGGGTCGCCGAATCGAGGTCTTGCGCCTCCCGGATTTGCGCTTCTTTCTCCTCCACCCGCTTCCGGACGAACGGACTGTGCCGGTAGATCGTCCCGCGGAACTCCTCCATCGCCTGGAGCGCGCGGCCGTACTCGCGATCCTTCATCCGGAGGTCGGCGCGAAGGGCATGTCGGTCGAAGGATCGACGGGCATCGATCTCGAACTTCACGCTCCCGCCGAGGAGCAGGATCAGGACCGCCCCTCCCGCGAGACTCAGGATCCGTCGAGTTCTCCTTTTCGCTCGAATCCCGGCGAGGCCGCGCGGAACGCCGTTCTGCGGCACGATCTTGCTCAGCCGCTTGCGGATTCTCTCCGCCTGCTCCCGATCCGCCGGAAGATGCGATCGTAGGTACCGGAGCTGTTCGTCCAGTCCCTTGCGGTTTCCGCTCTCGTGGAACACCCGGATGAGGAGCAGGCGGCAGTCGGCGTTCTCCGGTTCGCCCCGGAGCGTGTCCTCGCAAAGCTCCCGAGCGCGGGCATAGTCGCGGCGCGCCAGGGCCTTCTGGATCCGCTCTTCCGCTTCCAGTCGGACGGCGGCCGTATCGGAGCCCTTCAGTCCGATCCTCGTCTGGATCTTCGTCGCCGGTCGCATTTCGGGATCGAGTTCGGCCGCGCGCTGATAGTGGGCGTTCGCCTCATCCGTACGCCCGCTCTCGGCCAGGAGCCCGCCGGCGCGCGCGAGTTCTCCCGCCGCCGCCTTCGCCTGCCCGTCCGATTCCAGAAAAACGGCATGGCGGATCGCGACGGCCGGATCCGCGGGGGCCAGCGCGGCCGCCGCGCGCAGGAGCCGAAGACCGCGCTCGCGCCGACCCTCACCGAACCGCCGCTCGCCCAGCTCCAGGATCTCCTCGAGGGAGAGGAGGCGAAGCTTTCCCAGGTCGAGAAGATCCACGACGATCCGGCAGCCTTCGAAGCGCGTCGCTCCGCTGGCATCGAGCGCCTCGCCGATCGGGCTTTGCCCGTCCAGGTGTCCGAGCAGGCGCTTCGCCTGTTCCGCCACGATCCCCTCGGACTCCTGCCGGGCGACCTCGCTGTCGAAGACCACCACGGCCTCGAGCCCCGGGAGCTTCTGGTTGATGACGGCCCACTCGTCGACGCGGCGGACCGCTTCGAGCAAGAGCGCATTCACGTCGAAAGAGAGCTTCGTCGCCCGCGCCTCGGCCTCCTGCAATTCCGTCGCCGGGGGGCCTTCGATGAATTCGAATCCGGCCTTCTTCCAGAGAAAGAGATCGTAAATCTCCTCCTCGATTTGGGCGCGCACGACCTCTTGGATGTCCCGCTCCGTGACATAGCCGCCCGAGACGAGGGCCTCTCCCAGGAGTTTCTTCGTCCCCTCTTGGCTCTCTAAGACTTCGCGAAGTCGGAATTCGGAGATCTTCCCCGCGCGGACCAGGAGGTCGCCGATGCGGAGTCCCCTGCGCTTACCCGTGGAGATGAGCTGCACGCCGTCCTGGCTGAAGTAGATGCACTTGCGGCTTTCGGCGTCTTGGACGACGAGAGTGCCCTCCTTCCCCGCCATCGAGATCATTTGAAAGACCTCGGCGAGGCCGATCGTCGAGAGGTCGCCTTTGAAGGACATATCCTCGAGTCACTCGGGGCAGATCGGCGACCGGCGGGCGGAGGGGACGCCGACCGCCGCTCACCCACCACCCACCCACGACCGCTAACCGCTTTCCGACGGCCGGGTCGGCTCCTGGAACGAAGCATACCCCCCCGGACCGGGGGCGTCAACCTGGGTCCTTTCCGAGTCCGCGCCGGTCGGAACGGATCCATCGTGTCGACGGAAACGAGCCTCACGGGCGCGTGCCAAGTCGCTTCGGAGGACGAATCCTCCGGAGGCGGCGGCAAGTGCGGCTGTAGGACGAGCGCGGCTCCATTGCGCGGAGGCTGGATCGGACTTGCGCCGGCCTCGATTCTGTTGGGACTCCTCGCAATCATCGAGAAAAGAAGACGGCGGCTACTCCAAGACGGCACCGACCCTCATGTCCAAAGACGGGAGGACATGGGACCGCAGAGTGTCCTCGGCGCCAAAGACGCCCGCCCCACGGAATCGACCGGAGTCCAGCACGAAAACCTCGATCGTCCGCGCCTCGACATCCGCGATCCAATACTCCTGGACCCCTCGTTCGGCGTAGAGGTCGCGCTTTACGATGCGATCTCGCTCGGCGTGCCACGGGGACAATACCTCGATCGCCAAGTCGGGGGCTCCGAACAGCCAATCGCGGATCTTGGTCAGGTTCGCGGTGGAGACGAATAGAACGTCGGGCTGAACCACATCTTCCTGAGAAAGGACACAGTCGAAGGGGGAGACGAATACCTGCCCCAACTTGTTCGCCTCCACGTGGAGGTGAAGACGCGTCGCGAGATTGAGTACGGCTCGTTGGTGTCGCGAGTTCGGCGACGGCGACATGTAGAAGTCCCCCCGAAGGAGCTCACAGCGCGTATCGTCGGGGAGCTTCCAGTAATCGTCGACCGTCTTCTTCGGGCGGGTCGTCAGCATCTTCACTGGATTCTACCTCTGCGCTTTGGGTCCAACAAGTCACGAGACGGATCGGGGCAATTCGCGTGCCGTTCGAATGGAGGCGGTGGGGAGAGGGCAGGTTACGGAAAGTAACGGGCGAGGTTACGATTCGTTACGTACCGTCCGTGCCGGCCCAAAAGTCCTCGAACACGACCGCGATCTCGAAGTCGTGGCCGACACCGAAGCGGACGGGTCGCGCCACCGCGCCGATTCCGTCGTACTCATCCGAGCAAAACGTCATTCGGATCTGAAAGGAGCGGGCAGGCAGATAGGGCTTCTTAAGAACGAATTTCGCCAGGAGCGCTCCCTTCAGGTTGATGTTCCGGATGATGGCGGTGCCCGAGGTGAACTTCCTTCCTCCGGGAAGAACGATTTCGATCCGGGCCGGAAGATGGACGGCTTGTCGGCCCCAACGGCGAAAATACCGACGGACGTCGAATCCCCTTGCCCGGAGATGTTTCGTTTCCAGGAGCGCCGATTTCATTTCTTTCCCCTCTTCTCCCGCAAAGCCGCCTGCGCGGCCGCGAGTCGAGCGATCGGCAGTCGATACGGCGAGCAGCTCACGTAGTTAAGCCCGGCGTCGTGGCAGAACTCGACGCTGCTCGGTTCGCCTCCGTGCTCCCCGCAGATCCCCACTTTGAGTTCCGGCCGCGTCGCCCGCCCCTTCTCGACCGCCAGGCGAATGAGCTGTCCCACCCCCCCACGATCGAGCCGCACGAACGGATCGTCCGAAAGGATTCTCATCTCCACGTACTTGAGCAGGAATCTCGCCGCGTCGTCGCGCGAGATTCCCAGGGTGAATTGCGTCAGATCGTTCGTGCCGAAGGAGAAGAACTCGGCCTCCTTGGCGATCTCGTCGGCCGTGACCGCGGCGCGCGGAACCTCAATCATCGTCCCCACGAGGTACTTCACCCGGCGCCCTCGGCGGGCGAATACCTGTTCGGCGACCTCATGGACGATCGCCTTTTGATGGCGGAGTTCGTTCACGTTCCCGACCAGGGGAATCATGATCTCGGGGATGATGCCCACGTCGAGCGCCGCCTCGAAAATCGCCTCGGCCTGCATCCGCGTGATGTCGGGGAGCGAGATCCCCAATCGGCAACCGCGAAGTCCCATCATCGGGTTGAACTCGTGCAGTTCGTTCACCCGCTGGAGCAACGCCTCCTTCTCCGCGATCTCTTCTGCCTTCGCTCCGGAGGCGCGCATACGTTCGATGTCCAGCATGAGAAGTTCGCGCTTGGGCAGGAATTCGTGGAGCGGGGGATCGAGCGTGCGGATGGTGACCGGCTTTCCCCGGAGGGTCTCGAACAAGCCCTTGAAGTCGTCCCGCTGGAAGGGCAGCAGTTCCCGGAGGGCTCGTCTGCGATCCTCGTCGTTCGAGGCGAGAATCATGCGCACGACGACCGGCAGCCGTTCCGCCGCGAAGAACATGTGCTCGGTGCGGCACAATCCGATTCCCTCCGCTCCGAAGGCGACGGCGACACGGGCATCCCGCGGAATATCGGCATTGGCGCGGACGCGGAGACGGCGGAACTTGTCCACCCAGCGCAGGAAGGTCTCGAAGTACTCGAACATCGGCGCCGCCTCGCGCTTGAGCTTTCCTTCCACGACGCGGATGATCTCGGAATCCTGCGTGGGTACGTCGCCGAGCATCACCTCGCCGGTCGTCCCGTCGATCGAGATGGCCTCGCCCTCCTCCACGACGATCTCTCCGGCTCGGAAGCGGCTCGCCTCTTCGTCGACGTGAAGGGAAGCGCACCCCACGATGCTCGGTTTTCCCATCTGTCGGCCGACGACCGCCGCGTGGCTCGTCATCCCGCCCGTGGCGGTCAGAACACCCTCCGCCGCCGCCATCCCCGCGATGTCGTCGGGCGAAGTTTCCTTGCGGACCAGCACGACTCGGGTCCCCGCGCCCGCCAACTCGACCGCCCGCTCGGCCGTGAACACCGCTTTGCCCGCGGCCGCGCCAGGAGAGGCGTTGAGACCCTTGGCCAGGACGTGGAATTCCAGACGTCGCTCCGGATCGAAGATGGGATGGAGGAGCTGGTCGAGCTGCTCCGGCTGTACCCGGAGGACGGCCTCCTCGGGAGAGATGAGTTTTTCCCGCACCATCTCGACCGCGATCCGGACGGCGGCGTGTCCCGTCCGCTTTCCAGACCGGGTCTGGAGCATGTAGAGCCGTCCCGACTGCACGGTGAACTCGAAATCCTGGACGTCGCGGTAGTGGTTCTCCAGACGCTTCGTGATCGCGAAGAGCTCCCGGAATGCCTCGGGCATCGTATCCTGGAGGGAACCGATCGGCTGCGGCGTGCGGACCCCGGCCACGACGTCCTCCCCCTGCGCCTTGAGGAGAAACTCGCCGTAGAAGCGGTTCTCTCCCGTGGACGGATCTCGGGTGAATCCGACGCCGGTACCGGAGTTGTCCCCGAGGTTTCCGAACACCATGGTCTGAACGGTGCATGCCGTGCCCAACTCGTCCGAGATCCGATTCATCCTCCGATATTCGATGGCGCGCTTGTTGTTCCAGGATCGGAACACCGCCTCTCGGGCCGCGGCGAGTTGGTCGAACGGATCTTGGGGGAAATCCTTCCCGAGCCGGCTCTTGTAGTGCGTCTTGAATCCCTCGGCGAGCCATTTCATGTCCTCGGACGTGAGCTCGAGGTCGACCGTCATTCCGCGATCGTGTTTCCGCTTTTCGAGGGTTTTCTCGAACTCCTTCTTGTCCACCTCCATCACGACGTCGGCGAACATCATGATGAACCGGCGATAACAATCGTACGCGAAGCGCTCGTCGCCGGTTTCTGTCGCGAGTCCCTCGACGGTCCGGTCGTTGAGCCCGAGATTGAGAATCGTATCCATCATTCCGGGCATGGAGACTTCCGCTCCGGACCGCACGGAAACGAGGAGAGGTTTGGCGGGGTCGCCGAATTTCCGGCCCACCGCCTTCTCCAGCTTCACGATGTTCGCACGAACGTCCGCATCGAGGCCCTTCAGCGCCTTTTTCCCGTTGCTCATGTACTCGCGGCAAACGGAGGTGGCGATGGTGAACCCCGGGGGAACGGGGATTCGAGCCTTCGTCATCTCCGCGAGCCCCGCGCCCTTTCCGCCGAGGAGGCTCTTCATCGTACCGCTGCCGTCCGCGCGCCCGCCGCCGAAGAAGTAGATCCGCTTAGCCATGCTTCTTGCACCCGCATTGAGGGAGGACTTTGCTGTATTTCCAATCCGGAGGATAGACATGGTGACGATGTCCGGCCATCTCGACCTGCTTCCGAACCCACGCCAGCGCCCGATCCCGGAAATAGTCGAGATCCTCCGGGGTAAAAGCGAAGGTCCACAAGCGGCGGAGGAAAAGGCGGATCTCGAAATCCCGCGAGACGCCGAACTCGGGATTGCAGAGACGCATCTTCCCGCCCTTCTCGTCCACCGCGTGCGCTTCCAGGCCCGTCAGGAGCCGGGGGAGGACCGGTCGGACCAATTCGTTCGTCATCGCCAGCTGGTAGGCCTCCTTGCCGATGACCTTTTCCTTGGTGACGGGGTCCACGGCGAGACAGAATTCCCAGGCCACGGCGTGCTGCTCCGTCCTGACCAGCTTCTGGAAGACCTCGAGGAGTCCCCGGGGGTCTTTCAGCTTCGCTCGCATCTCGTCGCGCGTCGGAACCGGTTCGGGTGCGCTCTGGCACGCGCCAAGGAGGAAGAGGAAAAGGACGCCGCCCCGACCCATGGGCAAAGTATAGCGACACGACCGAGACGGAGAATACGGAAATTCGAAGGCGAAAACGCGATCGGTTCCGGTCGATCATCGGTGTTCTCAGGGCACGCGCCCGTCTGCTTCTGCGATATCGGTGTCCTCGAAGTTCTCTGTTGACCCTTCTCGACGCGCTGTCGTACACTCCATCTCACCCCCATGGTGCAACAGCGCAAGCTCCTCGGGAAGATCCTCGAGGAGATGAAGGTCGTCAGCCAAGTCCAACTCAAGGCCGCCCTCAAGAAGCAGATGCAGGAGGCCGGCAAGAAGCTGGGCGAAATCCTCGTCGAGATGAAGCTCGCCACCCCGGCCCAGATCACCGAGGCGCTCGCGCGACAGTTCGACTACCCATTCGTCGATCTCAAGAACCTCAAGATCAACTCCGACGTCACCAAGACGGTTCCCCGCACCGTGTGCGAAGAACACACCATCTTCCCGATCAAGACCAACGGAAAGACGATCACGATCGCCATTTCCGACCCGCTCGACCTCTTCACCATGGACAACCTCAAGTTCATCCTGAACACGGAGGTGGAGTGCGTCCTGGCTCCGAAAGAGGACATCGTCTCCACGATCGAAAAGCACTACGGCTCGAAGGACAAGTCGCTCATGAGCGACGCCATCGAGCAGGCGACGATGACCCAGACGGAGATCAAGCTCCGGGGAGGAGATCTCGACGAGCACGAGACGGAGGCGCGGGACGACGATGCCCCCGTCATCAAGTTCGTGCAACTCATGATCGCCGAGGCGGTCAAGGCCCGCGCGAGCGACATCCACGTCGAGCCGATGGAGGACCGGGTCCGCATCCGGTACCGGGTCGACGGCCAGTGCCAGGAAGTGAACGCTCCACCGAAGCGCCTCCAGGGCGCGGTCCTCTCGCGCATCAAGATCCTCGCGGAGATCGACATCGCGGAAAAGCGCAAACCGCAGGACGGCCGGATCCGCATCAACGTCAACAGCCGAGAGTTGGATATCCGCGTCTCGGCGCTCCCCGCCACCCACGGGGAATCGATGGTGATGCGGCTTCTCGACAAGAAGGGCGGCCTCCTCGGCCTCGAAGAGATGGGCTTCCACGCCTCCGACTACAAGCGATTCAGGACGCTCATCAAACGGCCGAACGGTCTCGTCCTCGTGACGGGCCCCACGGGGTCCGGAAAGACGACGACGCTCTACGCGGCGCTGAAGGAGTTGAACCGACCGGACGTCAAGATCATCACCGCCGAGAACCCGGTCGAATACAATCTCGCGGGGATCAACCAGGCGCAGGTCAAGGCTTCGATCGGGATGACGTTCCAGCGCATCCTGCGGGCGATGCTGCGCCAGGCGCCCAACATCATTCTCGTCGGCGAAATCCGAGACGCGGAGACGGCGGAAATCGCCATCCAAGCGGCGCTCACGGGACACCTCGTGTTCTCCACGCTGCACACGAACGACGCCCCTGGAGCGCTCACGCGACTGATCGACATGGGAGTGAAGCCGTTCCTTGTGGCCTCGTCGATTCAGGCGGCGATGGGCCAGCGGCTCGTCCGAATCCTCTGCCCCAACTGCAAGGAAGCGAATCCGGAACCGGACACCTCGATCCTGGGAGCGCTCGGGATCAAGCCCGAGGATCTTCGCGGGCGGAAGATCTATCGCGCCGTGGGATGCGACCAGTGCAAGGAGAGCGGGTACCGCGGTCGGAAGGGCATCTTCGAGCTCATGGAGTTGAACTCGACGATGCGCGAAATGGTCTTCCGGAAGGAGCCGGTGCAGAAGATCAAGGAGCAGGCCCGACTCTCGGGCATGGTGACCTTGCTGGAAGACGGAGTGCGGAAGATCTTCGACGGAATCACGACTCCCGAGGAAGTCGTCGCGATCACGCACCGCGAGGACATCGCGTACGGGTAACGGAGGCTTCAAGAATGGTCGTCGAACTCAACAAGCTGCTGCAACTCGTCGTCGACAAGAACGCGAGCGACCTTCACCTGACCGTAGGCATTCCGCCGACGGTCCGGCTCCATGGAACCCTCCGGCCATTGAGTCTCCCCCCGCTCCAGCCCGAAGACACCGTCTCCTTCATGAAAGCGATCACGCCCGAGCGCATCCAGCAGGAGCTCAAGGAAAAGGGCGGCGGGGACTTCGGATTCGCCTTCGAGAAGAAGGCTCGCTTCCGGGTGGCCATTTACAAGCAGAAGGGAAACGTCGGGATTTCCCTGCGATTGATCCCGAACAAGATCCTCTCTTTCGACGAGATCGGCCTCCCGCCCTCGTCGAAGAATCTGCTGTTCCGACCTCGTGGACTCGTCCTCGTCACCGGTCCGACCGGTTCAGGAAAGACGACGACCCTCGCCACGATGATCGACTTCATCAATCAGGAGAACGACTGCCACATCATCACCATCGAGGATCCGATCGAGTACTTCCACGACCACAAGAAATCGATCCTGACGCAGCGGGAGGTCGGCGTAGACGTCGGGGGATTCTCCGAGGCGTTGCGTCGCGGCCTGCGCATGGACCCCGACGTCATCCTCGTCGGCGAGATGCGCGACCTTGAGACCATTCAGGCCGCGATCACGGCGGCCGAGACGGGGCACCTCGTCTTCGGAACCCTCCACACGACCGGGGCCGCGCGGACGATCAACCGCATCGTGGACGCATTTCCCGTCGAGCAGCAGGAGCAGATTCGGGCGCAGCTCTCGACGGCACTGCTGGCCGTCGTCTCGCAGGCGCTCCTCCCCAAAGTCGAGGGCGGCGTCTGCGCGGCGTTCGAGATCATGATCGTGAATTCGGCCATCGAGCATCTCATCCGGGAAAATCAGACGCATAAGATCACCAGCGCCATCCAAACGGGCGCGAAGGACGGGATGATCCTTCTGGACGACTTCCTCTATAATCTCTTCATCCAGAAGAGAATCACCTATCAAACGATGATGCAGGCGGCGCAGAGTCCGCCGGACCTCGAGCAGAAGATCAAGGAGTACACGTACGCGGCGGCGAAGAAGTGAATCCGAAGCCGTGACGGATCCGACGGGACCGGCGAAGGGAGAGGACCGCTGCGTTCGCTCCGCGTCTCGAAGCCAGGGCCAGCCTTCGATTCGGAGCACCTCGATCGGGTTCCGGGCAAGACCCCTGCGGTCTATTCCCCGAGATGATGCCCGTGCGGCCACGGCACCTCGAGGTGACAGCGAAGACAGTACACCGTCTCACCGTGCTTGTGGTTCGAGCCGACATCCTTCCGGCAGGCCTGGCAGTATTCCGTGCGGCCGTGTTGGTGGTCGACGGCGCAATCGCGGCCGTGCGAGACGCAGAGCGTCGTCACGTCGTGAACGTGCCCCTGCCCCGCCTCGCGCAGGCAGGTCCCGCAGAATTCGCTCTTCCCGTGGAGGTGGTTCGCTCCGACCTCCAGGTTGCAAGTCTCGCAGTAACTCGTGATGCCGCGCACGGCGACGATCGGCGCCTGCCGAGAACAGTGAGCGCACCTCTTCGACAGGAGCCCGATATGCGTTTTCGTTCGACACAGCTCGCAACGCGGGTTCGAATCCGTCGCGTGCAGGCAGGTCTCGCACACCTTCGAGTCGTTGCAGATGTGCGCCTCTCGCATCAGGACCGCGTCCTGGGGGCAGCGCCGGACGATCTCATGGTAGTGACGCGCCCCATGCTCCCTCGCGCACCGACGGCACGGCACCGTGAGACCGCAACGATGCTCCTCGACGTATACGGCCATGTGGCACCGGTCGCAGGCCGCCATCCGCCCGTCGGAGGACCGGCGTGCGGGTTCGCTGGTGGGGGCCTCGCTTCGACTCTTCCGAGAGCTGCAGGCGGCGGCGAAGGCCACGGCAAGGAGGGCGAGTTTTTTCATCATCGGATCCCGAGTCTAGGAAGCTTGCGGGTCACTGTCAACCAGACGGAGACGGCGGCCCGATTACTTCGGCGGAATCTCCGCCTCGTCCTGCCTCCGCGCCGCCTCCAGCAAGATCGTCGTGGTCGAGGAGCCGACCTCATCCGCCAGATCGACGGCGGCGGGGAGGAACTCGAAGGTCCCTCGATTCCACGAGAGCATCTCGATGACGGCTTCGGAGTTTTGGCGGTCGGACCGCCCCTCGATCGCCGCGCGCACCACGCGCCCCTGGCGTACGAAGACGGTCCCACACGATCCGGTGCGGGCGTGGGTCACCATGAGGAGCCCGCTCTTGTGCTCGAGCTCCAGAAGAACCAGCGGGGCCGAGAGTCGGAAGTCCTCCAGGGATCCCGAAAGGGACGCGACCGCGCCGCTCTTGCGCTTCCAAGGGATGAGCCGATGCAGATTGGCCAAGCTGCCGAACTTCCCCTCTCCCTAAGATACAACCGACCGGCGAAAGGGGCGAGCCGTAGTTCAATTTCGCCGGTCGGTATCCAGTCTTCTCACCAGGGTTTTGCAAAACTCGGGCCAGGGCACCGCAATTCACGCCCCATAACCCGCTAACACCCATGAGGATGCGGGGTCATCTCGCCGGATCGTGGGCAATGTAAACGGAGATTTACAGAAAGTAAACCCGGGTTCGCTTTACTGGGGCTTGGGACGCACGAAATAGAAACCGCACGACTCGATCTTGCCGCGTTTCCACTGGAAGAATCCGAACTTGTTCGCACGGGGGTCTACGACCAAGGCGACGTGGTACGGCAGATCGAAGAACTCGTCCTGGATGAAGCGATCGTAATTGGAGAGGAAAACGCCGTAGCCGGGATGGGTGTGGTGCCATCCCACGATCGGCTTGTCGTTGAAGCGCCGCTCTTTCTCGCGCGTGATCGCGCTGAAACTGTCATGGGTGAACTTGAAGCTGGCCGCCGTGTTCACGTAGTGCGCCGCCTTGATGTAGCCATCAATATCGATCCAGATCTGCCCCTTCCATTGATGGAACGTTCCGATCAGCACTCCGCCCAACTCGTGCGAGACGTCGGTTTTCGAGTACTCGTAGATCTCGACCAGGGTCTCTTGGCGCAGGAAAATCTTGAGATCGTCTCCGAGAATGGTCGCCTTCACCTCGACGATCTTGGTGGGATCCAGCGTGGGGACGATTCGCTCATCGGGCACCGCGATCTTGAGGTCCTCGACGATCTCGATTCCGTCCGACATCGCCTCACTCGATGATCAAGATGTCTTCGTCGCGGGGTCGCGCGGGACGCGGCGGAGGCTCGGGTCGAGTCTGGTCGTCGATGACCATGATGTCCTCTTCGACGACCTCGGGCGTGATCGGAGGCGCCTCCTTGGTCGGAGTCGGGTTCACGATCTCGAGCGTCACGACGTTGTCCCCGACCGTCTGGCCGATCTTGTCGCGAATCGGTCGCGGATCGACCGGAAAGTCCCACTGAGTCTGGGACTCGCACCAGCGGCCCGCCTCATAGTTGTACGCGCTCTTGGGATCGTAGTTCGCGTAGCGCACCATGTCCCAGAGCATCGTGTTGAGCTCGTCGAGCCCGAGGCTCGGCGTCCAATTCGTCGAATAGCCGCCGAGACACACCGCGCCTACGGCGGAAATGTTCGGGTGGTAGATCTGGGTGAGCCACTGCAGGTCCGGCCGGCTCCGCGGATAGTCGATCCCCAGGCGGACTTCCACCCGATGGACTTCGGCCAACTCGACCGGTTCGGTACTCGACTTCCGCATCAGCCCTTTCCCCCGAAAGGTGAAGAGGTACCGCTCGGGCGGATCGCCAAACGCCTGGAACTCGAGGATCGTGGACTGATCCTTCAACTGCTTCATCGCCTCGTAGTCGGTCCGGAGGCGACGGTTTCTGGGCGTATCGTAAAAACTCATCTCCGCCGGCCTGCCACGATCTCCGGATAGACGATCAGGTGGTCCCCTTCCTTGACCCCGGCGTCCGGGAGCGTCTGGGTCTCCTGGAGACGCTTCCCGCCCTCCTTGTGGTCCAGGCTGTAGCTCATCGGCGTCCCGTCCGGAGCCGTGACGGGGAGCTGCATCTTGGTGATGATGTTCGGGATGATCTTCTTCACCTGGACCGTGGGGGAAATCCGCGCCTTGACGCTCTTGGCGCCCGTCTGATCGAGGAACGTCACCTGGATGCCTTCGCCGTCGGACATAACCACCCTCCTACCGTTGGATTTCGCGGCCCCCGCGGCCGCTCCGTAGTTAGGACTCGCTCATTCTATCCCGCGTATCCGAGATCCGGCACGGAATTTTCACGACCACTGCAGAACGCCGGCCCGGTCCTTCGCCAGCCTCGCATAAACCCCGCCCGATCCCCGAGCCACTTTGACGATGTCGAAGGCCGGGACCCCGATTTCGCGGAGGGGATTCTTCGCGAACGGCGAACCCGCCTCGACGGTGTGGACGATGTTGGTCAGCATTATCCCCTTGCATCGTCCGCACTTGCCCTCGCGGAGCGTCACGCAGGCCAGCGGTCGGACCACTTCTCTCCGGACGTCGCACCTGGGGCAGCTCAGATCGACGAGAAGATCCCGGTCGAGGATGATCGCGCTCCCGGACGTCGCGCGCAGAAGCGTCTCGACGGTGTCGGCCGCCCCGACGGGGACATCTACGATCTCTCCGTACGTCTCATGGGAGAGGCAGTCCTCCCGGCGCTGGTACTTGGTGATGTAGAAATTGTTCGCGACGCCGTTGAAAACCATGGCCGCGCCCGGGTTCACCGGAATCCCGTGGAGGAGTTTGAGCGCCTCCTGAGTCTGGAATCCCGCGACGATCGACGAAATCGTGGGCGCCGTCGGAACCTTCCCTTCCGCGACGTCCTCGCGCCGGAGGAGCGGACACGAGTATTTGAGATTGATGAGACGATAGTCCGCCTCGGTCATCGCGCACTCGTAGCACGACCCGTCCGGCGGCACGAACACCTTGGTCACGCCGCTGATCTCCTGGATGGCGCCATCCACCCACGGCTTCCCGACTTTCCAGGATTGCCGGTTGATCCAGAGCCTCGCCTCGCGATTGTCGAGGCAACCGATCACTACGTCCATTTCGGCGAAGACTCCGAGCCCGAGATCGGTGATCACGTTTCCATTGATGGCGCACACGCGCACGTCGGCGTTCAGTCCCTTCACGGCCGCGGCGGCTCGCTCGGACTTAGGGCTGCCCTCATCCGTCTTCCGGTAGAGCACCGAGCGCGTGAGATTGGTGGATTCGATCGTGTCGTAGTCGATGATGAAGACGTGACCGACGCCGAGGAGCGCGAGATTCTTGAGGACTTCGTTTCCGAGGGCGCCGGCGCCGACAACGAGGACCTTGGCCGCGGCGAGCCGTTCCTGCCGCCACCACGAGATCAGCCTGAGTCGACCGTAGCGGTCGGCGTCGTCGATGATGAGGACGTCGTCGGGCATGACGAGAGTCTACCCGACGACGTCCCGGTGTCAACTTAGAGCTCATCCCGGTAGGCTCGTGAGCCGCGGCGGGCCGAGGGGGCGTAGCCCCACACCGA
>CAZGKV010000112.1:0-16376 GCA_964526305.1 uncultured Planctomycetales bacterium | reverse complement strand
GGCGCCTCCGGATCCGCGCTACGTTTTTCGTAGCCATGGGACCGGACCGGTCCGGGATGGCCGCGGCCCGAATCTTCCGCCATCGGGGCTTTCTCTCGAAGATGATGCGGACGGGCGCCGTAGGCATGTACGGGTGGAGGACGATGCTCCGAGGGACGCTGCTCCCGGCTCCCCTCATCGGGGCAGGTCATCCGGATCTCCTCCGGCAAATCGCGGGCGAGGGACATGAACTGGGCATCCACGGATGGGATCACATCTTTTGGCACGACACGATCTTCGATCTCCATCGGGGGACGATCGAATCCCATCTCGCGCGCTCGCGAGAGGCGCTCGAGAGAGCGGTCGGCGCGCCGCTACGCTGCACCGCCTCGCCGGGCTGGGCGTGCTCGGAAGAAAGCCTGCGCGCGCAGGAATCGATGGAACTCGCCTATGCCAGCGACACTCGAGGAACGAAGGTATTCCGTCCGAGGATCGGAGGCCGCGATCTCGCCACACCGCAGGTCCCCGTGACCTTGCCGACGCTCGACGAGACACTCGGACGAGACGGGGTAACGCCGGAGAACTACAACGATCTCATTCTCTCCCGTGCCGTCGGCGCGCAAGTCTACACGATGCACTCCGAGGCCGAGGGGCGGGCCTATCTTCCGCTGGCCGAGGACCTGCTCCGACGCCTCGCGGACCGGACCCGTGTCCGACCGCTTGGGGATCTCTCTGCGCTGCCCGCGGCCGCTCCGGCAACCATCCGGGTGGGAAGGGTTCCGGGAAGAGCGACCTTGGTGACGATGTCGTCGGAGCCCTTGTAATGGAGCGCGGTCGTCCGTAGAATTCCCGCCCATGTCCGTGCAGATCGTTCACTGCTTCCTCTGACCGTTCAACAAGGCCCGCGCGGCGAGTCTCGCCGCACTGATCCGGAAGGAACTGGAGATCGAGGTCCGGCTCGTCTCGGGAAAACTGGGGCAACTGGATGTCGTGGTCCACGATACGACGGTAGCCTCGTACGGGGGACTGTCGGGGCTCAAGGATCGGATTTTCGGACCCGCGGAAGCCCCGCTTCTCGATGCCGTGCGGGCTGGACTGGAAGCGGCCCCCGCGCTATCTCGGGACGTTCGAGATTAGCGCCATCTTTCGCGACTGCGGAGTCTCCTGCACCACCCAATCGTAGGGATACCCCGTGCGGAGTTCCGTCCAATCCCGATCCCGTTTTCGAACGATCAACAGAAAGGCAGGCCGATTCGCCGCGAGCCGCACGGCCTCTTCCTCCGACTCGACGGGCCGAACGGGGATTCCGGAGTAAAAGTTGACCACGGCAATCGTGGTTTCGTCGGGCTTGTAGGCCGGCACCGAGTCCATCGCCGGGAGCGAGCGACAGAAGGGCCGGAGCGTTTTCGCCTTGTCGATCTCGGGCACGGCGACGTGCGCCGCCGACACGAAGAGCGCCGCCATTCCCATGGGAATTGCGCGTTCCCAGCTGCGGTTCCACGCAAAGCAAGCGGCTGCGCCCATCATCGCGAGGGCCACCCCCAAGCCGATCCAGTTCCGATAGTAGATGGCGCCCGCCGGTGCCGCCAGCAACCCCAGGGCGATCGCGATCGCCAGGATCCGGAAAACGGATCGACGCCAGGAGGGACCTCGTTCGAACCAGGCAGCGACGAGGATCGCGACCGCCGGCGCGAGCGGCAAGAGATAGATCTCCCGCTTCGTCGCCGCGATGGAGAGTCCTACCAGCCCCACGGCCAACCACGAAATCAGGAGTCTCTTCGCCGGCCCATCCTCGGGTCGACGGAGCCACGGAATTGCCGGCGGCAGGAGACATCCCCACGGCGCCAACTCGTACCAATAGGCGATTCCATAATAGTAGAAAGGATTTCGGTGACCGCCCTCGTATCCCTGTCCCGTGAACCGGCCGAGGTTGTTGTGAAGAAGGACGACATCGCGATGCTCCGGAGAGAGCGTTGCAAACCACGCCGCGGCACCCCCGAGGACGATCGCGACACCGAACCAGGGTTGCGTCCGTAGGATTTCCCGCCCGCTCCGATTCCAAAGGAGAAAGAGCCCGAAGGCCCCGGCGGCGAGTCCGGGCCCGATGAGCCCCTTGGATAGAATCGCACCCAGGGCGAAGAGGTACGCCAGAAGATACGAAGGCAACTTGCGCTCGGCCGAGAACGCGCGGTGGAGCCAGTAGAGGGTCCCGGTCGTACAGAAGACCAGCGCGTTGTCGACCGTGCACTTGTGCGTGATCTTCGCATAGCCCCAAGTCGTAGCGAGGAGGAGGGCCGCACGCCAAGCCGTCTCCCGCCCGAACATCCGGCGCGCCAAGAGGAAGGTGAAAAGCAGCGTCCCCCAGGAAAAGAGCACGGAAGGGATGCGGCCCACCCAGGCATGGGCCCCCAGGATCTTGAAGGCCGCCGCCGCCGACCAGAAAAACATGGGCGGTTTCTCGAGATGCGGCTTCCGGTTGAGCGTCGGCACCGCCCACGATCCCCCGTCCGCCATCTCGCGCGCGATCTCGGCGTCGCGCGGTTCGTCCGGCGTCCAGAGCTCGTGATCGAAGATCGCGGTCAGGGTCACCGCCGCAAGAGCGGGAAGGGCCAGGCGGGCATTCATCCGGGCCTAGACTTTAGCGGAAATCCCCGGTAATCTCCGCGAATTCTTGGAGGCCTACCCATGACGACCGCGACGGCCGCGCCGCCGACCCCCATGCTGAAGTTCCACTCCGCCTGGATCGACGACGACGATTGCCGGGCGGTCGTCGAGGCATTGAAGTCGGGATGGATCACCACCGGTCCACGCACCGGGGAATTCGAGACGCAGGTCGCCGAGTTCGTCGGCGCGAAGTTCGCGGTCGGAGTGACCTCGTGCACCGCGGCGCTCCACCTCGCGCTCTTGGCCCTCGACATCGGTCCCGGCGACGAGGTCATCACCTCGCCCATCACCTTCCTCTCCACGGTCAACGTCATCCATCACGTGGGCGCCAAGCCCGTCTTCGCGGACGTCCACGAAGACACGCTCAATTTGGATCCGGCCCAGGTCGCAAAGAGAATCACCAAACGGACGAAGGCGGTCCTCCCCGTCCACTTTGCGGGACACCCCTGCGAGATGGGCGAGATCCTCTCGCTCGCCAAGAAGCGCAAGCTCCGAGTCATCCAAGATTGCGCCCACTCTCTCGAGGCGCGGTTCGAAGGTCGGACCATGGGCGGGATGGGGGACATTGCCTGCTACAGTTTCTACGCGACCAAGAACATCACCTCCGGCGAAGGCGGGATGCTCACGACGAACAACGAGAAGCTCGTCCAGAGGCTCCGCGTCCTTCGCCTCCATGGGATGAGTCGCGACGCGTGGAAACGCTACGGCGAACAGGGCTATAAGCACTGGGACGCCCTCGAAGCCGGCTGGAAGTACAATATGTTCGACCTCCAAGCCGCGCTCGGCCTCTCGCAACTCAAGAAAGTGGACGCCTGGTGGAAGCGCCGGCGGGAACTCGTAGCGAAATACGACGAGGCCTTCCGGGATCTCGCGGACGTCGGGCGGCTCTCGGTGCGTCCGAATGTGAAGTCGGCCTATCACATCTACGTCCTGCAGAGCCTCCGGAAGAAGCGCGACGAAGCCCTCAACGAGATTCAAGCGCGCGGGGTCGGACTCGGGGTCCATTTCCGGCCGGTACATCTCATGACGTTCTACCGCAAGCACTACGGGTTCAAGAAGGGGCTCTGCCCTCGAGCCGAGGCGGCCGGCGACCGTGTTCTCACGCTTCCGCTTTATCCCAAGATGACGGACGAGGAGCAGCGAAGGGTGATCGAGGCGGTGCGGGAAGTTTTGGGATGATGGCCGGGAGAAGGCGTGCCCCCCGGGATCACAGCCCCTCGTAGAACCCCGCCAGTCGCTCGGCGATTTTCGCCTCGTTCCAGCACTGCTCCATCCACGCACGAGAGGCGCGACCGATCGATTCGCGAAGAGCGAGGTCTGCGACCAGCTCATCGAGGCGCTTCTCGAGTTCCTCCGGATTCCGCGCGACGACCCACGGGATATCGTCGCGGCCGGAAAACCGGCGGAGATATTCCAGATTCCAGTCGTCCAGCCCCGCGATCGCGGGCACTCCCTGACTCAGCGCCTCGAGGGAGGAGACGCCGTAATACCCCTGCATGTGATCGAAGAAGACGTCGCATCCTTTTTTCAGACGAAGACACTCGCGGTGCGGCGTGTTTTCGATGATCCGGAGTCGGACCCGGGGGTTGCGCCGCGCGACGCGGCAGGCCACTTCGCGGAACTCGGGGGTGTTCTTGAGATCCCTCCGCGTCGGAGAGTGTCCGAGAAAGATCTCGTAGCGATGGTTGTACTCGCCGCGAGGACGATAATCCGGGTCCCTCAACGGAACGAGATTGGGAATCCACGTCGCTTCCGGGTACCTCCGGTGGAGATCGGGGGTACAGACGATGGCCCGCCGTCCGAGAGCGAGCTCGCGTTCCGCGAATCGTCGCGGATCGGAGCGAAACGCGGGTTCTCCGTGGTGGTGGTGCACCGCCTTTTTCGTCGCCAGGAAATCGCGCGGCCGGAACGGCCCGAGGGGGAGATCCTCGTCGGCCGTCATGTGAAAGTGGAAAACGTCCGCCTCGGACAAGACCCGCTCCAATTCCGAGAATCCCGAGAGCCCTGGGACATGAAGGTCCTTTTCGTACGCGAAATTGTATCGGATCTCCGTCGTCACGAGACGGCAACGATGGGCCGTGAACGTATTGATCGCTCGGGTGAATCCGATGGCCGTCCCCGCGGGATCGTTGGTGGTGATCATCACGATATTCATGTTCGTACGGCGAACGAACTCCCACATATAGGATCGTCCAAGAGAGGCTTTTTCCTGAAGGGATTCGGGGAGGGCCGACTATACTTCGCCCGATGATCACCCTGCGCGACATTCGCGAGGCGCAGCGACGAATCGAGCGTGTCGCGATCCGAACACCAACGCTTCCACTCAAGTTCTTCGACCGGCCCGACACGTTTGTGAAGTGCGAAAACCTTCAGCGATCCGGAGCCTTCAAAATCCGAGGAGCGGTCAACAAGATCTCGCGCCTCCGACGCCCGAAAGGGGTCGTGGCCTACTCTTCCGGTAATCACGCCCAGGCCGTCGCCCTGGCGGCGAAACTCCGCTCGATCCCGGCCATCATCGTCATGCTCGACCAGTCGGTGGCGCACAAGGTGGAACGAACCCGGGGCTATGGCGCGGAAGTGGTGTTCGGCGGAGACTCCTCGGAAGCCATCCAGAAGCGGGCCGAAGAGATCGCCGCGGAACGGGGATACGACCTCATCCCCCCCTTCAACGATCCCGACATCATCGCGGGACAGGGTACCGTCGGGCTCGAGATCCTCCGCGATCTCGACGATGTCCGGGCGGTCGTGGTTCCCATCGGCGGAGGAGGACTCTGTTCGGGAATCGCGACGGCCGTCAAGGAGTCGAACCCGCGGGTGAAGATCTTCGGCGTCGAACCGGAAGGGGCACCCAAGATGTATCGAAGCATCCGGGAGGGATCTCTGGTCACCCTTCCGGCGCCGACGCGCACGGTGGCGGACGGATTGAAACCCGTTCGCGCATCCGAATTGACCTTCTCCGTCGTATCAAGGTATGTCGACGATTTGGTGTTGGTGAGCGATGACGAAATAGTATCGTGCGCTCGGGAGTTGATCTTGAAAGAGAAGCTCGTGGTCGAACCGTCCGGGGCGGCGCCCGTCGCGGCCATCCGATTCGGGAAGATGAAGCTTCCCCGGGGACGCGTCGTGGCGGTGCTTTCGGGCGGGAACGCCGATATCCCCATGATCTTGAATTCGGAGGTTTCATGAAACGATTCGCGATCGCGCTGGTGACGTTGGCGGCGTGCGGGAAGTCCCCGGAACAGGGATCCGCCCCTGCCCCGAAGGAAAACGAGGAAATCGTCTTCGTAAGCGTGACGGACGTGCGCTGAGCGGACGGCTGAGCACCTCGGGTGCAAAAAGCCCTGGAAGGGCTTCCGTTCGTGAAGGACGTTCAGCCGATGCTGCGCGAAGGCAAGGCCCGGCTCGTCGTCGAGAAGGGAAAGTTCGACGAGGCCGCGACCGCCCAAGCGCTGAAGAAGGCCGGATTCGGAGGAGGAACGAAGGTCAACTGAACTTCGACTCGCCTCCCGCGAGCATGTCCGCGTACCGGATCGGCTCCGGGAGGCGATACTTCGTGCAGCATCGAAGGACCACCCGCACCGCCGTCGCGAGATCGATTCGATGGCCGATCGAGACGAAGATCGGCCGAACCCCGTCGCGCGTGCGCAGCACGGTGCCGATCGCTTCGCCACCGTGGTGCAACCGCGCTCGCCCGCCCCGCTTCGCCGCCGGCTCCCGATGCCTCCCCACGAAAAGCGACTTCCCGCAGCCGATGGAAGGCACGTCGAGTTCCACGCCGAGATGGCATGCCACGCCGAATCGACGCGGATGGGCATACCCGTGGCCGTCGACCAGAAGAAGCTCCGGTCGCGTCGAGAGTTTCCGGACGGCCTCCCGGATGACCGGTACTTCGCGGAACGCGAGGAGCCCCGGAACGTAGGGAAACTCGACCGGGCGCTCCGCGGTCGCGGACTCCACGACCTCCATCTCCGGAAAAGTCAGCACGACGACGGCCGATCGGGAGAGGTCGTCCTTCACGCTCACGTCCACGCCGGCCACGAGTCGGAGTCGACGAAACGTCCGCCGCCGAATCACGCGCTCCCGGAGTCGTTGCTGGAGCGCGATCGCTTCGCGCGGGGTTAGGGGAAGATCGCGAAGGAGTCCGCCTGGAACCATTTCCCGTCCTCCCCCAGCATGATCACCTCGACCTGGACCGTATCGCCCGCTCGGATGCGACAATAGTGGAATCGGCGAGGTCCTGAATACGCGTCCGCATGGCGTCGCCCCGTTCGTACCTCGTTCATGGGAGCTCCCCCCCCGCCGGAAACCACGTAATGAACGCCCTCGATCAGGAACCGCTCGTACGAGTGGATGTGTCCGACGAAAAACGCCCGGAGTTTGGGAAAGCGTTTTGCGGGTTCGACGAACTCCTCTTTAACGAACTCGGAGTCCGAGAACACGACGGCATTCGTATAGGGGGCATGGTGGCCGATAACCATGATGCACCGGATCGCGCCATCCGATTGCGCCGCCGAGAGTCGTTCTCGGTACCATTTCCTCTGTCCTTCGATCTCGGAGCGGGTGAGGTAGTTTCGATTCGAGTCCACGACGAGGATCAGGAGGCCGCGATACCGGAGGTCATACCATTTTCGCCCTCCCAAGTGCGGAAAGCGCGCGAAGAAGTTCGCCGTCCCGTCTCCCTCGTAATCGTGGTTCCCCAGTGCGGGGTAGACGGCGATCCCTCGTTCCCGTATCGCGGTTGTTTCTCGATCGAAGATCGCCCACTCCTCTCGATCGCCTCCGTTTTTGACGAGGTCGCCGGAATGCAGAACGATGTCGGGCGATTCCTCGGCCACCTTCCGCGCGACCTCCTGGCGTTCCCGGTCCGCTCGCTGCCGCGTCGACTCCACGAGGGACTCTCCGAATCTCAGCCGACGGGTATCCCCGTAGACGACGAGGACGCCTTTCGCCTCGGAGAAGACTCCCGAATACTGCGCGGGAGGCGGGAGGGAGGCGCACCCAAGGAACACGGGCAGGAATCCGAAGAAGGACCGCACCTTGGAAGAGTATCTCTCCTTCCGAATGGGGCGCAATGATTACCGCCCCCTACCGCCGTTGCACACCCCGCACGTGCGCTCGCAGACGTTGACCTCGATTTTCTCTTTGACCTCCTCGAGGGAGGTCCCGATTCCGTCCAGGCCCGCTCCGATCGCCGAACTTATGTCGTTAAGAGCCGTGTCCGCGGGGCCATCGGGGCGAGCCAACCGGTGCAGTCCTCCGAACCAGTGCCCGTACTGGAATCCGGCGACCACGCCGCCCGTGAAGTGTCGAACTTGATTGCTCGTGTCCCGAAACTCGGACTTGAATCCGGAATCGGAGAAGCGTGGAGTCCCGCTATTGGTGGAGTCGGGCGTGCACCACTCGGTCACTCCCGCCATCACGGCGCCCAAGTCCTCGACGAAGGACTCCTCGTCGTTGTTGAATCCCCGGTACTGCTCCGCCGCGTATCCGTAGACGTCCGCCATCGCATGACAACTGCACTTCAGGCCTTTCTTGACTTGAACGTACTGCTCCCAGGCATACGTTCGAATGAGGGTACGATTGAGCGTCTGTCTCAAGGCGTCACCTCCTTAGTCACGTCATTGCAGCAAGTGGGGTGCCTTCTCCCAGAATCGCGATACCGCCTCCCGTGGCTCCAGAATGGGACCGTGGACCCGGATCGTATTCGTTCTGGACTTCGTAGATTGGCACCGATGGCGCCTCCGGGTCCGTCCCCGCGCACGTCGTTCTGTGCAATCTGGGGGCGTGTCCACGGGCCCATCGCACCTCGCGGACCGTTCGCGACGCGCTTCTGCGAAATCTGTGGTCTGCACGGCATGCCCGCCAAGGGAACGCATCCCCCGGATCTTTGTTGACACCCGCTTTCGGGAGGGGCACACTCCCGCCCATGAATCAGAAATCCCTCGAAGCCCTGTTGCAGGAACACCGGTCGTTTCCGCCCTCCTCCGATTTTTCGAAGCGCGCCGTGGCCCGCGAGCCGGCCGTTTATGAACAGGCTTCTCGCGACCGACTCGCCTTCTGGGAGTCGTTTGCGAAGGAACTCCACTGGTTTCGATCGTGGGACCGGACTTTGGAATGGAACCGGCCCTTCGCGAAGTGGTTCGTCGGCGGGAGGACGAATCTGGCGTACAACTGTCTCGATCGCCACCTCGCCGGTCCCCGCCGGAACAAGGCCGCTCTCGTGTGGGAAGGAGAGCCGGGGGACGAGCGAACGCTGACGTACGATCAACTCCACCGCGAAGTCTGCCGGTGCGCCAACGCGCTGCGCTCGCTCGGTGTCGCGAAGGGAGACCGGGTCACGATCTACCTTCCGATGGTTCCCGAAGCCGCCATCGCCATGCTCGCCTGCGCGCGAATCGGAGCGCCCCATAGCGTCGTTTTCGGCGGATTCAGCGCGGACGCTCTTCGCGATCGAATCCACGATTCCCAATCGAAGGTGGTCGTCACTTCGGACGGCGGATGGCGCCGCGGCGCGATCGTTCCCCTCAAGACGAACACCGACGAGGCCATCGCGGGTACGACTTCGGTCGAAAAGGTCTTGGTCCTCCGACGCACCGGCCAGGACGTTCCGATGCAGTCCGGCCGCGACGTCTGGTGGCACGAGCTCGTGCCGCGTCAGTCCTCGAAGTGCGATGCGGAGCCGATGGAGGCGGAAGATCTCCTCTACCTCCTGTACACCAGCGGGACGACCGGCAAGCCGAAGGGGATCGTTCACACGACCGGCGGATACATGGTCGGGGTGTACGCCACCGCGAAATGGGTATTCGACCTCAAGGAGGAGGACGTCTTCTGGTGTACCGCGGACATCGGATGGGTCACGGGCCACTCCTACGTCGTCTACGGCCCGCTCCTCAACGGCGCGACCTCCTTCCTGTACGAAGGTGCGCCGAATCATCCCGGATACGACCGGTTCTGGGACATCATCGCACGTCATCGCGTAAACGTCTTCTATACGGCCCCAACCGCCATCCGATCCTTCATGAAGTTCGGCGACGAGTTGCCGCGTCGCCACGACCTCTCGACCCTGAGACTCCTGGGGACCGTCGGCGAGCCGATCAATCCCGAGGCCTGGATGTGGTATCACCGGGTGATCGGAGGAGAGCGATGTCCGATCGTAGACACCTGGTGGCAGACCGAAACGGGCCACATCCTCATCACGCCGCTCCCCGGTCTGGTTGCGACCAAGCCCGGATCCGCCACGCGGCCGTTCCCCGGCATCGAGGCCGAAATCGTCGACGACAAGGGCGAGCCGGCCGAGGCGGGCTATCTCGTGATCCAGTCTCCTTGGCCCGGAATGCTCCGTGGAATCTATGGGGATCCGGAGCGCTACCGGGCACAGTACTGGTCGCGATTCCCCGAGTGGTACTTCACCGGCGACGGGTGCAAGAGGGACCAGGACGGCTACTACTGGCTCCTCGGTCGCGTGGACGACGTCCTCAAGGTGAGCGGCCATCGCCTCTCCACGATGGAGATCGAAAGCGCTCTCGTCGACCACACTTCGGTGGCGGAGGCGGCGGTGATCGGGAAGCACCATGACGTCAAAGAGAACGCCGTCGTCGCGTTCGTGACCGTGAAGGGCCACGTCCGGATCTCGTCGGAACTCAAACACGAGCTCAAGGAACACGTGGTCAAGAAGATCGGATCTCTCGCGCGGCCCGACGACGTGATCTTCTCCGCCGAGCTCCCCAAGACCCGTTCCGGAAAGATCATGCGGAGGCTGCTCCGCGACATTGCGGAAGGCCGCGTGCTCGGGGACACGACGACTCTCGCGGACGCCGGAGTGGTGCAGGCGCTCAAGGAGAAATACGGCGAGGAAGGGTAGACGCGCTCTCGATTCCTCGAGAAATCCCCCCGCTCTCGGCCATGGGAGGATCGGTCCGACACGGATCGATTTCTTGGGGGAGTCGATGAACCTCGCCGTCCTTCCCATCGCCTTCGCCTTTACGACATGCACGGAAACGCCTGGGAGTGGTGCGAGGACTGGTATGAGAAGTATCCCTCCGAAGCGGTCACGGATCCAACGGGGCCCGCGAAGGGTGAATACCGGTGCCTGCGCGGCGGGGTCTGGCTCAACAGTGGCAACAACATGCGGTCGGCGACCCGCGACCGGTGCCTGTCCGACGACCGCCACTACAGCCTTTTCATCGGGCTCCGGGTGGCATTGCGGTAGCCTCTTCTCTCGGGGGTATTGACTCTTTGATTCTCGACCTTTGCGGGGAGAGTTCCTCCTGTGCTAGCATCAGGGCATGACGGAGCGAAGCGCCGATTGGCTTTCCCAAGCCGGGCAGAACCTCCGACTGGCGCAGGTCTCTCTCTCGAACGGCCTCTACGATTGGTCTTGCTTCGCGGCTCAGCAAGCGGCAGAGATGGCCGTGAAGGCCGTGTTCCACCGAAAGCATGAGGAGGCTTTCGGGCATTCCATCACGAAGTTGCTCGAGCGATTGGGGGTACAGGACGTGGAACTCCTCAATGCCGCGAGGGCGCTCGATAAACACTACATCCCGGCCCGTTATCCGAACGGATTCGATACAGGGGCGCCGAAGGACTACTATACCGTAGAGGACGCAAAGGAGGCCGTGATCCATGCCGAGCGAATCCTCGGACACTGTCAAAGTACTTTCCTTGAATCGTGAGGCGATCCTGCGAGGGTTGCGTCAAGCGGCGCGTGAGTTGGCGCGGGCCGATGGAAACGTTCGGGATGTCCGGTTGTTCGGCTCGCTGGCACGGGGAAACTACGGTCCCCGAAGCGACGCGGATCTCTTGATCCTCCTGGAGCGAAGCGATTCGAGAATCTTCGACCGCTACGTAACGTACGCCCCGGCTTTTGATGGGATCGCGGTGGATTGCGACCTTTTTTGCTACACTCGCGAAGAACTCGACCGGATTCCCCTCGCCCGCTCTGCGATGCGCGAGTCCATCTCCCTCTTGGAGTGAAGTGGAATTCCACGCCGAGCCGGGCTTGCGGGGCCAGCACCCGCTGCCATTCCTGCGAAGGGCGTAGATGGGTCTCGCGTTAACCCCCGGGGGAGAGGTTCGCTGAAAGTCCGCTCCCCCGACCGGCGTACCTTATGCATATGGGTCGGGCCCTCTTGGCGCTCCTTCTCCTGATCCCCCAGGATCCTCCCGACGTCGAACTCAGCGTCGTCTCGGACGCATGGCCCCGGGCCCCCCGCACCGCCGGACAGAAGTTCGGGATGAATACCCGGGACACCCTGCCGACGGACCCCCTCGGCGGAGACGACGACGCGGACGAGTCGGGAACGCGCGCCCGGTGGGGCATCGTGGGCGTCCGCATCGTGAACCGCCGCGCTACGACTCTCGAGGGAACCCTAGCCTCGCCTCAGATCCCGCTTCAGACCCGCGCTGTCCGGATTCGTCCGGGCGAAGTCGGTCGCTACTTCTTCGCCGCGCCCGCCGGAAACGGCGCGCTCCGGTTCGAGCTTCGCGGAACGAAGTCCGAAGTGTTGGCGCACGCAGACTCGACCTTGGATCCGAAGGCCCGAGGCGGACGGAAGTCCGAAACGATGCTCATCGTCGCGGAGCTGCAGGACGAGCAACGCAAGCGGTCGAAGTTCGATCGTCTCCCGCGAAAGGTCGAGGTGTGCGACGAGAAGGGAAGCCCCCTTCGCGCCGCTCGGTTGACCTTTCTCCATCCCAAGACCGGGATGATGGTCGAAGGAACGTGCGACGAACGGGGATTTTGGTCCGGCCCTCTTCTGGTCGGAGACTGGCAGGTGTTCGCCCGTGCCGTCGTGGCGGCGGGAACGCCGACCGAGGGGAGCACGGTGGCGATTTCGAATCCCCGGCTCTACTACCTCGCGGGCACCGTCGGCGCCCATCCGCTTCGGCTCGCACCCGATCAGAGCGCGTCGATCTTCCCCCCGGGCCACCGACTTTCGATCGTTCCCGAGGCGCTCGCGGACTTCCTGCGCTACGAAACGCCCCACGCCCGTCTTGCGCCCCTCTTTCTCCTGACGGTCGAGCCGAAGGTCCCCGATCAGCCCATCCTCCTTCACTCGACTTCGGGATTGCCCTACGAATTCTCGAGCTTCTCGCCTCGCTCCTTTATGCGGGCGAGCAAAGTCGCAGCCAAAGGCGAGATCCGCTGGGAAAAATCGGAGGCTTCCCTTTCCTTCGACCCGACGAGATTCCCGGGAGGCCCCGCCCGATTCGAGGTTCGCCTTTCGTTTCCGGACGCCGTTCGCGAAGTCTACTCCTTGACGGCGGCGCAACCGGCCACCGTCGCCGTTCCCAAGGGGCTCGTCCGAGTCGAGCTCACGGTTCAGCTCCGCGAAGGACGCCTCCGGTTCGCCCCTCACCTGGTCCACGCCAGGCCCGGCAAGCCGATCGAACTCGGTCCGACGGCCTTCCGGCTTTCGGCCCACTATCAGGAGACGCGCGGTCTGATGCTCTGGATCGCTCTCGAGGACGATCAGGGAAAGGTGGTGACCCGGCTGGAGGGGATTCGCGGAGCGCTCGTCGGCTCTCTCCAGGGGCGCGCCGTCCTCCGAGAAGACCTGACCGCGTTCACGTTTCACTACCCCAATCAATTCGACAAGGTGAATCGTTCCGACATCCGGTACGACGCCGCGATCGAGCTCCCGGGTCGGAAGGTCGAGTTTGCGGGCAAGGCGCGTGCGAGGAAAGTTTTCCTCGAGCCTCCGGGCAGCATCGAGGTGCCGGAGATCCTCGAGGAGCGCGCCCGAGCGATGCTCCCGACGATCCGAAAGACCCTCGCGGGCTCGCAACGGTTCCTCGGCGCGGCGAAGTTCGATCTCAAGATCCTGTTCGAGATTCGTCTGCCCCCCGAGGTCGGAGGAATGGGCGGTGGCGGGGTCATGCTCCTCGACTTGGGCGAGATCCTCGAATACGCTCACGAGACGGACCGTCTCCCGGGCGCCTATACGCACGAGCTCGGCCACAACCTCGGCTACGGTCACGATCCCTACATGACGATGGCGCCGTGCGGCGTCGACGAGGGGTTGTACGGGACGCCGGGGTATCTGCTGATGCACGGCACCGCTCCTTCGCGACTCCTCGGTTTTCTCGACCGAGAGACCGAACCCAAGGAGTGGTCTCCCTCCCCCGAACTCTTCGCCACCCTCCGCATGCTGTACGGCCCGGAGGTCCACGGTCGAATGTTCGGCTTGCGGAAGAAGTTCGCAGACCGTCTCGGCCGTGCGGGGATCTCGATCTCGGAGCAACAGGCGGCCTATTACTCCACGGCCACGGGCGAGAATCTCGCGTGGATGTTCCGGGCCTTCGGATGGCCGGTCTTCGACTATCGAGTCCGCTTCGCTCAAGCGATGATCCAGCAACAGGAACTCGCGTCGCAGGGAAAGCTCCCGGCGAAGATCGACGGTTCTTTCCTGACCACGTGGTGGGTTCGAGGACCGGGGTCCTCCTCTCCCTGGAAGCTCCACACGTGGCAAGGACGATTCCTCTCCCTGGCCACCGAGGAGACCTTCCTGCAGGACCTGAACCAACGATTCTTCCTCGCGATCCAGAGCGCCGAGGATCAGATTTGTCTCCTCTCGCTGGCCTCCGACGTTCAAGTGTCGTTCTACGTCAACGGCAAGCGCGTCGGCCGCGTGGCCGCGGCTCCCCAGTTCTCCCAACCCGCGCATGAGGGATGGACGATGGAGCGGTCCAACGCGACCGTGGTTCCCGTGACGCTCGCGACCGGGGAGAACATCCTCGAAATGGTGGCGGTCAAGCCCGCGGGCTCCAAGGGCATTTGGGTCGAACTCGCGAATGGATTCGGACGACCGCTCGTCGGTGTCTCGGCCGTACCTCAGCGCGCCCCGGACGAGGCGAACGGCTCCGAAAAGGTCCTTCATCCGGTGGCTCCGCCGATTCTGAATCCGTCGTTCGAATCGGGCCTCGCTTCCTGGATCGCGGCCGCGAAGGACGGGGACGGCGAACTCGAAATCGGCGCGGAGGAAAAAGGGGCGCGCGACGGAAAGAGGTGCCTCCGACTCGAGTCGAAGGGCGCGCTCTCGGGCGGGATCCTGCAACGTCTCGTGCTCGAGGAAAACGCGGTGTACGAATTCAGCGGATGGATCCGAACGGAAGGGTTCCGGGATCGCATCGACAAGGCCTTCGTCGGCCTCTTCACGGGAAGTCCGACCGAAGGGATGACGGTGCAGACGGACGTCATCGAGAAACAGGTCCCGGGCTGGCAGCGCGTGACGTTCCGGTACAAGACCGACCGGCGGACCATCTATGTCGGCTGCCTCCTCCGAGCCGCGGGAAACGCCAAGGTCTGGTTCGACGGCCTTCAGTTCGTGCGCGTGCGTTAGTATGATGGCGTCCCGTGATTATCGACCCCTCCAAACTCACGGCTCGCGAACGCTACAAGTGGATGATCGCCTCGATCGTCCCGCGCCCGATCGCGTTCGTGTCCACCGTCTCCCCCGACGGCGACGTCAACCTCGCTCCCTTCTCCTATTTCTGCGGCATCGCCTCGACGCCGCCCGTCCTCGCGATTTCCGTGGGGCCCCGTCGAAACGGAGAGCGCAAGGATACGCTCCGCAACGTCGAGTCGACCGGCGAGATGGTCGTCAGCCTCGTCACCGAAGAGCTCGCGCAGCCGATGGTGCTGACCTCGGGCGAGTGGCCCGAAGGGAGGAACGAGTTCGAGATCGCCGGACTCTCGCCTGCGCCGTCCGATCTTGTGCGTCCTCCCCGCGTCGCGGAGTCCCCCCTCGCCATCGAGTGCCGTGTCCTCCAGCGCGTGCCGGTGGGCGACGACCCCAGTTGGATCGTTCTCGGAGAGGTCCTTCGGATTCACGTCCGCGACGACGTGCTGACGAACGGGATGCCCGATCCCAAGAAACTGCGCCCCCTGGCCAGGCTGGGGGGGGATCTCTACGCCCATCTAGGCGAGATCCTCGAGATCCCGCGCCCTAGAGTTTGATCGGGAACGAGATCGGCTTCGACGGCTTCCCGAACGTCCACCGCAATTCGAAGATCGTGACGGACGCCGGTACCAGAAACGGAATCACCGCCCCGGTGGTGAGATCGGGAAGAACAGGGATCCCCACCGGTCCTTCCGCTCCGATTGGGTCCTTTCCCTCCACGAGCAGGTGCGCGCTCCGAACCGGATCGATCCACATCCCGACGAGGCCGGTGCGCGTCTTGGCACCGGCCTTGGCGGACGGATCGAAGGCCGTCGCGTCGGCCTGGATCGTCACGCGCCCCCGAGCGCGAAGGTCGACGAGGAGCCACGCCGATCCGGCCGGCGCTTTTCTTCCTTCCCACTCTTCGCACTGCCGCACGCCGTAGACTCCCAGTTCCACAAGATCGTTCGATTGCACGGGCTGAAGGGGGGAATCTTCCTTGAGGCCCGAGCCCACCAGAGGAACGCGCACGTGACCGTGGATCAGGTCGTAGAACCGCAACTCGACCGATTCGATCTTTTCCGGAGGAAGCTCGAAGAGCAGATTCATTCGCTGGATCGAACCGACCGTCTCCAGGTTCACCCGGTCGCCGTGTCCCGGGAGAGACAGGGAAGGGAAGGGCAGAGTGAAAGCCCTTCGACCGTTTACGACGATATAGATCCACTCGCGAAGCCCGGCGGACTGGATCCCCTCGGAGATCTTGCGCTCGAGGATGAAGGCATGGGACAAAACGTTTTCCCATTCCGAGTCCACGAGCAGCGTGGGACTCTTGAATCCGGCAAACTTCGTGCG
>CAZGKV010000111.1:0-16478 GCA_964526305.1 uncultured Planctomycetales bacterium | reverse complement strand
ACACGCGTAAGATCGTCGGCAGCGTCAGATGTGTATAAGAGACAGGAGAAGGACCTGGCGAATCTGGAGCGCGATCGCGACAATTCCCGCGTCCACGCTCATACCGACGGGGTGGTCGTCTACGGCGAACTCAATGTCGGGGATTACGTGCAGCCGGGGAAGTCGCTGCTCGGCATCGCCCAACAGCGTGGATTCCGAATCGACATTGCTGTGCCGTCGAGCGACGTGGGCGCCGTCCGGCCGGGAATGAAGGCGCGGGTGAAGCTCGATGCCTTCGACTTCCAACGCTACGGGACGCTCGAAGGGACCGTCACATCGGTGTCTCCGGACTCGCTCGTCCAGGACGGTCGGATCATCTACGTAGTGAAGATTCGGCTACACGGGAGCGAGGTTGGGCGCGGCGTCTATCGCGGCTCGGTGATGCACGGGATGACGGGGCAAGTCGAAATCCTGACCGGCCAGGAGAGTCTCCTCGGAATCTGGACGCGGAGGATCGATCGGGCGATCAGCGTCGACTAATCCATTCGCAGCGCCGGGGTGTCGATCCCCAGAAACTCGAGTACGAGTCCCGATTCGCGCAGGCGGAAGGGCCGATCCAGGTCTTGCGCCACGATCCGTTTTTCCCCTTTGGGGTAGCGAAGCCGGAAGGACCTCAGGCCTGAAGGGTCGAAGGCACCGGAACTCCATGTACATTCGATTGCGACGTGAGCCACCATCGTCGCCTCGAGCACCCCTAAGTAATTCGCCACGGTGGCTCGGCGGATTTCGCAAGGAGCGACGTACGAGCTTGACTCGAAGATGCCCCCGCTCCGAACGAAGACCAACTCCAGCAGCCGTTGAAACCCGGCTCGCCGTTTGAGTCGGAAGAGCTCCGGGATATCCTTGGCCCAGTAGGCATCGATCCAATCCTGGAACGCGGACTCCCGAGACTCCCGCTCCAGGAAGTGGGGGGAAGTCCTCCCTTCCGGAGCCTCTGCTTCAGATCGTCGCTTCCAAAGTCCAGCAAGTCCTGCCGAATCATCGGGGTCAACCACACATCGGATTTCCGGCCGGTCAGGGCGTCCCGGAAGCGCGTCGTGGCACCCAGGGCGGAAGATCCCGTCGCGACAAGGCGCGCATGAGGAAAGTGATCGGCTGCGCTCTTGAGGAGTTCGGAGGGATCCGGGAGCCGGTGAGTCTCATCGAGGACAACACGTTTCGTATGCGTTCACGGGGTCTCTTTCACGCCGGTAGAGTCTTCTGAGATTCTACCGCGGTTCACCGCGGAGGCGCGGACTGGAAATAGACTTGTGGTTCGCTCGGCGCGGGATTGGACGAGCGAGTCCGAAGGTACGCTCGACTTCGATATTGGTTCGCTCCCAGAAATCTCAGCAGCGAATTCCGGCCTCGAGGTATCATTGGAAAGCCTGGAACAATCGGACCCGATGGGAGTCCAATCCTGGACAGGAGGAAGAATGCGGAGGTTCGCCGCTGTTTCGCTGTTCGCGCTCGGACTCGGCTGCCGCGGGGGAGAAGTCACGAAGGAAGAGGAACCGGTTCGGATCAAGCACACCACCCCACGCCCCGAGGGCGAACGGAAGACGCTCGCGGTGGTGGATTTCCACGACAAGTCCGGCTACGGACAGGGCCGAATCGGACACTCCGCGGCCGATGTGCTGGCGAACTACCTCTTCAAGGCGCAGCAGTTCGTCATGGTCGATCGCCAGCAGATCGACAAGGTCCTCAAAGAGCAGCAGTTCGAGCATAGTGGGGTGACCGATGATGCCACGGCCGTCAAGCTCGGGCGCCTGCTCAACGTCCAGTTCCTCGCCTATGGTGCGGTGACCAATTTCGGAATGAGGGAAGAGGCTACCGAAGCCATCGTCTATCAGCAGAAGGAGCAAATCGCGGAGTGCTCCGTGGCCGTGCGGCTCATCTCCGTCGAGACGGGCCAAATCCTCTTCATGGAGATGGGGGACGGAAAGGCGACCCGGCGCGTGAGCGGATCCATGGGACTCGGGGGTCGCATGAGTTACGACGAAACCCTGGCCGGGAACTCGCTTCGGGCCGCGATCGCGAAATTCGTGGATAAACTGATCGACGCCGCGTACGCAGGGCGTTGAGAGGCTGCCGGCGATGTGCTACGATGAGATCGTAGGAGGATGGTCATGACACTGATCCTGGCGCTCGGGCTTCTCTTCCAGCTCACCAAGGAAGACATCATCAAGATGTCGAAGGAGGGAGTCGCGGAGGAAAAGATCCTCGCCAAGATCGAGCAAGAGCGACCCGCGCTCAAACTGTCGGCCGACGACATCTTGGAGATGAAGAACGCCGGCGTGACGGAGCGCGTGCTGCAGAAACTCCTCGGACTCCAAGACAGGGGAGAGGGTAAGGGACTCGCGCTGGAGAACCGATCGCACCGAAGCGTGCGGATTTCGGTGGATGCGCGGACCCGGACGATTCGCTTCCTCTCCGACGCCGGTACGGAACTGAGCCGCCGCTCTTCCGTGGAACTTGAGGCGCCGGACGGAACCTATCAAGTCTTCATCGGCGCCAAGCGCACCAGCTACAGGGTCACGACGCCCGCCAAACTGACGCTTCGCGGGTGCGACATCGATGAGCTCGAGGTGCTTACCGCCTATGTCGGTGACGGTCGTGACGCGAAGACGTTTCTGCTCGTCGCCAACAGCAAGCCGGCGAAGGAGCTCAACTACGATCGTCCTACGGCTCCGTCGTTCGCCGTACGCGCGAGGAGCCGCGGACTGACGCTCGCGGACATCATCGCCGGTTTCTTCCGAGGGATCGCCGACTTCTTCGGGGGCGGGTACTACTCGTACTAGCTCCGGTTGCGGCCAACTCCTTCCTCCTCAATAGGAAGCGCTTTCTCGGCCCGAGCCTGGTCCGATTCTTGGACCGAGCAGGCCTGGAAGCCGTATTCCGATTTGATGGCGACGGTTTTGCTCCTCTTGCCGACAGGTAGAGGAGGCGTCCGTGGCGGAGCGCTCGGGTGGTCGCGTCAAGTTCTGGATTCATTTCGGGGTGATCGGGCTATTCCTGGCCGCGCCCATTCTGGGGGTCGCGAAGTTCTCACGCCTCGACGACTGCGCCGTCGGTCGCGGCACGATCGAGTTTGCCGAGCTGACCCGGGTCTCCGCGCGAATCTCCGGGAGGATCGACGAGGTGCGCTGTTCGGAGGGACAGCGGGTCCGAGCCGGCGAAGTGATCATGGTCTTGGACTCGCACGAACGACGGGCCGCGCTGACGGAACTGCTCGCGCAGATGGAAATGGCCCGGGAGAAGCGCGATCGATTTGCGGCCCTCCGCGCCCATCTTCAGTTTCGGCAGCATCCTCGAGAGCTGGCTCACGAGGAGCGGGCCTTGGATGTCTTGCGCTGCGCGGAACGAGTTGCGGAGTCGCGGTTCAAGCGTCACGCTCCGCTGGAGTCCGACATCAGCGAGCAAGATCGGGAGAAACTCCGGGGGGAATGGCAGGAGGCGGTCGGACGACGGGCGGTCCAGGAAGCCGAGATCGAGCGAAGGAAGGCCGTTCGCCGCGCGCGACTCGCGGAGCTGGACCAGTCCGTGGAATTGGCGTCGAGGGAGCTGCCGATTCTCGATGCGAAGCGACCGCTCTTGGAACGGAATCTTGCGGACACCGAGGTGCGATCGCCGATCGACGGTTGCGTGCTGACTCCCCGGCCGGAGAGACTCGCGGGTAAGCGCGTGGAGGCGGGGGAGGCGATCCTGGAGATCGCGGATCCCGCTCGACTCCAGTTCGCGATGACCCTCGACCAACGGGATGTTTCCAGAATACGTTCGGGTCAGGAAGTCGTCTTGAATTTCGACGCCTTTCCCTACTTCGGATTCCGGTCCTTCCTCGGCGAGGTCCTCGAGGTGTGTCCCGGCGCGGAGAATGCGTGCTTCCGGGTTCTCGTGCGGATCGCGCACCCGGAGGTGGAGGTCGCGTCGAGGAAGTCGGTGCGTCTGCGCCCGGGACTCTCGGGGGAAGGACACGTGGTGATCGACCGATCCATCTCCCTCGGAGAGTACCTGTTCCGGGGATTGCGGCGAAGAGCGCCGGGAAGGTCGACGGTCGAGTAGCCATGATCGATAACGTCCGCTGGTTATGGGGGTTTCTCCGGCCCTACCGACGGTATGCCGCCTCGATCGTGATCCTGGTGGGATTGGTCATCGGCCTCGCTTGCCTGTGGCCGCTGTACTTGCTCGTCTTCGTGAACGAGGTGGTGCTCCAGTCGAATCTGAATCTGCTTCTGGTGAGCACGGCGGCGATTCTCTGCGCGATCGTCGCGAAGCAGTACGCCTACGGGGTGGCGCTCTTCCATCGCGAGCGGCTGGCCGAGCTCGTCGCGGGCGAAATCCGGCGCCGACTCTTCGCGCGATTCCTCGAACGCCCTCCCGGGTACTTTCAGGATCACGCCCCGGGCCGACTGACGGCCTTGGCCTTGAACGAGGTCGATAATCTGCGGGAAATCGTCCGGGCGCTCCTCACGGGAACCGCCACGGTGGCCAGCATCGTCCTCATCTTCTCCATCTGCTTCTGGATCGATGCCAGGCTGGCGCTTCTCCTGACGCTCCCCGTCTTGGGCATGATCTCTCTTCTCTTCTTCGATCGGTGGATGCGCCGGAACAATGAAATCTCCCTGGAGGCGCAGCAGGGGATGCTTTCCTTCCTGAAGGTCAGGCTCTCCAACGTCCTCCACATTCAGGCATTTCGGAGAGAGCGGACCGAGGCCGAACGGGCCGCAACCTTGACCCGGGACCTGGCGGAAAAACGCGCGCGCACCGAACTCCCCGCTCAACTTTCTCAGAGACTCTTCCGATTCACGGAGTTTGCGACCCTCATCGCGATCGTTCTCGTCGGGGGAGTGCTCGTCATTCGTCGAGAAACGTTGACCCTCGGCGCCGTGTGCGCGGTTCTCGAATTCGGGTTCCTCCTCATCGAAGAGCTTCGGGACCTGTTCGGGTACATCGTCCGGGGCCGAATCGCCTCCGTCGCGTTACGTCGGGTGAGGGCGGCGTATGAAGAGAAACCCGCCCTGGCGACGTGGGGAACCGTCATCTCGCTTCCGCGAGCCCGGGGCCGAGTCGAGTTTCGATCGGTGTCGTTCCGGTACGCGGCCGAATCGGAATGGGCTCTTCGGGACGTCTCGTTCGCGGTGGAACCCGGAGAATGGGTCGCCATCGTCGGGCCGAGCGGCTCCGGGAAGAGCACGATCTTTCGCCTCCTCTTCCGCTTTCATGATCTCAAGTCGGGATCGATCCGACTGGACGGGTACGATCTCCGGTGCTTGGATCTCGGGTTCCTCCGGAGCCAGCTCGGCTTGGCCACACAGGAACCGATTCTCTTCGACGCCTCGGTGATGGAGAACATCCTCTACGGTCGCGAAGGCGCCAAGTCTCCCGAGGCCATGGAGGCCGCTCGGATCTCCGCGGCGCACGAATTCATCAGCCGGCTTCCCGGCGGATACGCCACGCGGATCGGCGAGGGGGGAAGCGAACTCTCCGGCGGGGAACGACATCGGCTGGCCCTGGCGCGGGTGGTGCTCAAGGACGCTCCCATCCTCCTTCTCGATGAAGTCACCGCAGGACTGGATTCGCGTACGGAGTCGGAAGTGCACGAGTCCCTCGCGGGAGCGATGCAGGGGCGGACGACGATCATGATCACCCACCAGTTGTGGGCGGTCCGCCGGGCTCATCGCATTCTCGTGCTGGAACGGGGAAGGTTGGTCCAGGAGGGCGCGCACGAGGATCTCTACCGGCGGTCCGACGGACTCTATCGCTCCCTCGTCGATGGAACCGCGCGGGGTACTTGGGGAGCGGAGCCCCGCCGCCGGCGTCCGGCGCGAGCGGTTTCCCCATGACCGAGGCCGGGCTTTCTGCTATGCTCCTCTCGAAGAGCGATGGAAATCAAGATCGCAAAAGAAACCGGCTATTGCTACGGCGTTCGTGACGCCGTGGACATGGCCATCGACGAGTCGGAAAAGGCGTTGGGCGAAAAGGTGTTCACCTTCGGTCCCGTCATCCACAATCCCGACACCATCGAGATGCTCGAGACGCAATTCAACGTCCATTCCGTGGATTCCGTCGCCGAGATCGATCGTCCCGGCGCGACCGTGGTCATCCGGACCCATGGGACGACACCGGAGAAGGCAAAGGGGTTGGTCGAAGCCGGCTTCGAGGTCAAGGACGCGACCTGTCCCTTCGTTCTCAAGACCCAGCGGAAGGCGCGCGAGTTTGCGGACGAGGGATACCATCTGGTCATCCTCGGGCACAAGTCTCATCCCGAAGTGATCGGGATCGCGGGGCAGGTGAAACCCGAACAGGTCACCGTCGTCGACACCAAGGACGATCTAGGCCTCCTCAAGCGCCAGCTCAAGATCGCGGTCCTCTTCCAGAGCACGGTGACGTACGACGATTATGCCTGGGCGATTCCCGAAATCGCGGCGAAGTGCTACGACTTCCGACTGCTCCAGACGATTTGCGGCGTGACGATTACGCGGCAGAAGCGCACCGCCGAAGTGGCCCGCGAGGTGGATCTCATGATCGTGATCGGGGGAAAGAACTCTTCCAATACCAAGAAACTCATCGACGTCAGCCGAGCGTTTTGCCCCACCTATCACATCGAGGAGCCCGGCGAGATCGACTCCATCGATTTCGCCGGCGTTCGGAGCGTGGGCATCGGCACCGGCACGTCCACGCCGGATTTCCTGGTGGACGAGTTGGTGGAGCGGCTGAAGGCCAAGTCGCCGAGCCCCTAGCTCTCATGGCTACTCTCTGGGATAGACTGGAACGCCATCTCCCTTTCGTCCAAGGCCCGAGCCAGTACATCGGGGGCGAATTCAATTCCGTCCGCAAGGATCCGGAGTCGGTGGCCGTCCGCGTGGGTCTCGCGTTTCCGGACGTCTACAAGATCGGGATGGCGCACCTCGGACTTCAAATCTTCTACGGCCAGATCAACGAGCGGCCGGACGCGCTGTGCGAGAGGATCTTCGCGCCCTGGACCGATCTCGAGGAACGGATGCGCGGGGACGGCATCCCGCTATTCAGTCTGGACTCGCATCGGCCGGTACGCGAATTCGACATCGTCGGTTTTTCCCTCCAGAGCGAGATGGGATACACGAACATCGTCAACATGCTCGATTTGGCGGGAATTCCCATCTGGGCGACCGACCGTAGGCAGGGCGATCCGATCGTCGTGGGAGGCGGGCCCAACTCCTCGTATCCGGAGCCGGTCGCGGAGTTCTTCGACATCATCCTGATCGGGGACGGCGAGGAGTCGTTCCCCCGCCTCGTGGACATCGTGAAGGAGACGCGGGATCGCGACTCGGTGCTCCGCCGCGCGATGGCGGAGGTGCCCGGGGCCTATGTCCCGCGCTTCTACCGAGTCGACTACAATTCGGACGGCACCGTGCGCTCGATCGAAGCGACGGAGGGCGCGCCGATGCCGGTCAAGAAGGCGCTCGTCGCGGATTTTACGTCCGCCTACTTTCCCCTCCGCCCGATCGTTCCCTTCGCGGAGGTGGTGCACGACCGCATCAACCTCGAGATCATGCGCGGCTGTCCGCACCGGTGCCGCTTCTGCCACGCGGTGAACTTCAAGAACAAGCTCCGCTTCCGTCCGGTGGACGTGCTCGTCCAACAGGCGGAAGCGGTGTACAAGAGCACCGGCCACGACGAGATCGCGCTTACGAGTCTCTCGAGCGGAGACTACCCGCACATCGCGGAGCTGATGACGCGCCTGAACGCCCGGTTCGGCATGCGCAAGGTGAGCGTCTCGTTGCCGTCGCTCCGGATCGACGAACGTCTTGCGGAACTTCCGAGATTGCTCAAGACCGTGCGGAAGAGCGGCTTCACCGTCGCTCCCGAAGCGGGGACCGAGGAACTACGGCGGATCATTCGGAAACCGATCCGCGACGAGGACCTCTGGGCGACGGCGCGGGCCGCCTTCGAGGAGGGCTGGAACCATCTCAAGCTCTATTTCATGATCGGGCTTCCCGGCGAAACGGAGCGCGACATCGACGGGATCGTCGAGACGGCGCGGCGCGTTTCGGCCGTGGGAAAGGAGATGCAGGGACGGCCGGCCGACGTGAACGTCACCGTCTCTCCCATGGTGCCGAAGCCCCATACTCCGTTCCAATTCGCGGGACAAAAACCGTTCGAGTACGTCCAGGCGGTGGAAGATCGGCTCGCCCGCCTTGCGCGCGGATCCCGAGTCCACCTCAAGCTGCACGATCCGCGCACGGGATATGTCGAGGCCGTCCTCGCGCGGGGCGACCGCCGCGTGGCGCGGGCCGTCGTGGAGGCGTGGAAGCTCGGCGCGCGCTTCGACGAATGGCGCGAGCACTTCAACTTCGAGCGCTGGATGCAGGCCTTTCGGAACGCGGGGATCGATCCGGATTTCTACGCCCGCCGCGAAATCGGCGTAGGAGAGGCGCTGCCTTGGGACCATTTCGACATCCGTCTCTCCAAGGAGGTCCTGTGGAAGGATTGGGAGGAATGTCGGAAATCGGCCGATCAGCGGGAAGAGAAGCAGGGGATTGCGTGTTGAAGAAATTGGCGGAATACATGGACCGGGAAGTCGAGATCTGGACTACGGAAAACGTCGAGCCGTGGATGGGACTCCTGAAGGAAGTGCAGCCCGACTTCGTCACGCTCATGATCGACGAGTTGGAAACCTACTTGGTCTCGAACAAGATCGTCGCCTTCCGGCTCTCCGAGGGGGAGCAGGGCGGAGGAGAAGCGGAGTAAATCCCGAAATCCGAAATGGTGTCGACTTGATCCTTCGCCCTGGAGCTTGGAGCCCTCGTGTTCGTTTCGGGTTTCGAACTTCGAGTTTTCTCGCCCTGGCTTTGGCCGCGTGCAGCCCGGAACCGCGGACGGTCGATTTCGACGACGTCAATCTCCCCGCGCCCTCCGCCACGGAACTCGAGGCGCGTCTCCGGGCGAGTCAGAACGGATCCGAGCGCTTCCACGTCGATCCGAAGCAGGTCGCCCACGTGGCGTTGGGGAACCACGTCGACGTGCCCTGGCGCGGCGAACCCTTTCGCGCCGAGGACTACCGGTTCTTCGAACGCGATTCGAAACATCCCGACTGGGGATCGTATGTCGTGCGCGGCTTTGTCGAAAGGACGGGAGCCCGGCGGCAGCGCCGCTACCGAGTGAAGGTGCGGCGATACGAGGAGATCTGGTACCCGGTCCAGGTCAGCCGGTACATGATCATTGACCTGGAAGAGGACTCAAGCTCGGACGGTCCTCCCAACGTGAGGAAGCAATGAGCGACATCGAGAACGTGGTCATCGTGGGGTCCGGACCCGCGGGGTATACGGCCGCGCTGTACGCTTCGCGCGCGAATCTGAATCCGGTTCTGATCGAGGGGGAGCTGAACCCCGAGCACCACGTGGACGTCCCGGGGGGACAGCTCATGATCACCACGGACGTCGAGAACTACCCGGGATTCCCGGAAGGGGTCAAGGGCCCGGACCTCATGGACAAGATGCGGGCGCAGGCCGAACGGTTCGGGACACGCGTCGAGACCGGCTGGGTCGACCGCGTCGACTTCTCGCGGCGTCCGTTGCGCCTTTGGATCGGCGAGCGCGAAATCGCGACGAAGTCGGTCATCGTCGCCACGGGCGCGGGGGCGAACTGGCTCGGGATCCCGAGCGAGACGGAACTTCGCAAGACCGGATACGTTTCCGCCTGCGCGACGTGCGACGGCGCGCTGCCGCACTTTCGGAACAAACATGTAGCGGTGGTGGGAGGCGGAGATTCGGCGGCCGAAGAGGCGACGTTTCTGACGAAGTTCGCGTCCCAAGTCTCGCTCATCCATCGCCGCGATCACCTTCGTGCCTCCAAGATCATGCAGGACCGGGTGCTCGGGAACCCGAAGATCCGGCCGGTGTGGAACAGCGAGGTCGTCGAGGTCTTGGACGTCGAGAAGCGCAAAGTCACGGGACTGCGCCTGAAGGATACGAAGAACGGCGCTTCGCGCGTGTTCGCCTGCGAAGGGCTTTTTCTCGCGATCGGGCACACGCCGAACACGGCATTCCTGAAGGGCCGGCTCGAACTCGACCTGAAGGGCTACGTCGTGGTCACCCAAGGGTCTCGAACGAGCGTGGAGGGGGTGTTCGCAGGAGGAGATTGCGTGGACCACGTCTACAAACAGGCCGTGACCGCGGCCGGAATGGGCTGCATGGCCGCGATCGACGCCGAGCGATGGCTCGAGGGCCACTCTTGAGCCTCGGTTGCCGATGCTGGATGCCAGATGCTTCTTGACTACCACATGCACACGCCCCTCTGCAAGCACGCGGAGGGCGCTCCTGAGGAGTACGCCCAGCGCGCCGTCGACGTCGGCCTCGGCGAGATCGGCTTCAGCGACCACTCCCCGATGCCCGCCCACTACGATCCCGACTGGCGGATGAGCGTCGAGGAGTTTCCGGGATACGTGGAGAGCGTCCTACGCGTCCGCGAGGAATTCCCCCAGCTTGTCGTCCGACTCGGATTGGAAGCGGACTATTTCCCCGGCACCGAGGACTTCGTGTACAACGTCACGGGCGAGTTCGATTTCGACTACGTGATCGGGAGCGTCCACTACATCGACGATTGGGGCTTCGACAACGCGGCGAACAAGGCGCGGTTCGAGTCCTGCGACCTCTACGAAGTGTATGCGCAGTACTTCGATCGGGTGGCACGGCTTGCCAAGACAAGGCTCTTCGATATCCTGGGACACCCGGACGTGGTGAAGAAGTTCGGGTTCCGTCCGGACCGCGCCTACGACGACCTCTTGCGGGGCGCCTTGGAGGCCGTGAAGGCGGCGGGGATGGCGCTGGACGTCAACACCAGCGGGCTTCGATATCCGTGTCGCGAGATCTATCCTTCGCGCCGGATGCTCGAGATGGCCCGCGAGATGGAGATCCCCGTGACCCTCGGCGCGGATGCGCACAAGGCGGAGCACGTCGGAGCGGGCTTCGACGAGGCGGTGAAACTGCTCCGGTCGGTCGGGTATTCGACCCTCGCGCGGTACGAGGCCCGGCGAGCGGAGTCCGTGCCGCTCGGATGATCTACCAACCGAATCCCTCTCGCACGGGGTGGAGAACCAGGAGATCCACCAAGGGTCCCGCGATGTCGTCGTTCGCCGTCCCGAAATCGTTGAAGCTCGTCAGCCATTTCCCGGAGAGCGTGTATCTCGCCGACATCGTGACGGAGGAGAGTCCGGATTCTCGCCGAGGGCATGGATCCGAACCTTCCAGCGGATCGAGGGATCGCTCGATTCCAGGAGCCGTTCGATCGGGGGGTGCACGTCGCTCGAGTGTACGCTCTGGGACCCGCGGGCTTTCTCGAATTGCAGCCGACCGCAAGGCCCGACCCAGCTGTTGCGATCCCGAACTTCCTCTGATACCATTCGCCTCCGGGATTCTTGTGGAGAGGGGAAAGATGCAGACAGCAGCCGCTCGTCCGTTGTCGCGCCTTCACCGTCCGGAGGGGATGTCGCTCGAAGAGTGGCAGGCGGCGCTTCGCCGCCAATTCGGGCGCACCCAGAAGTTCCGCTATGAGAATCGCGGGACCGATCCGGTCTTCTCCACGTTCGAGGTGACGAACCCGGAAACGAGAAGGACCTACCAGGTGACCATCCGCGGGGAGTCGGCAGGATGGAACACGTGCACGTGCCCGGACTTCATGACCAACACGCTGGGGACATGCAAGCATGTCGAATTCATGCTGGCGCAACTTCGCGAATCCGACGCGCGAGTTCTCCAGGCGCCCAAGGGACCGGCGTATTCGGAAATCCTTCTGCGCTACGGAGGGAAGCGGCAGGTCCTCTTCCGGGAAGGGAGCCAGATCCCTTCCTCCGTGCGCCGCCTCCTTCCCCGATTCTTCGACGACGACGGAATCCTGCGTCCTCATGCCGCCTTGCGCCTGGAGGAACTCCTTCGGGCGGCAACGGCGGCCGAGCACGAGATTCGCAGCGCGCCCGAGGTTCTCTCCTTTCTGGCGGAGCTGCGGGACGCGGACCTGCGTGCGCGGAGGCTTGCCTCCTATGCCGGAGCCACCCTGGACGACCTGCTCAAGACCCGGCTTTATCCGTACCAACGCGAAGGCGTTCTGTTCGCGGCCCGTGCGGGACGAGCGATCATCGCCGACGAGATGGGATTGGGCAAGACGCTCCAGGCCATCGCCGCGAGCGAACTCCTCGCCCGCGAATTCGGCGTCGAGAAGGTGCTGATTGTTTCGCCGACCTCTCTCAAGTACCAGTGGAATCGAGAGATCGAGAAGTTCTGCTCGCGAAGCGCGCAGGTGATCGAGGGACTCTCCCCGAGGCGCCGGCGGCAGTACGAGAACCCCTCCTTCTTCAACATCACCAACTACGAGGCCCTCTATCGCGATCTGGACGTCGTAGAGAAGTTCGCTCCCGATCTTGTCATCTTGGACGAAGCACAGCGCATCAAGAACTGGAAGACGCGCACCGCCCAGAGCGTCAAGCGAATCGTCTCTCCGTACGCGATCGTGCTGACGGGAACGCCGTTGGAGAACCGCCTTGAGGATCTCCACTCGATCGTCGAATTCGTCGACCGATTCCGCTTGGGTCCGCTCTTCCGTTTCCTCGCGGAACACCAGGTTCAGCAGGAGGGAAAGGTCGTCGGGTACCGGAATCTCAAGCGCATCTCCGAAACGTTGCAGCCGATCCTCGTGCGCCGAACGAAGCAGGAGGTGCTCTCCGAACTTCCCCCGCGGCTGGACAAGAATTTCTTCGTCCCGATGACGCCGCAACAGAAGAACCTCCACGATGAGAACCGCGAGGTCGTGGCGCGCATCGTGGCGAAGTGGAAGCGGCTGCGGTTCTTGTCCGAAGTCGACCACCGGCGCCTGATGATCGCGCTTCAGAACATGCGGATGGCGTGCGACAGTACGTGGCTTCTCGACGGCAAGACGCGTTTCGGATCGAAGATCGACGAGCTGTCGACGCTGCTGGGAGAGATCTTCGAGGATCCCGAGGCGAAGGTGGTCGTCTTCAGCCAGTGGAAAAGAATGACGGACCTTGCGGCGGAAGCCTTCGACCGTCGCGGGTGGGGGTACGTGGACTTCCATGGCGGCGTGCCTTCGAAGGAACGCGGCGCGCTCCTTCGGCGCTTCCGCGAAGATGCGGACTGTCGCGTTTTCCTTTCCACCGACGCGGGCGGCGTCGGGCTCAATCTTCAGAGCGCGTCGGTCGTGGTCAACCTCGATCTCCCGTGGAATCCGGCGGTCCTGGAGCAACGCATCGGGCGCATCCACCGGCTGGGACAACATCGGCCCGTGCGGGTCGTGAACTTTATATCGCAGGGAACGATCGAGGAGGGGATGCTCCAGGTCCTGGCGTTCAAGAAATCCCTCTTCGCCGGGGTGCTCGACGGAGGGCAGGACTCGGTCTTCATGGGAGGCACCCGCCTGAAGCGGTTCATGGAGAGCGTGGAGAAAGCGACCGAGGGGATCCCCGTGGCCGCTCCGCCCTCCGAGCCCGCGGCGCCACCGGCCGCCGGTCCGAGCGATCTGGGGGAGACGCTGGCCGCCGGGGCGCGCTTCCTTCAGGGGCTGGGCCGTCTCTTCGCCGCCAACGGCGGGCCGTCGGTGGAGAAGGATGCGAGGTCCGGTGGGCTCTCGCTCCGGCTTCCCATGCCGGATCCGGCGACGGCGGAGTCGGCCCTGAAGTTGGTCGAGTCATTCGCGGCGTTGCTTCGAGGGGCCGTGCCGACGACGGCATGAGGCGCGTGGAAAATCCCTGGACGGACGGAGGGCCGATCCGTCGTCCCCCCCATTCGTCGTTCAAGGCGGAACCGGCACTCGCTTCCTGGTCTTGTGCCCCGGGGACCGCGGCGGAGAGCGCTCTGATCGAACCGAACGGCCCGACTCCCGAACGAACCCTGCACCGGCGGGTGAGCGACGCTCGTCCTCGGCTCCGCGGCGCGCACCGCGCCGCTTGCGGGACTAGCTTCATCAACCGTCTTTCTTCGGCGCAGGGGGCTGGGCATCCAGCTCCTTCATCTCCATCCCGCACTTGGGGCACTGGCCGGGCTGATCCGACGTGGCGCACTTCATCGGGCAGGCGTATTGCTTTTTCGGAGGCGGGGTCGGCGTTCCGTTCTTCGAAGAATCCCGGCAGGACGCGATGGCCAGGAGGAGGATCGCCAAGAGCGAGTAGATCGGCTTCATGCCCACAACAGTACCACACCAGGGGGACGCCCTGCGCCCGGATTCGATCTACTCGATCTCTTTGAATTTCGCCCCATTCTCCCCCCACCATTTCTTCCACGCTTGGCTCGAAGGGTGTTTTTGTCGGGTAGTAGCCTCCAGGGCCCGTTGTGCCCCGCTGAGAAGAGATCCCTTCCGGTCTTCCAAAGTGCCGGTGCCTGCCCCCGAGTCGAGGGATGTCTCTTTCATCTTCTCCGCTTCCGCCAAGACCTCGATGAGCGGGCCTACCAACTCCTTGCTCTGGAAGGACTCGGCGGCGCCGAGACTCGCGTCGCATACCGGGAGATACCGATGTCGGAAGAAGGGAACCAAGTCCCTCGCCTTCGCGCGACAGCGGATCTTGGCGAAGTATTCCACGAGGCAGGCGAGATCTTGCGCGAGATCCTCCTCGTCCAGGGATCCGCGTTTCGGGCGCTCCGCGTCCCGCACCTTGGCCGAATCGAGAAGGCCTCGAGCCGCGTCGGCATCGCCCGGATAGCGCTCCGCGATGCACTCGGCGGCCACCCGATTCAGCTTGATCCCGACCTCTTCCAGCCCCTGCCGCCGCACCGGACGAAAGGGCATTCGTGTCCAACGAAGGAGTTCCTTGAGAATGAGAGGGTGACGTACCGAGGAGAGGTCCCGAAGCGCCGTCTCGATTTCGCCGTCCTTCTTTCCCGCCGTCTGGACTCGCTGTTGAAACTCCCGGAGCTTCGCCTTGGCTTCCTCGTCCTGGCTGGTCAGAATCGCCGTCATCAGGATGATCTTCATCGAACTCTCCTCCGCTGAAGTCTACTCCGGGAAACCGGACGGAGGCTTTAGAGTTTTCCGGGCTGGTTCGACTGTGGGTACCAGTACGGTCTCTCCATTCGAGGAAGAAGACCATGAGGAAACAGAGAATTCAGGAACGAAATCCACAGCGTGATCAATGGCCGTTCAACATGTCGATGGCCCATTCATGGTTTCCTGATCGATTCCATCCGTGCAGGTGCGAGGAGCGCTTGCGGCGCACCCCGGTGATGAACCAGGATGCCGGCTTTCCGTTCGGGGGGACGCCTTCCCGGGAGAGTAGAGAGCGGGAGCGGAGACGACTCCCCCATTTTTTGTTCGCGCCTCCTGCGGAGGGTGGTATGCTCCTTGATCGATGCAATAAAGGAGAGACCCATGCGCCTGGCCCTTCCGCTCCTGGCCGCCCTCGTATTTGCCCCCGCCGCTTCGACCGCTCCCGCTCCGCAGCAGGAAGACGATGTCTTGAACGAGTACGAGCTCATGATCAAGGCGGACCATTGGAAGGGATTCAAGGAAGGTTCCTGGGTCCAGCGGCGGTTGACGAAGAAACAGTCGACCGGCGGCGACACGAATGCCGAATACCGCATCACCATCGATCGAATCGCCGAAAACGGCTATTGCTTCAAGATCGAGACCATCAAGGACGGAAAAGTGGCGCAGACCAAACTCACGGTGAAACAAGTGTACGGAGACCCGACCGCCGTCTTCGAATCGGAAAAGAAGGAGGAGTTCAAAGTCGGCGACAAAGCGTTCACCTGTTTCCTCCAGGAGTACAAGACCGAGGGGGACAACGCTACGCTTCAACGTACCCTGGAATGCAAGGACGCTCCTGGCGTCATCGTGATGACGATGTACGAGACGACGTACGAGGGGAAGACGATCGCGATGAAACAGCAAATCGTCGCCCTCGACGTGGAGCACGCCGTCGACGAGAAAACGAAGGTGAAGTGTTGGAAGGTCGAGAAGACCACGGACATGCCCAAGTCTAAGATCACCGCCCTCTTCTCGAAGGGCGTGCCCGGCGGGGTCGTCCATCGGGAAGCCTCGAACGAGTGGGGAGAATATAAGATGACCTCCTCGGACGTGGTCGTGGGCTTCGAAGTCAAACAGTGAGCCCGCCGAAAAAAGGTCGTATGCGTTCACGGGGTCTCTATCCCCGCGTTGGAGTCTTCTGAGACTCTACCGGGGTTCACCGCGGAGACCCGGAGAAGAGATAAATCGGGGGAGCTTCCCGGCATGGGGAAGGTGGAACCAGGGAAGAGACGGCGGTTCTCCGCGCCTTTGCGCCTGCGGTGCAAGGGGAGCGTGAACGTTACAAAAGGTCCTTTCCTTCCAGCGGGTCCCCCTCCGTAGCGCATCTCCAAGGGCGCGAAGCGCTTCGGAGGGTTTCGTCGCCCAGTGGAAAGGACTTTTTGCGAGCGACTCAAACAGTAGGCTTAGAGCTCATCCCGGTAGGATCGTGGCCGCGGTGGCGGCGCCGAGGGTGC
>CAZGKV010000110.1:0-16613 GCA_964526305.1 uncultured Planctomycetales bacterium | reverse complement strand
GCGGAGCGTCAGTCTCCGGAGGAGCCCACGTAGGCGCGACGAGCCGCCTTTTCCCCGTCGCCGCCTCGTCCCACAGTTTGCACGTCACCTTCTTGTGTTTCTGGTCCAGCCCCTCGCAGTAGTTGGTGAAGACGCAACGCCGTACCTCGGATCCGCGCCCGAGACGAATCTTTCGAAACCAGTCGGGATCAGCGAGACTTTGGCGGGCGGCGGCCACGATGTCCGCCTCCCCGCGCTCGAGAATCCCCTCGGCCTGATCGAAGGTGGAGATTCCGCCCTGGACGACGAGGGGCGTCTCGAAGCCGGCGTCGCGGAGGGAGCGGCGGATCCGCGCTGTCGCTTCGACGTTTCGCCCGAACGGCCCGCGTTCGTCGGAGATCGCCGTCGGCATGCATTCGTATCCGCTGGGACCCGTGTAGGGGTAGGCCGCCCATCCGACCGCCGGTTGCTTGGCGTCTTCGAATTTCCCGCCGCGAGAGATCGAGAGAAAGTCCATTCCCGCGCGCGCGAATTCGAGTCCGAAGAAGACCGCATCGTCTACGGTACTGCCTCGCGGAATGCACTCCTCGCTCAGGAAGCGGCATCCGACTGAGAAGGAAGTGGCCGCTCGGACCGCTCCGTAGATCTCCAAGGGTAGACGAACGCGGTTTTCGCGACTCCCGCCGTATTCGTCGTCGCGGGTATTGAGAGCGGAGAGGAAGGATGCCAGGGTGTACGCGTGCGCGGTGTGCAATTCCACCCCGTCGAAGCCCGCCTGTTCCGCCCGCCGCGCGGCGCGCGCGAAGATCTCGGGCAGCACCTTGGGAAGATCGCGCAGGTGAGGATCTGTCACGCGATCTCGGTGTCCGAACTGATAGTCCTCCCACTCTCGCTCGGTCAGAAGTCTCCTCAGCTCCTCGTCGGGCGCTTGCGCCAACCGCATGCGGTCGATGGGTGCTCCAGGTCGAAAATAGCGTAGGAAGAACTTCTCCTTTCCGGGTCGGCGGCGAATCGTGAGAAAGTCGAGGATTTGAAGAAAGAGCCGGGTGCGACCCTGGCCGGCGCGACGAACCGTTTCTACCAGCTTCGCCAGCCCCGGGATGAAACGGTCGTCCCCGACACGGAGGAGCGGACCGCTCGGGACGTCGCGAACCCCGGTGGCCTCGACGACGAGCGCCCCCGGTTGTCCTTGGGCGAAACGTTCGTACCAATCCAGCACGTCTTGCGTGACGAATCCTTCCTCCGTGGCGCGCCAAGGGACCATGGCGGGGACCCACGTGCGTTCCTCAAGGCGAAGATGCCCGAAATGCAGAGGACGAAACCAGAGGGAACGAGACGCTTCCTCAGCGGAAGGCCAGCGGGCTTTCAGGAGCGGATGTTTGATCCGCTGGGGGGGATGCCACATAGACAGAATCCAGAATTCAGAATTCAGAATCCAGGTCCAGAACTCAGAATTCAGGATCGACAGCAGGCCGTTCAGTAAAGGGAATTCAAGGCCATCGGGGCGATTGCAAGATCGACGCGACGTACGCATCCAGGAGTCGACCTACCTCATCCACCTGGGGCATCAGATCTGTTTTCAAATACCCCAGATCGAAGGCCAGGATCGCATGGTATCGCGTCTCCTCGAGAGAGCTCTGAACGATGTTCAGGACCCTGACCTTGTCGCGAGGGCTGCGTTTTCGGAACGCCTCCGCGATGTTCGCCGGCACAGATGTCCCCGAACTTCGGATTTGGGATCTCAGGCCGTTGACCTCGTGGGTTGGGAATCCCTCGGAGTGGCGGTAGATCTCGAGAACGAGCGCATGAGCCCGCTGCCATACGATCAGGTCGGTGAACGACCTCGCGGGCTTCCGATCGAGTCTTGTTCCGGATTCTGAATTCTGAGTTTTGGATTCTGGATTCGGATTTCCGGATTCTGAATTCTGAATTCTGGATTCTGAATTCCGGATTTGTTTCTCCTCCGTCACAGGGACTCCAACAGCGTTCTTACTTCGCTTCCGATTTTGTCTCGTATTTCACGAAACTCCGCGTCCGTCAGGTTCTTGGGGTCCCGAAGGTCCCAGTCCTCTCTCCGCCGGGCCCGGACCCGCGGGCACGAATCGCCGCATCCCATCGTCACGGCAAGGTCGTATTCCAAGTCCGGAATCTCGGCGATCGATTTCGAGCGGTGCTTCGAGAGATCCAGCCCGACTTCCTTCATGAACTCGACGGCGCGGGGATTCACGATGCCGGCCGGATTCGAGCCCGCACTGAAGACCTCGATCCGGGCGCCCCCGTGTCTTCGCGCAAAGGCCTCGGCCATCTGGCTCCGGCAGGAGTTCTCACCGCAGACGAAAAGCACGCGACGGACGACGTCGGTCCGGAGACGATCGACGGGTCGCCCTCCGATAAGGTGGGCCTCGACGATCTCATCGACGTCGGCGGGGGTGACGCGGCCGTACCAGACCCCCTCGGGGTAGACGACGATCGAAACGCCGAGCGCGCACTGGTCGAGACATCCCGCCTTGTTGACTCGGACGCTCCCTTTGAGGCCTCGACGGTGGCACCGCTCCTTCATTCGATCGAGGACGTCCGCGGAGCCCTTCGACAGGCAGCAGCCGCGAGGGTCATCGGGCTTCCGTTCGTTTTGGCAGACGAAGACGTGTCGTTCGAATCTCATTTCAAGAGGGCTCCCGCGATCACCAGTTGGAGGACCTCCGTCGCTCCCTCGTAGATCCGCAGGGCGCGAACAGCGCGGTAGAGCCGTTCGACGGGATGTTCGGCGAGGAGACCGGCGCCTCCCAAGATCTGGAGCGACTGATCTACGATTCTTTGCGCCGCCTCCGTCGCGAATACCTTGGCCATCGCCGAGGGGAGCGTTACGCGCTCCGCCCCCTCGTCCTTCTCCCATGCGGCGCGGTAGAGGAGAAGTCGGGCCGCGGCCAAGTCCGTGGCCATGGTCGCGATCTTCTGCTGGACGATCTGGAACTCCGAGAGCGACGTACCGAATTGGCGGCGGTTTTTCGCGTGCCGGATCGATTCGTCCAGGGCGCGGGCCGCCATCCCGCAAGCGGCGGCGGCGACGGTCGCGCGCAGGCGGTCGAGAGTCTCCAGGCCGAGCTTGAATCCGTCGCCCTCTCCGCGCAGCCGGCGCGAGATGGGAACGCGGCACGCCTCGAACGCCAATTCGCCGAGCGGATGCGGCGCGCTCAGGACCTGCGGCTTCACGAACCGCAGACCGTGCGTGCCCGCGTCGACGACGAACGCGCTGATGCCTTTGTTGCCTTTCGCCGGATCTGTCGAGGCGAAGACGGTGTAGAAGTCCGCGATGCCGGCGTTCGAGATCAGCGTCTTGCGGCCGTCCAGGACGTATTCCTCCCCATCGCGGCGCGCCGTCGTCTTCATGGCGGCTACGTCGGACCCCGCTTCGGGCTCTGTCATCGCGAAGCCCGCCATGGCGCGGCCCGCGGCGGCGGCTTCCACGAGGTCCGCCGGGCCGTTCGCCAGAAGAAGAGGAGTCGTGCCCAGGCACTGAAGCGCGAAGACGGCGTCGGCCAGAGGGGAGGCGCCCGCAAGCGCCTCGCGGACGAGGCAGCAGGCACGGAGGTCCGGTGAGGGGATCGCTTTTCCGAACCATCCCCCCATTCCCAGCTTGGCCAGGATTTCTCGAGCCTGAATCCTCGCCGCGGCGTCCGTGTCCGGCGCCGGAAGCGGAAGGATCTCGCGCCGAGAAAACTCCGCGATCTCCCGAGCCAGTTCGAGATGGTGGGGCGCGAGAAAAGCCCGGACGGACGTCGGATCGTTCATCGGAAGTTCGGCTCCCGCTTGGCGCGAAAGGCCTCGTAGGCCTCCCGAAAGTTCGGATGAGTCATGCATCGCGCCTGTTCCTGAGCCTCCGTCTCAAGCGCGGTCCAGAGATCCATCGATCCTTCGCGATTCAACATGGACTTCGTGACGGCCAACGCCTCGGAAGGCCCCCGCGCCAGGCGCCCGGCCAGCGATCGAGCCTCATCCGCGACGCGATCGGCGGGGACCACCACGTGATAGAGGCCGATCCTCTCCGCCTCGCGCGCGTCGAGGAAATCGCCCAACATCAGGAGGTGGGTGGCCCGTGCCAGGCCCACGATCCTCGGGAGCAACCACGAGGCGCCCATGTCGGCGCCGGAGAGGCCCACCTTCGTGAAGAGAAACGCGATCTTGGCCGTATCCGAGGCGATGCGGAAGTCGCACGCCGTCGCGATGACCGCTCCCGCGCCGGCCGTAAGACCGTTCACCGCGGCGATCACCGGACGCCGACAGGCCCGGATCGCTCTGACCAAATCGCACGTCTGCCGCGTGAATTCGAGCAGCCCCGCCCGGTCCCGGGCGAAGAGCTCCCCGATGATCTTCTCGACGTCGCCGCCCGAGCAGAAGGCGCGCCCGGTTCCCGTCAGGACGACGGCTCGCACCCCGGGCTCGGAATCGAGGGCAAGGAACGCCTCGCGAAGTTCGGCATACACTTCGAACGTGATCGCATTGAGGACCTCGGGCCGGTCCAGGGTGAGCCACGCGACGCTTTCCTCCATTCGGAATCGGAACGACTGGGGGTTCAGCGACATCCGTTCGCCCTCCGTTCTTCCAAGATCCGAGCCAGGCGGAGGAGACTCTCTCGGAGCCGTCTCTGCTCGGATCGGGGGAATCGCGAGAAGATGGGCACGAGACTTCGTACATGTCGGGCGGTCTCGGAGCGGGCGACACGCGCTCCTCGAGGGGTGAGGCGGATCACGGCGACGCGATGGTCGTGCTTGAGCGACGAGCGGGTAACGAGCTTGCGCTGCTGCAATCTCGCGAGGATGCCGGTGACGTTCCCCGCCGTGACGAGCAGCGCCGAAGAGAGCTCGCCCGCGGTCATTCCCTCGGGCCGGCGAAGGAGTTGGGCCAGAATGTCGAATTGCGGGAGGGTGAGCCCGTGGGCACTCTCGATCGTCCGAACCTCGCGAAGAGCCATCGAGTAGCAGCGAGCCAGATGGATCCAGAGCGAGGCGGTCAGCTTCACGGGATCACCGCGGTTCCCTCGATCTCGATCTTGGCGCGGGGCTCGAGGAGGGATCGAACCTCGAGGAGGGACATCGCGGGAAAGTGACGTCCCATGATCCCTCGGTAGGATTCTCCGACGGTCTTGAGGTTTTCCAAATACTCGCGCTTGTCCGTCACGTAGAGCGTGAGTCGCGCGAGATGCTCGGGGAGGCCACCGGCCGCGCGCACGACCTCGACCACGTTCGCGAGAGACCGCGCGAACTGGCCGACAAAGTCGTCGCAGACGATTCGATGCTCCCGATCCCATGCGATCTGCCCGGCGATGAAGAGGGTCCGACCGCCCGCGGCCGCGAGGATCCCGTTCGAGAATCCCTTCGGCGCTCCCAAAGACTCTGGATTGATGGGGGTCATGCCCGAAGACTTCCCCCGTCGAGCACGATCGCCTGGCCGTTGATTCCGCGCGCCTCCTCGGAGCAGAGCGACGCGACCGCAAACGCCACCTCGTCCGGGTCGATTAGGCGATGTTGTGGATTCATCTGGAGAATCGATTCCCGTGCTTTCTCCGAGCTCATGCCCGTCTTCTGGACGATCCGGCGCAAGGACTCGGCGGTGAGGTCGGTATCGACGTATCCGGGACAAACGGCGTTGACCGTAATCCCTTGGGCCGCGACCTCGGCGGCCGCGGACCGGGTAAAGCCGACGACGGCGTGTTTCGAGGCCGCATAGCCGGAAATATACGCGAATCCGGTTAGGCCTGCGACGGAGGCGATCGTAACGACCCGGCCCCACTTTCGCTCAAGCATGCCGGGAAGAAAGGCCTGCGTGCACAGAAACACCGCCGTCGCATTCACCGCGAACATTCGGTTCCATTCGTCCACGGACATGGTTCGAAGCGGGGCGGAGGAGGCGATGCCGGCGTTGTTGACGAGGATGTCCACGTGCCCCGCGAGTCGAACGGATTCGCGGGCCAGCGCGGCGATCTGGTCCGACTTCTCGACGTCGCAGGGAAGGGCCCAGGCCCGCCTCCCCGTTGCGCGGATGTCCGCGGCGACGCCCTCGATCTGCGCGACCGATCGTGCCGTGACGACGACGTCCGCCCCGGCCCGGGCCAAGGCCCGCGCCGTAGCCGCTCCGATTCCGCGGCCTCCTCCCGTAACGACGGCGACGCGCCCGGACAGCGACATCGAGGTATTTTAGATCTAAAGTAACTCGCCCGCAACGAAAAGGTCGCACGCATGCGGTCGCGAGGAACGAACACGGAGACCACGATGCCTGCGGAGAAAGAGTCCAATCAAGTCGTGAATCTGGTGGAAAAGGGGCACGGTTCATCTCCGGGTGATACCGCGAACGCGCCCTGCACTTGCGCGGAGAGAATCGACAAGGAAGCCAGGGAGCCAAGAACGGACCGCCAACGTGTGTACGGACAAGCGATTGCACCCTGAGATCCATTCGTGCATTCATGGTTTCCTCAGAGTCTCTTCCCAAAATGGAGGGCCCAGAGTGTTGCCCGGAGGAGACGCAATTGCGCCAGGTCGGAAAAGGCGCTCTTCGCGTGAGGGATGAGGCGCGAAGAGTTTCCCTCCCTCGTACGATGGGACGCGATTCTCCGTCACCCTCGTTCGTTTCGGCGGACTCCGGGGGTCCCGGGTCTGAGGAACACGGATCCGATCACGCTTCCCGCATCGCTTCCGCGAGAATCTCCCCCAGCACCGCAATCGTTCGGCGACCCTCTTCGGATGTGGCCGCCGCAGGATCGCCGAAATAGGCGCGGGGACCGCCGGCTTCTTCGAAGGTCCGCTTGCCGTCCTGGATTGCCCGAGAGAGAGAGACGGGGTTCGGCGGGAGCGAACGGCGTATCGAGTCTTTGACCAAGTCCGGCCGTTCGGCCAGAAGGACCGACCCCTCGAACCGTCCTGCGTGACATGCGCCGCTCTTGAACTCGTCCGTCAGGCGGGGAGCCCAGGGCTTCCGCGTAAGATCGGGAAAGGCCACGCGCAGGAGGCCTTCCGCGCGGACGATCTCCACGGCGCGATGGATCGAAGCGAGATGGTCCGGGTCGAGATGGGCGTTGGCGATGCCGAGGAGCCGGACTCCTTGAGTCGAGAGCGCCCGGGCGATGTCCACGAGGAGCGCCGTGGCCGTCTCCGGACGAAGGGAAATCGTCCCCGGGAATCCGGAAGCATACCCGGCCGGGCTATACGAGAGCGGAGGCAGGAGGAGGCCAGGACCCTCGAGGCGTTCCCCCGCGGCCCGCGCCATGGCGAGCGCGATGAGGACGTCGGTGGAGAGAGGAAGATGCGGACCGTGCGCTTCCGTGGCGCCGACGGGCAGGATCGCGAAAGGACTTTTCCGTGAGGCGACTTCCTCCCACGCCAGATCGCCCCAGTTCGAGATCGGCATGGGGGGATTCTATCATCCCGTCGGGGACTTCCGGAGAAGCCCATGATAGGATGGGCGTTCGATCTCCGCATGGACTCACTCTCGATCGCCATCCCCGCCTTGAATGAAGAAGGCGCTCTCGAAGGAACAGTGCGGGAGGTAGCCGCCGTCCTCCCCGGCGTGACAAAAGTGTGGGAGATCATCGTGGTCGACGACGGGAGCCGGGATCGGACGTGGGAGATCGCGGGTCAGCTGTGTCGAAAAGTCGAAGGGGTGCGTTGTTTTCGACACGAACGGAATCTCGGATTGGGCCAGGCCTTTAGGACCGCTCTCCGCAAGGCCAGCCACGAGCATTTCTGTTTGATTCCGGCCGACGGACAGTTCCCGGCAGAGGACCTGACTATCCTCGCGGCCTTGACCTCCCGCTGCGACATCGCGGTCGGATGGCGAAGGAACCGCCCAGACCCCCTCCGCCGCAAGATCGTTACTCTGGGATTACGCGCGACCATGTACGCACTGTTTGGGATCGGCCTCCGCGATATCGGTTGGGTCAAGATTTTCAAGAGGAGCCTCCTCCTCGGCCTCGACATCGATGCGAGAGGAATGGGATTCGATGCCGAGATCGTCGTCAAAGCGCGGCGGAAGGGAGCGCGATTCGCGGAGGCTCGCGTCGGATATCGTCCGAGAACTACCGGCCGATCCTCGGGGGACGATCCCCGTCACATCTTTCGGACGGTCCGGGAAATCCTCCGCTTATGCTAGACTTCCCCCCGTCCAGACGAGGCCCGCGTCGCGGATCTTGCCGGGCCGACCGTGCTGCTTCAAAGCTTGGATCATCTCGTCGAGCACTTGCCGCTGAGCTTCGCGATTCCCGGCCGGTCCGAGCGGGCGTCCAAATGGGTACTTGACGAATACCGCGCGCGGGACGCGCACCTGTTCGACGATTTCCCGGACGGTGGCCAAGAGGATGGTGGAAATCCCGGCGCGTTCGAGCTCGCGTGCCAAGATCCCTCCCGTCTGGTTGCAGACCAGATTGGCGGGGAAGAGAAATGCGACGTCGGTCCCCTGAGCGAGGAGTCGTCCGGCGGCCTCCGAGGCCGACGACTTCAAGGCATCGATCCGATCGCAGAGCCCGAAAAACGACAAGAAGGTCTCCGTGAGCCCGCCCAGGATGCCCCGATCCACGAGCTCGCGCATCCGATCCAGGGGAATCAGACAATTCAGGTCTTCCAGCGCCGCAGTGGGATCGTAGTTGGTGAATTCGAAGGCGAGATCGGCGGGGGAGACATACGTCGAGATTTCCCGAAAGTCGCTCCGATGGCCCGAAAAACCGTGCTGCGTCGCGAGGCGGACGCCCGCGGTGGTGACGACCGCCACTCGACATTCCCGAAGGGGCCGACGGAGCGGGGTCCAAGGCGTGGGTTCCGTCTGCTCGAAGACGTACTCCGCCACCTTGGTCTCGAGCTCGGTTCGGCGCTCGACGGGATAGAACGGAAAATGCGTTCCCATCTTGCCTCCCTCCACCAATTCCGGAACCGCGAGGGAAGCCGGAATAGACGGACGAAAACACCGACGGGCTCGACCGCTTCCCCCTCGTCTCTCCGCCCATAGGGTAACCCATAAATCGTGCAAATCAAGGCCAAAAAAAGCGGGTATCCGTTCCGAGGATGGATGCGCGCCGGACGACACAGATTTCACAGAAGCGCGTCGTGAACGGCCCGAGAGGCGCGATGGGCCTGTGGACGCGCCCCCCAGATCGCGCAGAACGACGTGGACGGCCCCGGAGGCGCCATCGGTGTCAATCTACGGAGTCCTGAACGAATAGTCGTCACTGTTCAGGAGGCCACGAAGATCACCGCGGATTTCGCGGATGACTCTCCTCAGCGGAACGAAACAAGAGTGAAATCGTCTTGCGCGCACGGATCTTCCTCGATCGAAATCGGCATCATCCGTGGTTTCTCCAAGTTCTTCGCAGAACGGCGGAACGCGTAGGAAAAGCGATTCGGTGAGACCGGTTCTCCCCGGGTCACTTGTAGCTGGGGTTTCGCTCGATCTTGCCGTCGTGATTCGCCAGCTCGACCACCAAGGCCAGCATGAACTTGGTGAGATCCGCGAGCTTCGGGAATTCGATCCGGTCCGCATGGTCCGTCACGCGGTGGTAGTCCCCGTGCATCGTTCCGAAGAGGAACATCGCGGGGATCCCTCGGGACCAGAAAATGTTCTGGTCGCTCCGATGGAAGTACGGCCCTTTCGCCTCGAGGAGATTCACCTTCGCCTTGGGGGCCAGCTCCAGCGCGCGCTTGCCCGCGGGACCGAACTGGAGGGAGGTCCCCATGCCGTACAGATTCGCCCCCTCCTCTCCCGGACGGCCGACCATGTCGCAGTTCAGCATGGCGACGGTTTGGCTGAGCGGGATCGTCGGCTTCTGGCAATAGGATTTCGAGCCGTTCATCCCCTGCTCCTCACCGGAAAACCAGAGATGGAGCACGCTCCTCTTGAGACGGAATTTCGATGCGGCGAGGACCTTCGCGACGAACAGATTCAGCGTCGATCCGGACGCGTTGTCGTCCGCCCCGTTGGCGATGTCGTCGTTGTCCACGGCCTTCCGCATCCGCCCAAGATGGTCATAATGGGAGCCGAGAATGATGTACTCTCCCTTGAGCTTCGGATCGCTTCCTTCGCTGATCGCTCCAATGTTGGCACAGGGCATCCAAGGAAGCTCGTAGCCTCCCGGCGTCGGCTTCACTCCCCACGCCTTGAGCTCCGAGACGATGTACTCTCGCGCCTTCTTGATGCCCGGCGATCCTGTCCTACGACCCTCGTACTTGTCGTCCGCGATCTCCGTCAGGACCTTCTTCATCTCCGCCTCGTCGACGCGCTGAAGCACGCCGTCGAGGGATTCCTGTTCTTGCCGAGCGGTTGCGGGAAGGGCGAGAAGGAAGATCCAAAGCCATCGTCTCATGCGGCACCTCCGGAGTTGACGACTCTAGAGTCGAATGATATGGTCTCGCCCCCATGAAGAAAAGAAAGAAGCGGTCCCCCAAGACCTCGAAGCCGTCCGCGCGTCCTTCCTCGCCGAAACCTGGCCACTCCCGTCCTGCGCCCAAAGAGGTGGAGGGCGGGGAAGAAGAGTGACGCCGGCGCCCCGCTCGGTACTGGACGAGCTCGGACGCCCCGCGTTCGGGACCTACACCGGTCACGTCCCGCGGATCCGGTGGCGTCAGGGCGGCCTCCGATCGAAACGATGGCACTTCGTGAGCGTTTCCGGCGGGCACGTCCTGGCCGCCGCGGCCGTGGTGGATCTGAGCTGGGCGACGATGGGATTCGCGTACGTTTTCGACCGCCGACGGCGGCGACTGATTCGAGAAGTCTCTCGATTCGGTCTGCCCCTCCTCTCCGGACGGGTATCGGAGCGCCCGGGGGCCGGCTCCCGAAGCGAATTCGTAGGTCCGGGCCTTTGGCTCTCGCTCACCCGGCCGGAGGACTCCTCGAGCTGGCGATGGCGCGTTCGCGCCTCCGGATTAAGGGTGGAGGCGCTCCTCGAGGAAACCGTGGAACCTTTGTGCGCCATCGCTCCGATCGATGGAGGCCTCGCGAATTGCACTCACAAGACCGTCTGCCTTCCGTCGCGCGGTTTTGCGGAATCCGACGGCGCGCGATTCGACCTCGAGGGTTGTTGGGGCGCGCTCGATCACACCCTCGGGGTTCTCGCCCGCGAAACCCGGTGGCATTGGGCCTCGATGTCCGGCACCGGCTTGGGCCTCAATCTGGTGGAGGGCTTCAATGGGTACCGGGAAAACGCCGTCTGGATTCGCGGCCAAGTCCATCCTCTCGGCGAAGCGGAGTTCGAACTCGATCGAGAGGAACCGTCCTCTCCCTGGAGGATTCGGACCCGGGACGGCGCCGTGGACGTGCGGTTCACTCCCGAAGGAATCCGTCGCGAGGACAAGGAGCTCGGGTTCGCCAAGAGTCGCTTTGTCCAGGCGATCGGCTCCTTCGCCGGGACGGCCCTAGGCGTGGACTTTCGCGACATTCCCGGCGTGACGGAAGACCACGAGGCGCGGTGGTAGCGGAGGCGCGGCCGCGGTATCATCGAGGCGTGGTCGATCCGAACGCACGAGACCGTGCCGCCGGATGCATTTTGGGACTCGCCCTCGGGGACGCCCTCGGTGCGGCTCGGGAAGGAAGCGAGCCGGGACCCTTCCGGTGGGAGGGGGAAGTGCCCCTCCACTACACCGACGATACGGAGATGACCATCGGACTCGTCGAGACGCTCCTCGACGATGGACGAGTCGATCAGGACCATCTCGCCGCTCGATTCGCCGCGAATTACACCTCGTGGCGTGGGTACGGCCCGGGCACGCGAAGGACGATTCGACTGATGCGGGAAGGTCGCCCCTGGAGGGAGGCGTCCCGGTCGCCCGGCTCTCTCGGGAACGGGGCGGCCATGCGCGCCGCCCCGGTGGGACCCTTCTGTTACGGCGATGCTGCGGCGATCCGGGCGATGTCCGATCTGCAGGCCGAGGTGACTCACACGCACCCTCTTGGAAAAGAGGGAGCGGCCGTCGTCGCCTTCGCCGCCGGGTTCGCCTATCAAGATCCCCGCAGTCCGGGCGACTGTCTCCTGGAAGATCTGATCCGCTTTACGGTCGAGGACTCCTACCGGGAAAAATTCCGTGTGGCGCTTGCCTGCCTGGCGCGCCCGCACGATCCCGACCGCGTCATCTCCGAATTGGGAAACCGGGCCGAGGCGCTGGAGTCCGCTCCTACGGCGATATACCTTTTCGCGCGCTTCGGCGACGACTTCGAGGCCGCGGTCGCGGCGGCGATCGAACTCGGCGGCGATACCGATACGATCGCCGCGATGGCCGGAGCCATGGTGGGGACTCGCGTCGGGGCGTCCGCCCTCCCGCCGATCCCCCTGGAGCGGCTCGAAGATCGATTTTGGCTCGAGGCCATGGCGCTGCGGTACTCGTCGCTCGTTGCCAGTCGCTCTGCGTAGGTCTATAATTCCCCCGATGTCCAACATCGCCTCTCTCTTTCTGGACGACCGCGTGCGGGAAGGGCGCGGCGATCGCGTGGCCCTCGTGTGCGGCGACCGGTCTTGGACGTACCGCGACGTGCAACGCCTCGCGAATCGCTATGCGAATCGACTTCGCTCGAAGGGCGTGCGCCCGGAGGAGCGGGTGATCGTGGCGCTCCCCGACGGTCCGGATTTCGTCGGGGCGCTCTTCGGGATTCTCAAGATCGGCGCGGTCGTGGTCATGGTCAACCCCCTCTTGAAGCCGGACGAGTGCGGGTATTTCTTCGAATACACGCGGGCGCGGTTGGCGATCGTCGATCCCGAGAGCGGAGACTCGTTTGCGGGCCGCGAACGGCTCCGTGCCGGCGATCTTGGAGACTCCGAGGAGGGGGAGACGTTTCCGATCCATCGCGATGACGCCGCGATTTGGTTGTTCTCCGGAGGAACGACCGGCCGACCGAAGGCGGTGATTCAAACGCACGGATCCTTTTCGAATACGACCGACCTGTACGCCAAGGCGGCCTTGGGATATCGGGAAACGGACCGGACTTTGTCCGTGCCGAAGCTCTACTTCGGGTATGCGACGGGCTCGAACCTCTTTTTCCCCTTCGCCGTCGGAGCGACGTCCGTCCTCTTTCCCGAGCGCACGACCGCCGAGGTCCTTTTCGAGCTCATCCGGAAACACCGGCCGACCATCCTGGTCAACGTCCCCACGATGGTGAATCACATGGTCTCTCATCCGGACGCGGCGAAGCAGGACCTTTCGTGCCTGCGGTTCGCCACCTCCGCGGGGGAGGCTCTCCCCGCGGAACTGCACGACCGGTGGAAGAAGACGTTCGGCATCGAACTCCTGGACGGGCTGGGAACGGCGGAGATGTGGCACATCTTCCTGACGAATCGCCCGGGAGACGTGAAACCGGGAACGCTCGGCCGGGTCGTCGAAGGATTCGAGGTTCGCGTGTGCGACGAGGACGGACGCGAGCTCCCGCCGGGAGAGGTCGGAGCGCTCTGGGTTCGGGGACGATCGCGCGCGATCGCCTACTGGCGCGATCTGGACCGCACCGCGCGTCAGTTTCGGGGGGAGTGGTATGTGTCGGGCGATCTCGTGCGGCGGGACGCGGAGGGATACTTCACCTACTGCGGCCGCGGCGACGAGATGCTCAAGGTCGGTGGAAAGTGGTTGGCGCCGGCCGAGGTCGAAGGATGCCTTCTTTGCCATCCGATGGTCCGCGAGTGCGCCGTCGTAGGAGTGACGAATGCCGACGGCCTCACGAAGCCGCACGCCTTCGTCGTTCCGAAGGAAGTCCGTCCGGGATTGGCGGAGGAATTGCAGTCGTGGGCCCGGGAGCGTCTGGAGCCGTTTAAGGCGCCTCGGGAGGTGGTATTCGTAGAGGCGCTTCCCCGGACGCACCTGGGAAAGGTCGACCGTGCGAAACTGAGAAAGAGCTGATGGAGAAAAGCGCGTCCAGCTACGGCGAGTATCTCCGGATCCCCGAGCTGCTCTCGCTCCAGCGGACCCTCACGGGCGCCCACGACGAGATGCAGTTCATCGTGATGCACCAGGTCTTCGAACTCTGGTTCAAGCTCTCGATCTACGAGCTTGAAGCCCTGCGCGAGGCCATGCGCACGGACGATCTCCCGCAGGCGAAACACTTCCTCAAGCGCCTCCAGGCCGTCCTCAAGACGGTCACCTCGGGATTCGAGGTCATCGAGACCATGCGGCCCTACGACTTTCTCGAATTTCGCAGCGTGCTGCAACCGGCGAGCGGATTCCAGAGCGTCCAATTCCGCGAGATCGAATTCCTCTGCGGGTTGAAGGACGAGCGCTACGTCCGGCTTCTGGAGGGCGAGGAGCGCCTCCGGCGAAGGATGGGAGAGCCCACGATCTGGGATGCCTACCTCGATCTCCTGAAGCGCCACCGGCTCAAGACCGATTCCGAGAAGGAGATCGTCGCCTCCGTCATCGAAGTCCTCAAGGATCCGGACCATCATCCGCTGGGACACCTTACCGAGGAGATGATCGAGTATGACGAGCTTTTCTCGCTCTGGCGGGCGCGGCACATTCGAATGACGATGCGCATGATCGGTTCGAGGCCGGGGACGGGAGAGAAGTCGGTCCAGAAGCTCGTCCAGGAGGGGTACGAGCAGATGGGGTCGGCGGGAGTGGACTACCTCAAGACGACGCTCTCGAAGGTGTTCTTTCCCCTCCTCTGGGAGGCGCGCACGTTCATCCAACGGTGAGGGATGGCCACGATCGGCGACCCGGAGGCGGACCTACTGGAATGGCGAAGAGAATTCCCCATCCTTCAGGACAGCGTCTATCTCGTGAGCCATTCGATGGGCGCGATGCCGCGGGGCGCGGAAGAGCGGCTCCGACAATACGCGCGAGAATGGAGTCAAGACGGAATCGAGGCGTATGACGTCTGGCTTCCCCGCCTGCGGGAGACGGCGGATCTGATCGGTTCGCTCTTCGGGGCTCCCCCGGGTTCCGTCGTGCTGCACCAAAACGTCTCGACGCTTACCGCCATTCTCCTTTCGGCCGTACACCGACCGGGCGGGCGGAATCGCATCGTCACGACCGATCTCAATTTCCCGTCGATCCACTACAACTTCCTCCGCCACCGGGGAGTCGGCCTCGAAGTGCACCTGATCCGGAGTCCGGACGGAATCGAGATCCCTACGGAGCTGATGGTCGAGGCGATCGACGATCGGACGCTTCTCGTCGCGATCGATCACGGCATCTTCCGCTCCGGGTATCTGCAGGACGTCCCCGCCATTGCGCGGGCGGCGCGGGCGAAGGGCGCCTACACGTTCGTGGACGCCTATCAGACCGTCGGGTGCGTCCCCATCGACGTGCGGGAGTGGGGCGTGGATTTCCTGGCGGGCGGATCTCACAAGTGGCTTTGCGGAGGGCCGGGGGCCGCGTTCCTGTACGTCCGTCCGGAACTCCTGCCCCGTCTCGAGCCGCGGATCACCGGTTGGTTCTCCCACAAGCGCCCCTTCGCGTTCGAACTGGAGATGGAGTACGCCGACGACGCGATGCGATTCGCTACCGGCACGCCGAACATTCCCGGAATCCATGCGGCCCGTGCCGGAATCGAAATCGTGGCGAAGGTCGGTCCGGCGCGGGTGCGCGAACAGTCCGTGCGACTCACCCAGAAGCTTCTCGCCTTGGCGGAGGGAGAAGGCTTCCGCATCAACAGCCCCCGGGATCCGAATCGCCGCAGCGGGGTGATCTGTCTCGACTTCCCCGGGGCCGAATCGGCCGAAATGCGACTCAGGCGCAGGCGAATCCACGTGGACTATCGGCCCCGGTGCGGACTTCGCCTGTCCGCGCATTTCTACACGCGCGAGGACGAATTCGTGGGCGTCCTTGCGGAGCTCCGCAAGTAGGATCGGGATGGAGACTTCTCCGACGCGTGCCCCCTTTCCCACCACGCACTGGTCTCTTCTCCAGAAGCCTGGAGAGGTCGAGGAGCGGCGCCGAAGACTCGAGGAACTCGCTCGACTCTATTGGAAGCCGATCTATGCCCACGTTCGGCTGAAGTGGGGGCGCTCCCGAGAAGAGGCGGAGGATCTCACTCAGGAATTCTTCGCCTGGATCCTGGAGGGGTCGTTTCTCGAACGCGCCGAACCCGGGCACGGCCGCTTTCGGGGTTTCGTGCGGGCTCACGTGGATCACTTCATGCTCAATCACCTCCGGGCCGGCCGGCGGCTGAAGAGGGGTGGGGGGCTACGCGTCGTTTCGCTCGACGCGGGGGAATCGCTCTTGGCGGCGTTGAAGGATGTCCCACCGGAAGAGATCCTGGATCGCGAATGGCGCCGCTCGGTGCTCGAAGAAGCGCTCCGACGACTCCGAAATTCCCTGGAGGCCGAGGGGCGGCGAATCGTCTTCGACGCGCTGGAGCGGTACGATCTCGTACCGGAGGAGAAGCGACCCACCTACGCGGTTCTGGCCGCAGAACTGAAAGTTCAACCGTCGGATATCGACAACTATCTGTCCAGCGCCCGGAAGAGACTGTACGACTTACTGAGAGAGGTCGTGGGCGAATCGGTGGACGGCTCGGAGGCCCTGCGAGCGGAGCTGGACGATTTTTTTCCTCGCCGCTGATGGGCCCCGGAGGGTGTCACCTCCGGGGCCGGAGCGGAGGAGGCAGCCGACTCTAGGCTCTGTCTGAAGAATCCTCGTGAGCCGCGGCGCGCCGAGGGGGCGTAGCCCCACACCGAGCCAGCC
>CAZGKV010000109.1:0-16726 GCA_964526305.1 uncultured Planctomycetales bacterium | reverse complement strand
TCTGAGAGGCTGTGAAAATCGGGCCGGAGGCCCGATTATTTCACAGCCTCTCAGCTTTGGAGATTCGATCATGAATTCCCTGCCGATTCTTCTGACGATGGTGATGACGTTCGAGGCGCAGGCTCAGGAGGGGGAGACGATCCGGCTCCCATTCACGGCGCTCGAAGTCCTGCCCGCTAAGAATGGCGAGTTGCTTGTGGTCAAGTTTTCCGGAAGCAAGCAGGTTGGGATTATCGACCTGAAGCAGAAAAAGCTAACCAAGATCATCAAAGTCTCCACCGAGGACTATCGATTTGCCGCGGGCGGCAACCGCCTCCTCGTGCATGATCCGACGGCGGATGTCCTGGAGGTATATGATCTAGAAAAGTTTGAGCGGGTAAAGGCGAAGAAATCCCCCATTCCGGGCGTCATCTGCGCCATGGCCATGGGGAGCAATAACCCCAGGACGGCCTTGTTGAGAGTCTCGGAAGGAACCGGGGCGTTGGACAGAGTTCATTACGAGTTGCTCGACCTCGAGAAGTTCTCCACCGTCCAGTCCTCTACGCCTCCTCACAACAGCTCCTATCGCGATGCCGAGCAGATTCGCATGAACCCCTCGGGGACAATGTTCGGGGCCTGGGCCACTTCCCACTCTCCGACGGGACAAATCGTCGGGAGAATCGCCGGATCCAGAATCGAGATGAGCTATGAGCATGATTCCGTCGGTCATGTCATTCCGCTACCGGGGAAGGACCTCGCGGTGACCGGCTCGGGGGCTGTAATATCGTTCCAGGGAAGGAGGGTCAAAGAGCACAAGGGTTTGTGTCTGTATCCGGATCACACCGGCAACTTCTACATTGGGGTTTCCAACAAGAAAGTGGCCGTGTTTGTCTCCAACGATCACCAGCTTATCACCTCGCTTGCGACCCCAATGAGCACCCGAAACGAGTGGGATCGACAGGCCGATGCTCGTCCTTTTGTCAACTCAGCCCTGAAGGTCCTGGTCCGGCTGTCGGAGTCCCAACAAGAACTAGTCGTGGTTCCCTTGGACCCGATCGGTGACTTGAAGAGGTCCGGTTTGGACTTCCTGGTTGTGACCTCATCTCCGCCGGCGCGAGTCAAAGTTGGGGAATCACTTGAATATGAGGTCAAGGCGGAAACAAACTCGAAGTCGTTTTCGATAACATTGGTGGATGGACCCGAGGGGGCAGAAGTCGTGGGTAACAAGCTCACCTGGAGAGTTCCGGAGTCATTCAAGGAAGAACAGGTTGAGTTTCTGCTGAAAGTTTCCAATACTGCGAACGACGAGACATATCATTCGTTCCAGATTCAAGTTGCGAGAAAGGGCAAAGCGTTCTGATGTTCGAATTCCGAAGAATCCCCAGGCTATACTACTTCCGACCCCACCGAACGGAGGACTCGCATGATGGCGTGGATCGTGGCTCTCTTCCTGGCGCCCCAACAGGATCCGGGCAAGTACCCCGACCAAGGGAAGGGCCCCGAGGTGGGGGCGGAGGCTCCCGACTTCAAGCTCAAGTCTGTGGACGGAAAGACGGAGGTCCAGCTCTCCAAGTTGAAGGGAAAGCCCGTCGTCCTCATTCTCGGCAGCTACACCTGACCGCCGTTCCGAAAGCAAGCCGGGACGCTTGAAAAAACGTACAAGGCCTACAAGGATCGCGCTCTCTTTTACATCGTCTACATTCTGGAAGCGCATCCCCAGGACGGATGGAAGATGTCCATGAACGAACGGGAGGGGATCAAGGTCAACCAGCCCAAGACGTATGAGGAACGGGTACGAGTCGCGGGCGAATGCCTGAAGGGAATGAAGCTCACCATTCCCATGCTGGTCGACGACATCGAGAATACGGTGCAGAAGGCCTATGCGGGTTGGCCGGATCGGATCTACATCGTCGACAAGGACGGCAAGGTCTCCTACAAGGGAGGTCTGGGACCGATGGGGTTCAAACCGAAGGAGGCGGAGGAAGCGCTCAAGAAGTTGCTTCCCTAGCCGATTCCAACAATAGATCTCGCGGGCCGGCGTTCCACCTGTGAACCTTTGGAGCCTCCCGCATGACGACACTTCTCGCGCTCGCGACGGCCTTCGCCGTTCAGGACGATTCCGTCGGCAAGATCCTGGAACAGTATCGCTCCTATCGCCCCGCCGAGAAGGAGCTGGCGATCTGGCGGATCGATTGGATCCCCGATTTCGCCAAGGCCCAGTCGAAGGCGGAACGCGAAGGACGTCCGCTCATCTTCATTTGGAACAACAACATCACCGGACCGGAGAGTCTCTACAGCGGCCATTGCTGAGCGACGGCGGACTTGGTGAGAGGCTACACCCTCTCCCACCCTGACGTGATCAGGGCCATGGCCCCCTACGTCGTCACCCACTGGAACGGCAACGATTTCGAGAAGATGCCGGCGGAAGTCCGGACTATCGTGGAGAAGTACTCGAAAAACCGAAAGGGACCGCTCCAGTTTTTCGTGTTCGACGCCAAGGGCCAATTCGTCAAGGTCTTCAAGCCCTATCGAGAGGGACAGCGATTCGAACCTTCCCGGATGCACGAGGACTTGCTGCCCCAACTTCGGGAACTCGCGACGTTGCTCGGTCTGAAGGAGGAGTCCAAGGAGCCGGCGCTCCGGCTCCCGGACGTCGAAGGAGCCGCGCCGGTCTCGGGCGTGCGCCTCTTCCTCAAGCTCCGTTCCCGTTCCGCCCAGCCGCTCAACTACAAGGCTCCGGTGTGCGAGGCGGTCGCGGTTTCGGACGAAGAGCGGGCCGCGCTTGTCTATCCGGAGACCGAGCGGACCGTGGAGTCTGCCGCTCTCAAGCGCTGGCTGGAGCAATTCTATCCTCCCGCGATCATGGAGAGTTCGAATCGGACGCCCTCGGTCGGCGGCTCCCTCATTCTTACACCCGCAGGATCGGACGCCCGCGTCCGGTACGCCGTCCTTCGAGGCGATCTGCAGTGGACGATGGACGACAAGCGAAAATCCAAGTATCGCGGAACGGTCGCGATCGTACTGACCTATGCCCTCGACTCGTCGGCGGTCGCGACGGTCCGTGGCGTGGCGGAGGGGACGTATTCCAAGTACGATCGACGTGGAGACGGGTCGATCGAATTCGAGATGAAGGCTACGATCGAGTCCAGACCCGACTAACCGATCAGCCCGGGCGCGGCGTTGATGTCGAGTCCGGCCTTTCGGCCGGCGGCGAGCACGGCCTCCTCCAGCGCCGGCGCTCCCATGAACGTAGGCAGGGCGACGATGTGGAACGATCCCTCCTCGTCGACGAGGAGGGTCGCCTTCGAGAACGGCGCAAACTCCAGCGTGTCGCGTTTGAGCATGTCGGAGCGCCGTCGATGATCGGCAGCCTTCCGGTACCAGAATACCTCGACCACGTCGAAGAGGGTGCTGGCCAAATAGAAGAAGACAATTCCGTGCGATGGGGGGTACGCGCGCCAGAAGAGGGGCAGAGCGCCTTCGGCTTCCAGAAGCACGACCTGATCCTCCGACGCGCCGTAGGACAGCACGGACGATCGTTGCGCGGCACCTTGGAGACTCTGGGCCAAGGACTCCACGCGCCCGGAGCCGACGTCGGTCATTCCGGCGATCCGCTTCGGTCCGGGGGGCAGGGCGGCCAGGAGAGAACTCAGGAACTCGGCCTCCGCACTCGCCTCTCTTCGGTATTCCGCGAACTTCGCGTCGGGCATCGCTTGAGGAGCCAATCCGACGACGGGATAGTCCGCGATGCGGTGCAGCGACTTCGGATCGTAGAGATAGTCGAACGTCGAGAGAGGTCCCTTCACCAGGGTGTATTCTCGAAGCCCCATAAAAGCGATGCTCCGCCTCAAGGCGACAAGCGTGCACGGACATCCAGAATCGGGTCTAAGTCCATCGGGTTAGAGAGGCAGGTTTCCGTGCTTCCGGGGCGGGTTTCGATCCCGTTTCGTCTTGAGGGTTTCGAGGGCGAAGACGAGTTTCCGGCGCGTCTCGGCCGGTTCGATCACGTCGTCGATGAAGCCCCTCTCGGCCGCGATGTAGGGGCTGGCGAACTTGGCGCGATACTCGGCGATGAGTCGCTCCCGGGTTCGCGCGGGATCCTTCGCCCGCTCGATCTCGTCCTTGAACACGATGTTGACGGCCCCTTCGGGCCCCATGACGGCGATCTCGGCGGTCGGCCAGGCGAAGTTCATGTCTCCCCGCACGTGCTGGGAACTCATGACGTCGTACGCCCCGCCGTACGCCTTCCGGGTGATGACGGTGATCTTGGGCACGGTCGCTTCGCAGTACGCGTACAGGAGCTTCGCGCCGTGGCGGATGATTCCGCCGTGTTCCTGGCCGACTCCCGGGAGGAAACCGGGGACGTCCTCGAAGGTCAGGATCGGGATGTTGAAGGCGTCGCAAAACCGGATGAAGCGCGCCCCCTTGACGGAGGCATTGATGTCCAAGCACCCGGCAAGGACGCTCGGTTGCTGGGCCACGATTCCGACGCTCCGGCCGTTCAGGCGCGCGAAACCCACGATCAGGTTCTTGGCGAAGTCTCGATGCACCTCGAAGAACTCGCGGTGATCCACCAGCGTCGCGACGACTTCTCGCATGTCGTACGGCTTGGAGGGATTCTCCGGAACGATCGCATTCAACGTGTCCTCACGGCGCATCGGGTCGTCCCCCGTCGGGACGGTCGGCGGTTCTTCGGCGTTGTTTTGCGGTAGGAAGGAAAGGAGGGTCCGCACGGCGGCGAGACACGCGGGCTCGCTCGGATATCGAAAATGCGCGACCCCGCTGGTCTCGGAGTGAACGGAGGCTCCGCCGAGTTCCTCGAACGTCACCTTCTCGTGGGTGACCTCCTTGAGGACGTTCGGACCCGTGACGAACATGTAGCTCGTGCCTTCGACCATGAAAACGAAATCGGTGATGGCGGGCGAGTACACGGCTCCGCCGGCGCACGGGCCGAGGACGACGCTGATCTGGGGCACGACCCCGCTGGCGAGGGTGTTGCGCAGAAAAATGTCCGCGTACCCGCCGAGCGACTCCACGCCTTCCTGAATCCTCGCCCCGCCCGAATCGTTGAGGCCGACGACGGGGATGCCGAGGCGGACCGCATGGTCCATGATCTTGCAGATTTTCCGCGCGTGGGCCGCTCCCAGGGAGCCTCCGAACACCGTGAAGTCCTGACTGAAGAGGGCGACGGGCCGGCCGTCGACGCGCCCGAATCCCGTGACGACCCCGTCCCCCGGGATCTTGCGGTCCGCCATGTCGAAATGGGCGCAATCGTGCTCGACGAACATGTCGATTTCTTCGAAGGTCCCCTCGTCGACGAGGAGATCGATGCGCTCGCGCGCCGTGAGTTTCCCGGCGGCATGCTGCTTTTCGATTCGTTCGGGACCGCCCCCGGCGAGCGCCTTCCGGCGGAGCTTCTCCAGATGCGTCAGGCGATCCTCCGGCATGGAGGGTATGATAGCGAGGACGACCCCGAACGCCAGAGAATCCCGAAGGGAGGGAACGATGACGGCACTCGCGCTCCTGCTCTCGCTCCAGGAATCGGCGTGGGATCCGTCGAAGACGTGGGTCTTCCCCGTCGGAATTCTGGAGTGGGAGGACAAGATGACCTTCGGCTCCTTTCCCCAAGAAATGACGGAGAAGGACATCCTCGCTTTGTTCCAAGAGGCGGCGAAAGGGGACCGCTATCGCAACAAGGCGTGGAAACGTCTTCAAGACCTGGCGGAGGCGGGAGATCGTCTCGTCCTGAAGGTTTCCTTCGACATCATGGATCGCCCTGACGCGCGCCGGGACAAAGCCGCTCCGAATATCGCCCGGTGGTGGATGGACGCCGCTGTAGCCGGAAAACGATTCCATGCCGAAGACCGCAAGTACGTTTTGAAACGCGCGCTCGCTCTCGCACGGGCTGAGAATGGAAGTTTCCGAATTCAGGGGCTGGGATTCTTGACGAGCAATTCCATGACCGATTGCCCGGGACTCGTAGCGATCTTCGTTGAGATGTGCGAGAGCGAGAAGAACGACCCTCGATTCCTGAAGCTTGTCCATGAGTGGTTGGGAGGGGTTCTTCCCGATTCCGGACTGGCGGCCCGCTGGATCCTCGGCGATCCGGCCCTGGTGTACGCCGGACTCGAGGTTTTGGCGTGGACCGATTACTCTCGTTTCAGGTGGCCTCAGGAGCGACTCCACCTGCTTCTGGCGGCATCGGCGCGGCGGGATCTCCCTACCGAAAGCGCGCATCGGATTCTAGATTCGATTGAGATCTACGACGATAAGACGTATCTGGCCGTAGCTCTAACCCTCCTCCGGCACTCGGATCCGGACATTCGGAGACGAGCGAACGAAATCCGGGAACGACTCTCACCCAAGTAGGATGCTACCTCACTACCCGGAGGGTCTCCCGCACTTGGGAGGTCAAGCGGGCGCAATCCCGCTCTTCCATTTTGTCCACGAGGAGAACGGCCAAGCCTCGCTCGTACCGCACTCGAGAAACCGGGAGATCTCCCAAGTTCCTCGAGTGTTCCTTGGGCCCTAGGATCGTCACTTCCCGGCCGCGCACCCACGCGAAGGCCGCCCGATTTCGGATTTGAGTCTGCAGAGACGCCGGAGCCATCCCGGCGAGCGCGCGACCGCCGACGATCACGGTACCCGCCTGGTCTCCTGCGGACTTCACCTCGGTCGCGACCTGGGGGGTAGCGCATTCCCCGACGGAGGAGTAGTGAGATAGGGCCGGGATGGGATCGTTGTTCCGAAGATAGTGGCGGGCGAGTTCCAGGTGGGCCGTTCCGACATACCGGCTGTCTGGGTGACCCTCGATCAAGGTCTGAAGCGTCTTCACCGCTTCCTCTCTTCGACGAGAGCTCAATTGAATCCGGGCGATTCCGAAGAGCGCGACATCGCTTGTGGTGTCCCTCCCGGACGGATGGAACGACCGCGCGGGGAGTCGGTAGCGCCCGGCGAGATCGGTCGCCTCCGTACGAAGAACCAGAAACCGCTTCGTCTCTCTTCCGTCCCGGGAGAGTACCTCCTGGGTTTGATTCAAGTAGTTGCGGATCTCTTCGGGTACCGGCGAGCGATGGAGACGCGTCTCGGCATCGCGGAGACCCAGATGTTCGACTTGGAGCTGCAAGACCTCTTCGTCGGGAGGGGGATCCTCCGCGGTCAAGAGCTCCACCGCCCGTACATGATCGGCCAGAGCTTCCCGGTCGACCGCGATCGGCTCGGGCGCCACGGAGCGCGGACGCGCTAGGACGATCGTGATACCCATCAAGACGATCGCGGCTACGGGAAGGACCCAAAAGCCGTTCGCGCGACGTCGGGCATGTGCGAGCACGGCCGCGGTCAGTCGCGGCGTCCACGAGAGCCGCGGTTGAGCGCGGAGGAGCTCGTCGGACTGTCGAAGAGCGTCCAGATCGCGGCGACACGAAGGGCAGGAGGCGAGATGCGCTTCCAAGTCGGCATCCGGGGCTCCGTCCAGGAATGCGGACATCGCCTCGAGTCGATCGGAACAGGAGATCATCGTTCCTCCGGGAGGAAGGGGGCCAGGAGACTTCGCAATTGGGCTCGGGCGCGCGCGAGTCGGGAGCTCAGAGTCTTGATCGAGCAGTCGCACGCGACGGCGGCTTCCTCATAGGAGAGTCCGTCGATCGAGCAAAGCACCAGCGCGCTGCGGAAGGGTTCCTCGATTCGGTCGATCGCGTCCTCCACGGCGCGTTGGAGCTCCGCATGTTCGGCCGGATCGCTCGGTTTCAAGGGTCGAGCGTCGGGACGCTTTTCGAGGGCGCGGTGGCGGAGATGATTGAGGGCCAGGTTTCTCGCGATCGCGAAAAGCCATCCCCGGAATCCCCCGCCCGGCACATAACGGTCGGCGTGCCGGTAGACGCGTAGGAACGTCTCCTGCGAGAGATCTTCCGCGGCCGCGCGATCTCGCAACAGGCGATAGAGAAAGTTGAGCACCGCTTCGCCGTGACGCTCGAGGAGAGAGCCGAGCGCCCCGGATCGTCCGCCGGCGAGCGCACCCACGAGTTCGTCGTCGCTGTCCATGTCCCCGTCTATTCGTAACCGCGGAAGCCCGAACTACTCCCCGAAATCGTAGACGCTCGGGGGCAAGCCGGGGTTCCGCGGGTATTTCATCTCGAGGAGGTGAACGATGATGCAATCGTTGATGTGGCTGGCCGCCCTCGTGGGCGGCGGATGCGAGGGGAACTACGGGACGAAGGTGCGTTGGGAGGACTCGTTCGAGGCCGCCGTGGAGAAGGCGCGCGCCGAGGGAAAGCTCGTCGTGGTCATGGACATTTCCGGACGATTCGAGGATCCGGGGAAGACGTGAAACAACGCGCAGGCGTTCCGGGTCGGAGCGCTCTCGGACGATCGGATCGGCCGTTTTTTCGCGGAGCACTTCCGCGCGACGTGGCGCAAGGTAGGGACGTTCACGGTGCTCAAGTGCGGGGGCCTAGTCGAAGGAAAAGTGGGCGGGAATGTCGCCGTATACTTCTGTACTCCGGCTCTCGAGGTGATCCATGCGGTAGCGGGAAACGTCGACGCTTCGACTCTCCTTCGCGCTGCGGAGTGGTCGGAGCAGGTGTGGAAGGGGTTGCAGTCGCTTCCCGCGAGCGTCCATCGGGATGTCGTTAGGATCGCTCACGCGCGAGCCGGCCTGCAGGACCCTTTGATCGAGCTGATTCATGGTCGGTGGGCCGGCCGCGAGCGGGCCATCGCCCCGTGTCGGTCGCGGGCCCGCACGGAAGTCGTCCGGCTGGGATTGCCGGCCGCCGATCACGGGGGCACCGTGCATCGTCTTCTGGCGGCGAGGCCGTTGCCCGCGCTCTCCGAGATCTATCGACACGTATTCGAGAAGATTCTGGGCGAGCAGGTTTCCGACAATGACGTCGCGGAGGTGGACGTCACGGACTCCCGTAGAATTCGGACGGCGGGGATTCTCTTGCGTACGGGGCTCGAAACGCGGATCACGAAGTGATTCTTACATCGCCATCCCGCCGTCGACGACGATGACCTGGCCGGTAATATAGCCGGCCAGGTCGCTCGCCAGGAAGAGCACGGCGTTGGCTACCTCAGAGGCCTCGCCCATCCGCTGGAAAGGGATGGCGGCGACGGCGTGTTCCAGGACGGCCGCGTCCACTTTGGCGGACATGTCGGTCCTGATGAAACCGGGAGCGACCGCGTTGACGCAGATTCCACGACTCGCGTACTCGCGCGCGGCGCTCTTCGTCATCGCGATGAGGCCGCCCTTCGAGGCGCTGTAGTTGGCCTGCCCCAGATTCCCCAGGATCCCCGCGACGCTGGCGATATTGATGACGCGTCCGGACTTCGACTTCAGGAGGGCGCGCGACGCCGTCTTCAGGAAGAGGAACGCGGCTTTCAGATTTACGGTGAGGACCGTGTCCCACTCCTCCTCTTTCATTCGGAGGAGCAGGTTGTCGCGGGTGACGCCGGCGTTGTTGACGAGGATATCGAGCCCGCCGTAGGTCTGGACGGTTTTCTGCACGGCGGCCTCGATCTCGGGGGGCTTCGAGACGTCGCACCGAAGGGCGAGCCCCCGGCCGAGTTTCGCGACGACCTCGGCGAGAAGGGTCTCGTTCGTGGCGAGGCAGGCGACGTTCGCACCCGCCGCGCCGAGCGCCAGGGCGATCTCCCGTCCGATGCCGCGCGAAGCCCCGGTGACGAGGGCGGTCCGGCCGGTCAGATCGATCTTCATTCGAGGCTCACGACTTCCGCGTTGCCGTCGATCTTCCGCACGAGCCCCGCGAGAACTCCGCCGGGACCGAACTCGAAGTACTTTTTCGCCCCGATCCCTCGGATGGTGTCCTCCCAGAGGACGGATCCGCACACTTGTGTCGCCAGCGCCGCCCGTATTTCGCCCGGCTCGGTCATCGGCTTCGCGTTGACGTTCGCGTACACCGGTATTCGGGGACGGGCGATGCGGACGGTGGCCAGCTCCTGCCGCATCTTCTCTTGGGCCGGCCGCATGACGACGGAGTGGTAGGCGCCCGCGACGGGGAGGGGGACGGCGCGGCGCGCTCCGAGATCCTTGCACTTCGCGACGGCGGCCTCGAGCGCCTTCTTCTCTCCGCTGATCACGATCTGCCCCGGGGCGTTGTAGTTCGCGACGCCCACGTCGCCGAGTCCCTCGACCGCCCGGAGCGCCCGCTCGCGGTCGAGACCCACGACGGCGACCATGCCGGAGGGCGTCGCATCGCACGCTTCCTGCATGAACCGCCCCCGCTTCGCCACGAGCGAGACGCCGTCCTCGAAGGTGATCGATCCGGCGAAGACGTGGGCCGTGTATTCGCCGAGCGAGAGTCCCGCGGCCGCCTCGGGTTCGGAAAGCGTCTCGCGGGAACGATGCCATTCCAACGCGGCCAGACCGTGCACGAGAAGCGCCGGCTGGCAAAGGTCGGTCCGGTTGAGCGTCTCCTGAGGCCCCTCGAGGCAGGTCTTGAGAAGGTCCAGGCCGAGAATCTCCCCCGCTTCTCGGAACATCTTCCCGGCGGGCTCGAACTCGCGTGCGAACGCGCCCATCCCGACCACTTGGGCGCCTTGTCCGCTGAAGAGATAGGCCGTAGTCACCATCGGAGGATGATCGTGCCCCACGTGAGCCCCGCTCCCATGGCGATCATGAGGATCCGGTCGCCGCGGCGGACGCGCCCGCCGCGGACCGCCTCGTCCAACGCCAGGGGAATCGAGGCCGAGGAAGTATTGCCGTAGTTTTGGATGTTCATGAGCACCTTGCTCATCGGAAAGCCGAGCCGTTCGCACACCGCTTCGATCATCCGGAGGTTCATCTGATGCGGCACGAGGAGGTCCAAGTCCTCCGGTCGCATCCCGCACGCGGTTAGGGCCTCGCGGATGAGCTCGACAAACTTCGGGACCGCGAACTTGTACACTTCGCGGCCTTTCATCTTGATGTAGATCTCCCGCCGCTCCCAAGCCTCGGGCGTCACCATCCTTGCGGTGCCTCCCGCGAGGGCGATGATGAGGTCCTCCATCCGCCCGTCCGCTCCCACCTTGGCGAAGAGAACGTCGCTCGAATCCTCGGACGGAGCGAGGACGACGGCGCCCGCGCCGTCGCCGAAGAGGATGCACGTGGTGCGATCCTGGTAATCGGTGAACTTGGAGAGGATCTCGCTGCCGACGACGAGGCACCGCTGCGAACGTCCGGCGGCGACCAGGGCGGATCCCGTCGCGAAGGCGTACACGAAGCCGGAGCAGGCCGCGAGGTTGTCGACGGCCCCGGCGTTGAAGGCGCCCAGTTTCTTCTGCAGATAGACGGCGCTCGCGGGCACGACTCGGTCGGGCGTGGAGGTGGCGAAGACGATCATGTCCACGTCCTCCGGACGGAGCTCGGCCGCTTCGAGGGCCCGGCGGGCGGCGACGAGCGCCAAGTCGCTCACCGCTTCCTCCGGAGCCGCGATCCGCCGCTCCTTGATCCCGGTGCGCTCCACGATCCATTGATCGCTGGTCTGGACGATGCGGCTCAACTCGTCGTTGGTGAGACGTCGGTCGGGGGCGTGTGAGCCGGTTCCCAATACTCGCACGCGCCGGAGCGCCGTCATGGATTCTCCAGGCTGTCCGCGGGTTTGCGGAACCAGTCGGAGAACCGGCCCCACCAGGAGAGCTTCTTGAGGCCTTCCACGATATGCCGGTTGAGCTCGCCGCGAATGAACTCCGAGGCGACCCGAACCGCGTTGGTGATGGCGCGCGCCTTCGAACGCCCGTGAGCCTTGAGAACGATTCCTCGGACTCCGAGGACCGGCGCGCCTCCGTACTCCGAGAAATCCAGCCGTTCGAGGGAAGAGGCGACCGCCTGCTGGAGCTCGGGCGAGTCCTTGAGGGCGCCCGCAAGCCTCTTGAGCATGTACTCGCGCATTCCCTCGCCGGTCTTGAGCACTAGATTCCCCGTGAAGCCGTCCGTCACGACGACGTCGGCCTTTCCGGTGAACATCTTGTGGGGCTCGATGTTGCCGATGAAATTGAACCCCGCTTTTTCGAAAGCCTCGTACGTTTCCCGAAGGAGCTCGTTCCCCTTCGTCCGCTCCTCTCCGATGTTCAGGAGCGCCACTCGGGGATCGGCCACGTCGGGACGCATGTAGCGGAAGTACACCGATCCCATGACCGCATATTGGAGCAGGTGGATCGGCTTGCAGCTCTTGTTGGCCCCCGCATCCATGAGGGCCGCGCATCCATCGTCCGTCGGGATCGGGACCGCGATGCCCGGACGCTTGACGCCTTCGAGCGACCCGAGCCCCAAGAGGGGAACGGTGGCGCCTCCGACGAGGGCGCCGGTATTCCCTGCGGAAATGATGGCGTCCGCCTCGCCCCGCTTGACGAGGCCGAGTCCCACTCGAAGGGAGGAGTCCGGCTTTCCGCGGAGCCCCCGCGCGGGGTCCTCGTCCATCGCGATGACTTGGGAGGCATGAAGGACTTGGACGTTCGAGGGAGCCCCGGCCAGGAGGGGCGAGACTTGCGCTTGGTCTCCGACGAGGAGAACGGTGGCGTCGGTGGCGAGACGCGCGCCTTCGATCGCGCCTCGGACGATCTCGTCCGGCGCGTGGTCTCCACCCATCGCATCGACGGCGATCCGCATGCGGTTCTAATTCTAACTCGAGGGGGAGCGGCGCGCTACAGCTTCCTCATGTCCACGATCATCTCTCCCTTGTAGTGCCCGCAGTTTCCGCAAACGCGGTGCGACATCTTCGGCTGGTTGCAGCGGGGGCACACGGAGAGATTGGCGGTGTGGACGTGATCGTGCGAGCGGCGATTGCCGCGCCACGACTTCGCCAACTTTCTTTTCGGATTCGGCATGGGGGAGAACTGTAGCGGGAAGGGAATCGGAAGGCAAGCGAAACCGGGGACTATTCCAATTTGGCTCGAACCAGCTCCTCGAACTTCTTCAGCCCGGTCGAAACCTTCGACGCGTCCGACGCGCCGGCCTGGGCCTGGAATTCCCGCCCGCCTCCGCCTCCGCCGCAGGCCTTTCCGATCTCGCGGGCGAGATCGCCGGCCTTGAGCCCCTTCGATGCCACCAGGTCCTCGCGGACGCCGATCACGAAGGCGGGCCGGTCTCCTCCCGACGCCAGGATGGCGGCCGCGATCTTCTGCTTCTTGATGAGCGCGTCCATGAGGCCGCGAAGATCGTCCACCTTCCGATCGGGGAGAGATTCCGCGAGGAACTTCTCTCCGCCCGCCTCGCGCGCGCGGGCGAGGATGTCGCCGAGGCCGTCCCCGCCGGATTTGCGCAGCTTCGCGATTTCCTGTTTGAGCTCCTGGACCGAGGCGGCGAGCTGACCGATCTTTTTCGGGACGTCGACGACGGGACATCCGAGTTCTTCCGCCAACCCCTCGAGGACACCGTACCGCTCCCGCGCGTGGTCGATGGCTCGGGAGCCGCTGACGGCCTCGATGCGACGCACACCGCGTTGAATCGACGACTCGCTGGTGATCTTGATCTGGCCGATCGTGGCCGTGTGCTCGAGGTGGGTCCCGCCGCACAGCTCGACCGATCTTGCAGGACCCACCGTCACCACGCGCACTCGATCTCCGTATTTCTCGCCGAAGAAGGCGATGGCGCCTCGCTTCTTCGCCTCCTCCATCCCCATTTCCTCCTTGTTCACCGGAAGATCGGCGAGGATGACTTCATTGCACCAAGCCTCCACCCTGCGGATCTCCTCCCGCGTCATGGCCTGCGGCCATGTGAAGTCGAACCGGAGCCGGTCCGGCTCCACGATGGAGCCCGCCTGTTGGACCGTGGACCCGAGAGCGGCGCGCAGCGCCGCCTGGAGGACGTGGGTTCCCGTATGGTTGCGCATGATATCGAGCCGCCGAGGCGCGTCGATTCGCGCGCGCACGACCGCGCCGACTCGGAGAGTTCCCTTCGACACCTTGCCGAGATGGAAGAAGTAGCCGTCCGGACGCTTGCAGTCCGAGATCTCGACTTCGGCCTCCCCCTCGATTCGCCCGGTGTCCCCGACTTGACCTCCGGACTCCGCGTAGAACGGCGTGCGGTCCAGGAGCACCGCCACGGTTCCCGTTGCCTCGTCGGACAACGTCCCCGAGTTCAGCAGTCGCGTGACGGCGGGGAGGTCCTTCTTAGAAGCCGCGTACGCCCGAAGCCCCTCCTCGCCGAGCCGGATGAGGCGACGAACGCGCGCCTCCACCGGATCCTGCATCCGGGCGATCGGAATCCCGTATCCCAGAAACTCCGTCGGAGGTTCCCTGCCCTCTTTGATCTGGGCGAAGGGTCCGGTGCCGAAGATGTCCGACGCGAAGTCGCCCCTCTCTCTTTCCTTCTTCCGCTGGAGCAACTCCTCGAATCGAGGGCGGTCGACTCGCGCGTTGCCCTCGTGGCACAGGTCCTCGATCAGCTCGATGTGGAACCCGTAGCTGTCGTAGAGGAGGAAGGCGTCTTCTCCTCGGAGGAGGTTCTTGCCCGCGAGGCGGCTCTTCAGTTCCTCTTCCCCCCGGCGCAAGGCGCTCAGGAATCCCTCCTCCTCCGAGCGCAGGGTGCGTTCGACGAGTACGCGCCGTTCGAGCAGCTCGGGGTAGGGGCGCTTCATGACCTCGATCACGGCGGGGACCAGCGCGAAGAGGAAAGCTTCTTCGTGTCCGAGTTTGATCCCGTCGCGAAGGGCGGTGCGGAGAATGCGGCGAACGACGTATCCGCGTCCCTCGTTCGAGGGCAAGGCGCCGTCGGAGACGCAGAACACCAGGGCGCGAACGTGATCCGAGATGCGTCGGAGCCGACACGCCTGTTCGGTGCCGGGCTCGTACCTCACCCTCAGGAGCTCGCAGGCGCGCGCGAGGATGGGACGGAATAGATCCGTATCGAAATTGGAGTGCACGCCCTGCAGGACCGCTCCGACTCGTTCGAGGCCCCCGCCGAAATCGATGTTCTTCTGGGGAAGCGGCTCGAGAACCCCGCCGTCCTTTCTATCGAACTGGGTGAAGACGATGTTCCCGATCTCGACGAACCGATTGCAGCTGCAGGTGATATCGCATTGAGGGCGACCGCAGCCGTACTTCGCTCCGAAGTCGAAATAGAGCTCGCTGCAAGGACCGCACGGACCGTTCGGGCCTTGGGACGGGGCGTTGGCCGGCCAGAAGTTGTCCGCCTCGCCGAGCTTGAAGATCTTATCCGGGGGAAGTCCGACGTCCCGCCGCCAGATCTCGTGCGCCTCGGCGTCCTCGACGTAGACGGATACGGTCAGTCGTTCCGGCGAGATGCCCAACTCCCGGGTGTAGAACTCCCACGTCCACGGAATGGCGTCCTTCTTGAAATAGTCGCCGAAGCTGAAGTGGCCCAACATTTCGAAGAAGGTCTGATGTCCGCTCGTCCGCCCCACGCGCTCCAGGTCGCCGGTGCGGAGGCACTTCTGCGAGGTCGTCGCCCGCCGGAAGGGGAGGGCGCCGCTTCCGAGAAACATGTCCTTGAACTGGTTCATCCCCGCGCCCGTGAAGAGAAGCGACGGATCGTTCGAGGGGATGAGCGAGTCGGAGGGGTGAATCACGCACCCCCGCGTCTCGAAGAACTTCAAGAATCGGTCCCGGATTTCGTCGATCTTCATTCGGCCGCCGGTCTGCCGGCGCAGCGATTATGGGGACAAGCCGAAAGCCTGTCAAGGAGCCGCTCGGGGTGGGTTTCCCTGGATTCGGCTGCATCAGGACCATAGACTAATGACTATGGAAAGACAACGGAAGCACAAGATCCGGCAGGTCCCGGCCGGAGAGTTCAAGGCGAAGTGTCTGGCCTACCTTGATGAGGTGGACGCGACGGGGGAAATCCTCATCATTACCAAGAGGGGGCGACCCGTCGCCAAGGTCACTTCGGCCGAGGAGGAGAGACCGAGAAGTCTCATCGGCAGCGTCCTTCGGGAAAAGAACATCGTCGCTCCTACGGGCGAAGCCTGGGATGTCGAGAAGTGATTGTCGCGGACACTCACGCCTGGGTGTGGTTCGCCTCAAGCCCGGACCGGCTCTCTCCCGTAGCCCGCAGGGCGATCGACGAGGCGGACCGGATCGGAGTGAGTCCGATCAGTTGCTGGGAGGTGGCGACCCTCGTGCGGAAGGGCCGACTTGCGTTGGATCGCGACGTACTGCTCTGGACGCGCCAGGCGCTGGCACTCCCGCGAATCGAGTTACTGCCGATTTCCCCTCAGGTCGCCGTGACGGCCGCGGAGTTCGACGACGAATTTCCAGGCGATCCCGCCGATCGGCTCATCGCGGCCACCGCGCTTGCCTTTCACTCCGTTCTCCTCACCAAGGACCGACGTCTGGGAAGAACGCGGCGCGTTTCCTGCCTCTGGTAGCGATCTATCGGGGCGCGAGCGGCTTCAGGTCCGGCTCCACCCACCCGGTGCGAGCCTCCCAAGACATGATCCGATCCCGCGAGTAGTGCTCGCGGACCGTCGCCTTCATGTCCCCCAATTCGGCGACGACCTGATCCCTCAACTCGTCGAAGGGGCGCGAGGAACTTTTGTCGACGATTTCCCGGATCTTGTGGACGAAGAGAATCGTCAGCGTTTCATGGTAGCCCCCGTCCTTCGTCATTTTCACGCCCTGATGTTCGTTGTAGCGTTGGATTCCCGTGCGAACGAGCCGCATGGCCTCGTCGAAGGGATGGCGCAGGAGATACCACAAGGCGACCGAGAGATGTTCGCGATGGTGCCAATCCGCCTTCGGCCAGGAACCGTCCTCAAATCGACGGATCAGTTCCGGTCGCTCTATCTCCTTGCCG
>CAZGKV010000108.1:0-16731 GCA_964526305.1 uncultured Planctomycetales bacterium | reverse complement strand
CCGCCGGTTCTTGGACTTGTTCTTGGCGTCCCGAGGCTGATTGGCTCCGTAGGTGACGCAGACGATTCGGTGCGGATCGGCCCCGCCCCGCTCCATCAGATAGTGCGCGACCTGGTGGGCCCGCTCGAATCCGAGGTCGAAGTTGCAGTGGAACTTGTTCTTCGTCTTCTTAACGGGATCGCTGTCGGTGTGGCCGTCGATCCGAATGAGCCCTGCGGGGTACTGCTTCCGGAGAGTCGCGCACAACGCGGCCAGCGCTTTCTCTCCCGCGGCGCTCAAGGTCGCGGAACCGCTCGCGAAGAAGAGGTCCGAGGGGAGTTCGATGACGGTCTCGTTTCCCCGCTGCCGCACGTTCATCCCGTTCTTGCCGAGGTCCTCGGGGAGTTGATACTCGTTCGTCCGCTCCCCCGTTCGCGTGCGCCGCGAGGAGGTCTCGCGCTCCAGCGCCTCGCACTTGGCCTTGCAGGCCGTCAAGTCTCCTTCGAGCTGGGCGTTGCGGCGCTGCAGGTCCTCGTTGTCTTTCGTGAGTTCTTCCAGCCTAGGCTTGAGATCGGCGGAAGCAGCACAGCCGATGGCCAGGACGGAAGCGGAAGCCAGTGCGAGGACGGCGAGGGTCGTGCGGATCATTTCAGTTCTCCCCTATCCGATCGACAGATGCCCCAGGGGGACCCTTTCCCAGGAAAAGGTCCCCCTCTCTCCGGGAATATAGATCGGCGGGATGCCGGACGTCCTTGAGGAAAATGTAACTTATGAATCGGTATTTACAATTCGCGCTGCCGCCCGCCCACGAATCTTGCGACGGCTTCGGTGAGCTCATCCCCCTCGCTCCCGATCTTGGTGACGATGGTCACGTGACCGCGGCCCTTCGCCTCGAGCGATTTCGCCCCCAGCGAAATCGAGAGGGCCCGGCCGCCGATGCGAATGTTAACAGGGTCCCCGTCGCCCCACGTGACCAGGAACGGCGGAGCATTTTTCCGCGCGAATCGCGCGGACTCGGCCTCCTCGCGCGTCTCCTTCGGAAAGACGTCGGGAAACGCGGCGATTCCGGGTCCATAGACGCCGCTCATCGGGATCGCTCCCGCCACGTCCGCCGACTTGTGGCCGACCTCGGAAAGATCCTTCTCATTCAGAACCGCCCGAGCCGCCAAATGCCCACCAGCGGATTGTCCGGATAGGAAGATCCGTTTCGGATCTCCGCGATGTTTCTCGACAAGCCAGGCGAACGCGGCCACGACGTCCCGAACCTGATCGGGGTGAGGAGAGAAGCGATAGTTCATCACGGCGGTAGCGATCCCGCGAGCCGAAAACGTCCGGCCCACGTGGCGGAAGAGGGACTTGTCTCCCGCCTTCTACCCTCCTCCGTGAATCCAAAGCAGGACAGGGTGAGGACCGGCCCCCTGCGACACGGTGAGATCGAGTTTCTGGCGCTCCTGCCGGTTCGCTTGGGCGAATTCCTCCGGCTGGAATGCCGTGCATAGGAGCAGGACTTCCATCTCTTCTTGGAACCCCGGCCAACGACCTCTGTTTCGGCCGAAGCACTCGGGCGACGGTGCGGCGCGCGTACGACATATAGGCGTCGATCCATCCATAGACGTGCGCCGAGAAGAAAATCATCGCCATCGCGCCGAAGGCCAGGAACGGGCCGAAGGGGACGTAGACGCCGCGAAGCTTGCGCGTGAAGAAGAACTGTCCGATCCCGTAGATCGACCCCGCGCAACAGCCCAGGAGGAACGTGAGGAGGATGCCGCGCCAGCCGAGGAAGGCCCCGAGGAACGCCATGAGCTTCACGTCCCCGAGCCCCATCGCCTCTTTGCGGAAGAGGAGCTTGCCGAGAACGCCTACGGCGAAGATGCTTCCTCCCCCGACGAAGGCGCCCAGCGCGGCCGCCGCCAGCGCCCGAAGGTGGAGATTCCATTCGAGCGCCGGAAGCCGCGCTCCGTAGAGAAACGGAAATGCCGTACCGCAAGCAAGCCCGAGGACGATTCCCGAGAGAGTGATTTCGTCCGGGAGAATGCGAAAATCCAGGTCGATGAAGGTGCACGCGATGAGAGCCCCGGCCAAGTAGGCCTGAACGGCGAAGACGACGGCCCGATCGGAGAGAGGTCCCTCCGCGCGGTAGAGTTGTTCATAGGCGGCCCAAGCGAAGACGATCCCTGTCAGGAGTTCCACCATCGGATATCGAATCGAAATCCGCGTGCCGCACCCGCGGCACTTTCCCCCGAGGATCAGCCAACTCAGGACCGGAACGTTGTCGTACCAGGCGATGCCCCGAAGGCACACGAGGCATCTCGAGCGCGGACGCACGATGGACATGCAATTGCGCGGAAGGCGGAAGATGCAGACGTTGAGGAAGGAGCCGACGAGGAGCCCCAGCGCCCCCGCGGAGATCGCGAAGACGAGTCGGTGGGAATCCGACACTTAGGGTCTTACTCCTCTTTCATCGCGACGCCCAGTTGCCCCAGCCTCTTCCGAATCTCCTTGATGGAGGTCATCCCGAGGTTCTTGCTCTTGAGGAGATCCGATTCGGTGATCTTGAGGAGATCTCCCACCGTCGTTACGTTCATCTTCTCGAATACCTTGCGGATTCGACCGGACCACTCGAATTCCAAGAGGCTCCTGCCCGGGACGTCGCCGGACGGAATCTCGCCCGGTACTGCGACGACCGCCGCCGGCTCTTCGGGCGCGGCCGCGCCTTCGCCCGCCTTGAGATTGAGCCCCCGCGCCGTCAAGAGCTCCCGCACCTCGCGAAGGGAGGTTCGACCGAAGTTGGGGAGGCCGAGGAATTCCTCCTCCGTCTTCGCGACCAAGTCTCCCAACGTCAGAATGTTCAGCCGCTGAAGGGCCGTGCGAACGCGCGGAGAACAAGAGATCTCCGCGAGCGGCTGCGTCAGGACTTGCTGCATCTTCTGCTCCCGTCGGGCCGCGTCCTCGTCGTAGAACATCGATTGCGAGGCGACGGCATCCCGGAGATACAGCTTCGCCCGAGGATGGTTCGGATAGTAATCGATCACGGCCTTGAAGCACTCCACCGCGCGATCGTACTCCCCACGATCCTCGTAGATCGTCCCGAGATTGATCATCGTATTCACGTGGCACGGGCGGAGCTTCCGGAGTTGCTCGTAGAGCTCGACCGCCCGCGCATCGTCGCCCCGGAGATCGAGCGTGTGCGCCACACGGAAGAGGGCGCGCGCGTGTCCCGGCTCCACTTCCAGCGCCTTCTCGTAGGCGGCCAGCGCCGGCTCATGAAATCCTTGAAGATCGTGGAGCAGTCCCACGAGGAAGTGATATTCCGGAGAAGCAGCGAACTTCTTGGCCATCTGAGTGACCATCTTCTCCGCTTCTTCGAAAGCGCCCGATCGGATCTTCGATTCCAAGTAGGCGACTTTCACCTCGGCGTTATCGGTCTCGGCCTCCAGCGCCTCTTTCAGTTGCGGCACCGCGTCCTGATACCGACCGACGTCGAGATAGCAGAGCCCGAGAATGTAGGCGCGCTCCCGGGAGCTGCGCGCGGCCTGCAAGACCGGGATCGCCTCCTCCACCCTCCCCAGGATCCAAAGCAGGGAGCCGCGCCGAACTTCCGCCTTGTTCTCGCTCGAGAACTTCTTGGAGACCGCGGAGAAGTCGGCCACCATGGGATCGAGCTTCGCCCGCTTCTCCACCACACAGTGCGCTCCGCGGCGGAGTTCAAGGAGAGCCTCAGGCTTAAGCTCGTCCGCCACAATCAGTTCGGAAGGATCGGCGGTTTCCACGGACGTGGTCATGGAATCTCCTAGGAAAGGCCCAGATTACCGGGCAGGATTTATACTGGGGCAGGCGCCCCAAGTCAACGGATTTGGTCATGCGACGGGAGGAGGGGCCTCGGGCTTCCTCGCAATCCTCACCGCCGCCGGCCGCAGCACGCGATCGTGGATTCTCCACCCGGGCCGAACCTCTTCGACCACGGAATTCTCCGGAAGCTCGGCGTTCTCCGCCGTCCCGACCGCCTCGTGATAGAGCGGATCGAACGTCTTCCCCGCCGTTTCGATCGGCATGATCCCGTTCTTGGCCAGGACGCGGAGGAATTCCTTCTCGACGAGAACGATCCCGTCGAGAACGGCCTTGGCGTCGGAGGCCCCGCTCCGAAGAGATCCCAGGGTGTGGCTAAGACTCTCGAGCGCGGGAAGGAGATCGAATACGAACGACTCGACCGCGTACTTTCTCAGTTCCTCCCGCTCCCGGCGGACACGGTCCTGGTAGTTGAGGAAGTCCGCCTTCGCCCGCTTGGCGAGATCCAGGTATTCCTCCGCTTGGGCCTTCGCTTTCGCCAGCTCGGCGGCGAGAGCTTCTTGGGACGGCGGTTCTTCTTTCACTTGCCCGTGATCCATTTCCAGAATCCCTTCTTCTCGGACTGCTCCTCTTCCAGCTTCGCAAATTCCCGCAACAGCTCTTCCTGCCGCTTATTGACCTTGGCGGGAACCTGAACGCTCACGCGGACGAACAGATCCCCCCGTCCCCGACCGTTCAGGCGCTGCATTCCCAATCCCTTCGTGCGCAGAAGTTGCCCGCTCTGGGTCCCTCGGGGGATTTCGAACGTCGCCTTCCCGTCGAGCGTCGGAATTTCCAGCTCCGCCCCCAGCGTCGCCTGAGCGTACGAGATGGGCACCTCGCAGTACAGATGCTCCCCTTCCCGCTTGAAAAACTCGTGCGGCTTGACGAAAACGTCGACGAAGAGATCGCCAGAAGGCCCGCCGTCGCGCGACGGCTCCCCCTCTCCCGCCAGACGGAGTCGGGTGCTGTCTTCGATTCCCGCGGGGATGTCGATCTCGATCTCGCGCTTGCGCTTCACGAGCCCCGCCCCCTTGCATCCGCCGCACGGGTCGCGGACCGTCCGGCCGTGGCCGCCGCAGGTCGGACACGTCTGCTGCACGCTGAAGAATCCGGCGCTCCGCATCACCATGCCGCGGCCGCCGCAGGTCCGACACGTTTCCGGATGGGTTCCCGGCCGCGCTCCGCTTCCTTGGCACTCCCCGCAGCGCTCCTGCCGCCACAGTTCGATCGAACGGCGCACGCCCGTCGTCGCCTCCTTGAGATCGACCACGAGTTCGACGCGAAGGCTCGCTCCCCGAGCGGTCCGGCGACGCCGTCCGACCCCGAAGATGTCCCCGAAGATCGACTCGTCGCCGAAGATGTCGCTGAAGGCTTCGAAGATGTCCTCGAACGAGGCGCTTTGAAAGTCCCGCGTAGCGTAGCCTTGGAGCCCCTCGTGTCCGTAGACGTCGTACTTCTTCCGCTTCTCCGAATCGGAGAGGACGTCGTACGCCTGCGAGATCTCCTTGAACTTCTTCTCGGCTTCCTTGTCGCCCGGATTGCGATCCGGGTGGAACTTCAGGGCCAGATTGCGGTACGCCTTGCGGATCTCCTCCGTCGTCGCGCTTCGCGAAACTCCGAGGAGCTGGTAGTAGTCCGCCTTCTCCGCCATCGGTTACTTCACGGCGCCGGCCACCGCCTGTTTCTTGTCCTTCAGTTCGACCACGACGCTGTTGGACGTCAGAAGCGGTCCGGCGACGCTCGCCGCCGTTTGAAGGGCGACCCGAGCCACCTTGGCCGCATCCAGGAGACCGAACTCGAGAAGATCGCCCCAGCGGCCCGTTGCGGCATCGAATCCCTCCGGGCCTTCTTTTTCCAGAGCCTCGTACACCACCGCGGAGGGATCGTGGCCGGCATTCGAGGCGATCGCCCAGAGCGGCGCCAAAAGCGCGGACGCCACGACACGCGCCCCGACCGCCTCGTCGCCCTCGAGCTTCAGCCCCTGAATCGCTTTGGCCGCGCGGAGATAGACGATCCCGCCGCCGGGAATCACTCCTTCTTCCGCGGCGTCCTTCACGGCGTGCACCGCGTCCTCGACCCGGAACTTCCGCTCCTTCATTTCCGATTCGGTCACTCCGCCCACGCGGAGGACGGCGACGCCGCCCAGGAGCTTGGCGAGCCGCTCTTCGAGCTTCTCACGGTCATAATCGCTCGTCGCCTTCTGGATGGAGGCGCGAAGCTCGGACACGCGGGCGTCGACCTTGCTCTTCGCCCCGCCTCCGCCCACGAAGGTCGTCTTCTCCTTCTCGATGAGCACGCGCTTCGCGGTTCCGAGGTGAGCCGGCGTCACCGACTCCAGCTTCAGCCCGGTCTCTTCGGAAATGACGGTGCCTCCCGTCAGGATCGCCATGTCCTCCAGGACCGCCTTGCGCCGATCGCCGAAGGCCGGCGCCTTCACCGCCGCGATCTTCAAACCAAGGCGCAGCCGGTTCACGACGAGCATCGAGAGGGCCTCGGACTCGATGTCTTCCGCCACGAGGACGAGAGGACGCCCTACCTTCGCCGAATGCTCCAACACGGGGACGAGATCCCGAAGGCTCGAGATCTTCCGATCCGTCAGAAGAATCAGCGGGGCGTCGTACTCGACCCGCAGTTGGTCGGGCTTGTTGATGAAATAGGGAGAGATGTAGCCCTTGTCGAACTGCAGTCCGTCGACGTACTCGATCGCCGTCTCGAAGCCCTTGGATTCTTCGACGGTGATCACGCCCTCGCGCCCCACCTTGTCCATCGCCTTCGAGACGAGATCGGCGATCGGGTCGTCGTAGTGCGAGGCGACGAGCGCAACGTGTCGATAGTCTTCCAGCCCCCGGACCGGTCGCGAGGAGCTCTGGATCACTTCGACCGCCTTCGCGACGGCCTTGTCGATCCCCTGCCGCACGTGCGTGGGATTCGCGCCGGCGGTCATGTTTTTCACGCCTTCCGTAAAGAGGGCTTCCGTCAGGACGACCGCCGTCGTGGACCCGTCGCCGGCCACGTCGTTCGTTTTCTCCGACGCGGCATTCCCCAGTCGGGCCCCTACGTTCTCGAACGGATCCTCGAGCTCGATCTCCTTGGACACGGTGATGCCGTCCCGCGTGGCCTGCGGAGCCCCGAATTTCTTCTCGAGAAGGACGTTGCGGCCGCTCGGTCCCAGCGTCACCTTGACCGCACTGGAGAGCTTGCGCAACCCGGCGAGTACCTTCCGCCGAGCCTCGTCGTCGAACATCAGCTGCTTTGCCATCGTTCGCTCCTACTCGATGATCGCGAGGATGTCGTTTTCGGTAATCACCTTGTACTCCTCGCCTCCGGACTTGACTTCGGTGCCCGCATAGCGACCGTACAACACTTGGTCGCCCTTCTTCACCTGCGGCTCGACGACGCGCCCGTTCGCGAGCGTCCGCCCCTTTCCGACCGCAACGACCTCCCCTTTCGTGGGCTTCTCCTTGGCGGTATCGGGGAGCACGAGGCCTCCCGGCGTCTTGTCCTCCGCTTCCAACGGCTTCACGACAATGTGGTCCCCCAGGGGTCGAAGTTTCAGCGCCATTTTCAGTCTCCTAAATCAACAGCATCTAGCATCTAGCATCTAGTACATGGGAGGGGCTCCGGGCTCCTGCGCCCCGAGCGCGTTTTCCTTATCGGGCAGTTCTCCGACCAGCGCCTCCGTCTGCAGGAGGCACGCCGACACGCTCGCCGCGTTCAGCAGCGCGTGACGCACGACTTTGAGCGCGTCCAGAATCCCCGCATCCTTCAGGTTTACCTGCCGGTTCGCCTCCGCGTCGTAGCCGGCCCATGCATCCCCGCCGTCCAGCTTCTTGAGCGTCAGCGAAGGGTCCACGCCCGCGTTGGATACGATGACGCGGAAAGGCTCCTCCAAGGCGCGGCGCACGATCTTGAATCCGCGCTTCTCCTCCTCGGATTCGGCCTTCAAGGAATCGATCGCCTTCCGAGTTCGGAGATAGGCGACGCCCCCGCCCGGAACGTATCCCTCCTGCAAGGCCGATCGGACGGAATGGAGCGCGTCCTCCACGCGATGCTTGCGCTCCTTGAGCTCCGTCTCGGTCGCCGCACCGACCCGGATCTGGGCGATCCCTCCCGAAAGCTTGGAGAGACGCTCCTGGAGTTTCTCCTTATCGTAGTCGGAATCGCTCTCCTCGTACTCGTGACGGATTTGCTCGCACCGCTGCGCGACCTCTTTCGACTTGCCCGCGCCCTCGACGATGGTCGTGAATTCGGCGTCGACGACCACCTTCTTGGCGGTCCCGAGGTCGGAGGTGGATACTTTCTCCAAATCGATGCCGAGATCTTTGAAGATCGCCTTCCCGCCCGTGAGGATCGCAATGTCCTCCAGCATGGCCTTTCGACGGTCTCCGTATCCCGGCGCTTTCACGGCACAGGCCTTCAGGATCCCGCGGAGCTTGTTCACCACGAGGGTCGCAAGAGCCTCCCCCTCGACTTCCTCCGCGATGATCAGCAACGGGCGATTTTCCTTGGAGACCCGCTCGAGGAGAGGAATGAGTTTCGCGATCGAGGAGAGCTTGTCCTCGTGGATCAGGATGAGCGGATCTTCCAGGACGCATTCCGCAGCATCCTTGCTGCTCACGAAGTGCGGAGAGAGGAAGCCACGATCGAACTGCATCCCTTCGACGATCTTGATCTCCGTCTTGATTCCCTTGCCCTCCTCGACGGTGACGGCGCCGTCCTTGCCGACCTTGGCGAAGGCGTCCGCGAGCATCTGCCCGACGTCGGAATCTCCGCCCGAGGCGACGCGACCCAGCTGAACCAGTCGGTCGCGCTGCCGGGCGGTGACGGACTCGCTCAGACCCCCCAAGGCCTCCACGACGGCATCCGCAGCTCGGCGAATCCCGCGAGCGAGCGCCACGACGTTGGCTCCGGCGGTTACGGCCTTGAGACCTTCGAGATAGATGGCCTCCGCCAGCACCGTGGAGGTCGTGGTACCGTCGCCCGCCTGATCGCTCGTCTTGGAGGCGGCCTCCTTGAGCATCTGCGCCCCCATGTTCTCGAACGGATTCGAGAGCTCGACCTCCTCGGCGACCGAGGCTCCGTCCTTCGTGATGTTGGGGGCCCCCCAACTCTTATCCAACACGACCGATCGTCCGCGCGGCCCCAACGTCGGCCGCACCGTCCAAGCCATTTTCTGCACTCCGCGCTTGATGCAATCCCACGCGTCGCGCTCGAACACGAGTTGCTTGGCCATGCTCCCTCCAGCAAGAGTTAGACTGTCAGGTGGAAGAGGGAGAGCAACACTCGTGCCACAGGGAAGTCAGATGTGCGTTACAAACTACTGCACGTAAGCCAGTTGCAGTCTAGGCTTCCTGGGTTATCCGGTGGGATGCCATGCTGTCAGCGAGAAGTGTCAGGGATGATGGCGGCTACTCGCCGATGCCAGGATTCTCGCGAAGGAGGTTGTCGATCGCTCCAGCCAATCGTTCCTTGGTGTCGAATTGACCGGATTCCACGAGTTTCTTGACGGCCTCAATCCGATCCTGTCTCACCTTGGGCATGGAGGTCAATTCCGCAATCATCCGAGCGGTCTCGGAGATTTCAACTCGGTCTCCGGGTTGCGTCGGAGATGTCGGAGAGGCGGGAGCGGTCTTGCGAGGACCCTGGACGTTGCCGGGGCCCTGGACTCCCTCGGTACGGCCTATTTCCATAACTCGGACCTCCTAACCCCGAACGCCGGGCGCCGGGGCTAACCCCTCTACCGGCCTCTCGGCCGCCCTATGGAAGTTCGATTCCGTAATACTCTTCGGCAATTCCGGTCGAATCCTTGAGTAATCCTACCATGACGCCTATTGAATCGCCAACCCTCGCTTCCTACAATCCGCCTTCGAGACTACTGGAGAATCGCCGATGCGTATCGCCCCTTTCTTGGCCGTTCTGCTTCTCCCACGCGCGCTCGCGGCGCAGGACTCCGACAACGATGCCATCAAGAAGACCATCCTCGAGCGGGTACGGAAAAAACTTCAGGAGGAACGGGCGCGAATCCTGAAACAGGTCGCGCAAGCCATCGACGAGGAGTTTCGGAAAGAGTCCTCCGACCCTCCGGAGCAGAAGCTGCGCGATCTGGAGAGGAGGCTGAGGATTCTCGAGGACCAGCGGGAAGAAATCTTGACGGAGATCGCCAAGACGAAAAGGCTGGCGGAAGACGAGCCGCTGAAACGCGAGGCGAAGGAACGCGCGCCGAAAGACGAAGAAGGAGCCCAAGAGTGGTTCGAGAATGCGGTCAAGGACCACGAAGCGAAAAAGTACGAGGAGTCCATCCGGAAGTTCAAGATCCTGTACTACGCCCATCCCCGAACGACGTTCGGGGTCGCTTCCGCCTATAACGCGGCGTGCGGCTACGCCCTCGCCGGAAAGAAAGATCACGCCCTGGATTGGCTGGAGGTCACGATCGGCGCGGGCTACCGGCGATTCGACCACCTTCGGAAGGACGCCGATCTGGACTCGCTTCGGAACGAGAAGAGATACAAGAGGCTGATGGCGGACAAGTAGTCGACTACTTCGGCATCTTCCGGAGCTTGACGAGTTCCTCGCGGAGCTTCGGGGTGTAGGACCAGTCGTTCGGCGCGTTGCCCAGGGCTTCCTCCAGATCGCGAATGGCGCCCGCAATGTCCCCGACCTTGATTCTCGTGCAGCCGCGATTGACGAGCGTCATCGCATTCCCTGGCTCGAGGCTAAGCGACACCGTGAAGTCCTGAATCGCGCCGACATGGTCCCCCCGGTCTCGGCGGACGTTTCCGCGATTGTTGTACGCCGCAGCGTGCTTCGAATCGAGTCGAACGACCTCCGAATAGTCCGAGAACGCTCGGTCCAGATCCTCCCTCGCCTGTCGTGCCACCGCGCGGTTGTAGTAGGCGTTGACGCACCGCGGGTCCCACCGGATCGCCTCGGTGCAGTCCTCGATCATCTTGCCCAGATCCCCTTTCGCATGCCAAACGCTCGCCCGATTCACATATCCGAGCACGTACTTCGGATCGGCTCGCAGCGCGGCCGTAAGGTCCTCGAGAGCCCCATCGATGTCTCCTTGGCGGAACCGAAGTGTCGCGCGATTGGAGTAGGCCGGGACGCACTTGGGGTCCAATCGGATGGCTTCGCCGAAGTCTCGAAGCGCCCCCGCCGCGTCTCCAAGGTCCAGGCGAACCAGTCCCCGGCACGCATGCGCCTTTGCGTCCTTGGGATCGATCCGGATCGCCGAATCGAAATCGGCCAGAGCGCCCTTCAAGTCGCCGGATCGCTGGCGAGCATCGGCGCGACCCGCCAGCGCCTCCGAAGATTGCGGCTCGATTTCCAAGGCCCGATCGTAGTCCGCGATGGATCCGAAGGCGTCTCCCTGATGGAGCCGGGCGCCGGCACGGCGGACGAACGACTCCTTCATTTCCGGATCGAGCCGAATCGCTTCGCTGTAATCGTCGATCGCCGGATCCCACTCGCTCTTCCGTTCTCGGACACTGCCGCGATTGAGGTAGACGATGCTCAGCCGGGAATCGATCGCAAGCGCGGCGGAAAAGTCCTCCAGCGCGCCGTCGATGTCCCCGTGATGAGCCCGCGCCATTCCTCGGTTGGCGTACGCGTCGGCAAAGCGAGGATGGATTTTCAGGGCGGCGCCGTGGTCCTCGATGGCACCGCGGCAATCCTGTTGAGCGGCCCGAACGAGGCCTCGGCACGTGTACGCATCCGCGTATCGTGGATTGATCCGGATGGCGTTCGTGTAATCGTCGACGGCACCGACGTAGTCCTCCATCCTTCGCTTCCCCAAGGCGCGCCAGTAGAAGGCGGAGAAGGAGGAGGGCTTGCGGGACAGGACCTCGTTCATGAGTTCGACCATGCGCTTGCCCGCTTGGCGGCCGCTGATCGCCGACAGAAAGAAGAACTCCTCGACGTTCGGATGCCGTGCCCACTTGGAGATCATGGGGGTGGGGTCATACTCCTCCCGTCTACGAGTGATCTCGAGGTACGTCTTCGCCAGATCGAGTTCGATTTCCTCTTCCGGCCGGGAAGAGACCAATCCATGCTCGATCCACGAGGCGGCCTCCTTCGCCACCTCGGACACTTCCCGGCGCCATTGGTGATTGTGGCGGGTGGTGATGCGGTGGATGAAGCTTCGCTCCAGTCGAAGCCGACCCCGTGCGCGAAGCGTCTTGGGGTGGCGTGGGTCGAGCCGGATCGCGCCCGCATAGGCGGTTTCCGCCTGTTCCCAGGCCCCCCTCGCCTCTCGACAGCGCCCGATCAGGTACCAACCCTGCGCCCCCTCGCGAGTCCGGTTCATGGACTCCCGGATTCTCGCCTCCAGCGCCTCGTACCGGCGAAACTCCTCCTCCGTCATCTCATACTTGGGTCGGTAGAAATTCATCGTAAGCCGATCCAGCTCCGCCTCGAGCGGAAGGAAGAGTTCGATCTCCGCCCTTTCGCCTCTCTCCAGGACCAGTTGCCGCTCCCGCTCCACCCGCGTGCGGGCCTCCGCCCGCCACGTCGGGATCAGGAGCGCGGCGGCGGTCGAGAGCGCGAGGACCCCCGCACTCAACCCGACCACCAACTTTTTCCGGACGACGAGCTTTTGGAGTCGGTACAACGACGTACTGGGTCGAGCCAGGATCGCCTCTCCCTCCAGCCATCGCGACAAGTCGTGACCCAGCGCCATCGCGGTCGGATACCGGCGATCCGGGTCCTTCTCCAGGCACTTCATCACGATGGTCTCGAGATCCCGCTCGACGGCGGGCCTCCACATCCTCAATGGCTTCGGGTCCTGCTCCTCGACCAGTTTGAGGAGCGGAAGGAGTTGAGCGTGTTGGAAGGGGGGACGTCCGGCGATGAGGGAATAGAGCGTCGCACCGAGGCTGTAGACGTCGCTTCGCGCGTCGAGTCTCTTGAACTCTCCTCGCGCCTGCTCGGGAGACATGAAGTTCGGGGTTCCCAGCAACTCCCCCGAGAGCGACATCGAGCTCGCCATGTTCATCGGCTTGGCGAGGCCGAAGTCCATCACGAAGACCCGAGGGCCCGTCGACGATCCCTTCGGGTTTTCGACCATGATGTTCTCGGGCTTGATGTCTCGATGGACGACTCCCTGCTCGTGAGCCGCGTGGACGGCCATGGCCGCGTCCCGGAGCACGGCGGCAAGGAGGCGCGGGTTTCGGGGCGGAAGATGCGCGATCGTCGTTCCGTCCACGAACTGCATCGCGATGAAATCGTCGTGGGCTTCAAAGATGGCGGCGATGTTCGGATGCGCCAGCTTGGCCGCGATCTGCGCTTCGCGGCGGAATCGGGCTCGAGCCCGCTCGTCCGCTCCCTTGATGAACTTGAGCGCCACCCAGCGCTTGAGTTCCGCATCCCACGCCTTCCAGACCTCGCCCATTCCGCCCGTGCCGAGCCGGATCGTCCGAAGGTATTTCCCGACGCGTACTCCATTCGCGAGGTCCTCAGACCCCTCTGAGTCCGCCTCTCCGAAACGACGGACGGCGTCATCAATCGCGGCGTGCGTCGTAAACCCTTCGCTCACCAGCCGTTCGCAGAGGGTCGTGCGTGGGAGCGGGACGGAGGAATGTCGCGTGCAAACCCCGACTTGGTCGGAGGTGACCACCCCCTCCTCGAGTAGGAGGCGGAGGAATCGGCGGTCGTCCTCCGAGACGCAGTATTCCGGCACCCAAGTCTCCCAAGTCCTCTAGCGCAACTGGGCGCGAGTCTCTAGGAGAATTCGTACTCCAGAGGACAGAGGCCCTTCTCCTCCTTGGCTGGACTCTTGAGGGCCGGGGCAGGCATCGCGACGAAGGAGAAGTGGTAGTGGCCCCGAAGCTTCAGGTTGAGGCGAATGACGTGGCCCAGCGCGGAGCGCGCCATAGAGGCGGTGTTAGCCGAGGCCCGGGGATGCTTGTGCCGCGCGCGTGCGCCGCCAGTCGGCAAACCGCCGACGGAGATCCTCGAACCCCAGCCCATTTGTGCCGACCATGGCAGCCAGAATCGGGGCCGGAAGCGCACTTTTCACCGCAATCCTCTGTTAGCTGGAATCCCGAGATGATGCATGCAGGTCCCACATTCCTGCAAGCGCTTCACGTAGTTCCTCTTCCATCCTGCCTGTCCGGAATGCAACCCCGTCCCGAACTCAAGCGGAGAAGCTCCCTCCGTGCCGGTCCCACGAACGTAGGTTGCCGATGGTGCCCGGCCGCTGGAAATTTCGTACCATCCGGGTCGACATGCCTCTCTCCCTCTGCTCGTGGTGCGGGAACAAGACAGAGCACCGGGTCGTCGAACCTCATTCCCTGCGCCGCACCGTTCATCGATGCCGTAAGTGTGGAGGGCGCACCCTTCGGTGCCGACTTTGCCGCGCCATGGCGCGCGGACGATCGGGGTACGACGAGGAGCTATGTCTCATCCACGACGGTACGATTCCCAATCTCGAGACTCTGCCGAAGTCGTTCCGCTCGATGGAAGAGTGGGAGGTGCCGGAGGCTCCTCGAGGATGGGAGCTTTCCGTCGCAGGCGCGGCTGCGGGCGCACTCCTCAGCGGAGGATCCCCCTGGGGGGCTCTCGCCGGACTGAGCGTCGCACGGGCCATCGGCGCGTACTTGGGCCCGATCCGGGACTTCCGAATCGAGAAATTCCGCGACGGCCGAGGCGCGCCGCTGCTCTTCGTCGACGGGTTCCTCACGCAGAGCGCGACGCTGGAGGATTGGTGCGAAGGACTCGAACGCGCCTATGTCGGACGCCCCTGGTACCGACTGACGTGGGAGTCGCAGACGCTCGCGGCGCTCGGAAGCGCGATCTCGAAGACGGCGGGGGTCCTCCGTCTCGCGCGGGCCCGATCCGCGTTTCTCTTTCTGGAGCTCGTCCGAAATCCATGGCACGTCGCGCTCTGGAAGGCCGAACGAACGGGCAGGCTTCTCGGTTTTCTTCTCGCGCGCACCCGAGGGACGACCCCCATCACGATGATCGGCCATTCCTTGGGGGCGCGGGTCATCTTCGAGGCGCTGCAGACGCTCGGAGCCATGGGGCGGCGGAAGGTAAATGACGCGGTACTCCTGGGCGCGGCGGTGGGCCGGAAAGACGGGCCGCCCTGGACGTTGGCGAAACGTGCCGCCCGGAGAATCGTGAACATCCACTCTCGGTACGATGCGGTCCTGAAGTACCTCTACGTGCCGGGAAACCTGTTCCTGAGCGATCCCGCGGGGCTCCGGCCCGTTTCCGCGCGCGGCGTCACGAACATCGATGCGAGTCCGCTCGTCCGGGGACATCTTCTGTACCCCGGCGCGCTCGCTCGGCTGCTCCAGGTATTTTCCTTGCGCGCGCCCGGAGGCGCGCTACGATGTCCGTCTCGTTAGCGAGGAACTGACGGAGCTCAAATCTATGCGAAGAGCAGCCATGTTGCTGGCGTCGATGTTTGTTTCCTGCGGCGGTCCGCCGAGCCAGGCCGGATTCGTGCGGGAACTCGAGCGCCATTTCACGACGTTGAATGCCGAAGGGCTCTCCAGACGAGACCGGCTCGCCGAGCAGCTGAGAGCGTACGAGAACAACCCGGCGGGGACTCCGCCGACCGGCATCCAGTACAACAGCTTCCACTTCGACGACAAGGGTTGGATCGCCTACGACCTTCGGTGCGCGGAGAAGCAGTGCGGCCAGCTCTACGTCGTCGTGGACTACTACGGTCGAAAACTGACGTGCTCGCGGTGCGGCTCCACGCTCCTCAAGGAGAAGCCCAAGGATTCGGGCGAGGTCTCCGCTTGGCTGAAGGCGGAGACGAAGGCGGACGTGAAGCCGATGTTCGAAGTCCTGGCCAAGTCCTCCCCCTGGAAAGCGAAGGTCCGCTACATCCGCCGCTCCTGGGTCTACGATCCGCGAGGCCGCTCGGAAATCGACGTGAACAAGATCGGAGAGAAGTGGAAGGGGGACATCAAGGTGGATTATCTCCCCGGGGTGGCGGACGCCGAGGGCAAAGTCAGGGTCCCGGTGGGGTTCCACCGGCCCGACGCGGTCTTCGTGGCGGAGCAGGATTTCGAGTACGACGGCAAGTCGGTGAAACCGGCCGGTCCGCCTCGCGAGGAACCCGTCCGTGGCTGGATCGAGATGCGAAACGTGCGGATCGATCCGATTCCGGTCCGGTAACTTTTCCTTGATCCCTGCGGTGGGCGAGATATGCTGACGTTTCACTGCAGTCGGAAGTGGCCTTCCGGCGAATCGAAGAAGAGAAGAGAGGACGAACGATGACCCGAAAACTGTTGGTACTCGGCGTCGTGTTGCTTCTCATCGGCGGAGTCGCGGCCGCCGTGATCCAGATGAGGAAGAAGCGCGCCTGCATCTTCGCACAGCGGAATCACGCCAAGAAGTCTGTGGTCTGCAATGACCTCCAGCTTCCCAAGCGGCATTGCTCCGGGGTCGACAAGAGGATCGATGTAGAGGTCTCGGCCAAACCGCTCGTCGACGTACTGAATTTCCTTGCATCGCAGGGATTGAATCTCGTATATTGCCACGCCTTCGCCGCTCCGGAAGAGGGGGGAGCGGTAACCGTAAGCCTGAAGCAGGTGACGGTGGAGGCGGCGGCGTGCGCCGTCCTGAAGTCGGTCGGATGGCGATACGAGTTGACGGCGGAGAAGATCCTGATCGTCTTCGGCCGATAGAAAGCTTTGCGGCAGTATGCCCCGCGCGAGAGTGTAGTGCGGAGGCAAGCTCTGTGACAATGAGGGAAGGTCTGCTGCGTACCAATCGTGGTACGTAGTCAAAAGCAAAAGCATACACCAGCGCCTTTAGGAATACGATTTGGCGATCCGCACGATCGGTCGGGACTAGCCTCCCGGCCACAGGAAGTTACACAAGTGCGGAAATAAGCTACTAAGGGTGGATGGGGGATGCCTTGGCTCCGAGAGGCGAAGAAGGACGCTGCGAGCTGCGATATGCCACGGG
>CAZGKV010000107.1:0-16839 GCA_964526305.1 uncultured Planctomycetales bacterium | reverse complement strand
GGAAGCGGTCCCTGGACCCGGGCATGGGGTAAAGCCCGGAGAAGCCGCCGATCGAAAAGAGAAAGATGAACGCGAGGGCGTACAGGAACGGAGCTTCCAGGGTGATCGACCCCTTGTACATCGTGGCGATCCAATTGAAGATCTTGATCGCGGTCGGAATCGCCACGAAGAACGTGAGCAGCGAGAACGCGATGCGGGACGAATCGGCCATCCCGCTCGTGAACATATGATGGCCCCAGACGATGTACGCGATGATCGCGATCCCGACGCTGGAGAAGGCGATGTACTTGTATCCGTAAATGTTTCGCCGAGTGAAGACCGGGATGATTTCGGAAACGGCGCCCATCGCGGGCAAGATCATGATGTAGACCGCCGGGTGCGAGTAAATCCAGAACAGGTGCTGGAAGAGGACCGGATCCCCTCCCTTGCTCGCATCGAAGAACCCCACCCCGAGGAGCCGCTCGAGAAGGAGCATGACAAGCGTGATTCCGATCACCGGGGTCGCCAGGATCTGGAGCCAACCGGTCGTGTACAGGGTCCACACGAACAGGGGCATCCGCGTCCACGTCATCCCCGGGCAGCGCATTCGGTGCACGGTCGTGACGAAGTTGAGCCCCGTGAGGATCGACGAGAAGCCGACAAAAAAGACACCGAGCCCGGCCAGGGAGACGCTCGCCGAAGTCTTGACGCTGTACGGGGCGTAGAAGGTCCATCCGGTGTCGATCGGCGTTCCGCCCACGAAGAGCGAGCCGTAGATGAGCGCTCCGCCCGAGATGAAGAGCCACCAAGAGAAAAGATTCAGTCGCGGGAACGCGACGTCGCGCGCCCCGATCTGGAGCGGGAGGAAGAAATTCCCGAACGACGCCATCAGGCCCGGAATCACGAAGAGGAAGATCATCGTGATTCCATGAAGGGTAAAGACCGTGTTGTAGGTCCGCCCTCCCATGATCGTGGATCCGGGGCCCAGCATCTCCAGGCGGATCAGGAATCCGAGCGTCATCCCCATCAGGAAGAAGAGCATCATGCTCGTCCCGTAGAGGATGCCGATCTTCTTGTGGTCGACGCTGAAGATCCAGCGCTTGAACCAGGACTTTTCCTCTTCCTCGAAATTCAGGAAGGTGTGCTCGGGAAGGACGGCGGTGGCGGCGCCGTTGGACATGTCTAGTTCCCCTCCACGCCGGGGCGCTTCTTGCGCCTCAGTACCAAGTACAGGAAGAATCCGCCGACAAGCAGGACGGTGACCCCGCCTGCGATCCGGGTTACGTTGAAGACGTACTTCCTTCCTTGCGGATCATAGCTGAAGCAGAAGAGGAGGACGCGCGCGATGGACGGCCCCGTCTTCCCCTGGGAAGACTCCAGGACGGCCATCTTCAAGTCGAAGGGAAGGAGATTCTTCCCGTACAGATAGCGACAGATCTTCCCGTCGGGAGAGAGCGCAATGAGGGCGGCCGCGTGGCGGAAATCTTTTCCGTCCGGCATGTACCGGAATCCGGCCGCGTCCGTGAGCCGCGCGATCGCCGCCGACTCCGCCGTCAGGAACCTCCATCCGTTCTCGCCCATCGGCTTGCCGACCATGAGGTAGTAGGCCTTCTTCTTCTGGGCGGCCATCTCGGGAGTCTCCGTCGGATCGATGCTGATGGTCAGCAGAGTGAAGTCCCGGCCGGGAGTCGGGTCCGATTCCTTGAGGAGCCGCGCGATGTCGTTCAGAAGCGGGGTGCAGATCCCGGGGCACTTATAATAGACGAAGACGATCAGAGTCGGACCCTGAACGAGGTTCCGCATCGTTACCGGCGACCCCTGCTCGTCGCGCACGACGACGTCCAGAGGCACATGTTCGCCCAGCTTTTCGTCGATTCCGACCCGATCCTGCGCCGAAATCGCGGGGGCGAAAACGGCGAAAACCGAGGCGAGAAGCCCCAGACACGCTGTTCTCTTCATGTCAACTCTCTCTCGCCGCCTAAGCCCTGGCTGCAACGTTTCCGGGTTTCCTTCTGGAGCTACTCCCCCGAGCTAGGCATGATCAGGCGGTACTGCCTTGCCGCGTCCCGGGACTTACACATATCAAGGCACCAAGTCGATGTCAAGGGGATTACTAGACCCGACTCGAAGTTCGTCGCGACGATGTTCTATACCGATTGCTCGGACTCGGGTTACGCCGCAACTTCCAAAGACAGAGTCGGTAGGGTTGGTTGACAGTCTCCAGGCGGGCCGATACAATCTCGCCCGCTTTCAACCCAGGGGAGGGACGAACGATGGCGCACTACGCGAAGATCGACGCCAAGGCCTGGGCCCGCGAAAACCTCCGAGGCCAATTCACTACGCTCGTGACCCCGTTTACGCCGTCGGACGAGCTCGACACGGACGCGCTTCGCCACAACATCCGGCAGATCCGCGCCCTCGGGACTCGGGGGGCCGGATGCACTTGGAACATGGGCGAATTCTGGAGCCTCACGCGAGAGGAACGCCTTCGGGTGTACGACGTCGTCGCCGAAGAAGCCGCGGGATCGTGGACGATCGCGGCGCAAGTCACCCATACCTCCTACAAGGAGGCGATCGCTCTCGCCAAGCATGCCGAGTCTCGCGGATTCCATTTGCTCATCCTCGCCGCGCCGTACATCGCCACGAAGGCGGAGAAGCCGGTGCTCGATTTCACGCGCGTCGTGGCCGACAACGTGAATCTGGGCATCATGTTCTACAACTCGCCCCAGTTCGGAATCGCGATGAGCCCCGCAGGCCTCAAGGAGCTGTGCAAGATCCCCAACGTCGTCGGAGTGAAGGAGGCCAGCTTCAACCAGCAGACTTCGATCGATACCCATCTCCAAGTGGGAAAGGACGCGGTCATCTCGACGCCGGACGATTGGATCTACTTCAAAGGGAAGGAGCTGGGCTTCCAGCAGCAGGTGATGTTCGCCAATACCTCCGACTGGAGATTCGGCGAGCGATACGTGGAATGGTGCGAGCGTGCCTGCCAAGGCGACGTCGACCGCGCGTTCTACGACCAGCACGTGAAGCCGCTCAAGGATCTCTCGGACAAATGGTGGCCGCGGATCGCCCAAAAGCACGCGGGCGTTCTGCCCGTGGCCCTGTGCAAGTACTGGGGCCGGCTCATGGGTCTCCAGTGCGGCCCGGTGCGGCTGCCGCTCCAGGACTTGACGCCCGAGGAGAAGGCCGAGCTCAAAGCGGAGCTGGAGTCGGTCCGAAGCCGGGCCGGAGGAGTCCGCCCATGATGCTCATGGTCAGCGTCCAAAACTTCGAGGAAGGCCTCGAGGCTCACGAGGGCGGCGCCGACATCGTCGACATCAAGAACCTCCAGGAAGCCCTCGTCGGATCGGCGCATCCGCGTCTGGCCAAGCGCCTGCGCGCCGCGATTCCCCCGGAGAAGCACGTCTCGATCACTCTTGGGGTCGTGCCGAATCAGGAGGGCACGGTCGCCATGGCCGTGTACGCCGCCGGGGTGCTCCACGCGACCTCCGTCAAGGTGGGCTTCCTCACTACGGAGTATTCGACCGCCGTCGCCATCCTCCGTGGCGCCAAAGAGGCGTTGGAGGGAACCCAGACCAAACTCATCGGGTCGGTCTTCGCCGACAGCCATCTCTACCAGGGTCTCGATGCGAATTGCATGGTCGAGCTCGCCCGGGACGGAGCGTGCGACGGGTGGCTCATCGATACTCTGACGAAGGACGGCCGAAATCTCTTCGATTTCTTTCCCGAATCGCGGCTCCGGGAGATGGTATTTCAAGGCAAGGAGCTCGGGATGTCCACGGCGCTCTCCGGCCATCTCAAACTCTCGAACTTCGACGAGCTCGCGCGGATCAACCCCGACATCGTCGGCGTGCGCGGCGCGGCCTGTACGAAGGGGGATCGCGCCAACGGAGCCGTTCATCGGGAAGCGGTCGCCGAACTCAAGAAGCAAATCGACCTGCGCAAGTCCGGGGCGATCTCCGTCCACGGCCAAAACGGCAACGGACACGGGAACGGCTGGATCGTGATCGACGGCACGGGCAAGAACTGCGCGGGAATCCTGGCCGCGCTCACCGCCCAAGTCGAGAAGGATCGGAAATCCCTCATCGAGGTCGTCATCCCGGACGTCCTGAACATCTACGACGTCATCGTGTGGTCGGAGAAGCGCGGCCACAAGCTCCTGAACCAGCGCAAGGACGGCGCCACGGTGCGGGTGTTGGTGCAGCCGTAACACCTTGAGTCGCCCGCAAAAAGTCCTTTCCACTGGGCGACGAAACCCTCCGAAGCGTTTCGCGAAGGAGGGTGGGTGGAGCCCGCCGTAACCGGATGGCTGGGCGACTCTTGGATGGACCCTCGCGTATTCGAGCAGGTCGAGATTGGAACCTCCGGTGAACCCAATGGGGGCGATCGGATCGATTTATGCCCCGACTCGCCATACCTCAGGGTGACGGGCAAGGCGCCGGAGGCGGTATTTCCGGGGCTACGCCGCGATTCCGCTCATGCCTGAGATCAGCAGGTTTTTCGGGATCGTGATCAAGATGTTCTAGAAAGGGAAAGGACGAGAGAAAAAGAGCGTTTCTGGTTCACATGAAGCCCATTCCGGAATTCGAAGCCAGCCCGACGGGAATCATGCTCGTCGAACGGCGGGAGGGATTTTTGTGGATGAGCCCCTGCGCGTATATCAACATCCCCGCCGAACGTTGGACGGAGGGAATTCGAGACGCCCTCGACAAGGCCTATCAGTACATCCGATCTTGGAAGGGTCTTCGTCCCAAAGGTCGCATCGCGCAGGTCAGGATGCACTTCGGCGACTCGACCGGGTCCGAGATTCTGAAGGAGATCGCCTCTTACTTTCGCGGTCATTCCGGATTCGCGGAGGAGTTGGGTGCGGACAGGGCCGAATGGCATTTCATCGACGGCCTCAAGGGTGCCGTTCAGATGGTTCCGAGATCGCCACTCTCTACTCAAGACATCCTGACGCTCCTGAATAAAGCTTCTCAGGATATGAACGCCGGCAGCGCGGAGCCGCACGCCTGACCGAAGTGCTTCGACATTTCAAGGGCACCGAGGGCAGTCGCCGGCGCGGCGCGTCGCTCGCGTTCCATGACGCGCTCACTGTCTCGGAATGAGCTCTGAAAGAGGAACGAACTCCCGGCCAATGAGTCTGTGGAAACTCTATCCCCTCCCTCACCTCAACCCCGCCTCCATCTCCTCGGCCATCTTCGCCAGCGCCCCTGGGTCCACGGGGCTGTATATCACGTCGTAGTACGAATCCCGAGGATCCAAGCAGTGCCCCAGCTTCGGGAAATACCAGAACTTGAGATTCTCCCGCTTCCACGACGTGCGCGCCAGGTGCTCCATCGCCTGCGCGTTGTAGGCCGGCGTTTGGTTGTCCAGCAAGCCTTGGAAGAACAACACCGGGATCTCGATGGATTTCAGGATCGCCGACATCGTCGGATACTTGGATTCCTGAATCCGATAGGCATCGCCGAAATCGCCGCTTTCCGTGAGAGAGGCCAGGAGCAAGGCTTTGTATTCGGTCAGGGTCCATCGACCGTCCTTGTCGTGGTCGAAGGGGGCCAGCCGCACCCACCAGGCGACTCCTTGCGGGTTCTTCTTGAGTTCCTCTTTCGTGACCGCCCCGTCGCCGTCGAGGTCCAACTCGCGGAACTTCTGTTCTTCCCGACACAGGTATTGCTCGCACAACGCCACGTCCAGGGATCGCGCATAGAATCCCACCAGGACCGCTCCTGCGATCCACTTCAGCTCGTGCGCGGCCCAGAGGACCACGTGGGTCCCTTCGCTTCCGCCGAAGAGATGGACCTTCGCATTCGGGAATCGCTTCCGCGCTCCCTCGGCGAAGCTCTTGCAGTCCTCGACGTAGTATTGGAGCGGATTCTCCTGGAATCGCTTCACGTGCGCGATCTCCTCGGCCGTGGGATCGCGCTTTTCCTCCTTGATCCGCTTCACCAGCTTCCCGACTTGGAAAGGTCTCTTGTTGTAGCGGAGCACGGCGAACCCGCGCCCGGCCAAGGCGTCGCTGACGTCCTTGAGCCAGAGGTTCTTCTTCCCGCCCTTCGTGACGCTCGAGAGGTCGAGATCCATGTCGTAGCCCCCCGAGCCTCCCACCAGGATGACGACGCGCTTGACCGCATCCTCCTGGGTCGCTTTCGGGAGCGCGAGCTTGGCCTCGATCTTGAATCCGTCGAAACTCTCGTGGGTGTAATCGAATTCCTGCAGAGCCATGGCAAGCGTGAGCCCGATCATCCGCTCCTCCTTTCGGCCGATCAAATCGTCTCCCCCACCGGCGGGGTGCTCCCGCGGAGTCCTTGAGGATAGCCGAGGGGGATCGAGGCTTTCCAGAGATTCGAGCCGTCCGACAGCGCGGAGCCGCACGCCTGACCGAAATGCTTCGACTTGGCGACCTTCGTGTGCTTGTGTCGATCGTCGCCGTATCTCACCTTCTCGCCCGTATAGGGTCCCTTGTCCGGATCGTATTCACCGCTGGAAGTCGTTTCCCGGGGCGGAATCGGAGAGATCGCGAGAATGCCGCCCAACAGAAGGATGCGAGTTATGGATAGTTTCTCCCGGGCAATGAGTCCGTGGAAACTCTCTCCCCTCCCTCGTCAAAGTCAATGGGTCCTCGGCGAACTTCCTCTTTCGTCTCCCCTGCGCTTCGGATACACTCCCGCCCCATGAGACTTCAAGATCAGGTCGCCTTCATCACCGGGGCCAGCCGCGGAATCGGGAAGGCCCTCGCCGTCGCGCTGGCGAAAGAAGGCTGCGACATCGTCGTCGCCTCCAAAACGGATCAGCCTCACGAGAAGCTCCCGGGCACGATTCACGACACGGCCCGCGAAGTCGAAGCGACAGGGCGGCGAGCGCTCGCGGTCCGGCTCGACGTGCGGGACGACGCGGGGATCGAAGCGGCGGTGGCTCAGGCGATCGAGACCTTCGGCAAGATCGACATCCTGATCCACAACGCGGGAGCGCTCCACCTGGCCGACGCCCTCGACACTCCGCCGAGGCGGTACGATCTCGTGATGAGCGTGAACGCGCGCGCGGTCTTCGTCTTGAGTCGAGCGGTCCTGCCGTTCATGATCCAGCGGAAGTACGGCCACATCCTCACGATGTCGCCCCCGATGAAGACGAAGCCGATGCCGGGGAAGGCGGCGTACATGCTCTCGAAGTTCGGGATGACGTTTCTCGCGCAGTCGCTCGCGGAAGAGGTCCGGCCGCACCACATCGCGGTGAACGCCCTCTGGCCGGTGACGGCGATCGACTCGCAGGCCGTCCGCCATTTCTGGCCGGGGAACGAGGACCAGTGGCGCACGCCCCAGATCGTGTGCGATGCGGTGCTCGCGCTCGTGACGCGGCCGCCGTCGGAGCGGACGGGCGAGGCGCTCTACGACGAGGACGTTCTCCGCGAAGCGGGGGTGACGGACTTCGCTCGCTACGCGCTCGTGCCGGGGACCGAGCCGCCCCCGTTTTCGAAGGCGCTGGCCGCGGGGGAGTAGGGCCTTCAGACCCCGCGTACCTCCAGACCGCGGGAGAGCGCCGCGGTGGCCTGGCGGGCGTCGTGCGTCCAGAATTCGATCGGGCCCACCTCCCCTACGAGCATTTGGGCCGTAGCCACATGAATCGCGTCCAGAGCCCGTACGCTCACCGCGAACGGTTGCCGCGCCAACGCGATGATGTCGTCGGAAACCGGGACGAGGTGGATACGAGAGAGTATATCGGATAGCTCCTTGTGCTTTCGGGCGATCCGATCGTCGGGAAGGTAACCCTGGAGCCGAATTCGATCCAGAGACCGAAACGTTTCGACCTCCGCAATTCGGGACGTCGCCGCCGTTCGCCCCTTCTTCAACGGCAGCCGCTCGCCCGGTCCCGCGAAGAGGACCCGGAGCAGGGCGCTGGAATCGGCGTACAGAGCCACGCCTACTCTTCCCGAACCTCGCGGAGGATCTCCTGGATCGGAACGGCGCGGCGAAGCTTCGATACCTCCATCCCCTCCCAGCGCTGCGATCCTAACGCCACACGACCTTGCCGAGCCAACCGTTCCCAGGGCGAGCCTTCCGCCTTGGGAGGAGGCACGATCTCGGCGACCGCTTCCTTCCGGTCCATGACGAGGATCCGCTCCCCCCTTCGTACGGCACGAAGGTGGCGGCTGAAGTGATTCTTCAGTTCAGCAATATTTATGGCCTTCATAGCCATATTATATGACTTTAATGTCCACGAATCAATTCCCCCTCACCTCGGAGGAAGCTTCTTCACCAAGCGAAACCCCAAGGTCCCGCTCTTGACGTACGCCTGCTCCCAGTATCTCGAGGCACATCGAAAGCGCACGGGCGTCGTATCGGCCCACGCCCCGCCTCGAGAAATCCTGGTGCTCCCGACCGTTTGGACCTCGTCCGAGCAGACCTCCCTCATCATGCCCGCCATGTCCCGTGCGCCATAGGGGCTTTCATCCTTTAGGAATCTCCCGATGGCATCCGCCTGCTCCCGATTCGGGACAGAAAAGGCCCCTCTTGCGAAACTCCAGTCGAAGTAATACCCCCAGGGAAAAGGACGGCCATCCACTCCGCGGGCCGCCTTCTCCCATTCTGCGGAGGTGGGCAACCGATAGAGCGTGCGGTTCCCCTCCCTCGCCGTCCTCCACCTACAATAGGCATCCGCGTCTCCCCAGGAGATCCCAAGGACCGGCCACCGCTCCATCCCGCCCACGAGGTACTCGACTTTTCCTCCGTCCCCGATCTTCCACATCGGACCGCGAGAGACATCCGTCGGAATTCGGTTTCGCGCCTCCGATAGATCCCGTCGCGCCAAGTCCTCGATAAAGACACGGTATTCCTCGCAAGAGACCTCGAATCTTCCGATGAAAAAGTCCGGGAGAGTAGCGGGCGGCGCCCCCTCCTCCGGATGAAGCGGCTCGTGGACTCCCGGATCTCTCCCCATGACGAAAGGTCCTCCGGCGACGCAAACGAAGTCCGGGCCGATCTCGACATCGGTGTAGAGGCCGACGACCGCGTGCCACGTTGTACTCGCCAACACCACAGGATAACGAACATCCCGGAATCCATCTCGTCGCAGGACGATGAGGTAGCTCCCCTGGGGCAATTTCGCCTCCCCGACGGGAGTCACCCCTAATCGATTGAAGTCGGAGAGCTCCAGGGCACAGGCGGACTCCCGCGTTCCTTCGATCGCGGGGATTCGGGATGTACGGTCCCGAGCGCGAAAAGGCCGAGGCATCAGCCTCCGGTCGGGGCCTTCCTCGTATCGGAAGACAAACACCTCGGCGCCCTGGGGACGGCTCTCCAGGTAGACAGTTCCGTCCTGGGTGAGTTTGGAGATGAACGTCCCGTCATCATAGAGTTCGAGCCACATTTGGCTGGTGATCCTGGCCGCGACCTCGCCTTGCTCGACGGCTCGCAAATAGGCTGGATAGTACTCCTCCGCCGATGCCTTCTTGGCCTCAAGGTTGCCCGGATCCACGCCCAAGCACTTCTGATAGAACAGGAGTGTTTCCGTCTCTCGGCGATGTCGCTCCCGCTCCAACTGATCCAACTGAACCGACATCCGCCACAACGGGAGCTTCTTCTCCTCGCCTTCGTAGGGGCGTACGGCCCTCTCCAATTCCTTGAGTTCTTTCTTCCTCGCCTCGATCTTCTCCAGGATCCGCGCGCGCTCTTCACGGGCCGTCCGGGCCTTGGCGTTCCAGTTTTCGGCTGCGATTCGTCGGGCCTCCGCTTGCGCCTCGCGATCCATCGCATTCGCACGATCCCCGGCCTCGGCGTCGTTCCAGAGCGCACAGATTCTCGCGTAGAGATCGCGGGCCTCCTCGAATCGTCTCTTTTTTTCCGCCGCCCTTGCCTCCGCATTCAATCGTTTCCGCTCGGCACTCGAACGAACGGCCTGAACGGTGAGGGCGATCCCCAACGCGAGTACGCACACCGCAATCATTCCGGTTGCGGCCGCAACGGCCCTGTGTCGCTTCGCCCACTTGACGAACCTCGTGATGGCGCCCGTCGGTCTCGCCAGAATCGGCCGACCGTCGAGGAAACGATCGAGGTCGTCCGCCAGCGCCTTCGCGCCGGCAACTTCTCCATCGCCTTCGAGACCATCGGCTCGACGTCTCGGGGGACTTTCGGATCGTGCCGCCGTACCGGCTTCGGATCCTGACTCGAGATTTGGATCATCACCTGGAGCGCCTCTTCCGCCTCGAAGGGTTTGTGTCCCGTCAGGAGATCATAAAGCGTCGCCCCCAGACCGTAGACGTCCGTCCGAGCGTCGCATTCACTAGCCTCCGCCTGCTCGGGCGCCATGTAGGCAGGAGTCCCCACCGCGAATCCGCTCACCGTGAGGGTCGTGCCCTTTTGCAGCGGCCTGGCCAGTCCGAAGTCCATCACTCGGACACGCCTGCCCGGATCGAGAATCATGTTTGCCGGTTTGAGATCTCGATGGATCACCCCCTTCTCGTGCGCCTGATGCACCGCCAAAGCCGCATCTCGGATCGTCTCCAACGCTTTTCTCGGTTCCAGCCGTACCCGATCCAGCGTGGGTCCGTCGATGAACTCCATCGCGATATAGTGCTTCCCTTCGTGGACTCCAACTTCGTAGATGGGCACCACGTTCGGGTGCGAAAGCTTCGCGACCGTTTGCGCCTCGCGCACGAAGCGTTCCAGGTCCATCGGACTCTCCGACCGGAGGATTTTGATTGCCACGATTCGGCCGAGGTCGGTTTGGAAGGCCTTGTACACCGTCCCGAAACCGCCCGCGCCGACCTGGGATTCGAGGACGAACTTTCCGAAGCGCTCTCCCGCGGGCCGCTCCCCCATGTTTCCTCGCTCGAAGGCCGAAGCATCCGACGCCCGGGATACGACGTCGAGCTCCATCCCGCATTTCCGGCACCGGTAGCTCTTCCCTCGTTCCTTCTGGGACACCTCCATGGGAGCGGCGCAGGTGGGGCAGATCATCATCGTTTCGGCCGGCCGGGCGGTGGATTCTCCCCGCGCGCGAGTGAGCGCCTCGTCGATCAGGAGATCGAGTTGCTCCGGTGTGACCCATCCTCGTTCGACCAGCAACGCGGCGAGCCGTCCCCGCACTTTCAAGAGCCCGGCCAATTGACCGGGCGTGAGGAAGCCCTTCTCGACGGCGAGTTGTCCCAGGAGTCGATCGTTTGCGTCCTGCACGGGAAGCCCTCCACTTTCCTCCTCTAGTCTATCTCGACAGGGGCTCTTCCTGCGCGTCACGGCCCACGGGCCCTCGAATCGTACAACCCTCGCAAGCGCATGCTGTACACTCTGGTGCTCGCGATGATCGAATTCGACAACGTGGCCAAGACCTACGTCCAGGGCAAGCGCGAGGTCCGCGCGCTCGACGGCGTCACGCTCGCAATCGACCGCGGCGAGTTCGTCGCCATCATGGGGCCGTCCGGCTCGGGAAAGAGCACCCTCCTCCACCTGGCCGGCGCGCTGGACCTCCCGAGCGCGGGCCACGTGCGCGTGGAAGGTCGTGCGACGTCGGCTCAATCGGAGTCCGAGCGAACCCTCCTCCGCCGGCGTCGGATCGGTTTCGTCTTCCAGTTCTTCAACCTCGTCCCCACGCTCACCGTGGAGGAGAACGTGGGGCTCCCTCTCCTCCTGGACGGCGCCCCCTCAAGCGAGGTGCGTTCGAAGGTCGGCGCGCTCTTGGAACGGGTGGGTCTCCGCGATCGGGCCTCCCACATGCCGGACGAATTGTCGGGAGGGGAGATGCAGCGTGCGGCCATCTCCCGCGCGCTCGTCACGGATCCGCCCATCGTCCTGGGAGACGAACCTACCGGCAATCTCGATTCCGCCACGGGCCTCTCGATCATGGAACTGCTGGCCTCCGTCGCGGAGGAACGGAAAAAGACGATCGTGATCGTCACCCACGACCCCAAGATCGCCGCGTTCGCGGGGCGAGTGGTTCGCGTGAGGGACGGAAAGCTCGATGATAACGGCCTGGCGTCTCGCTAGACGATTCCTTCTGCGCCACGCCCGGCGCAGGAAACTGCGGCTCCTGCTCGCCGTGATGTCGATCGCGCTCGCCGTCGCCCTGACGATTTCGATCCGCGTCTCCGAGGCCAGCATCGTGCAGGCCTTCGAGGGAACGGCCAAGGCTCTCGCGGGAAAAGCCGATCTTGTGGTCACGCGCGGGACGGGGATCGAGTTGGCGGCCGTACCGAAGATCGAGCAGGTGGGACGATTGCGCGCCGCCCCCGTCATTCAGGACACCACGATCGCCATGGAGTGGAACGAACCGATGATCGTGTTCGGGATCGATTTCGCGCGCGACGCCAAACTCCGCGGGTATCGGATGCGCGACTCGGATCGGATCGACCCCGCGCTTCTTCTCCTCGATCCCAACGCGGTCCTGATTCCCAAGTCGTTTGCGGAACGCCATGGGTTGAGACTGGGATCCACCCTTCGGCTCGATACGCGAAAGGGGACCGTTCCGTTTCGGATCGCCGGGATCCTGGACGACACCGGACCGGCCCAGGTCATGGGCGGGCGCTTGACCGTCATGGGAGTCAAGACAGCGGCTCGCCACTTCGGGCGCGGAGACCGGTGCGATCGGATCGACGTCGCGCTGGAGGGGGCGACGGCGGAAGAGCTTCGAAGGACGCTGGGTCCGGAATACCGAGTGGAACCGACGATCAAGTCCAGCCCGACCCTCGAGTACTTGATCTCCCAGCAACGCACGGTGCTCCTCGGGATCACCGTCATCGCGGCCCTCGTCGGCGCCTTCATCGTCTACAACTCCGCCTCTCTCTCCGTGGTGGAACGCGTGAAGGACATCGGAATCCTTCGTGCCCTGGGAGCGCGCCGGCGCGAAGTCGTCGGAGCGTTCCTGATCGAGGCAGCGCTCTTGGGAACGGTCGGAGCGGTCGCGGGGATCGCCTTGGGCTCTTCGCTGGCGCGCTACTTCATCTCCCAAGCCGTGAACCAGATGAACATCCTGGTCCATCTCGTGGAGGTGAAGACGGTGGTCGTGCCGATCGACGCCGTACTCCTGGGTCTAGCCGTGGGGGTCCTGACTGCGATCGCGGGAGCGTTGGCGCCCGCGTTGGAGGCGTCCCGCGTCCCGCCGATGGCCGCCATTCGCGCCGCCGCGTACGGGCGGGGGCTCGGACGCGGGTTTCGACGGAACTTCTTCCTCGGAGCGGGGCTCTTAGGCGCGTCGGCGGCGTGGTCGCTCCTCCCTGGAACCGTTCCCATCGTCGTGGCTCTGGCACAATCGTTTTTCGGGATCGCCCTGGCGTTGCCGCAAGTCCTGCTTTGGTCCACGACTCTTCTTCGTTGGACGGCGCGGCGATTCCTCCCCATCGAAGGAACCCTGGCCGTCGATACGATCGTGAAGTTCCCGGCGAGATCGGCTCTGACCGTGCTGGCGTTTGCGGCGAGCCTTTCCATGATCGTCGCGATCGCCGGGACTTCCCACTCGTTGAAGTCGGCGCTCAACCGATGGTTCGATCAGGTGTTCCCTTTCGATCTTACGATCATGCGGAGCGACCTCACGTCGGGCGCCTACAGCTCGGCGACTTTTCCCGAGGAGGTACTGGCGGAGATGGAGGCCGATCCGAGGGTCGAGCGCGCGTACGGCGTACGGGCGGCCCTGCACCCGTACCGTCGTTCCACCATCATGCTCTTGGCGTTGGACCTGAAAACATTCGCGGCCGCCCAGTCGGCGCGGGGAATCGATCCGGGAATCCTCGCGCGCGCCGGGGATCGAGGAGTCGTCCTATCGAAGAATTTCGTCGCCTTGCACGGCGCGGGATCGAACGTCGAGCTGGAAACTCCCGACGGAATCCGGAGCTTCCCCGTGGTCGGCGTCGTCGAAGACTACTCGTGGCCGAACGGCGTGGTGCTCCTGGATCGGGCCCTCTATCGAGAGTCTTGGAAGGATTCGACCCTTTCCTACATCGATCTTCAAGCTCGACCGGGCACGGATCTTGAACTCCTGCGGGCCGACCTTTCGAAGCGCCTGGGAGTTCGAACCCGACCCTTCGTCTATACCACGCGGGAGGCTCGCACCTTCAGCCTGAAGTTGGTGCAGGATTGGTTCCGCCTCGCCGACGCCCAGGTATTCCTCTCCGTCATCATCGGGTCCATCGGGGTGATCAACACTCTCCTGATCTCCGTCCTCACGCGCTCCCGGCAGTTCGGACTCTTGAGAGCGGTAGGAGCGACGCAGGGTCAAATCGCCAAGAGCGTGGTGTTCGAGGCGACGATCAGCGGAATCGTGAGCGGCGTGCTCGGATGCGCCATCGGACTCTTCTTCGTTCGGTTTCCTCTCTCCGCAATGACGCTCCGGGCGTCCGGCTACGAACTTCCCTTCGCGTTCCCCGCTCGAGCGGTCGTCGTGGCGCTCGTGAGCGGCGTGGTCATCGCTCTTCTGGCAAGCGTGGTCCCCGCGCGGTTCGCGCGTCGCGTGAATGTGATCGAGGCGATCGGGTACGAGTGAGATTCTCGTATCCGGGACTTCGTAGATCGGCACCGGTGGCGCTTCCGGGTCCGTCCCCGTACACGTCATTCTGCGCAATCTGCGGGCGCGTCCACGGGCCCATCGCGCCTCACGGGCCGTTCGCGACGCGCTTCTGCGAAATCTGTGGTCTGCACGGCATGCCCACCGCGTGAACGCATACAAATTCTCGAAAGAATCCGCGAGAATCGGTGTACGAGAAGAGGAATGGCGAGAATCCCCGGCGTCGAGGAAGAGGGAGCCGGTCTCCTCACGCGCGTCGCCTATTGGTACGTCAAGCGGCAGTTCGGCCGCGTCCTGGAACCCCTCAAACTCTATGCCCATCATCCGCCGTTGCTCCGCGTCTATGGCCGGATGGAGATGGGGCTCAAGAAGCTCCACGCGGTTCCGGAGAAGCTTAAGTCTCTCGCCGGGGTACGGGCCGCGATCCTGGTCGACTGTCCGTTCTGAGTGGACATCGGCGCGGCGGTCGGCCGCGCGGTGGGGATCTCGGAGGAACAGATCGAGGCGCTCCCGAATTGGCGAGCGAGCGATCGATTCTCCGAGGTCGAGAAGGCGGTCCTCGAGTATGCCGAGGGCATGACGCAGACTCCGGTGAGAGTCTCCGAGGAAGTCTTCGAGCGCCTCCAACGCCACTTCGACGAACGTCAACTGGTGGAGCTGACGGCGTCGATCGCTTGGGAGAACTACCGCGCGAGATTCAATCACGCCCTGGAAGTTCCCTCGATGGGCCTCTACCCCAAGCCCGTCGCAAATCCTTAGCGTTCGTCCCCCTCTGTCGCTATCCTCCTGCGTTTGGGTGCACCACGGCGTTCCCGCCGTCGTATCACCCCATGGTTTTTCATTAGGAGGATCCGATGAGGATCTTTGCGACGCTCGCCATCGGCGCGTGGGCCCTGTCGGCCCGGGGCGGTCAGGATTTCAAGTACGACTACTGGGAATCTTGGAACTCCTTCGAAGCGGGGTCCCTGGTGGAGTTCGAGCTCGAGATGTCGGGCACGAAAATGACGATCACCAAGACCCTCGACAAGAAGGAAGAGGAGAAGATCCTGGTCAAGACCCTGACCAAGATGACCTTCGGCGACAACGTCACCGAGACGCCGGGCGAGGAACCGATCAATAAGCCCAAGAAGGGCGACCCCTCCTACGGCGACGGCGAGTGTCCGCTCTGCAAGAAGCCGGCGAAGGAGCACAAGGACGGGGGTACGTGGGAAAAGGACGTGGCTCTGAAAATCGGCGAAGAGGAAGTCAAGTGCGTCCTGTACACCGTCGGCGACAAGCTGTGTACGGGCGAAGACAATCCGGGAAAGGGAACCAAGACCTGGTACTCGAAGGACGTGCCCGGTTGGCTCGTCAAGATGGAACAGCCCCAGATGAAGATGACGGCGACCAAGTTCGAGTCCAAGAAGAAAAAAGAAGAGAAGTAGAGCGATGTTCCTCCGGGCCCTCCTCGCGGCATGACGATTTCGGTACGATCCTTTCGAGGAGATGAGGTAGTCCCCTGAGAGTTCGCGACGCCCCGGCCCCGCGGCCGGGGCGTTTTTTTGCCGGAGGGGTCGACGGGCCGGATAGGATGTTCGATCGGAGGAACGATGCGCGCGTCGGCAAGCAAGCTGAAACCGATCTGGCGCCGATTCCCGGTGCGGTTCGCGTACCTGTGGGGCAGCCCCGCTCGCGGCACCGCTCGTCCGGAAAGCGACGATGACTTCGCCGTCAGCATGAATTTGCCGTCCAGGCGCGTGAATCCCTTCTTGGATCTAGGTACCGCGTTGTGCGAGGCTCGCAGAAACTTCGAGCATCACGCTCGGCTGCTCTACTGGGACGAAGCGATCCGTTTGCAACGGTACGTCCCCGCCTTGGCAGAGCGGGTCCGGGAGGGGAGATTTGGAACCTGATCGGCTCGCGCGGTTGTTTCGAGCGGAAGAAGCGCTTTCCGTTCTGAAGGAATCCCTCCGGCGATATCCGACCGCTGCGCGGTACGAGGCGGACGCCCGGGCGCGGGATGTCGTGGAACGCAACATTGAGCCCGCCGTAAAAAGGCCTTTTCCTTGCCGCGGGCTCCCCCCACCCTCCTTCGCGGCGCCGTAGCCGCCGCGATCGTCGCTCGCCGCACAGGATCCTCACGCCCCGCCAAAGTACCGCCCTTCAGCGGTGGATTCGATTGTGGAACGTAATCGTCCACGAATACGCCCGAATCGACTCGCGTCGGGTCCATGCCGCACTTGGACGCGGTCTCGACACCCTCCGCGCCTGCCTCGTAGCGCTGGCGCGCGCCCACGGTCTTCGGTAAGACGCCGGACGATCCTATATCTCGATCCCGACCCTAAGAGCTCATCCCGGTAGGATCGTGGCCGCGGTGGCGGCGCCGAGGGTGCA
>CAZGKV010000106.1:8898-16955 GCA_964526305.1 uncultured Planctomycetales bacterium | reverse complement strand
TGGGCCGCGCGGTGCGCCGAGGGAGACGAGATTGTCGGAGTCCGGGCGATTCTAAACGGGACTACCAACTACATTCTTTCACGGATGGAAGAGGGCATACCCTTCGATGCCGCGCTTGCGGAAGCTCAAGAAAAGGGATACGCGGAACGCGATCCCTCGATGGATATCGATGGGATCGATACCGCAATCAAACTCGTGATTCTCGCAAACGCGGTCTTGGGACGTCGCGCCGTGCTTTCGGACGTGTCCGTCCGAGGAATCCGCGGAGCGAGCGGGCGCTGTCTCCGATTGGTAGGAGAAATCGGAAGCGTTCTACGCGTCGCACCTCAGGAGGTCGATCCGCGCTCGTCGCTTGCGGTTCGCGGAACGCTCAATGCCGTTATGCTCACGCTCCGGAACACCCACGAAATGACGCTGATCGGCCGCGGCGCGGGAGGCCGTGAGACCGCAACCGCAGTGGTGCGCGATCTCCTCACGATCTGGCATCGGCATTGGGAGCGAAAATGAAGATTGTGAAATTCGGCGGCACCTCGGTCGCGACTCCCGAATCTCGGAAGGCGTGCGAGAAAATCGTGCGATCGCAGGAGAAGGTCGTCGTAGTTGTCTCCGCGCTGGACGGGGTGACGGAGATCCTCGATGAGGCGGCACGCGCCGCGGCCGCGGGGAATCGTCGGATCGTGAGCCGCGCAATCGCAGACCTGCGGGCGAGGCACGAGGGCCCGCTTCTCGATGAGCTGGAACGGGTACTGGCCGGTCTGACGGCCGTGGGGGAGCTTACTCCGCGCTCGCGCGATCTCGTGCTCTCCTTCGGTGAACGCCTCTCCGCGCCGATGTTCGCGGCGGAGATTGGCGGCGTGGCGCTGGACGGGGGATCCGCGGGAATCGTGACCGACGAACAATGGGGCGAGGCGAGTCCGCTACAGGAAATGACGCACTACGAATTGCGTCGCCGAATTCTTCCCATCTTGGAGCAGGGCAAGATTCCCGTCGTTACCGGATTCCTAGGCGTAACACAACACGGTGCGATTACCACCTTGGGTCGCGGGGGATCGGATTTTACCGCGACACTGGTCGGAGCCGCGCTCGGGGCGGAGGAGATCTGGCTTTGCTCGGACATCGACAGCCTCCGCGCGGCGGATCCACGAATCGTCCCCGAGGCTGCGCCGCTACCGGAGATCTCGTTCGCCGAGGCGCTCGAAATGGTGCAGTTCGGGGCGAAGGGAATTCATCCGCGCGCGTTGGAGCCGGCCGTCGAACGGGCCATCCCCGTACGGATCGTGAATACGTTTCGGCCGGACGGGCCGGGGACGCGAATCGGACCCCTCGTGGGCGCGGCGGGTGTCGTGCGGTCGGTCCATCTCGTGAAAGACGTATCCTTGCTCACCGTTTCTGGCGCGGCCATGGTGGGACGTCGCGGGACGGCGGCGAGGATTTTCCAAACGATTGCGGAGGCGGGCGGAAACGTACGAATGATCTCGCAAGGGGTTTCGGAATCGGGGATCTCCATCGCCCTGGCCTGCAAGGAGCTCGACACCGTTCGAACCGCGTTGGAAGGGGCGCTCGTTCGGACCGGCATCGTAAAACAAATCCAGGTGGAGGAAAGCGTCGGCATTGTCTCGATCGTGGGAGAAGGGATGCGTGGGACACCGGGGGTTGCGGCCAGGCTGTTCCGCGCGGTGGCGGCGGGAGGGATCAACGTAATCGCGATCGCTCAAGGGTCGAGCGAGCTCTCGATTTCGTTCATCGTCGAGGGAGCGCGTGGCCCGGATGCCGTGCGGGCGGTGTATGCGGAATTCCTGGCGTCCGGTCGGTCGGCACCCTAGAATTCGTCGCCATGGCACAGACACTCAAAGTGGGAACGGATCCTGTAGATGCCGATGTCATTTCCGAGCCGCACGTCGTCATGACGTTTCGGGGATACTCGCCCGTGGTGGACGTTCAGAGCGGCGGAACGACGTATATCCTTCACATCAGCGCGAAGTCGCTTTCGATGGCCTTGGAGCCGCTGGTGAAGGCGAACGACGGGAAGTTCAACGGGCTCAAGCTTCGGCTTCGTAAGGAGTCCGGGGACAAGATGGCGCCGTATGTCGTCGAAAAGCGATAGTCTCCTCGAACTCGGCGACCTGACGGCCTCGGAGCTCAAATCGCTCGATCGCGCGCGAACCGCGGTGTTTCTCACGGTATCTCCGATCGAGGAGCACGGACCTCATCTCCCCCTTGCGACGGACATCATCGAATCGGAAGGGCTCGCGCGGGCATTGGCGGAGCGGCTGGCTGTGGAGCGGCCGGGCTGGAAGTTTCTCTTCCATCCTCCGATCCCGGTCGGCGCGGACGTTTTCAAGTATCCGGGATCTCTCTCGGTCCGCCCGCGGATCCTGAAGGCGCTCGTGAAGGATGTCGGGCGATCGTTGATCGCCTCCGGTTTTCGAACCCTGTTCCTCTCGAACCACCATGGAGGTCCCCGCCACAACTTCGCTCTGGACGCGGCGGCGCGGAGCCTCTCGCGTCGCGGCGCGCGCGCCGTGTCGTTGGGCAGTCGACTCATGATCGACTTCTACTTTCGAAACGGATTCCGAGACTTCTACCGTCGTCTCGGCGACGATTCTGAAACGGTCGAGAAGCTTGCCCTCGATTGCCATGCAGGATCCATGGAGACCTCGGAAATGATGGCGCTTCGGCCCGAGCTGGTGCGCAGCGGTTGGGAGTCGCTTCCGCCCGTTCTAGTACCGTTTCACAAGATGCGGTTCGACAGCTCCCTGACCGCAGGGGCCGGCTTGGGTTATTTCGGGATGCCCGCCGTTTCGAGTCGTGCCCGGGGAGAGGCGTTCTTGCGACACGTCGTAGAACGGCTCTTGCCCGATGCCCTCAAAACCCTAGACGGAGAGCCGCTGGACGATCGGCTTCCGTTCAAAATCCGTCTGGGGCTCTGGGCCGTGCGGCTTTCGCTTGCCTTTCAGGGCTGAAGCGCCGCGATCGGACGTCGGCTCGCGAGTACGAACTTTGTGGTGAGCGCAACGGCCGCGACGGCCAGCCCCGCGGTCAGTCCCCACCACAGACCGAGAACTCCAAGGCCTTTCCCGAACATCAATGCCGTGCCGACCGGCAGGGCGATCAACCAGTATGCGATGAGGTTTACAACCATCGCCCATCGTGTCACCCCCGCTCCGCGAAGGGCGCCGGAGGCTACGGCTTGAACGCCGTCGAAAATCTGAAACGCGGCCGCGATTCGAATGAGGGTCACGGCGAGGAAGACCACGGACGAATCCGACGAAAGCGCGCGCGCGAGCGTCTCCGGGAAGAGCCACATGATCCCTGCGGCCACCAGCATGAACCCTCCGCCGAGACGGATTCCTGCCATGCCCGCCCCCTTTGTCCCCGTGGCGTCGCCGCGTCCTATTGCACGGCCGACTTGTACGGAGGTGGCGAATCCGATCGCGAGGGGAACCATGAAGGTGAAGCTTGCGAGGGTGAGCGCGACTTGATGAGAGGCCATCGCCTCCGTCCCGAGCGTCCCCGCAAGGATGCCGACTAAAGTGAAGATCGCCGCCTCCGCAAAAATCTGAAACCCGATCGGGAGTCCCAGCCGGAAGACTTGACGGAACAGAATTCCGTCCAGAGGATGCAGAGGTTCGGTGCCGGGTCCCGGAGGAATCGCCCGAATGGCCAAGGCGGCGTGAATCATCATGTACAGCGTCGCAAGGGTCGAGCCGAGACCGAGTCCGAAGATGCCGAGTCGGGGTCCCGCGAATACGAGAATCCACGTCGCAAGAAAGTTGATGACGTTCGCAACGAGAACCGACGCGAGGATCGGGCGCGTCCGGTGGGCGGCTTGTAGATAAATCCGCGATGCGGTGAAGGCGAGAAACGGAAAGAGGGAAGGGAGTCGGCCATAGACATACTCTCGGGTCGCCACCGCGAGCTCGGGCCTAACGCCAAAGGTTCCGAGTCCATGGAGCACTCCCAGAATTAGGAACGACAGGGGGAGGGTGACCAGCATGGCGATGTAGATCCCGTGCCAGAGGGCCCTGCGCGCGGTGCGGGGGCGATGGGCACCGAACGCCTGCGACGCGATCGGGTCGACCCCCGTCACGATGCCCACGCCCAGAAGTCCGATCGCGAAGAAGATGCCGGCCCCCAGGCCGGTAGCGCCTAAAGCGACGGCGCTGATCCGTCCCGCGAGGATCGTGCTGACCAAACTGATCGATTGAATGCCGACTTGGACTGCGATGAGAGGGAGGGCCAATCGGAGGAGAGGGAGGAGCTCGCCGTTGGGCCGCATATCAGGGAATGAGCCGCTTGTGCTTTAAGGCCGGCAGGGCGGCACGTGCCTGCGCCACGCGCGCCGAGGTGATCTCGGCCGTGATCACGCCTTCGCCTTGTGCCTCCGCGAGAGTCTCCCCCCAGGGGTCTACGATCATCGAGTGTCCCCACGTCGTTGTGCCGTTGGGGTGTGTCCCTTCCTGGTTGGGGGCGACAAGGTAGGCCAGGTTCTCGATCGCGCGAGCCCGCACCAGCACCTCCCAGTGGCTCCGACCGGTCCTCGCGCTGAAGGCCGACGGTACGAGGTAGAGGTCCGCGGCTTGCGTGCGGAAAAGCTCGGGAAAGCGCAAGTCGTAGCAGATCGCAAGTCCCACACGAAATGGGTCGATCCGGGCCGTTACGACATCGGTCCCGGCCTTCATATAGTCGGACTCGTTCCCCAATCCCGGGGCATCGAAGAGGTGGATCTTCCGATAGCGCGCCTCGATCTCCCCGTCGGGCCGGAGGAGAAAGGCCGTGTTGGTTCCGTCGAAGAGGAGGCTGCCGCACAACCACACTCCCCGGTCTCGGGCCTTCTCCTGCATCCGTCGAAGGATCGCCCCATCGTCCATACGAGTGACGTGCGCAAAGACCTCCGGAAGAACGATCAGTTCTGCGTCGGCTTGATCGACGAGCGCCAAGGCCTTCCCGACGTTGGCGTCGAGATCCTCCCCCGAATTCATCTGGATCGCAGCCACTCGCATGATATAGAATAAGTTAGACGATTATTATATCATCGTGGGGAGAGACGCTTGAGGGAGAGGAGGGCCATGGCGGTGCCGTAGGGGCGGCCGAGTTCGTGGGAGTCCACCCATGCGCCGTCGGGCTCGACGATATTGAGAATCATCTTTCTCAATTTCTCCGCCGCGCCCTTGTCCTTGAGATGTGCGATCGCCTCGGCGCGGGCGTGGACGTCGTACCAGAAGAAGAACCCGCCGTTGCGGTAGGCGTCCGAATGGTCGTCGTACTTTCGAACGGCCTCCAGGAGGTCGTGGTATTTGAAGGAGGCCTCCACAGATGTACATAGGGCCTCCCGAGTGCCGGCGTTCCAGAGAAACAGGCCCAATTCGCATAAGGGCATCCGACCTGCGCCGCCCTCGATCTGGGCGGATCGACCGGGGTATTTATAGGAAAAGACTCCGCTACGATTTCGGCAGGACTTGAGTGCATCCACGGCACGACGGATCATGGAGCCCGAGACTTCCGCTCCAGCTTTCTTTGCCTCCCAGAGGACATGAAGGACCGTCGCGGTGACGAAGGGATTGGGATACTCATGGCGGAAGCTCCCGTTCCTGGCCTGCATCTTGGCGAGGGAGTCGATCATAAGCTGCATCCACTTCCGATCCCCGATCTTCGCGAAGTAGAGCAGGCGATAGGCATAGGCCCACACGATCTCGTCCTCATCGTCGGCGGCGACGTGGCTCTCGTCTCGAAGGTACCCGTCGGCACGTTCGAGCGCCGTGGAGATTCGCAGATCCGCGTCTCTGTATTCGTAGAGCGCCGACGCGATGAGCGCCGTCGTAGCTACGTACACATTGGGAAGGGAGTCCTCGCCTCCGAAGTTGTAGTTGGAATCGTCCCATCCTCCGTGACCTCGTTGCATGGAAAGGAGGTACCCTAGGGCATGAGCGATCTCGATAGTTTTGGGGGGCGGCGCGAAGACCTCGAATCCCCGCACGAACGGCCCGTCGCGCGCGAGCTCCGCCGCCGCCTTCCACGCCCAGCGCGAGTCGGGCTTTTCCTTCACCAACTCTTCCCAGAGTTCCCTCCCGAGGTCATCCTTGCCCGAAAGATGGAGTGCGGCTCCGCGGAGATATCGCCCCTGGTCCGAGGTGGCCTCGCGCAACTCTTGATCTGCAGCCGCGAAATCGCCGCGGGACAGATGCGCGGTCGCCCGCTCTTCGAGAGGCAGATCCTCCATGCGGAATTCGCGTCCAAGCCGGCGTAAGATCCGCGCGCGCAAAGAAGGGCTGGGGCTTCGCTTCAGCGCCTCTTCGTAGTCACCGCCGAGGAAAAGCTCCTCCGCGTCGGTCGGCTTCATGGGGGTTTTCAAAGTCTGAAGGAGCAGGTTTCGAAAATGGTCTTCCTGGAAAAACGTCATCCGATCGACTCGGAGGAGGTCGTGGAGTTGGGAATCCAAGACGACGAATCCCGGCTCGATGAATTTCATAGGCCGCACGTCCAACGTATCCTTCGAGGCCATTCGCAAGGGCACGAATCGGCGCCGCAGGATCTCCACAACATCGGGCATCATCCACGGGCCGGCGAGCATGTACTTCTGGAGGACGAGCTTCCGATCCATGGGAGATCCTGAAACACTCGTGACCCACCAGAGGATCGGCTTGCCGGATTGCTTGGAGGCTCGCTTCGCCTCTTCGAGATCCTCTAGCCAGGGGATCTCGCTCCCGCATTTGGCCGCGGATCCGGAGAGCGGCCGATCGGGGAGCCGATCTTGGAGAATCAAAAGCGAAGTCAAAATCAGGATCATCGCATCTCGCTTTCGGCTCGAGTATAGTACACGAGAGCATGACCGTTCTCGTAAACGAATTCTCCTGGTCGCGCAGCCGGATGAGGGCGTTCGAGGAGTGCCGACGCCTGTATTGGTTCCAGGCCTACGGAGGGTGGGGCGGCTGGGAGAAACGAGCCCTCGAACGGACCCGCGAGGTGTACCTTCTGTCCAAGCTCAAGAGCCGTTGGATGTGGGCGGGAGAAGTCGTCCATGTCGCCGTCGCAGAAACCTTGGAGGCATATCGGGCCGGCATTGGAGCGCCGGAGATCGACGTGCGACAGCGGATGCGCGAACAATGGAAGTCGTCTCGAGATGCCGTCTACCGCCAGCCGAAGATGGCGAAGACGTGCGCCTTGTTCGAACATGAGTACGGCGAAGTCGTGGACGATTGGGCCGAGATAGCGGAACATGCCGAACGGTGTTTCAAAAACTTTCAAACCTCTTCGCTTCATGCGGAACTTCGAAGCCTGCCGAGGGAGTCTTGGAGGGCGATCGAAGAGCTCGATTCCTTTTCGCTACGGGGCACCAAGGTGCATGTCAAGCTGGATGCCGCACATCGAACGAAAGACGGGATCCGGATCATCGACTGGAAGACCGGTCGCGGCGAAGAGGAATCGGATCCCTTCCAACTGGCGGTCTACGCGCTCTACGCGATCGAGGCATGGAAAGCCGGGCCGGACGATATCCTGGTGATAGAGGCGAATCTCCATTCGGGAAAGACCTTCGAACGTTGGGTCACCCCCGACGAGATCTCGGAGACCCGCGCACGAATGCTCGCGTCGATCGAGGCGATGGAGTCGCTCCTGCGCGGTTCTCCGGAAGAGAATGCGGCGGAAGAGGGAGACTATCCGGCAACGGACGACCCGAAGTCGTGCCGTCGGTGCAACTTCCGGAAGGTGTGTCCGGACCGGCCTTCCGATGCGGCACGGGAGTAGTTCCACGCGCGCTCCCGAGGTATAGTATCTTTCCCGGTCGCCTGGTCTGCCGGGACGCTCCGTGGGGAACCGCGGGGTAACCGATGCGAGGACGGCGCGAAACGGTCCACGTAACCTCGAGCCCTGGGAGGGTCTTCGGATCCGACAAACCACCAAGGCGGAAGGGAGCATGGCCGTCACTTAGGTGTAAGCCGCGGCCCTTCGTCCCGGTGTGAGCCGGGATGGAGGGAGAGCCGCCATACTCCCTGAAACACGGGAAAAGCGGCCGCCGCGCGAGTGTGGGGGCTGAGCCCGGTGTCAGCGGGCGGCCGGGG
>CAZGKV010000106.1:0-8798 GCA_964526305.1 uncultured Planctomycetales bacterium | reverse complement strand
AAGATTTCATTGAGGACGAGAGAGTGCTGGGATTCCCACAGATCCTCGGCGCCGTGATCGTCAAAGCTGTAGTAGATGTCGAAGACGTACGTATCCTTTTCCGTGAAGATGCGGAACTTGGAGTACCCTCGATAGAGCCTCGCCATGAGGTATTCGCCGTAGTACTCGCTGTCCCCCATGTTCCACTTCCACGGCGTGACCTTGTTTAGCCGCTCCTGCATCTCGTCCGGCGTCAGCTTGCTCTTGAAGGCGTAAGCGAGGTAATGGCCTTTGGCCATGGAGTCTCCTTTATCCCGGCCCCACTACGGTGATGGAGTCCAATTTGCCGACGGTCGGCTGGGTCGTCAAGTTGAGCTTGAACTCGACGCCGTCCGCACCGGCGTCTCCGTAGAGAATCTCGGTCCATCGCCGCGCAAGAGCCGATAACTTCTTTCCCACGGGCGTATCCGAGAACCCCGCCTTTCCGTCCTTGGCACCGTTCTTATAGATGCCGTACTTGTCGCTATAGGCACAACCCTGACTCTCGGCCTGCGCGACGGCCTGCTCGCTGAAGACGGAGAAGTCGGCGTCCGAGGGTTTTGGCGAACCGACCGGGGCCCACGGCTTCAGGTTCTTTGCGGGGTTGGCGCTGTAGACGCTCGTGCCCGATCCGATCGCGGTGACCGTCGCGTCCGTGATGCCTCCCGCGCGGAGCACCGCGCCGAGTTCCGCTCGGAACTGGGCGAACAGCTCGGGGGTGAACGTCATCGGAATGCGCTGTCCGTCGACGCCTCCCATCGCTGCCTGCATCTGCTCTCGGGTCACGCCCGGAGGAGGTTCCGCCTCTCCGCGCATGACTTGATCATATCGATCTTGGATTTTCTGCTGGGTCGCCGGGTCCGGAGCGGGAGGGCCTGCGCCACCTTTGGCCGCAGCGGAGGCCTTCGCCGCGTCGAGCTCTTCTTGGGTCGGCGGCGGCGGTGCAGGCGGATCGTCGCACCGGATCAGGATGACGGTGGTGTCCGACATCATCGCGGCCATGTCCACGGCCACCTTGACGTCGGTGATGGTGACGGAGGAGACGATCCCGACAGGGATGTTCTTGCCCCCCGGACCGTTTTGCCCGACGACGCTGACTTGGTGGCCGACCTGCTGGCCCTCGGCCTTCACCTTGGCCCAACCCATCATGATCTCGCACACTCCGGAGAAGACGCCGCTCACGACACCGCCGGGCGCGTTGCCGGATTTGTCTCCGTCCGACTTGTTGATCTTGTCGCCCTTCCGGAGCACCTCTTTTCCCTTGATCTTCACTTTCTTGGAGCCGCTCCCGTCCGAGAGCATGGCGATGCTGGGATACGGAATAGGTCCGGGAGAAGGCCCGGCCGCCCCCGGTGTCATGCAGGTGTTGGGAAAGGCCATGCACTGGCCCCCCCCCGTGTTCGTGACCGGAAAGAGTCCCGGCATCGGCTACCCCAGATTGATGCTCCGCCCTTGGACGCGGACCTCTTCTCGCGCCTGAACGTTTACGTTCTCCGCTTGAAGCAAATAGGAACGCCCTGCCTCGGTTCGGATGCGGCCCGCTCGCGTGTGCAAGAGTGCCTCGATCCGCACATACGCATTTCGGGCGAATCGGAAGAGTCGACCGACGACCTCTTCTAATTTTCCCCAGGTCAAACGCGCTTCGTCCGCTTGGACGATGAGGGTTTTCCCTTCGTATACGGTTTCGGATACCTGTGCGCTGAGTTTCGGGGTCTCAATGCGGATGCCCCGCTTGGCCGCGAACTCGACAGTGCCCTCGCTTTGGAAGCGGAGATCACCGGCGCAGTGAACGATACCTCGTCCCGTGGCGGGTTCGTATTCGAAGAGGAGTCGCCCCCGAGAGTCGCGGGTCTCGAGGATCTCTCCCTCCGGTGCAGGACGAATGGAGACGGCGCTGCCGTCTTCGGCCCGGAGTTCCTGTTCTACAACGGTTTGGGTTTCCATTGTTCAGCCTCCTGGAGTTCTGGATCGGTCCGTCGGACTCCCTTCAACTCCGTTTGGTTCCAAATCGTCTTGGCTTCGCGCACGGCATGGAGGTTGGCGTACGATAGATCGGCGCGCGACAGATCCGCCATGGTGAGATCGGCGTGGGAGAAATCTCCATGCGCCAATTTCGCCGACGCGAAGCGGGCCCCTCGGAAATTCGCCCCGACGAAGTAGCCGTCGGTCAGGTCGGCCTGTGTGAAATCCGATTCGAGAGCGATCGCCTCCTCGAAATTGGGGACGCGAAGGCGGGCTTGGCGAAAGGAGGCGCCTTGAAGTTGAGCGCTCCCGAAAAAAGTGGAACGGCCGCTTGCTCGGTCGAGTCGCGCCCGCGTCAGGAGCGTCTTCTCGAAGTGAGCTCGCTGGAGGTTGGCTTGAGTGAGATTCGCCCCTTCCATCTTGGCTTCCGTGAAATCCGTGTCCGTCAGGTCGCAGCCGGACAAGTCGACGCGGGAAAGGTCGGCGCGGGACAGGTTGCACAGGACGAAGGTGGTGCCCCGCAGGCGGGCCTGCGTGAGATTCGTTCCCGAAAGATCGGCTTCCTGGAGACGCGCGCCGGAGAGATCCGCCCCGGAGATTTTTGCGGGGGCGACCCGAGCGCCCGTGAGATCGGCGCCGGCCAATCGGGTGTGCCTCAGATTCGTCTGATGGAGAATGGCCTTCGTAAGATCGGCCTGAGTGAGGTCGGCATCGGTGAGGTCGGCATCGGTGAGGTCCGCTCCAGACAAGTTACACTTGGCAAGCTTGGCTCCGGAGAGCTTGGCTCCCGAGAGGTCCGCCCCGGCGAGATCGCGCCCCTTAAACGTTGCACCGGAAAGATCGGCCGAGCCCAGAAGCGCCCCGGCAAGATTAGGGAGCACGCACTCTCGAAGATCGGCTCCGGCCAAGCGAGTCTCGATCAAGGAACATCCCTCGAGATTAGCGCGATGGAGGTCGGCTTTCTCCAGATTGGCGCCGTCCAGCCTTGCATCTCGCAAAGAAACACCTTCGAGAAGGGCGGCTTCCAGGCGCGCGCCGGAGAGATTTGCACCCTGGAGATCGGCCCGACTCAATCGAGCTTCGCCTAGATCGGCTCCCGTTAGGACCGCCTTTCTCAGGTTGGCTCCGGAGAGATCGGCCTTGCGAAGATCGGCCCCTTCCAGACGAGCTTCCGACAAATCGAGAGCGCCCAAGAGGGCCCCTGTCAAGACGGCTCCGACGAGAGGAAACCGCACGACGCCCTTCAGGTTTGCTCCGGAAAGATCCACCGCTTCCAAGGTGGCACCGGTCCAGTCCGATTCCGCCAAATCCGCGCCGGAAAGTTCGATTTCCTTCATCCGAGTTCCCTGAAGGCGGGCTTTCGAGAGGTCGGTTGCCCCGAGACGTACGCTCGTCAGGGTGGCCGCACTGAGATCGCATCCCGCCATCGAACAGGATTCCAATCTCGCCTCCGCAAGGGTGGAATCTCGCAGAACGGCACCATCGAGGCGACACCCTTTCAGAATCACGCCTTGCAGAACCGCGCCGGTCAAGTTTGTCCCTTCCAGTCCTACGTTGACTAACGTCGCTTGCTCCCACCGAGTCTCGCGGAGATCGTGCCCCGCGAGCGAAACTCCCGATAAGAGCACATCCACCCACCGTGTCTCTGCGAGCAGGGCTTGAGAGAGATCGGTACCCTGGAACACGGAGCGGGAGAGATCGGCGCGTTGGAGATTGGCCTTCGCAAGACTCACTTGAAGGAAGGCGCACCCCGAGAGATCGGCTCCGGTGAGATCGGCTCCGGCAAGATTCACCTCTTGCACAATCGAATCGCGAAAGATAAGGCCCTTTAGATCCGCGCCGGAGAGATCGACTCCCAAGAGGTGGATCCCAGAAAGGGGGACGCCCTCACGCGCCCGCTCCAGCACGTCCGCTCGTGTCCGGAAACTCTTCATAGGGTCAAAAGCGTCCTTTTGAGGTTCGCGCCCTGGAACGAGGCATCCTCGGTCACGGCTTCGAAGAATTCGGCCTGAAACAGGTTCGATTCCGCGAGGGTTGCCCTCGTGAGGTCGGCTTGTTGGAACGAGCCTTGCAGGAAGTTGATTCGAAGGAGCTCCGCTTTGCGAAGGATTGCTTGATCCATGCGCGCCCATTTGAGATTCGCGAGATTGAACTTTGCCTGGCAGAGATAGGCGGAGCCGAACTGCGCCTTCTCTAGGTGGGCGCTCGAAAAGTCGGCACGAAAGAGTTGGGCGCCTTGCCAGATGGAGCCCGGGGCGATCAGGTTGCGGAACTTCGATTCCCCGAAGTTGCAGCCCGCGGCCCGCACGCGGGTGAAGTCGGCGCGCTCTGCAATCATGCGGCTCCCGGCGGCCCCTTCCAAGGAGGCTTCCTGGAGCTTGGCTCCCGTCAGATTCGCGCCGTGGAGAAGGGCGCAGGACAAGTCCGCACCCGTCAGGTCCGCGTCCTGCAAATCCGACTCGGAGAGCTTGGCGTATGCGAAACGGCTTCCTTTAGCCTGAGCCTGGGTCAAGCGTGCCTTCGGAAGCTTGGCCTCGGAAAAATCGGCACCGTCGAGGAGGGCTTCTTGGAGATCCGCCTCGATGAGAAGAGCGGTGTTGAGATCGGCATTTGAGAGACGGGCCTTCTTTAGATCGGCATGAGAGAGGTCAGCGCCGGCAAGGATGGCGTTCTCCAAATCGGCACCGGAGAGGCGTGCCTTCCTTAGATTCGCGCCGGTCAGCACCGATTCTTTGAAGGAGACGCCCGCGAGGTCGAGCTCCGAGAGATCCACACCGCTCAGGTCGAGTCCGCGAAGGTCCTCGCCGCGAGCCAGGCGGTCCTGGCACCAGGAGCGATCGCGGGCCGGCGGTTCTGCGGGAAGAGGAGGCGGGGGCTCCTTGGGAATCGGAGGCGGTTCCGGGTCCTCGAGGGGAATCTTGAATCCCGCCGCTGCCGCTTGCTTCTTCGCCATGGCGATCGGGTCCGCTGGTGCCGGAGGAAGGGGGGGCGGGACCGGCGGCTTGATTCCTTGGAGAATCTGCTGGATCTTCGCCTCGAGTTGGAGCGCCTCGGGCGGGAGCGGGGGAGGAGGAGGCTTGGGAGGAACGACCTCCGGGGGAGGAGGAGGCTCGGGCGCCGGAGGTGGGCCCGGGATAATAAGTAGAGGGGTAGGAGAATTGACGGCCTCCGCGATTTTGTCCTTTAGGAGGCGCTCGTAATGCAAGAGCGGTCGTGAGGGCCTCTGCAATTCCTCGGACGCGATAAGGAGATAGCCCTTCTCGGGAAGCTGTCGGGCGCGAATCTCCGATTGGCCGTGCCAGACCAACACCAGGCGCTCTTCTTCCGGTCGGGCCCAGAGCGTGTCGAGATTCATCGGGATTTCTCGGAGCTTCGGATGAAAACCGCCCTCCTCCGAGAAGAAACATCGCACACGGATCCCTGGGAGTCTCGATTCGAAGACGGGATGAACGGGATGAAGATTCTCAAACGAGAGCTTTTCGTCGCCCCTCAGAATCAGGGGGAGCTGCTGATCCGGCGGGGCACTGTTGAAAAACTCCCAGTCGAGGTCCTCGGGGTACCAAGGCCATCGCGACTCCAGCCACTTCCTTCCATACGTACCTGCCTTGGATCGACGGAGTTTCCAGGTCATAGGGATGGAGGCCAAACTGGCAGGCTCGTGCTTTCCGCTCGAATCGTATAGGAGCTTCCCGGGATATTCGAGATTGGGGAGCCTGCGGATGAGAGTGCCGTCGGGAAGGTGTTCGTCCACGTACCCCTTCCCGAGGGGATTGAGAGAATAGCCCGGACCCCCGAACGTATTCTCGTAGGAGATCTCCATCTTGACGAACGGGGTGGGTGGACTGGTCGAGATCCCTTTCGTGATTCGGTCGCCGATGACCGCGATTCGTTTTGACCAGGAGCCGACTTGAAACGCAATAGGGAGGGCCACGACCGGTTTGCCGCCCGGGGCATAGGCATGGCCGACCAAGAGGAGATCCGCGCGTACCTTCGGAGGGGAAAAGTCCGTCGGGTATCGAAGGCCTCGACTCGGATCGTCGTCGGTGTATTCGTCCCCACAAGGCGGAATCGGGACGGCGGAAGGGATCGCCGGCTGGTTCGGTCGGAGGTCGAACGTTCCCTTGACGACGAAAGTTACGGTCCAGGCCGGAGGACGGATCTTCACGACCGTCCAAGCGAACGAGGTGGGACTCTCGTTGACGACGATCAACGTCTATCCTTCCTCGCTGTTGGCGCGAACGATTTTGCTCGGTTTCTGCTCTTCCAGTCGGCTCGCCTTGACGTGGATCTTACTCTTTCCTTGGAGGGTCGTCTCGGTATCGGAGAGCAGATGCATCTTTTTCTTGGACAGGATCCGGGCGGCCTCCTTGCTGTCCACACTGAAGAGAAAGTCTTTCCCTTCGGCTCCGATCAGGACTTGGCACTTCTTGTCATTGGTGACCAGCTCGATCGTATCCGAGCGAAGCTGGATCTTCTTGTCTTCGATCGTGATTTCGCTCTCTCCCGCGACGAGCCGGATCTTTTTCGCGTTCTTCGAGGCGATCTCGAGGTCTTTCCAGATGTGGATCACGCCGCGATCCGTGAAGGTTTCGAGATGGAAGGCGCCCGTTGCCTCGAGCTTGATGTCGTTGAGCTTGGTCTCCAGGATGATGTTCCCCATCTGCGACTCGAGCTTGATGTCCTTCATGGCATCGATGTAGACGTTGCGCAGCTTGGCGTGAATCTTCACGTTTCCCGCGACGGAGACCGCCTCGACGTTGAGGCCGGAGATCACGGCGGCGGCAAGGCCTCCAGCGACGAGTGCGGAGGTGACGCTCAGGATATTCGCCGGGCCGAGGGCGATGACATCGGCGGAACCGAGCGATCCCACGACGGCTTCCGCCTTGCCGATGAGGGAGGCTTTGCCTGGGGCGGTGATGTACGCGCCGGGGAGGGCAAGACCTCCGATGAACCCGCCGACGTCGCCGGCGACCCCCGCTATGGCGCCGACGCCGCCCGCCGCGGCGTCGGCGGCGATCCCACAGGCGAGGGCGGCGACGGCCGCTACCAGCGCAGCTGTCGAATGGACGCTGGAGGCCTCGTTGCTCTGAGTGGCGACGCCATTGTCGTGATTGGGCGATCCGGCCGTTACCTGAACGCCCCCTCCGGCGTTGATGGTGATCCCCGATTTGCTGCCGATGGCGACGCCCGGCGGGGCGTGTTCCGAATGATGGTCCGCACCGAGGCTGATGTGATCGTTGTTCGTCGGACAGAAGAGAGAGTAGTACTGGGAGCCGTCCGTGTCGTCCATGATCTCCTGGATCCCTCCGGCCGACCGACGGATGGATTGCCACGCGTTTCCTCCCGTGCAGACGTCTCCGAATTTGGAGTTGAAGAGGGCGCCCCCGATGACCCAGCGATCCGTGTCCAAGGGGATGAGGAGAACCTCGGTTCCGTTGTGGAGCGGCCGGTGATCGCCCGAATTGTTCGGACCGACATTCGGTTGCACCCTGCGGAAAAGCCTGGAGGCCTGACCCTTGTCTTTCTTCGACTGATCCTCGTGATTCGGGTCGCGCACGGGATAGAGGCCCCCTTCATTCAATCCGGAGTATTGGTCGCCCACGTCGATGAAGCCATACCGAGGCGTGAGGGTCGGCTTCGGGGTCCGCTGGGGAGGGCGATAGGGAGCGTCGGCGAGATTGGCCAGGAAGGTGTTGCGATAGGAAGTCCCACCCTCACCGCCGGTCGTGGACTCGCTGGCCTGCCGAATCTCATGCGTAATCTCCAGAATCCGAATCTTCTCGACCTCGGGATAGAACGGGTCCTTCAAGGTGACGAAGGTCCCGGCCCGCAGTCTGCGAACATTGCTCTCGCCGGAGATCCGAGTCTGCTCGCCTTGGAGTCCCTCGAAGCGGAGCTGGGCGATATACTCGCCTTCCTTTTTCGTTTTGAAGTGCTCGCCGGGGATGTGGACGATCCGCTCTCCCGCGGGACTCGCGGGATAGTGGGCGCGGAGCATCTCGGTTTTGCGCCAATTGTAGTCGGTCACTACGACCTGATCGGGAATGACCTGAGTGCGGTACCGGAGAGAGGTAATCCCCTCCAACCAGTCCGATTCATCCACAAGCTGAAAGGAGGCGCCCTCGGCTCGGCACTGGATTTCCTGGGTTTCTACGGGGAAGAGGGACCAATCATCTCCCAGCGCGAGGATCGTCTTGTCGCTATCTTGCAATTGGGAATAGGAGTAGATCCCGTATCGTTCCATCAAGCGCGAGCAGAAGTCGAAGTTGGTTTCGTGTTCTTGGGAGAGGCTTTCCTGTTCGGAGTAGCTTTGCTTCAGTCTCGTAAGATCGAGCAGGTCGTCGCTAAACCCACCCTCTTTCAAGACGGCCGTCAGGATGTCCTTGACGTTCGTCTTGGTGAACATCCGGGTCTTGCGCCACAGGGAGAGTCGGGACAAAAGCGACTCGAAGACCACCCGGCACACCTTATGGTCGTGGCGGCGTCCAATGACCTCGATGGAGCTGATGACACCGTGAAACTTGGTCATGACGGTGCCCGTCCCTCCCGCGGCCGGCATCTTGATCCCCAGCCAGGCCGGCTTTTTAAGAATGTCGGCGATGGCGGGGGACTCGCTTGCCGGATAGCTGATTTCCAGGTCCCACCGCCAGGGAAGGGAGATTCCCTCCACACCGTGGGCTACGGAGATGGCGATAGGGGTCTGGGCGAATCCAGCGCTGTGAAACTCCAGGATCCGTTTCAACGTTGCCATGGGAATCCTCCCCTGGGATCAGAGAGCCATTATGTCTTCTTGGAGAAGCAGAACGTAAACTCCCCCG
>CAZGKV010000105.1:0-17070 GCA_964526305.1 uncultured Planctomycetales bacterium | reverse complement strand
CGGCGAGGGCGCATCTGCGGCGTTGCTCCTCCTCGGCAGCCCTCTTCAAGGCTCGTCTCGTCGTCGCGCCTTGCATCTGCACCCTCGGCGCCGCCACCGCGGCCACGATGATTCGTCAGACAGAGCCTAGAGGCTCGCGCGCTTGGAACCCCCGCCGGAGCGCTTCCGCGAGGGCCGGCATGGCCGCGAGCGACGGATCCCGCTCGACGAACGCGAACGCGTCGTCCCGCGCCCAGGAGAGGAGTTCGATGTCCGAGAGCGGATCCGCGGCGCGGAAATCCGGCATCCCCGCCTGACGCGTTCCCCAGATCTCGCCCGGGCCCCGAAGCCTCAGATCCGCCTCCGCGATGCGGAACCCGTCCGTCGTGGAGAGAAACGCCTGAACCCTCCGCTCCGCCTCCTCCCCCCGCCGATCCGCCAGGACCAGACAATACGATTCGTAGGGACCTCGACCGATACGGCCCCGGAGTTGGTGAAGCTGGGACAGTCCGTACCGCTCCGCGTTCCCGATCACCATCACGCTCGCGTTCGGGACGTCGATCCCCACCTCGATCACCACCGTGGAGACGAGGGCGCGGATTTCGCCCGCTCGGAACGCCTGCATGATCGCGTCCTTATCCTCGGGCTTCATCCGCCCGTGGAGAAGTTCGACGCGGAACTCCGGCCATTCCGACCGCAATCGCTCGTACATCGCGGTCGCCGACTTCGCGGCGACCTTGTCCGAATCGTCCACGAGGGGATAGACGAAGAAGGCCTGCCGACCCTCTCGAAGCTTGGCGCGGGCGAAGGACAGAGTCTCGCGCTCCCCTTTCCGCAGCGTCACCACCGGCTTTCGTCCCGGGGGCATCTCGTCGAGAAGGGAGAGGTCGAGATCGCCGTAGAGCGTCATGGCGAGGGTCCGCGGAATCGGAGTCGCGGTCATGACCAGGGCATGGGGCCGCGTCCCCTTCCGCCGAAGTCCGGCCCGCTGGAGCACGCCGAACTTCTGCTGTTCGTCCACGACGATGAGTCCGAGATTCGGGAAGGTCACGTCCCCCTCGAGCAAGGCGTGCGTTCCGATCACGAGGTCCGCCTGGCCCGCGGCGATCTTCGCCAGCGCCGCGTCGCGCTCCTTCTTCCGCATCCCCCCTGCGAGCGTGACGATCCGAACGCGCGATCGTTCGAGAAGCCCGGCGAAGGTCCGGGCATGCTGGTTCGCGAGAATCTCGGTCGGGGCCATGAGCGCCGCCTGCGCGCGGTTTCCGATCGCGGCCAGAAGCGCATAGGCTGCGACGATGGTCTTTCCGGAACCGACGTCTCCCTGGAGGAGACGATTCATCGGCCGTCCGGCGCCCACGTCCCTCCGAATCTCGCCGATCACCTTCTCCTGGGCACGGGTAAGCCGAAACGGAAACAGGCGGCGAATCCGAAAGTCGAGCCTCTCGTCGATGGGGAGCGCCACGCCCGCCGAATCCTCCCGCACCGCGCGGCGCCGCCGTGCCAAGTGTGTTTGGAGGAGAAACAACTCCTCGTAGGCGAGCCGACGCCTCGCCGTTTCGAGCGAGAGCGGATCCGCCGGGAAGTGAATGTTCCGCAGCGCCTTCGCAATCCCCACGAGCTTCCGACACGCCCGGATCTCGATGGGCAGCACCTCGGGGATCGCTCCGGCGTGCTCGCGCACCGCCCGATGCATCAAGGAACGGAATGCCTTGGGACCGAAGCCCGGCGGAACGTCGTACGAGGGAACCAGACCGGCCGCATGAATCGGTTCGTATTCCTCGCCCCCCGCGATCTCGTACTCCACCGGTTGGATCTGTCGGCCCTGAAAAACCGTCACGGGGCCGGTCACGATCAGAGTGTCTCCCACGCGAAAGCCGCGTGCGAGGAACGGTTGGTTGAACCAGACGGCGCGGATCGATCCGCTCTCGTCCTCGAGCTCCACCTCCAAGAGGTGCATCCCGCGCCGCGACGTCCGTCGAGGGTGGATGGAAGCGATCGTACCCGCCAGCGTCGTCGATTCTCCGTTCGCAGCCTCGCGAATGGGGCGAAGCGCCCCTCGATCGTAATGCCTTCGCGGATACCGGCGGAGCAGATCCTCCAAGGAAGCGATCCCTAAGGCGGCGAGCGATTCGACTCGGCGCGGACCGACCCCTTTGAGGAATTGGACGCTGTCGGTGACTTCCATCATTTCATGCTGAACCCGTGCCGATTGAGCTCGCGGAGAATCTCCAGGAGGTCCTTCTCGTGATAGAGAGCCGCAATACGGAGCGTCTCCTTCTCCGCCGCCACGCACTCGACGCACTTCAGCCCGAGCTTCCGGAAGATCTCCGGAATCCGCGGATCCACTTCCAAGGCCTCTTGGATGTTGGTGTCGGGAGTGAACTCGAACCGCCCGCCCATGCTCAGGCCCCCTTCAGGATCGACGAGATGCGCCGCCGCAGATCTTTGGAAACCCACCGGCAGGCTGCCAGGCGTGCGAGCACCGATCTCCCTTCGACGAAATCCGGGCGGTACTCTTCCAACAAGGCCTCGATCGCCCGCTCTCGGTCGGAATCGAACCCTCGATTGAGCGCGAGCCGGCCGAGCGCCGCGACGAGAATCCGCCGATCCTCACGATCGCGATAGTCCCGCCCTTCCAGCATTCGGAAGATTCGCCGCCCCGCCTCGGCACCAAGTTCGCTCCACCGCTTGGCCCGGAGGCTATCGGCAAAGACCTCGGAGACCAGGCGCGCGGTCGAAAGATTCCGGACGTTTTCCAGCAAGGCCTCGCCGATCCCGACGCGCGACTCCGCTGGCGTCTCGGGCCTACGAGCGATCGCGGCCAGCGTCCGCGCCAACTCTACGGAGTTCCCCGGCGCCCAAACCTCCCGATACTCCACGAGGGCTCGGAACTTCTCCGTAAGTCGATCGATGACGCGGTCCAACGTCCCCAGCGGAAGTTTGCCCGCGCACGCAATCCGCCCGAGTCCCTGAATGACTTCGGGAAGGAACTCGGTGTAGATGAGGGTCTCGGCTCCGACGACCAGACGTACGCCTTCGTCCGTCCTCGTTTCCCGGACTTCCGGGGCGGGCATCTCCTGATCGAAGAGAGCGAGGAGCCGCAGCGCGATATCGGCGGAAGCGCGCGTGGAAATCGCCGGGGCCGACCCCAACCATCCCAGGGCGGACAGCAGGTGGATCCCCTCGCGGCCCTCGATCGCCCGGTCCCGGTACTCCTTCGCGACCTCCTCGACCAGAGCCGGGCTCGCGTGAGGACTCGCGCAGAGCCGTCCGACCAACTGCAGGCCGAGCCCACCGGCCAACCCTCCTTGATCGCGGAAGAAACGGATGGCGCCGTCCACCTCCGGATCCTGAGTCGCGATCTCCCCCAGGGCCAGAGCCGCCGCTCGGCACTCCTCCTCATGCCGACTCGCACGAATTCGCTCGCGGAGTTCGCCGGAAATCGCCGGACCCATTCGGCCCAACGTCGCGACCGTGACGTCGAAGAGACGCTCGGCCCTCAGGGAATGGAGACCGCTCAAGAATTCCAGGCAAAGATCCCGCTTAACCTCGGGGCCGAGACGCGGGTCCGCGCACAGTCGCGAATCCATCAGCAGAACCCGAATGGGTCGGGCCGCTCCGCGAAGGATCTCGAGGAGGAGCCGCGCCGAGGCATCCCGCGCGCGTGCACCCACGAAGTCCGAGGTGGCCACCGAATCGACGATCGCCACGAAGGAGCCGCGCGATTCGACTCCGACGCTCCCGTAGACCGAGCATAAAGCCTCGAGAAACTCGTCTCCGAGCTGTTTCGCCGCCTCGACGAGTTTCCGGACGGCGATGTCCTCGGCGCCACCGGAGGCGAGCTCCGACGCAATCTTCCGGCAGAGAACCCGGCGAAGGGAGGGCGGGAGTTCCATGGAGACCATCGCCGTCTCGAAGAACTGACGAATCGGTCGATCGGAAACCCCGTCGACCTCCCGCCAGATCGCCTCCGCCACCTCCGGCCGCCGACTTTTCCCCAACCCTGCCAGGAGTCGTTGGGCCGGACCGGCAAGCCGATCGAGAGAAACGGCGACCCGTTTGACCAAGGCTCGCGCCAGTGCCGCCAGGGACTCGGCCGAGAAGAGGTCCGCGTACGGAACCAGGCCGTCCATGAGCGCCTCTAGGACGTCGGGATCGCTCTCATGCCGCAGGCCCGCCAGGAGGGCCGCTTGGAGGACGGCTTCCGGTACCCGAAGCGCGGCGACCTTTTGCACCGCCAGGATCCGCGCGCGAGGCGCCGGATCCGAGAGCATCGCGAGCGTCTCCGCGACCGAGGGATCGAGCCCGATCGCGCGCAGGAGCGTCCCCGCCTCCCGGCGCACTTCCGGATCCGCTTCTCCGAGGGCATGAAGGAGTAGGGCGCCTTTTTCTCCTACGGGAATGGGCGCCAGGGCGGCTTTCCGGAGCGCCAGGATCTTCCGATCGGGAGCTACCTCGGTAAGCAAGCTGATCTTGATGCGGGAAATCTCTCCGGGAGAAAACGCGCTCCCTCCTCGAAACGTAAGAGCGCGATCCGCCGAGAGCTCCTCCTCGAGAGCCATGACCCCGTCGACGACGACCAAAGGCGCGGCCGCGGGGGAGAGCCTTCTGAGCGCGTCGGTGTCGAGATCCTTCGCTCTCGCGAGCAACGCGGGCTCCAGGAGGAGTTTCTCGAGATCTCGGTCGCGGCCCGCTCGCTCCGCCACCTCCGACGTCACTCCGAGCCCTCGGGCCGCGAGCGCGCCGATCCGCCCCGCGAGCCGATCGGAGATGCCGAACCGCCGCTTCAGATCGCTCTTGGAGGCCCCCAGCGCTTCCACGGCGACCACTGTAGCACAGCCGGGTCCGGAGTCCAGAGTCCGGAGCGTCGCCCCTCCTTCGGTTTCGACGACCGCGAACACTCGGTGGAGAGGTGGAAATGACCCCGGGCGTGAAGTTGAATCCCCGCCGGCACACGTCTATACTCTGGGTCCTTAAGGAGACTGCCATGACCATCCTCCTGCCGCTCCTCCTCTCCCTCGCGTCCCAGGACGACCCCGCTCAGGAGGTCGAGAAACTCAAGCTGCGGATCCGCGAGCTGGAGAAGGAGAACGAACGGCTGAAGGCGGACCTGGAGATCTTCCGCCAGCAGCTCATCGAGTCCGCCCGGGAGATCTTCGACCTCCGGCAGCAACTCAAGTCCGTCGGACGGCAGGACGGCGGGACGAAGTCTTCGGACACGGGGTCCAAGACCGGAGACACGAAGAAGCCGTCACAAACGAACTCCGGCGACGTCGATGTGGGCCCCGACAAGCCCGTGCAGGGTCGAGTGATGTACGTCGACAAGGACGAAGGATTCCTTCTGCTCAACATCGGCAAGAAGGAGGGCGTCCAAGTGGGATGGAAATTCGAGATCACGCGCGAAGCCAAGAAGGAGAAAAACCTCGTCATGGAACGCGTCGCGGTGGCGGAGGTCATCAAGCTGGTCGGCGCGGAGGAGAGCCACGCGAAACTCAAGGTCATCGAGGGCGAGCTTTCGAAGGTGCAGTTGGAAGACGACGCTATCGCCTTCCGGCGGACCAAACCGACGAAGACGACTCAGGAAACGGGGGACAAGAAGAAGGTCTTCAAGGTCAGCGGGCAGACCAACGACGTCTTTCTCCTCAGCTACGGCGGCATCGACGGCGCGAGCCCGGCGACCATCGTCTACGCCTATCGGGGCCGCACCCTCGTGGCGAAACTCCGCATCGACACCGTCGAAAAGGACTTCTCGATCGCCCGCGTCGTCGAAGGAACCCAGCGGGCGGATGTCCGGGAGGGGGACCTGATCGAACTCCAGGAGATTCGGATCCTGGTCGTGGGTCGGGTGCGGCACGTCGGTCGTCAGAACGGAATCTACGTCGACTCGGGCTCCGATGCCGGGGCGAAGACGGGAATGCGCATGAAGGTGACGCGCCAGGGACGGACGATCGGAGAGATCGCCCTCGATCAGATCGAGAAGCTCTGGTCGACGGCCAAACTCGTGGGAGAAACGAAGCTGGAGGATCTCAAGAAGGACGATTTCGTGGAGGAGATCCCGTAGTCTCTCACGCCACGGTAAGGGTCGGGCCACGAACCCCCGCCGGCGCCCTTCCGAGAAGGCGGGGGAAGACATCCACGAATTCCAACGGACCCGACCGAACGAGGGTCTCCGAAGCACCCCTCCTGCAGGCCTGAGCCAGCATGTACGAATGCGGACTCTCCCGATCCGAGGCCAGGACCAAGACCAGATGGGAAACGAGGGAACCTTGTGGGGCCGGCGAGGCGCTGACCACGGCGAGAAGCTGGGTCTGGGATGGAACCGAAGCCAGAACCTTCAGCGCCGCGCCGTAGCTCCCCGGGGCCTCCCCGGGGGGATAGACCAGATCGAAGAGGACCGTCTGGCCATCGTCGACCATCGCGAAGGGGGGAGCATCGGGATCGTCGCCGATCCGCCGCATCGCCTCCTCGACTAGGTGATCGATCGTTCGCGCGCGTCGGTTCAGGAACCGGGATGCCGACTTGACGATCATCTCTCGCCCTCCCACACACGGGACCTACCGCTACTCCCCTATCTGCAGCTCCGCGCTTGTCTGCTCGAAAAAAGTCTTTTCGAGAACCCGTGCGCGCAAAAGATTTCCCTCCCTCACGACTCGAGCTAGGATGGCCCGGTTCACGTTCCGTTACCGGGGAGGATTTCATGCGTCGGATCGATCTTGCCGTTCTCGTGCTGCTGGGGTTCGCTCTCGCCTCGTTCGCCGCCGTAGGAGTCCGCTCCGGCCAAGACCGCGCCGAGACGGTCGCCTGTGCGAACAATCTCTCCCAGCTCTGGAAGATGCAGGGCAACTACATGGTCCAATTCGGCGGACCCCAGAAGAAGATGCCCGTCGAAACGGGAGACGCCTTCTGGCTCAAGCTTTCCAACATGAATCCCCCGCTGATCGACGCCTCGCTCCGCGACATCTACCAATGCCCCGTGGAGAATGTGGACGACGGACCCGGAACCTGCGACTATCGCGGACCCGCATCCGATGTCAACGGCGCCGACGTCGGCGACGGCGATCCGGTGGGCGCCGACGTGGACGGAAATCACGGCGTCGGAAAAGGCGGCAGCGTCTTGCGCAAAGCCGGCGACGTCCAGACTTGCGGGGCCGAGGACGCACTCTGGCAGTCCGCGGCGAAGAAAACCAAGGGCGGGAACCCCGCAACGCCGCCGAAAGTCAACGAGTCCGAATTCACTCCGAAGCAACAGCGCGCCGTCGTGGACATGGGACACATCGCGATCGCTCTCTTTCTGTACGATCAGATGATGGGGAGTCGTCCCGAGACGCTTCGGGACCTCGTGCAGCCTCCGAAGGACGCCCAGAACTGGCCGGAAGGCGGCTTCTATCCCGGAGGGCGCATCCCCAAGGATCCGTGGGGGGGCGAGTACCAATTCCGCTGGTCGGGTCGCGAGCCCAAGATCTGGACTTGGGGCGCCGACGGGAAGGAGGGCGGCGAGGGCGAGAACGAAGACGTGGATCTGGAATCCGTGTTCCGCGGACGCCGCGGCGGCTCCGCGGGCGCCTCGGCGGAACGGAACGCGATGGGAACCATCAAGACGCTCGCCACGGCCCAGGCCGACTTCCGCTCCAACGATCGCGACTGCAATCGCGTTCAGGACTTCTGGACCGGCGACGTCGCGGGGCTCTATTGCATCGACAACACCAGCACCGGCGCGGAGAAACCGAGCATGATCAAGCTGATCGAGCTTTCGGTGGCTCTAGCCGACCACGCCCCCATCAGCGGACTCACGATCCAAGGGGAGAACAACTACTCCAAGTCCGTGGAGACCCTCGGGAAGCGCGCCCCGAAGGCAGGATATTGGTATCTCGCGATGAAGGAGGATCTCCAGGTCACCGCGAACGGCGGGGACGGAACCTACCGCCAGAACACCGGCGTAGCGAAAGAGGCGGTCTACAACACCAGCCGCTTCGGATTCTGCGCCTTCCCCGCCGAATACGGTAAGTCGGGGAAAAAGACGTTCATCATCAACGAGGGAAATACCCTGTTCTGGAAAGATACCGGCGGAAAGCCCGTCGAGAACTGGCCCACGGACGCGGAGTTGGCGAAGGATTGGAAGGTGGCGGACTGATCGAGAAATCGCGGGCGAAATCGAAGGAGTCCCTGGCCGAGGCGGTCGAGACCGAGCCCTTCCGGAAGGACTGGCTTCGACTCACCCCCGGGCAGCGTCTCCTTCGCTCTTGGCGAATGCGCCGCTACCTGAAGAATCCTGAGGCCGCTCACGATGCGCGATCTCTTCCGCAGCTTTAACCGCGAGGGGGTTCGATACCTCGTCATCAGCGGCCAAGCATGCGTTCTCTACGGTGCGGCTCATTTCTCCCAAGATCTCGACCTCTGGGTGGAGCCCACCCAATCCAATCTCCGCCGTTGGATGGGAGCCCTGGCGCGGCTGCGCGCGCGGGTGCACAAGCTGACGCCCCCGATCCAGATTCCCTTGCTCGAGAAAGGACATGGCTTTCATTTCGTCGTTCCCATCCCCGGGCAGGCACCGCTCTATCTGGACATTATGGGCCAACCGCCTCGCGTTCGGGGCTTCCGTCAATCGGCCCGTCTTGGGGAGAACATCGAGAGTCCGCTGGGATTGCTGCCCGTGGTCTCGATCGAAGACTTGGTCGAGATCAAGAAAACCAACCGGCCTGGGGACTATGATGTCATCACCCGTCTCGCCCTCATCCGACTGGCTCGCGAGAGTACCCCAACACCGCGTCTCCTTCGATGGGCTATCGGCAACATTTTTCGACCCGAGGATCTCTGGGAGGTGATCCTGCGATTCGGAAACCGGCTGACGCCGGCCATCCTCTCAAGTTCGATGGCGGTGCGGCTGCTCCACTCCTCTTTGAGGCGCGGGTCGCCGCCCTCGCTCCGAGCGTTGGAGCGAGTAGGCGCGTTTCTCGGACTGCGCGCGGCTCATCTTCAAGCCCGAGGACGCGTCTATTGGAGTCCGCGCCTCCGAGAATTGCGCCGGTTGCGGGCCGCAGGGCGCCTCCTCGCAGAAGGCACACTCGTGTCGCAATTGATGAAGAGCTGACGACCCTCCGACAAATCGATCCAGCCACTCGATCTCCTCCTCGTACTCCTGGGTCGACGAGACCTACTCCCGGAACAGAGCTCGCACGTATCGGGAGAGCCGCGCCCTCGCACGATGGAGATAGTTTTTCACGGACGAAGGCGGGACGTCCAAAGTTGTCGCGAGGTCGGAGTATCTTGACGGCCTGTTCAGGTGAAGATGCAATACCCGGAAGTAGGGAGTGGCCTCGACCTCACATTCCTGTCTCAGTTGATCCATGGCCAGCCGGACGAGATTCTCCACCCATTCCGCATCGAAGGCGGAGTCGGACTCGATCCCGGGAGCGTCTCCACGAGGGAAACGTGAGACACCCTACCCCCGCGCACGCGCCGGCTTCGCTGCCGATCCCGCTCTTGAACGACGTAACGAACGATCCCCAGAAGGAAAAACCGAAATCGGCTCTTGCTTCGGTCGAACTTTCGCAGTAGGCCCGGTTGCAGAAGTCGAGCGAAGACGTCCTGAGTCAGATCTTCCGCATCCGATTCCTGAATCCCACGCCGACGGAGGCAACTCAGAACCGGGGGGCGGTATCTCGAGAGGAACTCGTTCAGCGCCGCCTCGTCCCCCGCCTGGGCTCCCTCCAGAAGCACTCGGATGGTGCTTTGAAAACCCGTCGGGGCCATGCCCCTACCATAGCTTTCCTCCGAGTCCCGGGAAAGAAGTGTCCTCAGAAAGCGTAGCTGTACCCGGGATGGTTTGGTCGGAGTCGACAACCTTCGTCTGCCTTCGCTGCGGTCAGTTCACCTCGGCCCCTAGGGAGATGGACCCAATCCCCTGCGACAAATGTAAGGGCACGTTGGTCCGCCGAGATACCGGCCTCGGACGTGCCCTCGACTCAAACGGACTCCCTCCGGAGCTCCCCGAAGAGGTGATCCGCGCCCCCGCCCAGGAGTGCGGAGAATTCCTTCTCCTCTCTCTCGTCGGGACCGGAGGAGTCGGCGAGGTCTGGAAGGCCTGGGACAAGAAGCTCCGGCGCTTCGTCGCCATCAAGTTCATCGTTCGAGGGACAGGGGATGATCGTCGTCGGCTGGTGCGCGAAGCCCAAGTGGCCGCAAGGGTGAAACACCCGTCCATTGTCACCATCCATGGTGTCGGGGATTCGCCGCGGGGTCCGTTCATCGTCATGGAGTACGTGGACGGGGTGACTCTGGAGCGCGCGACCCTCAGCCTGCGACAAAAGTGCACCGCAATCCGGGACGCCGCGCGAGCGATCCACGAAGCCCACCGAGAGGGGATCATTCACCGCGACCTCAAACCCCAGAACATTCTCGTTGTGATCGACTCGGTAGGAGCGGTTCACGTTCATGTCACGGATTTCGGACTCGCGAAACAGCTCGAGGCGGAAAGCAGCGTGAGCGCCTCGGGGATCGTGCTCGGCACCCCCGGTTACATGTCACCGGAACAGGCCAGCGGAAGGTCCAAGCAGATCGGACCCCGGAGCGACGTCTACTCCCTCGGTGCGACCCTGTACCACTTGACCACCGGCCATCCTCCCTTCGATGGGACGGAGTTTCTTGAGCTGCTCCGCAAGATCGAGTACGAAAACCCACCCTCTCCACGAACGCGGAACCCCAAGATTCCCCGCGAGGTTGAAATCATCCTGGGAAGGGCGATGGAAAAGGAGATCGCGGGACGCTATGCGAGCGCGGAAGCGCTGGCCGAAGATCTCCAGCGCTGGCTCGAGGGAGATCCCATTCGGGCGCGGCCTCCGCGTATCGGAGCCCCTCTCTGGAAGAGAATCCGGAAGCACCCGAGGACGTTCTCTTTTTTCTCCGCCTCTCTCCTCGTGATCGTCGTCTTCCTGATCGGCTGGAGGCTGCTGGAGAACCGCCGCTCCGAACGCGAGTCTCGGCGCGCGCTTGGGGAGGCAAGAGAACGGGTAGCGCGTCGGGAGTGGACACACGCGATCGAGATTCTGGCTCCGCATCTAGCGAGACATCCGAAGGATCCCGAGGCCCTCCACCTGAGGGCAGAGTGTGTCCGGGCTCTCGAGGAAGAGAAATCCGTGGCGACCCGACTCTTGGACGCCCTGCTTCGCGATCTTGCGGAAACGCATCAAGAAGCCCTCAGGCGCCGACGAGCTGGAGAATCGGCTAGGGTCCTTCGCGAGATTCCCAATCGAATCCTGGAATCGGCACTCTACCGGGAAGTTAGGGGGCAGGCGGAGCAGGATGCTCGGGTGAGGTCCTCCTTGGGCCGGCTGTATCGGATCGTCGGGGACGATCGACGCGCAATAGACCATCAAGAAGCGGCGATCGCTTTGGATCGTGGACTCGCCTCCGCCCAGCTTGAACTGGCGCACCTTCGATTCCGCGAGTACCAGCGTTTGTATCTTGCCCTGAGCCGTACCTGGCAGCGAGATGCGTCCCGGAAGCGGTTTCAACTTGTCGGTGTCCATCGGGGAAGTACGAGGCCCGTCGATATTGAGAATAACAAAGCAAGGGAGTATCGCCTGGCGGCACAGCGACATCTGGGACTCGCCCTGTCGGGCCTGAAGAAGGGCAGTGTTGATGAGTCGACAGCGAGGGGTTTGAGTGCGTTCATCGACAAACAGCGCGAGACGGCCATTCTGGAGTTCCGTCGAGCGGTTGAAATGGACCGAGGATGCGAAGATGCGGTCCTCTACTTATCAAGCCTGCTCGAAACACAGGGGGAGATCGCGGCAGCGCTTCAAGTGCTGACCGGGGGCATCGAGGCAGACGCAGGAAACGTCGTGCTCTTGGTTCGAAGAGGGGGAACGCAAGTTCGGATGGCCGACGGTCGAGGGAAGGAAGACCTCGAGTCGGAGAAGCGTCTCCGCACGGCTATTGCTGACTTCACGCGAGCCCTTCAATTGGACCCTGAACACGGGGAGGCACGGTTTGGTCGTGTCAGCGCCCGATTGAATCTCACCTCCCTCCTGATGAGACGCGGTTCGGATCCCGCCTTGGAGTTTCGAGATACCCTCGTCGATCTGGAAATCCTTGCTCGCCAAGATCCGGAAAGTCGAGAGGTCGGTTGGCACCGGGCTCAACTCTGGATGGCGTGGGCGGAATACCACGAGAACCGCGATTCCGATCCCGTACCTTCCTATCGCCAAACGATTCGCACGTTCGATGACGCGATTCGACTCGACCGGGCCAACGTCGTGGCCAGAATCCTGAGGGGAAAGACTTGGACCAACTTGGGATTAAGGAACCGGCGGAATGGAATCGATCCGTTGCCGTTCCTGGTCATGGCGATCCAAGACTTCCAAGAAGCCATCCAACTGAACTGGAGAGATTCCGAAGCCTTTCTAGGGCGTGCCCATGCGCGCTCCTGCCTGGCCGGCGCCAGGAGGGAGCAGGATCTCGATGCTTCTGCAGATATGGAAGCCTCGCTTCGTGATTTTCAGGTCGCTCTCGAGTTGGAGCCGGGGAACTACGAAGCGTTGCTCCTGCGAGGCGACGCTCGTAACTCCTGGGGAACCCAGGTGCACCTGCGGGATCAAGATCCGACTTCTCTCTACCGGGCGGCCCTCGTCGACCTGGAGCGGGCGATGCACTTGAGCGGGGGCACCGTGGGTCATGCTCTCTTGGGAAGGACCTGGCGGAACTTGGGGCTCTGGATCCAAGGGTGCGAGGGGAACCCGGCCCTGGAATATGCTCAATCCGAATTGGCCTATGCAGGGGCCATCCGAAAGAACCCGGGTGATTTTCGCGGATTTATGGGGCGGGGAGACACGAGGCTCAATTGGGGTGTTTTCAAGGAGGAAAATGCTCAAGACCCCACCGTCGAGCTGGAGCGGGCGATCATCGACTTCGGAGAGGCCATTCGACTCAATCCGAACGACTTCGAACCCTGGATGAGCCGCGCGAATGCCACCGGTTCGCTCCTGGTTGCCCTCACCAAAGGCCTCGCCGAGACCCGGTCTACCAAGGAGGAATTGTATCGGTCCATCCTCAAGGACTTCGGGGTGGCTGCCTCACGGAATCCGAATCATGGGGAGATCTACCTGAGGCGTGCCTACTACCATACCGTAATGGGACGCTATGCGGATTCTCTTCCGGACTTTGAGAGAGGGGCTCGGCTGAGTCCGGGTCTTGCGCGGAGCTTTCGAAAGTACTGGGTCGAGGCGCGAGAGAAGACATCGCAGAAGGATCGTTGATTTCTATCCGAGCGGAATTCCCCCGCCCTGCGGCGGTTTGCCCGCCATCTTCTTGCGGAGCGCCTTCTCGACTTCCTTCGGGACGAACGAGGAGATGTCCCCCCCGAGGGCCGCGGCCTCCTTGATGAGACGCGAGCTCACGAACGAGTACTCCTCGTGCGTCATCACGAAGACCGTCTCGATGTCCGCCGAAAACGTACGATTCGTCATCGCCATCTGGTATTCGTACTCGAAGTCCGAAATCGTGCGGATGCCTCGGAGGATGACGGTCGCCTTCTGACGCTTGACGTAATCGACGACGAGGCCGTCGAAGCTGTCCACCTCGAGATTCTTGTGCCCCTTCGCGGCATCGCGGATCATCGTGACCCGCTCCTCCTTGGTGAAGAGGGACTGCTTCGCGGGACTGTCCGCGACGGCGACGATCAGCTTGCCGAAAATCTTCGTGCCGCGGCGGATCACGTCCAGATGGCCGTTCGTGATCGGATCGAAGGACCCCGGATAGACGGCGATGGTCATGGCCGGCCGATGCTCCGATAGAGGAATCCCGACGCCTTCATCGCGCGCGGGTCGAACAGGTTTCTCCCGTCGAGGACCACGGGTTGACCGAGGGCTTTCTTGAGGCGCGCGAGATCGAGCTCCGCGAATTCCTTCCACTCGGTCAGGACGAGAGCCGCGTCCGCTCCTCGGGCCGCCTCGTACGCGCTCCGGCAGTAGGTTACGCTCTTTCCAAGAAGTTCGCGCGCGGTCCCGAGCGCTTCCGGATCGTAGGCCCGTACCCGGGCGCCCATCTCCGTCAACCGCTTCACGATGTCGATCGCCACCGACTCGCGGCAATCGTCCGTGTTCGGCTTGAAGGAGAGTCCCAGCGCCGCGAGGGTTTTTCCCTTCACGATCCAAAGCTCCTCCTGGATCTTCTTCAGGAAGCGCTCGCGCGCCTCGACGTTGATCCCGCGCACTTCCGAGAGGAGCCGGAAGTCGTATCCCAAATCGCGGGAGATCGCCTCGAACGCCGCCACGTCCTTCGGGAAGCACGAGCCGCCGTAGCCGACCCCCGCATCGAGGAAGGCGGAACCGATGCGCTTATCCAATCCCATGCCGCGCACGACTTCCGTCACGTCCGCGCCGGCGAGCTCGCACACGGCCGCCAGAGCGTTCGCGTACGAGATCTTCAGCGCCAGGAACGAATTCGATGCGTGCTTGATGAGCTCGGCGCTCTTGATGTCCGTCACCACGATCGGCGCCTTGAAATTCCCGTAGAGCTCGCGGAGGATCTTCTCGGCCCGGGGGCTCTCCACGCCGAAGACGATTCGATCCGGATTCAGCGTGTCCTCGAGCGCCGATCCTTCGCGGAGAAACTCGGGGTTGGACGCGACGTCGAAGACGACGTTCTTCCGGGCATACCGGGTGATCACCAACTTGACCCGCTCCCCGGTGAGGACCGGGACGGTGCTCTTGTCCACGATCACGCGATAGTCGGTCAGGGCCGCCGCGATGTCCCGCGACACGTTTTCGACGAACGTCATGTCCGCGTGGCCATCGGCGCGCGGAGGGGTGGGGACGCAAATGAAGACGACCTCGCCGAACGCCACCGCGTCGGAGTTCGATCCCCCGAAGCGGAGCCGGCCGGCCCTCGCGTTCCGACGGACCATCTCGCGAAGCCCCGGCTCGTGAAACGGCATCGTCCCCTTTTTCAACGCCTCGATCCGGCGACGGTCCACGTCCACGCACCAGACCTCGTTTCCGCGCTCGGCGAAACTGACGCCGGTGATCAGGCCGACGTGACCGGTGCCGATGACGGAGACTCTCATGGTCGAAACGGATCGGGATGGAGCGTCGAGAGCCGAGTACCGAGAAGCTTCGGGACGAAACTCACGTAGAATCGTTTCTCGTCGCGGCCCACGTCGTTCTCGAAGATCGCCTCCAAGATGAACTCGTGAAAATCCCTCCCCAGGACGACTTGCTGCTGGGTGAACTCCCTCGTCTGATTGTCGTACTGACCGCCTACGGAAAGAGCCCACTTCTCGCTCGGGCGCCACGTGACCCCGCCGGAGTACGCATCCGTGATGTCGCGGTAGAACGTCTGACCCACGGAGACGGAGAGCCACGGGAACGGCCGCGCCCAGAGCGTGAACTCCCTGGCCTCCTCCCGGGAAGATTCGAGATTATATTCGCCCCGTCCCTCGAGCGTAAAGAAATTGCGGGCGTGGAGCCGCACGTCCCAATGCAGGTTCGACCATCGGCGCTCCTCGAAATCGCTCCCGCCCGGCGTTTCCGGCGCCAGGGAAATCCAGTGGAACGGAGGGAGGAAACCGGACTCGTTCAGCGCCGTCGTGTCGCGCGAGGCGCTCGGGTAGTACTCGATCTGGAGTCCGATGTCCAGGAACTCCCATGTCTCCAGCTTCTCGCCCGTCCAATGCTTTGTCTGGAATCGATTCCGGACCGAGAACGCGACCTCCTCGAACCGCCCGATGCGGTCCACCTCGTCGAAGCGGAAGAGATCCGACGTGTCCTCGTGATTCGTATGGAAATTGGAAGCGAGCCGCGATTCGAGCTGAAGAATGTGGCGCAGCTTGTTGATCCCGATCGCGGGAAGCGAAACCTCATGGACGCCGTGGATGTCCGTCCGGATCCGGCCGCCCACGCCCCAAAGCCAACGGAATTCCCTTTCCTCCTCCAGATCGTCGAGCCAGACCGTGCCGCGCCCGGAGACGTAGGGAGCGATCTGGACGGCCGTGAGATCGATCGGTGCCGAGACCTCGTTGAGAAGGTCCAGCCGCCAAGCCCTTTCGTCGTCGCCCGCGATCCCCGATCCAGGGCGGAACCGCTGATTCACGACTTCCGCGGATCCCGTGTAGAGGAGGCGATCCCAGAGCAACGGCTGGTCGTAGACATCCCCTCCGATTCGGGGTAGATACTCGACCTGCGACTGGAAATCGTTCAGTCGGTGCCGCTCCTGGGCGAAGGCGGCCAGGTGGTCGCGCTTCCATCGAAGATAGAGCACGGTCTCCTGCTCCTTCCCTTCCTTGAACTCCTCCGGATAGAACTCCTCGAGCAAATCCTTGTCGGTGATGTACGAAAGCTCCGCCTCGTACCGCCATTCCGGAAGAAAATCGTGACGATGGAAGAGCCGGACCCGACCGCGATCCGGGTTCGCCACCTCCTCGAATTTCTCGTCGAAGGACGTATCCGATCGACCTAAGTCGTGAAGATAGTACGAATGCAGATACCCCTTGGTGCCGTCCCATTCCCATTTCATCGAGAGCCCGCCGGCCCCTCCTCGGATCTGCCGCCAGTCCAGGTCGAGGGAAACGTCGCCCCACTTTTCGTGATCGTCGTTCGGATCGCGGTTGCCCCCGGGCGTGATCGCGTCGACCCATCCCTTTCGGATCGGCACTCCCCACCGCGAAAGGGCGAACCAGCCGAAGCGCGACGACTCCCCGACCAGCAGGCGGCGGAGGGGAAATTCCGAGGGTTCGTTTCCAAGAGTGAAGCTCGGGATGAAGAAGAGGGATTCGCCCCAGATTCGGGGCGAAATCCGTTCTCCGCGGATGGACCAGCCCTCGTAGGGGAAGAGATCGGTCGAGGCGGCTCCGGTTTTGGGACGCGACCCTTCCAGAGTCCCGCGGTCCAGGTGGAGATCGTAATGGGGCACCCCGTAGTCGCACGTGGAGATGGAGACGTCTTCGGCGACGAAAGTGCCTTTGGCGATCTCGCGCGCTCGGGCGGCATGGATTTGGAACGAAGCGCCGCTCTTCGCGTCGTGTCCGCGCCCGCGGAGGGCCAGCACGTAGGCCCGGTCCGTTCCTCGGTCGTAGTAGAGCTTCTCCGCCTTCTGCAC
>CAZGKV010000104.1:0-17566 GCA_964526305.1 uncultured Planctomycetales bacterium | reverse complement strand
TGGCTACGGGCGGAGTGGTCTCCTGTTGGGGAATGAACAATCAGGGGCAAATTGGAGACGGGACCAAGGAGAATCGTCTCATCCCCACTTCCATTGGGTTGAGCGGAGTGACCGCCGTCGCGGCCGGGGAATTCCACACTATGGCACTGATGAGCGACGGAACCGTGGTGAGCTGGGGGAGAAACCAGGACGGCCAGTTGGGGGATCAGACCAACACGGACCGCTTGACGCCAGTTCTCGTTCGAAATCTTACGGGGGTCGTCGCGATCTCCGCCGGGAGCTATCACTCCTTGGCGTTGTTGGCCGACGGGACGGTCAGGTCTTGGGGGTACGGCGGACGAGGTCAACTCGGCCAAGGATCCTACCTCAGCAGCAACATTCCCGTTCCCGCAAGCGGACTGTCCAACGTGGTAGCCATTGCTGGAGGCCGGTTCCATTCGGCAGCTCTCCTAAGCGACGGTACCGTTCAGACTTGGGGTCAAGGAACTCAGGGTCAGCTGGGGAATGGGGGAATCTCAAATCAATCCACGCCTGGGGCGGTCCCGGGTCTCTCTGGAGCGACGGCGATCGCTGCGGGCAGCCAGCATCACACGCTCGCGCTCCTCGTGGACGGCTCCCTGCGAGGGTGGGGGAGCAATGGACACGGGCAGTTGGGCGACGGAACCACCACCGACCGTACCACCCCCGTCGCCATCGTGGGACTCAGGGACGCCGTCGCGATCGCCGCGGGAGGCGACCATTCCGTGGCGATTCTGAGCGACGGCGCCGCGCGCTCCTGGGGTCGCAATTCCTCAGGACAACTGGGAAGCGGGCGCTCAACCAGCAGCGACCGTCCGACGGAAGTGAAGCAGATCGATGGTGCCATCGCGTTGACGGGCGGCTTCAGACATAGCGTCGCTCTACTCCGAGACGGGACGCTCCGCGTGTGGGGTGGAAATCATCTCGGCCAGCTTGGGATCGGTACGACCGAGAGCTCAGCGATTCCCGTCGAAGTTCCCGGACTCTCCTCCGTTCGCGGAATCTCCGCGGGGCTGTACCACACGGTCGTCGCCTTGGCGGACGGGACCATGCGAACATGGGGAGCCAACGCCTACGGTCAACTAGGGGACGGCACGAGCACGGACCGATCGACACCGCTCGATCCGGGTCTCCGCGGAGTGTGCGAGGTTGCCGCCGGCGCCTTCCACACCCTGGCGCTGATGGATGATGGGACGGTTCGCGCCTGGGGTCTGAATCTCGCCGGACAGCTTGGAAACGGCGCGTCCAACGGTTGGGCTCCCGTAGCCTCGCCGGTTGCGGTCGTCGGACTCGACAAGGTCCAGGCCATCGATGGGGGCTATTTCCACAGCGTCGCACTCCGAACGGACGGAAGAATCTGGGCGTGGGGAGACAATTCGTACGGCCAATTGGGAGATGGGACCAATACGATGCGTCTCGTTCCGACGCCGGGGCCCTCAATGGCGGCCACCTCTATCTGCGCGGGAAACTTCCACACCTTCGCGCTTGTGCCGGGAGGAACGGCGCGGGCCTGGGGAGCGAACTGGAATGGCCAGCTCGGCAACGGGACGCGGACGGATAGTTGGACCCCCGTCACGGTGACCGGTCTCGCCGGCGTCACCGCGATCGAGACCGCCGGAGATCACGGGATCGCCCTCCTCTCGGATGGGTCGATTCGCGCGTGGGGCTCCAACATTTTCGGCCAAATAGGAGACGGGTCCACCGACGACCGCACGAGCCCAGTGGTCGTGCGTGGAATCGCTTCCGTGATCGGGGCAGGTTTCTACCACACGATGGACTCGCAGTGAGGGCTACTTTTCGCCATCGGGGAGATCGGCCGCCAGGCGGAAGCCGACTCCTACAGGCCGAGCCCTCGCAATGTTCCTGACGCGGTAACCGCACCGCATCGAGCTCATGTCTCCCGCCATTCCTCCCCCCTTTAGGAGATAGTAGCCATCGTCGCCTGGCGAGGGAGTTGCCGTCCAACACTGCGCGCCGACGCAATCCTTCACTCCGTAGACCGATTCATCGGTCGGGAACTGACCCACCTCCTCAATCCGAGAGCGCTCGGAGAAATCCCCACCGCGCGAGGACACGCTCCCTGCAAAGGTAGTGACGTAGTAACTCCCCCAAGGATAGAAACGGCCATCGACTCCGCGAATGGCCTTCTCGTACTCCTCCTCGGTCGGCAATCGAAACCTCCACTTCTCTGCGCACCGCTTCGTTTTCCAGGCCGCGTAGTCGTTTGCATCATCCCAAGATATACGGGTAACCGGTGCGTACTCCGGGCACATGTCTCCCAGCGAGAAGATCCGCCGATCGTCCGTAATCTCCTCGCCCGGTGCCAGGTATGTGGGAAGTCGTTTCACAGCCTTAGACGCAGGATGCCACTCCCGATCGTTCAAGTAAAGCAGATACTCCCGATGGGCCACGGGATAGGTGTAGATAAAGAAGCCCTTGAGAGACACGGGGGTTCCGCGACGGCTCTCCACAATGGCCCGATCTCCACCCGTAACGAATCTTCCGGGAGCCACATACGCAGAGCCCTCAGGGACTTGTTCCGGTCGAAGCAGGGCGAGGTGTGCTTCCTCAACTGCGTTGGGCTCGAGGAGGATCGGAACTCGGAGTTCGACGAATCCGGGGCTGTTCAGCACCAGAAGGTAGGAGCCCGGCGGAAGCTGGATTGGCAAAGAGACTTCGTTGTAGGATGTCTTGTTCAGGGGGAAGGCAGACAGATGCCGGCCGCGAGACTTTTCCGCGGCGGTGGCATCGAGGGGGACCGGATCCGGAGAGGGAATCTCGACCTCCCTCGTCTGTCCGTCTCTGTTACAGGGGAGAGGGAACCAGCGTCTTTCGCGCTCCTCGTACTTGAAGAGATGCGCGATTGCCTTCGGGCTCGTCGTGATCGCCACCTTCGCAGGCCCCAGGATCGAATGGTGTTGTCTTTCCGTTCCGAAGCGCTCGACGACGTCCGCATGGTGTCGAGCCTCCTTGAGATTCCCCCAAGACATCTCCTCCTTCCATTGCGCAAGATGAAACTTGGCGATCCGTTCCCTGGCGGGAAGGAACCCGGGGTCAAGACCGAGGGTCATCAGCAGAAGTTGATCCAGTTCCGATTCACAGTCCGCCCGGTCTCGCTGTGCTCGGGCGATACGATCCTGCCACTCCAGCAAGGGCTTTCTCTCTGCAAACGGGGCGGAGCGATAGGGAAGGGCTGGGGGAGGTTCTTCGGCTCGGAGGAGTGCGCTCCGGTGCCGGATCTCGATCTCGCGAACGCGCTCCATGTTCTGCGCGATCTGCAGCTCCCGGGCGATGCTCCAGTCGTCCGGCGCGAGTCGCTGAGCAGCGCTGAGGAACCCGACCGCCGCCTTCCACTCCCCTTGCCTCATCGCGTCGGCCGCCTGATTGGCCAGTTTCCTCCTCTCGACGGACCGCTGGATCGAGCGCATGCCATTGTAGAACGCGAATCCGATGGCGCAGAGGCACACCGCGCCGATCGCGAGCGTCGCGCTCTTGCGGCGACGGAGCCGGCGCAAGATCCGGATGTGCAAAGACGGTGGCCGAGCGATAATCGGCTGGTCATCCAGGTATCGCCTCAAGTCCTCCGCGAATTCCTTCGCGGAGGCATACCGTCGTGCCGGATCTCTCTCGAGAGACTTCAGGCAGACGGTCTCGAGATCGGGAGAGATCCTCTTGTTGATCCGTCGGGGGGGGAACGACTTCGTCATGGAGGGCGCTCGAAAACACCTCCCCAATCGTTCCTCCCTTCACCACCGCGCGTCCCGTGAGGATCTCGTACAAGATCGCACCGAGCGCATAGACGTCGGTACGGGGGGTGATCTCGCGCGTTCGGCCTTCCATTTGTTCTGGCGCCATGTAGCGCGGCGTGCCGACCGCCGTTCCGCTCTTCGTCAATTCGGCGGAAAAGGCGTCCCAGTGCGCCAGCCCAAAGTCCGTCACCTTCGGGCGCCCCTCGATCGAGATCAAAATGTTCCCCGGTTTGAGATCGCGGTGTACGATTCCGAGCTCGTGCGCGTGGGCCACCCCCCGCGCCGCTTTCTCGAGCATTTCGACGAGAGCGCGCGGTTTCTCGCCGCCTTGATTCAACAGATCTTGGAGGGTCCTTCCCTGCACGAACTCCATTACGAGGAAGGGCTGACTCTCATGTTCTCCCACGTCGTAGACGGAGACGATGTTGGGATGCGCCAGGCGGGCCATGACCTCGCCCTCTCGGAAGAACCGCCAGATGACGCCGGAGTTCGTCCATCCCTGAGAGAGCACCTTCACCGCGACCGTGCGGCGTAACTCGGGATCCGTCGCTTCGTACACGATTCCGACGCCGCCCCGTCCGATTTCCTTCAGGATCCGATACCGTGAAACGGATTCAGGAGGGGAGGAGCGAATGGACTCGTGCTTGCGGACCTCCCCCTTGACCTGCTCGTGCCAGCCCTCAGGAGCCAAAGAGGGCGTTCCACTCATTCTCTAGCTCCCTTAGATCGGTAGTGGTCTCGGAAACCTCAGACCGGATTTCGTCGCGGAGCATCTCGCGCACCGCGAAGAGATAGTTGCGGATGTCGCTGACCTTGAGGCCGAGCTCGGACGCGAGCGTTTCGTACGTGGGGCGTTGGGGCTCCGGGACCAAGTCGTATTTCTGGTACACCCGAAGGTAGGCCTCTCGACCCGTCGACGACAGCCGCGCGCGCACGCGGTTCGTGGCCGCCTCGATGATCTCCTTCACCCAAAGGGAGTCGAACACCTTCGCGGGATCCGAGGCGTCGGGATCGGGAACCAGTTCTGCCGAGGACGCCTCGGAGAAATCCAGGGAGAGGATCTGCTTGCCCCCTCCTCGTTTCAGGCGTTCCAGGGCCGACTTTTCATGGCCGGCGAATCCACCGAGGAGCACCTTGAGATAGCGCCGAAAGCTGCCGCGCTCGCGCTCGTACTTCCGGAGCGCGTCCGATTCGAGGATCCAGAGGAAAAAGGCTTGAGTCAGGTCCTTGGCGTCCTCGTTGGACCGACCCCGGCCGATTCGAAGATGGTAGTAGACCGGTTTCCAATAGCGCCGGCACAGCGTTTCGAAGCCGGTCCGGCTCTCGGGATTGGGGCGCTCCTGGAGCTGCGAGATCATCCCCCACGTGGTCGTGGGGAACGGGCGTTCTTTTCCGCCCATCGTAGTGTCGCCGTGAGGCACGGCTTAAGTATACCCGGCGCCGACGAGGCGGTTGCGGGATTCAAAGCGTCGTCACATGAACCAAGTTCGTGATTCCGGGCGTGGCGAACGGCCAGCCCGCCGTGATTACGACCCGTGCCCCTTCGGGAACGAGCCCGGTCGCGCGCACCGGTTCGCGGAATCGTTGGAGCACCCCCGCGTGGTCGTCGAACCACGGGACCGTGATCGCCGTCACGCCCCAAACGAGGGACAGCCGGCGGCGGGTGCTCTCCTCGGGTGTGAGCGCCACGATCGGGACCGCCGGACGGCATCGCGCGACCTTGCGCGCCGTGAATCCCGATTGGGTCGGCACCACGATCGCGCGCGCCCCGACTCGCGCAGCGATCTCGCACGCGGACTCGGAGAGCACATCCTCGAGCTCCGTTCCGGGATCGAGTCGACGGGGGGCGAGGAGAGGTTCCGCTTCCGCGAGGATCCGATCCATGACTCCGACGGCCTCGACCGCATACTTTCCGACCGCGGTCTCTTCGCTCAGCATCACCGCGTCGGTGCCGTCCAAAACGGCGTTCGCCACGTCCGTCGCCTCGGCGCGCGTCGGCGTCGGGCTGTCCACCATCGACCGGAGCATCTGCGTCGCGGTGATCACGGGTTTCCCCACGCGATTCGCCAGAGCGATGAGCCGCTTCTGAACCACCGGGACCCGTTCGATGGGGATCTCGACCCCAAGGTCGCCCCGCGCCACCATGATCCCGTCCGCGGCGGCAACGATTTCCTCCCTGTGCGCGACCGCCTCGGGCTTTTCGATCTTGGCGATCACCGGAATCCCCGATTTCTTGACCTCCTCCAAATCGGACGCGCGGCGCACGAAGGATAGAGCGACGAAATCGACTCCTCGCTCCGCTCCGAATCGCAAGTCGGCCCGATCCTTGTCGGTCAGCGCCGGAACCTGAAGGCGAGAGGAGGGAAAGTTGATGCCCTTGCCGGGAGGAATGTCGCCGCCGACGATGACGCGACATCGACGACCGTCGAGAACCTCGAGGTGCATTGTGCCGTCCGCCAAGAGGACGGGGTCGCCCGTCTTGACCCCTTCGGGTAGGGGGAACTCTACGATGTCTCCGGGCTTCCCGCGGACGGGGCGATCGAGGCGGAACTTCGGCCCGCAAAGGTCCTGAAGGACGGCGATGGGACGTCCCGCGGCCAGCCGCCTGATGCGCTCGATGGCCTGGCCGTGGAGTTCGTGGGTTCCGTGGGAGAAGTTGAGTCGAAAGACGTCGACCCCCGCCTCGATCAGGGCCGCCACGGAAGAATCCGACGAGGTGGCCGGACCGAGCGTGGCGACGATTCGGGTCCGAGTCATTTCTGCTTGCGGATCTCCTCGTAGGATCGAGCGCCTTGGCCCACTCGGTTGAGCGGGAATTCCTCGATGCGGATCCAAACGTATTCCGGTTCGATTCCGAACGATTGCGCGACGGCGCTCGAGATCGCGCCAAAGAGGGCATGGACTTGGTCTTCTGAGCGTCCCTGAACGAGGTTTACGAACACGAGAACGTTTTGTCCCTCCGCTGTCCCCGAGATGCCCTCCCAGTAATGCTCGGGACTGCCGGGTTCGTAGCGAACCCACACGTTTCCCGGAGGCAGCCCGACCGCTTCGCAAACGGCGCGGTTAACGGCGCTCAGCATCGCGCGCACTTTTTCGGGATCCCGGGGATGAGTATCCCGGAGGAGTACTACCGGCATGGCGGGATTGTACCCTCGGGTCGATAGAGCGCGATCGAATTTTCTCCGAGAGCGGAGCCAGGAGGCCTCTCTCACCTCCTAGACCACGCAAATCCACATCGCAGGGACGCTCCATACGATTCCGTCGCGGTCCAAGTGTACCGATTTGGGTGCGAATGGGAATCCCGAGTTCGTATTCGAGGATGCCCGAATTCAATTGTGAACTACAGGAGGACGACATGATTCGCCCCCAAGCGTTTCTCATCTTTCTGGCCTGTTCACTTTTCGCCTGCGGGGGAACGGGGCGCGGTCAGTCCCAAGGATCCCTTTCGAGCCCGGGAGTTCCTACTGTCTTCTCGACGGGGAACAACCAATTTGGTCAGCTCGGACACGGAAAACCTGGACTCTACACGATGGCGGCCCCGGTACCCGAGCTTTCGCACGTCGACTCCGTCAGTGCCGGTGGTCGGCACATGCTCGTCCGGCTGGAGGACGGAACCCTACGTGGGTGGGGCTCCAACGAGTCCGGCCGACTTGGAAACGGCAACGACATCGACCAAAACTCTCCGGCTCGCGTCGCCGAGGACATCGAGGGCGCGGTCCGAGTCTCGGCCGGAGATCGCCATTCGCTCGCACTCAGAGTCGACGGTACCGTCCTGGCTTGGGGAGACAATCAGGACGGGGAGCTGGGGAACGGCGCGACGAAAGACGAGTGGCTCCCGCTTCCCGTTCTCGGAATCGTCACCGGAATTCAGGTCGAAGCCGGTCAAAACAATTCGGCGGTCCTTCTCGCGGACCGCACTCTACGGACATGGGGAGAGAACGGTCAGGGTCAGCTCGGCATCGGTTCGATGCAGGACAGTCTCACCCCCCGCACCGTGATGACGAGCGAATCAGGACCCCCTCTATCGAACGTCGTTGCGATCTCCCTCGGTGGGTTCCACATGGTCGCCCTCCTCGGCGATGGAACGATTCGAACGTGGGGCTCCAACACCAATGGCCAGCTCGGAGACGGGACTCTCCAGACGAGCACGTATCCCGTGGTCGTTCGTATGCAGGATGGCATTCCGATGACAGGAGTCGTCGCCGTCGCCGCTGGCTATTCGCACACTCTGGCCCGGCTCCGCGATGGGACCGTCTTGGCCTGGGGAAGAAATGCCTGGGGTCAGCTCGGCGATGGAACGCGGGTGGATCGTACCCATCCCGTCCCCGTACGGATCTCTCCCTCCGGTCCTCCCCTGGGGAACGTAACCTCGATAGCCGCCGCCGGACTCTTCTCCCTGGCGCGTCTCAGCGACGGTACGGTACGCGCGTGGGGCTCGAACATGGTCGGAGAGCTGGGGAACGGATCTACCGCGAACAGCGTCCCGTCCCCCGTCGTGGTCCTAGGCTTGAGCGACGTGATCGCGATCGATGCCGGAAGCGCGTTTGGCGCGGCGCTGATCAAAGGCGGCACGATTCGGACCTGGGGAAGCAATCTCCTCGGAGCCCTCGGGAATGGAGCGCAATCCAACGCCGTCCGACCAGAGCCGCTCGCCGATACTTCCGAGATGGCCGACCTCGCGGTCGGGTACACCCATATGGTTGCGGCCCTGCAAGACGGTACGGTCCGATCGTGGGGCAACAATCTCTACGGACAACTCGGCACTGGGACGCGCGAGAATTCGAACGCTCCAGTGGAGGTTCCCGGACTTGCCGACGTCGTCGCTGTCGCAGCAGGAAGGGGACACTCGATCGCTCTTTCCCGAGACGGAAATCTCCTGGCGTGGGGCTTGAACATCTTCGGCCAGTTGGGAGACGGGACGACGAAGGATCGCCTTCATCCCGCGCCTGTAGTGCGAACGGCCGATGGCTCTCCGGTACAGGATGCGATCGCAATCGCCGCAGGCATGGACCATTCCTTGGCGCTCCTGAGCGACGGCACGATTCTCGCTTGGGGGTTGAACAACTACGGACAATTGGGGGACGGAACGCAGGCGAACCGGAACCTCCCGGTGCCGGTGTTTGCGGACGTCGCGGGAAAAGCGCTGGTCGGCGCGACCCGGATTTCGACCGGTCCGCATGTCTCGGGTGCCGTTCTGGCCGACGGCAGGGCCTATGCCTGGGGAAACAATTACTACCGCCAATTGGGCATGGCGGGGATTCCGCTCAGTTCTGTCGCGATTCCGATTCCGAAGATATCCGGGGTGCTCGATCTGGCCATCGGCTACGTCCACATGGTGGCCCTTCTCTCCGACGGGAGTCTCTGGACCTGGGGATCGAACTTCTCGGGCCAGCTCGGAGACGGCACGACCGATAATGTCAATGAACCTGCTCTCCTGCCAGGGCTTCCACCGGCGACGGCGATAGCGACGGGTACCTCACACACCGTGGCGCTTTGGGCGGACGGTACCGTGTCTGCCTGGGGCTATAACGAGACGGGTGCCCTGGGGAACGGAGATACGGACAATCGTTTCCGGCCCACGCCGGTTTCGGGATGGACCGAGATTCACGCGATCCACGCCGGCGGCGACATGACGGTCCTTCGGAAGTAAGCGGAGGATGGGGAGGTGACCGCGTAGCCGGCCCTCCCCAAGTCTCTTCCTCATGTTCTGTCGGCAGCCACCCGCGGTATTCTCCCGCGGCGAGCATATCGTCGCTGAAGAATCCGCTCAACTCTCGCCCCGCGTTCCCGAATAGGAATCCGGAAGGCTCGATCGCGTTGGTTCTCCTCGAGGAAGGACGAATTGATGCGGGGAGGTGGCTACGCGGTTCGTAGGGCTGCCGATACTGGTCCTTCTCCTAGGATGCGGATCTGACCGCGAGGGGGCCCAGACTTCCAAGGAGACGACTCCAAACAGGGAGATCCGACTCCTGAGCCCACTCGAGAACGCGGTCGTTCGCTCTGCGTTTCGTGCCGAAGCCGAAGTAAAGGGGGACACGGGCGTCGAAGTCCGTTTCCTCCTCGACGGCGTCGAAAAGGCGCGCGTTTCTTCTCCACCCTATGCGGCGGACATCGACGTTTCGAGCGCGCCGGGGGGCCGGCGTATCCTGACGGTCGTCGCGACCGACCCGATCGGACGAGAGAATGCGGCCTTCCTACCGGTGCGTGTCGTGGCGAGGATTGCTCCTCAGCCTCTGCCCGGCAATTGGGCGTTCTATGCCACGTTCGCGAGCAGCTACCAGCGCATGGTCTCGAACCGTTACGGCATTTTCGCTACCTTTCTCCACCCTGATCCAAACGAGACCAACCTGCGCGGATCCTGGACTCTTCAGCGGAGCGTCGACGGCGGTGCGACTTTCACGCCAATTCTCTCTGGACCGGACGACAAGGCCCCTGCCGTCGAAACGGACCCCGAGGGGACGATTTACCTGCTGGTAAATCCGCCCATAGTCGACACCTCTGTCGCTGAGTCCGCTTTCTATCGGCTGGCGCCGGAATTCGACTTCAAAGGACCGATCATCAGGAAGCCCATTCCGCGGATGCGGGCGATCGCCAAGATGACGATGTTGTACGACCCTGAGAGGAAGCAGATCTACGCGGCAAGCGGCGGGGGGACTTCCCACTTCGCTGTTCTTGACCAGAATGGCGAACTGATCCACGGACCGGTCCGCATGGTTCGGATGGGGACAAATGAATTCGGCGTCAAGGGTCCCTTCGTCGATATCCCCGTACTCAGCCTCTCGAACACCGGCGACCTGGTGTATGGATGGTCGTCCGGCTTTTCTAGCAGGATCGACCACGACAACTGTGGAGAGGCCCGTCACGTTCGCGTGAGTGTACATATGGTGCTGTCCACCGACGGAGGAGTGACATGGCGTACGCCGCTGGGAAACCCGATTCCGACGGATCTTGAGACGCAGGAGGTCTCCGAACCTCCGATCTACACCGATGGGTCATATCCGGAAACCGTGAACCTCCCGGAGGAATGGAATTTCGACCCATTTTTCGAGAGCATCTTCGCCCGAGGATCCCGTCTCCACTTGGCCTACCGTTCGCTTCCCGTGGTGGGGGAGCGGCAATACTATGTCCGATTCACCTCCTCGCCGGAGACCGGCGCTTGGGTGGAAGATCGACGTATCAGCCCCGAGTGGGCGGCGACCCAAAACTCCATCGATGTAGTATTTTCGGAGGCGGATTCCCACGGTTTCTTTGTCTCCGACGGGGAGGATCCGAATTCCACTATTTTCTTCGCGGGCAGGTCGAGGGAGAACCGAATTGTCGTCATCGGAAGCGACGACGATGGGGATACCTGGTATGACGTCGCGGAAAGCGACATCCTGGACGAGCGATACTATTTCATCGGAGGGTGTCGCCGGCTGACCTCGGACGGTTGCATTATCGGTGCCTACACCGATCGCAAGCCGAGACCGTACCGCGTCAAATTCTTCAAGATCCGCGTGAAGTAGCTCCCATAGGGTACCGCTTCGAGACGTTACGATTCTACCCCTGGACGTTTCTTTTCGTAACCTCCGTTCAATTCGGCATCGTGTACTTTAGCTACTGATCATGGCATGCCCGTTGCGGCGGGAGAGTCATGCTCAATCGAATCCGCGACTGGCTGAAGCCCGAGAGGGAGGGTCCCCAGGACCCCGATCACCATCCCACCGGCATCGTTCTCACGGTGCCACCCGATCAGGGGATTTCGCTGGAATCAGTACCTGGCGCGCGTAGAACGGAGGAAGTGTTCCGGGACTTGATCATGGGCGCTAAGGAAATCGTGAAAGTCTTCTCCCCGTATGTGGATCCCACCTTCACGGGTCTGGCTTCAGCCGCGGTGGTGCCTGTCAGGATCGTGACTACTGTACGCGATGGAAAGATCAAGTCGAATCCGGTCTTGGAGCGATGCGCGATGGCTCGCCCGATCGCCGTACGGTACCTGCATGAGAGGCGCGGCGGGAGTCAGCTGCTCCAGCTCCACGCGAAGATGGTGCTCTGTGATCATCGGGCCGCCTACGTCGGAAGCGCGAATTTCACCGATACGAGTCTTCGATACAACCTGGAACTAGGGATGTTCGTCGAAGATCGCCGCATCCTCGACGAGCTCCACCGGTTGTTCGATGCCGTGTTCGAACGGTTGGCTACGCCCGCACGGGCATGAAAGGAGGTGCGATTTCGGGTACTCATGAGCGGAGACAATCCACGAGGCGATCGAAGCGGTCGATGTGGACGTCCGCAGCATCGAGTTCGCCGGGGTGATGATACCCGTACAGGACGGCGATGACCGGAATGCCCGCGTTTTTCGCCGTCTGGACGTCGACCCCGCTGTCGCCGACCAGGACTGGGTGTGATGCCCCGATCTCTTGGAGCACGGTCCGCACCACCTCGGGATCCGGTTTTCGGATCGGGAGCGAGTCGCCGCCGTAGACTCGCTCGAAATGGTGGGAGAGCTGCAAGCCGTCCAGGATCGATTTGGACATCGCGAACGGCTTGTTCGTAAGGACGACTTTTCGCTGCGGGAGTAGGGTGAGCGTCTCCGCGACTTTGGGATACAGTTTGGTCTTTTGGAGGCATCGAGCGGAGTAGACGGTCAAGAATCGGGTCACGATCTCCTCATGGGGCGGGGCGGTGGTTCGCTCGACGAGTTTGCGGACGCCGTTCCCGATCGCGCGGACGATTTCGATCCGCGGGAGCGTCGGCCGGCCGAATTCGGCCAGGACGCTCGACAACGACTCGGCAATGTCGTCCGCGGTATCGACCAGCGTGCCGTCCAGATCGAAGAGGATGATGTCGCAGCGCACGATGGGGCACTATACCCCATTTCTGTTTGACATCCACCGGAGCGCCGCGACATAATTCCGGCCGTTCCCACCCCGGAGGAGACCCGATGGACATCTTCAAAAACAATCAGGAATTGGTCGCGGCGCTCGAGGGGGCCGTGACGATCGACCCGTTCAAGGTGTCGGACCGGGCGAGGCTTGTCGGCCAGATCGATAAGCTGGTACGCACGGCCGTCTTCGGCGACGGGGCGAGGGAGGCGGCACGGTGGATCATCCGCATGGCCGCGAACGATCTGGGCGCGGTGAGCGCCTCGATTCAGGGACTCTATGATGCCATCGGAGCAGGTAAGGTCTCCGGCTTTACCGTGCCGGCGCACAACCTTCGAGGTCTCATCTACGATAAGGCCCGGGCGATTTTTCGGGCGGCGAAATCCCTGGATGCGGGCCCCTTCCTCTTTGAGATTGCGAAGAGCGAAATGGGGTACTGCGAGGTTCGCCCTGCCGAGTACTCGGCCTGCGTGCTGGCCGCCGCGATCAAGGAGGGGTGGACCGGGCCGGTTTTCATCCAGGGGGACCACTTCCAGTTTTCGGCGAAGGAGTACTTCAAAGATCCTCAGAGGGTCACGGACGAAATCAAGGAATTGACGAAGGAGGCGATCGAGGCTGGCTTCTTCAATATCGATATCGACTCCTCTACGTTGGTGGTTCTCGAACGCCCGACCGTGAAGGAGCAACAGCGAGACAACTACGAGCGCGCGGCGGAATTGACCCGCTTCATCCGCGGAATCCAGCCGGTCGAAGTCTCGGTAGGCGGCGAGATCGGCGAAGTAGGGAAAAAAAACTCCACCGTGGAGGAGTTCGAAGAATACTTCCAGGGGTATCGGGAGAAGTGGGGCGGGAAACCGATCTCGAAGATGAGCGTGCAGACGGGCACGTCCCACGGAGGGGTCGTCGCTCCGGACGGCTCGCGCGTCGAGGTATCGATCGATTTCGACGTCCTTCGAGAGATTTCACGCGCTTGTCGCAAGCACGGCTTGGCCGGAACCGTCCAGCACGGGGCTTCGACGCTCCCGGAGAATCTCTTTGACCAGTTCCCCAAGCACGAAGCGATCGAGATCCATCTGGCCACGGAGTTTCAGCGAATGGTGTTCGATCATCCGAAGTTCCCTCTCAAGCCTGCGATGGTCGCTTGGTGCAAGAGGACGAAGCCGGCCGAGTGGAAGGATGGTCAAACGGAGGCCCAGAACATCGAGAAGTCGATCAAGCGAGTATGGGGACCCTTCAAGAAGGACCTTTGGAGCCTCCCTTCGGACGTGTTGACGCCGATCTTGGGGGGGCTGGAGGCGAAATTCAAGACGTTGATGGCGTCTCTCAATCTCCAGGGATCGCGGGAAGCCGTGGCGCAGCATGTCCGCCCGACGCCCGTCGCTCCTCCCAAACCTGCGGGGCTCTAGATGATCGGCCAGATCGTCACCATTCAGCGTCATATTGCCGAAGAGCAGTCGATGCACCCCGAGGCGACCGGGGCGTTCACGGCTCTCCTCTGGGATTTGATCTTGGCGATAAAAATGATCGCCCGCGAGGTGCGCCGCGCGGGCCTCATCGACATCCTGGGAATGACCGGGACACAGAACGTCCACGGCGAGCAGGTACAGAAGCTCGACGAGTACGCCCAGGATCGCATCTTCAAGGCGATGGATCACGGCGGCCACCTCTGCTGCATGGCCAGCGAGGAGAGGCCGGAGATCATGCCGATCCCGAAGCAATACAAGCGAGGGAAGTACGTCCTCCTCTACGATCCTCTGGACGGCTCGTCCAATATCGATGTGAACATCTCCATTGGGACGATTTTTTCCATTCACCGGAAGGTCTCTCCCGGAGAGGAGGGGCGGCTCGAGGATTGCCTCCAACCCGGGCATCGCCAAGTGGCCGCGGGCTATGTGATGTACGGCTCCAGCGTGATGCTCGTCTATACCACGGGGAACGGCGTCAGCGGGTTCACGCTCGATCCTACCGTCGGGGAGTTCCTCCTATCGCACCGCAATATCCGGATGCCGAAGCGCGGCAAGATCTATTCGATCAACGAGGGAAACACCCACGCATGGGACGAGGGTACCCAGGCCTATGTGAATCACATCAAAGAGAAAGATCCTGCCTCCGGGCGGCCCTATTCCTTACGGTATGTCGGGACTCTCGTGGCGGATTTCCACCGGACGCTCGTCAACGGCGGGATCTTCCTCTATCCCGCCTCGCCGAAACCGAAGCTACGCCTTCTCTATGAGGCTGCACCGATGTCGTTCGTCGCGGAACAGGCGGGGGGCAGGGCGACCACCGGCTCGGAACGCATCCTCGAAATCCAGCCGACGGAGTTGCACCAGAAGGTCCCGTTGATCGTGGGGAGCGAAGAGGACGTGCGGAAGTACGAACAGTTCCTCGTCCGCTAATCGATCTCGTTCCTCTTGGAAAGCCGCTTGTGAAGGCGCGTCAGCGCCAGCTTCTCGATCTGCCGCACGCGCTCGCGCGTGATCTTCAGCTTCTTCCCGATGTCGCCCAGGGTCATCGGCTGGCCGTCGTAAAGCCCGTAGCGATATCGGAGCACCGCCGCCTCTCGCTCGTTGATGGATCGAAGCAGGCTCTCGATCCGCTCCGTGTCCATCTGGCTGAAAACGGTCTTCTCGGGGATATTGGCGTCCTTGCCGTCCGCCACCTCGCTCGTCGGCCACATGACGTCCAGGGACACCGGGCGGCCGAGGTTGTCGCTCGCGTTGATCGCGCGCTTGAGGATCTCCATCCCCTCGTCGCCGATCTCCATCGCCTCGGCGATTTCGCTGATGTCGGGTCGTCGTTTGAGCGATTGCGTCAGCTCGTTGTGCACCGACTTCCATTTTGCGATCACTTCGACCATGTACGAGGGGATGCGAACCGTCTTTGACGTGTTGACCAAGGCGCGCCGGATCGCCTGGCGGATCCACCACGTGGCGTAGGTACTGAACCGGCACTTCTTGCGCGGGTCGAACCGCTGTACCGCTTTCAGGAGACCGAGGTTTCCCTCCTCGATGAGGTCGAGGAAGGAGAGGCCGCGGTTCAGGTAGTTCTTCGCGACGGAAACGACGAGGCGGAGATTGGCCCGAATGAATTGGTCGCGCGCCCCTCGACGGTCGTCTTCCGTCGACTTCTTCGCCTTCATCCGCTGGGCGAGCTTGCGTTCCTGTAGGGCGGTGAGAAGCGGAACCTGCTGGATCTCCTTGAGGTACTGCTCGAGGCCGCTTTCCTGGCTCACGGCGTACATGTGTCCCTTCTCTTGACCCGTGCCCGCGCCCATTATACGGGAGCGGTACAGACAATCAAGAAATCATCTCCCGATACAATTCTTCGTACGAACGGACCATGGTCTGAATGGAAAAAAGCCGCTCGGCGCGCTCCCGGGCCGCCCGGCCCAAGGCGCGCCGCCGCGGCTCGTCGGAGAGGAGCCCGCGGACGGCGGATTCCATGTCGTCCGTAATCCATCCTGCGTCTCCCACGACTTCGCGGGTGCCCCCGGCGTCGGTGGCGACGACGGCGCATCCCGCCGCCATCGCCTCGGCCACCGCATTCGGGAATCCTTCGCCCAAACGCGACGCGTGGACGTAGACGTCTGCGTCCACCAGGAGCGGGACGACCTCCGCTCTCCATCCCGCGAAGTGGACGTTCGGACCCGCGGTCCCGCGGAGCTCCGTCTCCTCCGGCCCTCCCCCCAGGAGGACGAAGTGGGCCTCGGGTATCGTGGCTGCGATGCGGACGAATTCGCGCGCTCCCTTGCCGGGGGACATCCGCACGGAGGTTGCGACCACCGGGGAAAGACCCAACTCCGACTTGATTCCGGAGGAATTCGTCGGGAGGGGAACCCCGTTGTAGATGATTCGCGCATCGCGCAATCCGATTCTCTTCCGCGCGTACCGGGCGACCGCTTCGCTCACGCAAACGACTCGATCGAATCCGCGCCACGTGAATCTCTGCACGGGAAAGTGGTAGCCCGCACCCTCGAGCGTGTGAAGGGAGCAAACGGTCCGCGGTACTGGCGCGACATCCTGGAGGATCCTTCCGAGGAGGTTGGCATGAAATAGAAAGGTGTGGAGTACGTCGGGCCGGAATTCGCGGAGAGCCGCCGCGGCCTTCGGAAGGACCGACGCGTCGAACTTTCCGCGCATCCGAAGTTCCACCACGGGAATCTTGGACCGGAGGGCTTGGCCGACCGGTCCCTCCCCGACCATCGAGAGCACCATGGATTGGAATCCGGACGAATGGCCGAGCACCAGCCGCTCGAGTACGCGCTCGGCTCCCCCGATCTCGAGGTCGACAATGAGGTAGGCGATTCGCACTACGTGAGATAGCTCAACAGGCGCGCGACCTCGTCCTTGAGACGCCGGCGCTCCACCACCATGTCCAGGAAACCGTGTTCGAGGAGGAACTCGGACGTCTGGAAGCCCTTGGGGAGTTCCTGCTTGATGGTCTGCTCGATCACGCGCGGACCGGTGAATCCGATGAGGGCCTTGGGTTCCGCGATCGTGACGTCCCCCAGCGCCGCGAAGCTGGCCATCACACCCGCCATGGTGGGGTGGGTCAGTACGGAGATATAGAGACCGCCGCGCTCGCTGAAGCGGGCGACGGCCGCCGACGTCTTGGCCATCTGCATGAGGGAGAGGCATCCTTCGTACATCCGGGCGCCGCCGCCCGAGCCCGAGACGAAGACGACCGGGATGCGCCGCTCCGCCGCGTGCTCGAACGCGCGGGTGATTTTCTCGCCGACGACGGAACCCATCGATCCCATCATGAATCGGGAGTCGGTCATCCCGAAGAGGACTTCTCGCCCCGCAATCCGTCCCGTGCCCGCGACGCAGGCGTCCTTCTGCCCCGTCTGCTTTTGCGCGGCCGCGATCTTCTGGCGATAGCTGGTGACTCCCTCGAACCTCAGGGCGTCCACGGGTTCGAGATTCGGCCACATCT
>CAZGKV010000103.1:0-18065 GCA_964526305.1 uncultured Planctomycetales bacterium | reverse complement strand
AATCTCATCGCCGCTCCTCGAACAACCGCATTGGTACCCTCAATTGAACCGTGCCAGAACCTCCGGGTCAACAGGCGTCGGCCCCTTGATCGCCTCCGCGTCCCCCGGCAGTCTTTCTGTTGTGGGGGAAAGCTTTCGAGCATCCAGGATATCCCGCACCCGATTCCTGAGGATTACCAAGACCCAACCCAGGAGATGCTTGTCCGTCTTACCACGAAACTGCTCCCGCTTCTCGTAGGCGTGAATGAGCGTCTCTTGAATGATGTCCTCACGGTCCACAGCCAGAATCGCGGGGAAGATCGGCTTGCTTGCGACCTCGATCCGCTCTTGAAAAGACGGCGCGAACAGGCGGCGAGCGAAGGCGTCGTTCGGCGCAGACGGCATGGGGCTATTCAATCGTGGAGTTCCCGCGTCGTCAACCGGTCTTCATGCGGGCGCTCGGCACCCCGAAACAGACACCCAACTGCGGGGCTGGAGGTTCAGCTGCCTTGGCGTGGCGAAGTTCCGCCGCCGCCAAACACGTCGTAGCATCTGCGGCTCATGGGCGGCTCTTGCCCGACAGGTTCGGCTTCCGCCGCTCCAACCAACCGGGGCTCGGTGGACTTCATGTCCGGGCTCCGCTTCTCGACGGCGATGAAATGGACTTTCCTCGGACGCTTGCGTATCATGCTCGGCAACCTTGATGCGCTCACCCGAAACCGTTCTGACACCCGCAAACCGATGGATCGTCAGCGCGCGCTATGACTTGGCTCTCTTTTTCGGCGGCGCGATTGCCAGTCTCGCCATTCTCGCCCTCTATTTCGGTGTACAGGTCCCCATTATCCTCCTCTGGTGGGTCTGGCTCCTGGGATTCGACGGCCCGCACATCGCCGCCGCATTTACACGCACGTATGCGGACAGCCAGGAATGGCGTACGAGGTCGCGCCTTCTTCTGATCAGTCTCCTGACGTTTGCTGTGGGGCCGGTGTTCCTGGTTCTGAGTTTGGCAACTCACTCAGAACTTCCCTTCCTCCTCTTCCTCGCTCTTTCGGCGTTCTACGGGTACTACCACATCGTCCGGCAGCACTACGGCTTCCTCGCGCTGTACAAGGCGGTCAACCGCGACACCGGCAAGCCGGACTTCCTCATCGACCAATGGAGCCTCTACGTCGGTTGCTGGACTCCCTATTTCTATCTGTTGCTCACCCACCCCAAAGCCCGCGAACTTATGCGGCTCGGCGTTGCCGGACCGCGAGGCGGACTTGAGCGGGCGGCGGTGATCGGATTAATCGTACTGTGGGTGATTTCAATCCTAGTTTTCCTGGGCCGGGCGCTCTCTCGCCCGCGAATCAATGCGCCGAAGGTCGCATACTGGCTCGTCACGGTCCTGCTGTACGGTCTGATCTACTTCTTCATCGCTCGATTCGAACCTACCTATGGATCTTCCAACGGACCCGACCAGGACTTCCTCCTTCTCTCCATCCTGGTGACCCTCTTTCATAACATCCAGTATCTCGGACTCGTCTGGCTCCATAACCGGAACCGCTACGGAGGAGGAGATCCGGCCTTCGGCTTCGCTTCGACGCTCAACCGAAGCGCGGTACGATTCCTAATGGGCTGCGGACTCTTCTCGGTCGTGTATCTGCTTTTCGCGTGCTGGACCGGCGTCTTTCCCCGCTGCTCTGTTTTCGCCGGAGGACGCATCGGTCCGTTCACGATGAGCCAGATCGGCCTATGCCTCTGGTGGGGGCTTGCGATCAACCACTACTACCTCGATCAGAAGATCTGGCGGGTGCGCGGTGACCCCGTCCTTAAGCGCAATCTGGGACTCGCCTGATTTCGCAATTTTCTTGACCCGGGCTCCGCCCCGGCGAAGAATGCGCCGCAAGAGAGGGGCCTTGATCGAGATCACCGCGACGCCGCCGGTCCGCAGGCCGACCGTTCACGTCTACTATTCGATGACGAAAAGCCTCTGCGGCACATGCAAAGCCGCTGTCGACGCCAAGATCCAGTTTCGGGACGGCGCCGTCTTCTTCGCCAAGTTCTGTCCTTCCCATGGTCACGAAGAGAGGCTCGTCTCTTCCAGCGTGGAGTGGTATCTGGACGCGCTCGGATTCATTGCACCGAGCGTTCCGCCTTCGGCGACGGCTCCCGTCTCGTCCAAGGGATGTCCGTTCGACTGCGGGCCCTGCGCCTCTCATCAACAGCGCTTCGTCCTGGCGCCCGCTCCTGCCGTCGATGTCGCCGCCGCGCTGGACCTTCTGCGCATTCCGCAGGATGCGGAGATCGTCCCACGGTTTCCGAAGACGATCCCCGACGTCCATCGCGAGATCGAGGTGGCGACGGCCGAACGGATTACCAGGCGCGACTTCGTCCCGTCGCCGCTCGCCCATCCGCACTGCTTTTCCGTCTGCCCCCTCGCTGATGCCATGGTGCCCCTGGCGCGGACTCGGACCCGCCGGGAAGTCTTCGAGAGCCTCCGGCGACCGCCGGAGCCGGGCGTCCGGATTCTGCGCATTCATGCCCTCATGGATGCGGGCGATTTCGACGCCTCCCGCGCGATGCGCTGTCCGGTCGGCGTCCCCACGCCGCAGGGAATCGCGCCCGAATGCGTGGATGCGATCCTCAAGGAGAAACGATGAACTTCCCGATCGTCGATCCGTCGTTCGTGGAAACATCCGACGCGCGAACGCGCGAGGTCGTTCACTCGTATTCCAAGGGAATCTGTCCGAAGTGTCGCGGACTCGTCGACGGCATGCGGATCCTGCGCGACGGAAAGGTGTATTTGCGCAAGCAGTGTCCGCGCGACGGTCAGAGCGAGGCGCTCATCTCGGGAGATGTGGACTGGTTCTTGAAATCGCTCACCTACATCACGAAGGGGTCGGTGCCTCTCAAGTTTTCGACGAAAACGGCGGAGGGATGCCCGAAGGACTGCGGGCTCTGTCCCGACCACGAGCAGCACAGCTGCCTTCCCATCATCGAAATCACGAACCACTGCAACCTCACATGCCCGATCTGCATCGTGCAAAACAAGGACAACTACCACATGACCCGGGAGGAGTTCGTCGCGACCATCGACGGGCTCATCGAGAAGGAGGGCGTCCTCGACACGATCAATCTCTCGGGCGGCGAGCCGACGATTCACCCTCAGTTCCTGGAGTTCCTCGATCTGGCCAAACGACCCGAGATCTCGCGCGTCTCCATCTCGACGAACGGCCTTCGGATCGCGAGCGATCCCGGCTTCTGCGAGGAACTGGCGAAGCGGGGCGCGTACGTCAACCTGCAACTCGACGCCCTCCGCAATCCGGAGCTCCGTACGCTTCGGGGCGGGGGAGACCACGCGGCGGTGAGAGTACGCGCGCTCGACAATCTCGAGCAAGCCGGCGTGCGGACGACGATCATCTCAACCGTCGCCAAGGGTGTGAACGACTCCCAGATCGGCGACTGCATCCGCCTGCTCTTCGAGCGCGACTTCATCCTGTCGCTGATGTTCCAGCCCGCGGCCTACACGGGGTACGGCGGCGCGCATTTCGGGCCGCACGACCCGCTCAATGTCATTACGATTCCGGACGTCGTTCGATGCGCGGAAGAACAGACCGGAGGGCTTCTGCGAAAGAGCGATTTTCTGCCGCTCCCGTGCTCGCACCCGGGATGCTTCGGACTCACCTACCTGCTCAAGACGGCCGACGGCTTCATCCCGTTCCCCCGGTTCATCGAACTGGAGCCCTACCTCGAGATGATCTCGAACCGCGGGACGATCCGGCCCGACGCTTCGTTCGAGAGCGGGATCAAGGGGGCGATCGACCAGCTTTGGTCGAGCTCCGGCCAGATCCCCGACAGCGAGCGGATCCTCGGCATTCTGAAGAAGGCCCTACGACTGATGTATCCCGAGGATCGGGTCCTGGAGCTCGAGGATCGTCTGCGGATCGGCGAGGGGCTCGTGAAGACGATTTTTATCCATGCCTTCATGGACGAGCACACGTTCGAGGTGGACCGGATCAAGAAGTGCTGCACGCACTACGCGATGCCCGACGGAAGGCTCATGCCGGGCTGCGCGTACAACATGTTCTACCGCCACAAGGACCCGCGCTTTGCCGGGCCGAAGGGCAAGGCCGCCATCTGGGGAAAGAAGTCGTGACCGAGCCGGATTCCGTCCTGCTCGAGACGTTCGGCCATCTCGAGATGCCGAGGAGCGAGCTCGCGAACTGGTTCCGGAAATCGATCGACGCCTACTGCGCCGGCCATGGCGGCCGGAAGTACTACTCTGAACTCCTGGATCTCTACGAGGAATGTCTCCGGCTTCTCGAGAAAGAGTGATCCGTGCTTCCGAACGGGCATATCGTCGTAATCGACATGGCGGTCAAGGCGCTCGATCATCCCCTTACGACGAAATATCGGAAGGCGATCATCCTGGGCGCTCTGCGCGAAGACGTCTGGTACCTGCCGGTCCTCAAGACGACGTGGGAGCATCTCTCGATCTGCCATTTCTACAAGCCGGGGTTACCGGGCGGGATCTTTCCGTTCGTGAGCTGGGGGCCGCGGCTCCGGGCGAATCAATTCTTCTGCCGGGCGGTGAAGGAATTCCGTGCGGGCCGGACGGCGTCCGCCTTCGTCCAGCTCGGCCGCGCGAACCACATCATCGCCGATCTCCTCTGCCCGGTGCACGCGCACCGCGTGATCCATCAGTGGGATCCGTTCGAATGGTACGTGGAATCCCACATGGAGGACTTCCGCGATCTTCCGGTACCGGAAATCCCGGACGGAGAGCGGGTGTCGGATCTCGTCGAAGGGCTCGCGCGGTTTACCCAACCATTTCCGGCCGACGGCACGAACCATCCTCTCGGTCGCCTTCTCAAGAGACTCGGGATCTTGGAGAAGCCGGACCCGCGTCTCTCGCGGGAACATGCCCCCATTCTCGTGGCTCAGGCCGCGGGATATTCGGTCGCGCATCTCCGGATGTTCCTCCGCACGGTGGGCGCTTGGGAGCCGGTCCCCGCATGAGGCTTCGGGACAAGCGGGTCCTCGTCACGGGAGGCTCGCGCGGACTCGGGCGCGCGATCGCCCGCGAGTTCAGGCGCGAAGGAGCGCGCGTTGGCTACACCTATTCGCAAAATGAGGCGCCCGAGGACGGTCTTCGCGGGTTCTGCGTCTCCGTGCTCGACGCCCCGGGAACCAAGGCGATGGTCGAGGAACTGGAGCGCGCGTGGGGCGGGCTCGACATCCTCGTCAACAACGCAGGCGTCACCCAGGTCCTCCCCCTGGCGCTTATGGAGGAAGAGGATTGGGACCGTGTGATGGACGTGAACGTGAAGGGGGCTTTCCTCACATCGCGCGCCGTGCTGCGTGGGATGATCCGCCGGAAGGCAGGCTCAATCTTGAACATCGGCTCGCTTGCGGGAGTGCGGATGATCGAGGCGCCCGTTCACTATGCCGCGAGCAAAGCTGCGATCCGCGGCTTGTCGCAAGCGCTGGCGAAGGAAGTCGGCCGTCACGGGATCCGTGTCAACTGCCTCGCGCCCGGGATTCTCGAGGACGGCGTCGCGCGCAATCTGCCGGAACATCGGCTCGAGCAGTATCGTCGTCATTGCGCGCTGGGACGTTTCGGGACTCTCGAGGAGGTCGCGCGATTCGCGGCCTTCCTCGTCTCTGATGAGAATTCGTACATGAGCGGAGAGACGATTCTGATGGACGGGGGACTGTGAACGCGCTGGTGATCGGCGGAACCGGAGCGGTGGGACAAGCCGTTTGCTCCGCACTGCGCTGCCGCGTCGCATTCACCTATCGGACACGCGAGGGAGAGGCGATGCGCCTGGCCTCCCGACTCGGAGATGCGCTCCCGCTACCGCTGGATCTCGGGTCCATGGTGGACATAGAGCGCGTCGTGGACCGCGTTGCTTCGGACTTCGGCGGTCTCGACGCGTTTGTTCACTGCGCCGGAGTCGCTCCGGAGTCGGAATGGGATCCGCTGATGGCCGTTCATGCCAAGAGCGCCTTCTTCGGCGCGCGCCGTGCGGCCGGCGCGATGCGCCGCGGGGGCAACATCGTATTCGTCGGCGCGCTCGACGCCGTGAAACCCGTTCCGACGCCGCCGCCTCACGCCGGTTCCAAGGCCGCACTCGCAGGAGTGACGCGAGCGATGGCCAAGGAGTGGGGACCCCGGAACGTGCGGGTCAACATGGTTGCGCCGGGACTTCTGGATGAGGGAATCTCGCTTTCGTTGCCCGAGAAGACTCGGAACGAATACCTGGAGCACTGCGGACTCCGACGCTTCGGAAAGACCTCCGAGGTCGCGTCGGTCGTCGCGTGGATGGCGCTCGAAAACACCTACGTCACCGGTCAAATCCTGACTTTGGACGGTGCGCTGTGAAGTGGCTCGGCGGGCTTGCCTTCGCGTTCTATGCGGCCCACGGGGTCCACTATTTTCGCGTTCATCAGCTCGACTGCATGCTCTGGGCCTGCCACCTGTCCTGCCTCGCGATCGGAATCGGATTGGTGGCGAGATGGGCCTCGGCGGTCGCGGCCGGAGTGCTCTGGCTCTCCATCGGCCTGCCGTTCTGGATCTACTACCTCTGCGCGGGAGGCGAATTCCTACCGACCTCGATCCTCACTCATGTCGGCGGGCTCGTCGTCGGAGGACTCGGGATCCGCAAGCTGGGCTGGCCGCGCCATTCCTGGTGGAAGGCGGCGCTCGCGCTGGTACCGCTCCATCTCCTCTGCCGGATCGTGACGACGCCGAAGGAGAATGTGAATCTCGCGTTTCGGATCTGGCCGGGCTGGGAAAAGTATTTCCCGTCCCATTTCGTGTATCTCGTGGGTGTACTCGTCCTTTGTGCCGCGGTCTTCCTCTCCGTCGAGACGGGAGTCCGCAAGGGGCTCTCATGAATCACCCGTGCGTCGAAACCTACGCCCGGCACGTGAACCCGGCCTTCGTGAAACTCCTCGGCGTCTTCGGATACGGACGGGTCTTCGTCCGCGCGAAGGACGTCTGGCTCTGGGATCATGAGGATCGCCGCTATCTCGACGCGCTCGCGGGCTTCGGCTCGTTCAATCTCGGCCATAACCATCCCGCGCTGCTCGGGCGACTTCGGGAGTTCCTCGACGAGGACGTGATGAACCTCGTTCATGTCGGGCCGTCGCCGCACATGGCGCGATTGGCGGAGGAACTGGCGTCGCTCGTTCCGCTCGAAATCGTGCTTTTCGCCTCGAGCGGCGCGGAGGCGGTCGAGGCGGCGATGAAACTCGCGCGCGCCGCGACGCGGCGAAAAGGGTTCGTCTCCTGCCGCGGAGGATTCCACGGAACGAATCTGGGAACGCTCTCCATCATGGGCGAGGAGCGGATGCGGAAGCCGTTCGAACCGCTCCTCGCCGAGTGCGTCCAGGTGCCGTTCGGAGATTCGGAGGCACTCGGCCAAGCCCTTCACGGACGTCGCGTCGCCGGATTCGTCGTGGAGCCGATTCAAGGCGAGGGCGGCGTCATCGTTCCGCCGCCCGGGTATCTGCGCGAGGCGCGGGATCTCTGCCGGAAGTACGGAACGCTTCTCATCGCGGACGAGGTCCAGACGGGCCTCGGCCGCACCGGAACGATCTTCGCCTCGGACGTGATGCCCGACATCCTGGTGCTCGGAAAGGCCCTCGGTTCAGGCATGGTGCCGATCTCCGCGACGCTCGCGTCTCGCGAGATCCATCGTCGCGCCTACGGATCGATGGATCGCTTCGACCTCCATGCCTCGACCTACGGAGGGAACGCCCTCGGCTGCGTGGCAGCGCTCGAGACGCTGCGGATCCTGAAGGAAGAGAATCTGGTCGCAGGAAGCGCCGCGCGCGGGACCCGCCTCCTCGAAGGCCTGCGCCGCCGGCTCGCCGGCCATCCGCTGGTCCGGGAGATCCGCGGGCGTGGACTTCTCGTCGGAATTGAACTCGGTCCGACGGACATCGGCTGGGCCAACCGCGTCGCGCCGTTCCTCGTGAAGGGCGTCGCGAAAAAGGTCTTCGGCCAGTGGGCGTCGATGCAGCTCCTCGAGCGGGGGATCCTCTGCCAACCCGCGTCCCACCGCTGGGATGTGCTCAAGATCGAGCCGCCGCTCACGATCGCGGAGCCGGAGATCGACGCGCTCGTGGACGCCGTCGCAGACGTCCTCGCCGATTATCGCGGCATCGCGCCGATTCTCCGGGATGCGACGCGGCGGATCGGCCAGCAGTTCCGGAGAGGGTGGGCCTTCCGATGAGCGAATGGGGCCGCGACCTGGGCTTCGCGACGACGATTCTCCGCCGCCGGCCGTTCCACCTTCTGCTGCAGGTGACGAACCGCTGCAACATGAAATGCGATTTCTGCGACTTCTGGCCGAACGGCGTCGCTCCGCGGGAGGAACTCTCTCTCGACGACTTCCGGAGGCTGGAGGAGGAACTTGCTGCGATGGGGCGGTTCCTCATCTCCGTGGAGGGCGGCGAGCCGTTCGTCCGACCCGATCTCCTGGAGATCGTCCGGATCCTGTCGGTACGGCACGTGACGGCGCTTTACACGAATGGATGGTACGTCGACGAGGAGAAAGCACAGCGGCTCTTCGGCGCGGGGCTCGCGAACGTCGGGGTCTCGATCGACTATCCAGACGCCGCACGGCACGATCGGCGCCGCGTTCTGCCGGGAGCGACGGCGCGGGCGTGGCGTGCCGTGGATCTTTTCCGCGAAGCGGCGCCGCACGGCGGAAAGCAGGTTCATGTCATGACCGTGCTCATGGAAGACAACTGGCGCGAGTTCGAGGCACTTCTGCGGCAAAGCGAAGGTCGCGGCGTCGGCCATTGCATCACGCTCCTTTCGACGAAAGGCTTTCGGCGGGCCCCGGGAGCCTCGATGCCCTCGGGGGAGTTGTCCGCGCATCTGCTCGATCTCTGGGAGCGGTACCCGCATTTCCGCGTCTTCCGCGACTACCTCGAACCGATGGATCGCTTTCTCGGTGGCGGAGAACTGCCGACCTGCCGCGCGGGAATGCAGAGCTTCAACATCGATCATGTCGGAAACGTCGCGCCGTGCATCGAGAAGATCGATCGCCCGCTCGGCAACATCCGGAACGAACCGCTGGCGGAAATCAAAAAACGAATGGCCCGGCTGGAAGAAGTCAAGCGATGCCAGGACTGCTGGACCCTCTGTCGCGGATGGAATCAGGTCATGGGTGCCGGCGGCCGAGCCTCCGGATGGAAGGATCTGTTGACTCGGATGAGATCGCACTGAGATGAGATTCTTCCTTCTCGACAAGGTGACGGAACTCGTCGTGGGCGAGCGGGCCCGGGGCGTGAAGAACGTCACGCTCACGGACGAGGTTCTGCACGACCACTACCCCGACTATCCGGTAATGCCGGGCGTGCTTATTCTCGAATCCGCGGCACAGCTCGCGGGATTCCTTCTCGAGATGACGCTCAACCGGCCGGGGACTCCGGTTCTCCGAGCGCTCCTCGTCCAGGTGAAGGAAGCGAAGTTCCACGAGACCTGCTGGCCGGGCGACACGCTCGAGATTGAGACGACGATCGAGTCGCGGCTGGAAAGCGCCGCGCGCGTGGCGGCGGAAATCCGGGTAAAGGACAAGCGCGTCGCCCGGGCGGAGTTCACGCTCATGATGGTCCGGCTCGAATCCGAGCGGCTTCACGAGCAGCGGAGGTACATCTACAAACTATGGACCCGCGATCTGACGCTGACGGTTCCGATCCCGTAGTCAGCGGGCTCGGGCACGAGGAGAACGCGCGCTGCGACGCGGCGCCGTTCCTCACGACGCTCAAGAACCGGAAGTACATGGGACCGCAGGACGACCTCGCGGTCGTGGCCGCGTCGAAGGCCGTCGCGTCCGCGGGGCTCGCCGCGCCGCTCGGGGAGCGCGCGGGTCTCTACGTGGCGGTCGGCTACATTCCGTTCGAGGAATCCGACCTCAAGACGCTCGTCGACGCCTCGACGGAGGACGGCGCGTTTTCGATGCGGCGGTTCTCGGAGCGCGGATTCCAATCCGTTCATCCGTTCCTGACGTTTCGATGCCTCTCGAACATGCCCGCGTTCCATGTCTCCGTGAATCTGTGCATCCGCGGGCCGTACTTCGTGACGTACCCGGGGCCAGGCCAGTTCTATCTCGCCCTCGAAGAGGCGCGGTTCGCTCTCGCGAGCGACGCGATCGATGTCGCTCTCGTCGGCGGGGTGGCCTATCAGAAGAACTTCCTGGTCGAACACCATTTCTCACGGGTCGATCCGGAGGCCAAGATCGCCAACGGCGCGGGATTCCTCGTGCTCCAAAGACGGGCGGAGGCCCGAGAGGTCCGCGCGGAATTGATCGAACTTCGGGTCTCGTACCGTCCGCACCAGCCGTTCGAGGAGCGTTCCGAATTCGAGGAAGAGGGTGTCCCCGCCGGAGAGCGGGGCGCTGCATCGCTCCCGTTCGCATTGAGCGCCATGGGGGCGGGGACGTTGCTGCATCGTTTGCGTGCCCGGGATGGAATCGAAGGCCAGAGCACGTGGGTTCGGCGATGAGGCATCGAGTCGTCGTAACGGGGCTCGGGGTCGTGTCACCGATCGGAAACGGCGCCGTGACATTCCGGGAAAAACTCCTGGCCGGAGTTTCGGGCGTCGGGCCGATCACGATCTTCGATCCCGCGTCGCTCCCCACTCGAATCGCGGCGGAAGTGAAGTGGGCGGGACCGATCCTGCGGGATCGAAAAATCAGTTTCGCACTCGAGGCCGCCCGCCAGGCGGTCGAAACGGCCGGCCACCCGGAGGGGCCCGGAGGGCTCAGTCTCGGGATCGGCCTCGAACTCTTCCATCTCGAGGATATGTTCGCGCGATCTCGACCCGCTGCATTGGCGGATCGGCTGACATTTCTCCAGACGCCGTCGGATCTGTGCGTGCATCTCATCGCGAACCGGTTCGGCTTGAGCGAACCGCCGCTCACGCACCTTTCCGCGTGCGCCGCGGGAACGGACGCGATCGGCGCCGCCTTCCGCCGCGTATCCACGGGGCGCTGGCGGTGGGCCCTCGCAGGCGGAACCGATTCGATGATCAACCCGCTCGCCGTCGGGGGCTTCTGCAAGATCGGCGCCACCAGCCGGGCAAATCACGCGCCGGAGCGCGCCTCGCGGCCCTTCGATCGCGAGCGCACCGGGTTCGTCCTCGGAGAAGGCTCGGGAGTTCTCGTTCTCGAACGGCTCGAGGACGCCCGGGCTCGGGGCGCGCGTATCCACGCGGAAATCTCCGGGTACGGGAACTCGTTCGACGCGCACGGAATCAGCGAGCCGCATCCCGAAGGCGACGGCGCGTTCCGGGCGATGGCGGGGGCGCTCTCGGAAGCGGGCGTCGCGCCCGCGGACGTCGACTGCATCAATGCGCACGGCACGTCGACACCGAAGAACGATCCGGTCGAGACGCTCGCGATCAAGCGGCTTCTCGGCGCCCGGGCGCGGGAAATCCCCGTCTGCGCGACAAAATCGATGATCGGTCATCTCATTTCCGCAGCGGGCGCCGTCGAGGCGATCGCCGCGATTCTGTGCATGGAGGCAGGATGGGTCCATCCCACGATCAATCTGGAGACTCCGGATCCGGCGTGCGATCTGGATTACGTGCCGAACCGGGCGCGGCGATACGAGCAGAAGGTGGTTCTCTCGAACTCGTTCGGATTCGGGGGGCAGAACGCGTCGATCCTGATTCGCTCCATGAGTTGATGGCGTCCCGGCGAAGCGTGCGCCGTTTCGCGCCTGAACCTCCGGATCGCGCGCTTCTCGAGCGTCTTCTCGAGGCGGCCGTCACCGCCCCCTCGGCGAGCAACAAGCAGCCGTGGCGCTTTCTCGTCGTGACCAATCGAGAGATCATCGCCCGACTTGCCGCCGCGGTCCGAGAGGCGGTGAGTAGGATTTCCGCACATCTGGATCTCGATGCCTTCCGCGCGTACGGCGACTACTTCACGCGGTTCGAGTCGGCGCCGGTGTTGATCGTGCCGCTGAGCAGGAGTCTGACGATTCTTTCGAACCTGGTGGACGGCGGGCTCTCCGACGGGGATCGGGAGAGGATCCGGGTCATGGAACGGAATTCCGGGCTGATCGGAACCTCGCTCGCGCTCCAGAATCTGCTTCTCATGGCGCATGCGACCGGCCTGGGCGCGTCCGGAATGACAGGGCCTCTCGTTGCCGCGGATCGGATCCGCGAGATCCTTGAGGTTCCCGATTCGTGGGAGATCGTGGCCTTCATCCCCGTGGGATTCCCGGCAGAGGAGCCCGGGAGGACCGATCGAAAGCCTATCGCGCACGTCGTACGGTGGATCGAATGAGGAGGATTGGATGAATCCAGAAGACATTCTCCGGGAAATGCGGGTGATCGTGGCCGAAAGCCTGGTTCTCAAGCCGGCTGCGGTGACCGCCGAAAAGCGTCTCATGCCCGATCTCGGCGCGGACTCGCTCGATTTCGTCGACATCCTGTTCGCAATCGAACAGCGTTTTGAAATCGATCTTCGCGGCGGCGACTTCGAGTTCCTCTCGCGGCTCGATTTCTCCTCGCCCGGCGTGATGAAGAACGGCGCGCTGACGGAGGAGACGCTCACGCGTCTGCAGGAATGGCTGCCGGCCGTCCGGCAGGCGGCGCGACCGGTCACGCCGTCCCAGCTTTTCTCCTGGATCACGATCGAGACGCTTTGTCGAGTGGTCGAGAGGAAGCTCGCGGCGACCGCGAAGTCCTGATGGGACCGGCTCTCCTGCTCGTCCTGCTGGTGCTCCTCGTGGCGTACGCGAACGGGGCCAACGACAACATGAAGGGCGTGGCCACCCTGTACGGCAGCGGAGCGGCAAGCTTCCCTCGAGCTCTGGCCTGGGGGACCGCGACGACCCTTGCGGGATCGTTGACGGCCATGTACGCCTGCTCCAGTCTTCTGCTGACCTTCACCGGCCGCGAGACGATTCCCGGGGCCTGGGCGGGGACGCCGCAGCTGATCGTACCGGTCGCGGCGGGCACGGCGGCGACCGTGATTCTCGCGACCGCATTGTCCCTGCCGGTGTCCACGACGCACGCGCTTCTTGGCGGATTGCTCGGGGCGGGACTGGTGCTGACGGGAGGGGAGGTGCGCTTCCTCCTCCTGGGGAAGCTGTTCCTCCTTCCCCTTCTTTTTTCGCCGATCGCCGCGCTTCTCTTGACGTCGGTCGCTCTGCGCGTCATGGCCTGGGCCTCCCGACGACGGACGCCATGCATTTGCATCGGGGAGAACGCCGCCGTGCTGGCCGGACCGGAAGTAGCGGCGAGTGGACGGGGAGGGGTTTGGATGTGCGAGATTCCCGCCCGGGGGGAGGTGCGGCTGCGGAGTCGTTCCGATTTCCCGCACTTCCTGAGCGCCGGAGCTGTCTCTTTCGCCAGGGGACTCAACGACACTCCCAAGATAGCCGCCTTGTTGCTGGTCAGTCATGCCTTTGGCCTTTCTGGAGGGATGCTCCTGATCGGCCTGGCGATGGCGGCCGGCGCACTGCTTCACTCGCGGCGCGTGGCACAGACGATGGGCAAGGGCATCACCGCGATGAGCTCCGGGCAGGGGTGTGTCGCGAATCTGGTCACCTCCGCCCTCGTCATTGCGGCTTCACGGTTCGGGTTGCCGGTATCCACGACTCACGTATCGTGCGGAGCGCTCTTCGGCCTCGGGATCGTCACACGCTCGGGGCGACGTGCCCTGATGGCAAGAATCGCGCTGGCCTGGGCGATCACCGTACCTCTCTCGGCCGGGGTTGCGGCACTCGCGGCGTGGATGATCCTGCCTGGATCCCGATAACTGCACGAATCAAGTTACTCCGGAGTACCCATTGGTCTCCATCATGGCGCAGTGACGTCCTCATGATTCAGGGGCGGAGGTGGAGTAGCACCTACGATGCCAGCTCCCAAGTAGCATCCAGATACCAGTTCAGCACCTCCGTCCGGTGATGCCCCACTTCCCGAGCCACGATCTTCGCCGCGTCTTCGGCGCGGAGGCGACGCTGGAGGATCAGAAATTTCATGCGCTCCACAATGTAGGTCCGACGCAAATCGTGAAAAAGGATGTCCTCCGCGCGCGAAATGCCCGCCGCGCGGAGGACACCATACACATGCTGACGCCACTGCTCGTAGGTCGCAAAGGATTTCGGAATCAGGCCGCAGCCCCCGCCCGTCAGACGGCGAGCTTCATCGAGGGCCGCAACCTGACGGGCATCATGAAGGAACGGGTAGCGGGGCTTCCCGCCCTTCGTGCCTCGCTTGACCCAGACGCGGGAGCCATCCACGTCCCGTCAAGGACGAAAGAGCGCGGCTTCCTTGAATCGGAGCCCGAGGTGGCGGCCGAGCATGATCATCGCCTTCACGACCGGATCGGAGATCCGCCCCAGCTTTTCCTGTAGCTGGTCGGGGGATATCACCTTTCCGGCCCTCGTGTGCCGCAGACCCGGCTCGATCCCGAGGTCCGCGTTCATGCGTGGCAGGAGGTTCGGCTTCCCGATCTTCGCGAGAAGCCACCGGAGATTGGAGAGTTTTCCTTCGATCACCCGGTGGCCGGTATCCACCACCTTCCAGGTTCGGACAAGCTCGTCGACATGCTTCTGCTTCAGGTTTTCCCACTTCTGAAGCCCGAAACGATTGTGGAGGATGATCGCCGCGATCGTCAGGTGCTCGCACCGTTTCCGTTGGGTGGCGAATGCGTCTTCCCGATTCGAGGACAGGATCGAAATAACCTGTCGGACGAGGGGGATCTTGGAGGGTTCGTTCATTCAGTTCTCCCGAGTTCAGTCAATCGGAGGTGAGCGAGGTACGTGCCTTCTTCCATTGAACGCGGCGCCCGTAGGCGACCGCGTCCCTCGCCGACAGGGCGAGGGCGGCACCGTGCCGATTGGTTCGCCGGGCCAGCGCCTTGCACCCGGCACGGGTGGAGGCGCGCCCGGGGGGCCTCGAGCAGATTGGAGACCTCCTTTCTTGGGACCGGCGGAATTGCCGGTCCGGAGGCTCGAGGTAGAAAAGGTGAAAGGGCATGCCGATGGAGGCTGGGCGGCCTCCTTCGGAAGGGACATCCGGCCTCGTTGGCAATGCCAGCCGAGAAACGGTTCGACCGCGAAGGGTCGCGCGTGTCCGCCGCGCACGGTCTAGACGACCGCGGAAAGGGACGCGAAAATATTGCCACCGTGGGCACCTGTGCCAAACAGGCCTTTCCCCACGTTAGGATGGGCGTAGCCGAGGAATGCGCGCCCGTCACTGTGGGCGTCGGGCCCACAGTGACGGGCGCCCAAGCCCCACTCGCCGTTTCCGGGAGGAGCTGGGCTACTTCGTGTGGAAACCGATGCGCCGCCGGCGGGGCTCCGGCGGCTCCATCAGCTCGCGGATGGCGTCGAAGACGATTCGGAATTGCGCGTCGTACTTCTTCTCGAGGGCTTTCAGCTTCCGGGCGAGGTCCACATGGGACGTAAGCATGTGCCGCAGCCGGACGAACGCTCGCATGATCTCGATGTTCACCTGCACGGCGCGCTCGCTCCGCAGTACGGTGGAGAGCATCGCCACTCCCTGCTCGGTAAAAGCGTAGGGAAGGTGCTTGATGTGGTACCCCCGTTTTAAGGTCACAATTTGTGACCTTAAAGACTCGGCCTCCGCACCACTTGAAGTCACGATCTGTGACTTCAAGTTCGATGCCTCTTCCCATGTAAGCTGGAACATGAAATCCGACGGGAAGCGCTTGATGTTCCGCTTTACCGCCTGGATCAGGACCTTGGGCGCCACCTGGTAGAGCTCCGCCAAGTGCGGACTCAGCATGACCTTGTGACCACGAAGGAGCAGGATTCGCTCCTCGATCGGCCCCAGCGGCGCGAGAGAACCCCCGGTGCTCATGTGTCCCTCCGAACTTGCGGCTGTTTTTCATACCAGACTCGGCGTCTCCCTCGAAGAGATTCCCGCCGAACCTTGAGCGACGAGCTGCTGGAAGCGCTCCCAAATCATCCGGTCATCCCGGAGTTCGAGCAGCCCCCGGAGTTGCCTCTCCGTGAAGCAGTTCACCAGCTCCGGCGAATCGTGCGACCGCAGGTATTCCAGGACCGGAGCGGGCAATTCGAGGATCTTGAGAACGCGGGCGACTCGGGACCAGTCCTCCCCGGTGACTTGCGCAAGCGCCCGAACGCTCTGGCAGCCCTGACGCTCCATGAGCCGCTTGTAGAAATCCGCCCGCGCCCAAGGCCGGATTCGGACAAGATAAGCCTGGTAGCCCTTCCACGCCCGTCCGTCGACGGTTTCGCCGGTGAGCGCGTCAGGCTTCGGATCGAGTTCCATTACCTTCGCGCGGCGTTCGTGCCGCAGGAAAAAAGGTGTCGATGTCCGGAGCGTCTGGTAGAATTTGAGGGTTCGAGCCGTGGCGGCTTCGAGGGTCAGCCGCGCCCAGGCGAGTGTTTCGTGGCGACTATCAGGATGGACCCCTATGGATAGTCGTGGACGAACCGAGAGCTTCTCGGAGCCACGCTCCTCGGCGGGGCGCCGGCGCCACCGGATTCGGGAAGAGACCCACCTCGATCCCTGCTCGGCGAGGTCACGTTCGAGGAAGTCGCCGGGGAGGTCGAAGATGCGGTGCGGGCGGTCGATGTGGATGACCTGCACGGGTGCGCAGGCAACCACGAATGGGGTTGCGTCGAGCCGACGGAAGCGGCGTGGGAAATACGCTCCTTGTCGGGGCGGACCCTGATCGACGAGGCCCGTCTCTCGGGCGTTCGCTCGCAGAAACATGGACGACTCGGCATGTCGAACCAGCAATTGTTCCAAGCACGCATCATCGCCCGGGCCCAGGATCCGCACGGTCGTTATTGGCTGAGTCATTATAGAGCACTCTGGGGTACTATCTCTTCGGAGATTTTGGAGACGCCTCGATGCTTCTGCTCCTGACCCTCCTGGCCGCACAAGATCCCACCGTCCCGGAGGTGGAGGGAAAACTCACCGTGCTCTGCACCTCCATCAACAACAAGATCCCGAATCAGATCTCCATGGACAAGGCCTTGGACGCCGAGGAAAAGAAACTCACCGAACAGAAGAAAAAAGGAATCAAGGGGCTCGACGAGAAGATCGCCCTCGTCTGGAAGAAGATGAAGGACGAACGGACGAAGGAAATGGCCACGATCAAGGCGACCATGGACGAAGTCCGCACAGAACTGAATATCCTCTCGGGGAACAATCCCTCCAAACTCCAGAGGATCGGAGCCCTTCTCGAAAAGTCGGATAAGAGCAACGAGGCCGCTCAAGTCGTCACGGCCCGCGATGCTCTCCAGAAGGCCGCCCTGGACGCCAAGCAGAAAATGGACCTCTGGTTCAAGGACCTGACGGAAGCGGACTACAAGACGCAGTACAACGTCGGCGGAAAAGGGTACAGCCAGGCCGTCTATGAGGCGCAATATAAGAAGGCCGCGGCGGGATATCGCGCGGAATTGCAGGACGTGCAGAACGCCCTCAAGAAGCTCCGAAACGAGGTCGTCGAGGTCATGGCCTATCATCAGAAGGTCATCGACGAAAAGGAAGACGCCGTGACGGCGCTCGAAAACAAGCTCGTGGACAAGGTGAACGAATACGAGGATCACCTGATCAAGCACGCCAAAGTGGAGAAGCCCAAGTGGGAGAAGACGATGAAGGACTACGCCAAGGCCGTCCTCGACCTCGGGGGTCTTCTCAAGAAGGGCAAGAATCTCAATACGGACGACGCGAAAGGGCTCCTGGCGGACATCAAGCGTCGGCACAGCGTCCTGGCCGATTTCGTGAAGGACGAGAAGGTCCGAGAGTTTCACGACAAGTCGGAAGCGATCGACAAGCTCTTTCCCCAGCTTGAGACTCATGGAGAAATGAGAGCGTGGCACGTCGGAACCAAGAAGTGGTGGGGCAAGGTGCTCGGGCAGGACTAGCGAAGCGCGATCCAGAGCGAACAATTCATGTAGTACCCGGAGAACTCCCCTCCCTCGCGGGTGGAAAGGACGACGGCCACCCGACCCAGGGTCCAGGAAGCGAAGTCCGGCCTCCGATCGGGCGTAGGTCCTAGAATCCGAGTGAGGATCCCCACCTCCGCTGTCAGGACCGCCTCCGCCTTCTCCGGGGTGAGATAGTCATTCTC
>CAZGKV010000102.1:0-18730 GCA_964526305.1 uncultured Planctomycetales bacterium | reverse complement strand
GAGATTCTCGATTCGGCCGCGCATATTCCGGCGGGCAGGGGCGCTAAACAGATACAGAGAATCTTCGGTGACTCTCGAGACTGCCGAGGGGGACGTACGCGCTCTTGGGGGACAAGATCTCCCATCCGACCTTGGTCTACGACGAGGAACTGAATCTGGAAGGGATGGCATCAGGCGAAGTGGCAGAACGGCCCCGCCGTGCCGACCTCTCGGGGATGCCTACTTTCCATCGCCCAGTTTCTGGTCCACCTTAGGAAGGAGCTTCCGAACCGCATCGTCCATCGTGCGACGAACGATTTGCCCGCGACTCAGAGGGGCGATGTCCAGTTCCGTATCTTTCCCCTGGCGTCGCAGCTCGCCGGTGATTTCGATCCCGAGCTCCTCCGCCGTACCCGTGGGATTCCATTTGCCGATCTTGGCGCTAAGCACGGTGCCGCTGGAGAGTTCGACGACTCGGATCTCGATTTCGCAGGCAACCGTCACTTCGGATTTCGAATTCCAGGCTCCGGACTTGATCCCGGTTACCTGCAGCTGGGCGATGTTGGCAATGAGAATGTAGTCTACCGTCGGAATCTTCGCTCCTTCGATGATGGCCTGTTCGCGTTGCTTGTGAGTCTGGATCTCGAACCGCTGCGTTCGTTCGGCCAGCACCTCAAGGCACAGGGTGGCCTCGAAGGAGATGTCCTCGGGAGACGGGAGGGAGATCTTCGATACCTTTACCCGCCGAAGCGATGCCGTAAGTTTCGCCGCGTTTTTCGGAGGAGGAGCATAGAATCCGATTTTCGATTCCGCATCATCCTGAACGCAGAGGGGTCGGACGAGGAGAGAGAACAGACACATGAAAAACACGGGGTACCTCCTCACTTTGATCCGCGCGGTCGGTCGGCATTCTACGGATACAGCCCCCGCAATTGATGCGCCTCGGCGACCCTCGATACCGCTTGAACGTAGGCGGCCAGACGAGGGTGGACCTTCTTCTCTTGATGGATCTTGTACACGGACTCGAAGGAGCGCTCCATCAGATCTCGCAGCTTGAGATTGACTTCGCGTTCGCTCCAGAAGTACTCCTGAAGCGCTTGCACCCACTCGAAATAGGATACCGTGACGCCACCGGCGTTCGCGACAATGTCCGGAATCACGAATTGCCCGTTGTCGAACAGGATCTTGTCCGCCTCCGGAGTCGTGGGGCCGTTCGCGCCTTCGCCCACGATCCGAGCCTTTACGCGCGCCGCATTCCGCTCCGTGATCTGCCCTTCAAGCGCGCACGGAAGAAGGATGTCGCAGTCGAGCTCGAGCAACTCTTCGTTCGTGATTTCGTCGGCCCCTTTGAAGCCAGAGACCGCGCCGGTTTTCTGATAATGCTCGTTCACCTTGTCGGGGTCGAAGCCGCCTTCCACGAGGATTCCGCCTTGGGAGGTGGAGCATGCGATGATTTTGAATCCAAGATCGTGTAGAAGCCGCGCAGAGTGGTAGCCGGCGTTGCCGTATCCCTGAATCACCACGCGAAGACCCGTTTGGGCCATCTTCAGGTGCTTGAGCGCGTAGAGGACGGTGTACATCAGGCCGCGTGCCGTCGCCTGGTTCCGGCCGAGCGAGCCTCCGATTTGCACGGGTTTGCCGGTGACCACGCCCGGAACAGTGTACCCCTTGTTAACGCTGTACGTGTCCATGAGCCACGCCATGATCTGGGGCGTGGTGTTCACGTCGGGAGCGGGGATGTCGCGCTCCGGTCCGATGATGGGTAGGATTTCGCTCGTGTACCGACGGGTGAGCCGCTCCAATTCTCCTTGCGACATCTTCTTGGGATCGCAGGTGATGCCGCCCTTGCCGCCACCGTACGGAAGGCCCATGACGGAGCACTTCCAGGTCATCCACATGGCGAGTGCCTTGACCTCGTCCAGAGTCACCTCGGGATGGAATCGGATGCCGCCCTTCGCGGGACCGCGGGTCGTCGAATGCTGGACTCGATGCCCGATGAAGACCTGGACCTTTCCGCCGTCCATCCGCACCGGCACTCCGACCGTGAGGCACTTGCGGGGAGTGGCCAGCGTTTGGAAGGCTCCCTCGTCGTATCCGAGGAAATCGCAGACCTCTCGAAGCTGCTGGAGAGCGACGCTCCATGGATTGGGCTTGACGAAAGAAGGCGCGGGTTTCTCCTGACCAGCGGCACTGTTCTTGTTCTTGGTCTTCACCGGCATGAGCGTTTCCTCGATTAGGAGACCGCGGAACGGCCTTGCTCGGAAGTGGACAACCGGATCGCATCCTCGACCGGGATGACGAAGATCTTTCCGGCCCCGATGGTCCCGGCCCCCGCGAGAGTCTTGATCTCGCGGATGATCTCATCCACGATCATCTCGTCGACCACGATCTCGACTTTGGCTCGATCTTCGAACTGCGGGACGCCGTTCTTCACCTTGCTGCGGGTGCCGAATCCCTTGGCCTCGGTCACGCTCATCCCGTCGATGCCCTTCCGGATGAGCATGTCGCGCATCTTCTCGAGCTTCGACGGCATGAGAAAGCATTCGATCTTGCGTAACATGAATTCACCTTTGGAGGAAGAATCGTATTCTAGGGGGCGGTGAAAGGGACAGGCAATAAAAAAGTGAAGGGAAGCATCCGAGTCGGCCCGGCCGGCTGGTCGTACGAAGACTGGAAGGGGACGGTCTATCCCGATCCTCCGCCGCGAGGATTCGATGAGCTCGCGTTCCTCGCCTCCGTGTTCCCGACCGTGGAAATCAACAGCACGTTCTACCGGCCGCCGAGCTCCCGAACCTCCGAGAGTTGGGCTCGGCGCACTCCCGCGGGATTCCTCTTCACGGCCAAGCTCTGGGAGAGGTTTACCCACGAACGGGAAAACTTCTCGCACGACGACCTTCGCGTCTTTCAAGAGGGCTTGGCTCCGCTTCTGGCGGAGGGCAAGTTGGGCGCGCTCCTCCTCCAGTTTCCTTGGAGCTTCCAGGACTCGCCCTCCTCCCGCGATCGAGTGAAATCGGTGGCCGAGGCATTCGAGGGATGGGCTCCTCTCGTCGTCGAACTCCGTCACCGATCCTGGCTCGACGCGAGGGACTATCTCGCGAGTCTCCGGCTCGCGTTCTGCAACATCGATCAACCGAAATCGTCGACCTCCATCACGGGGACCGACCTGGTCTTGGGGCCCGTCGCCTACGTTCGTTTGCACGGGCGAAACGCTCGGGCCTGGTTTTCGAAAAGCGCCGGCCGAGATGAAAAGTACGATTATCTCTACTCGGAGGACGAGCTTCGGCCATGGTCGGAGAAGTTGCTGGGAATGGCGGAGCGCGCCGATACCGTGTTCGCGATCACCAACAACCACTTCCAAGGAAAGGCGATCGTCAACGCCCTGCAGCTGATTCGGCTCGTCGGCCAGGACCTCCCAGACCTCCCCGAACCCCTCCGCGGCCGGATTTTTCTTGACCCCTCATAGGGGCTCTCCTAGACTACGCCTCCCTTCATTGGAGCGAATGGATGTCGAACCAGCCTGACGACGAAAAGGTGAAGAAACTCACCGCCGAGGGCGAAAAGCTCGACGGCGAATCGCAGCATCGGAGTCTCCGCGCCCTCCATCGCCGGCTGAATCGGACGCGCGCGCGCGTCGAGGAACTCGAGGGCGTAGAGGAGAAAGAGGCGAAGGAAAAGAACGCGCCTCTGGTCGAAGAAGCCAAGAGGAGGATCGCGTCGCTCCGGGAGGAAATTCACAAGGTCCTCGCGTCGTCGGACCGCGCGAAGCGAACTCGGTTGAAGCGAGTGCAGCGCCGCCTGCGGAAGATGCGCGTCGTTCCCTTCGAGGAGCTCCAGAAGCGAACGCAGCAGCGCGCCGATCAGATCGGCAAGGCGCTTTCCGACATGACCAAGGGGATGAAGAAGGTGCAGGCGAACGCCTACGTGCACTCGTACCGCAAGAAGGTCAAGTCTTTGAACAAGAAGGTGAAGAAGTTCGCCCGCATCCAGAAGAAGAAAGAGGCGCAGGCCCCAGCGGCCGAGGGCGAGAAAAAGGCGTAACCGCTCGCCAGCCCGAATGAAAGAGTACGTCCTCCGCGCCGAGGATGGTCCCGCCCGGTTCCGGATCGACTACGAAAAAGAACTCAACCCCCAGCAGCTGGAGGTCGTCCTCGCAGGAGACGGTCCGCTCCTGGTGATCGCGGGGGCCGGAAGCGGAAAGACGCGCACGCTGACGTATCGCGTCGCACGGCTCTTGGAATCCGGAGTACCCGCAAGTCAGATCCTGCTCCTGACCTTTACGAACAAGGCCGCGCGCGAGATGCTCCGCCGCGTCGAGCTGGTTACCGGGGGCGAGCACCGCCGGATCACGGGAGGCACGTTTCATCACGTCGGGCATCTGGTCCTGCGGCGGAACGCGGAGCGGTTGGGCTATCGATCGAACTTCACCATCCTCGACCGCGAGGACGCCAAGGACCTCCTTCATGGAATCCTCGCGAAGAATCGGACCGTCGCGACGTGCAAGACGGCGCCGAAGGGAGACGTCCTTCTCGAGATCCTGAGCTACTCCGTAAATACCGGAACGGCGTTCGAGCGCGTCCTGGCCGATAAGTGGCCCGTGTTCGGCGAGATCGAGGGGGAATTGGTTCGATGCGTGAATCAGTACCGGTCGAGGAAGCGCGACCTCAATCTCGTGGACTTCGACGATCTTCTTCTCTGCTGGCGCGATCTCCTTTCGAAGAACTCCGACGTGCGCGAGGCGCAGCATGCGCAGTGGCGATACCTGCTGGTCGACGAGTACCAGGACACCAATCTGCTCCAAGCGGGAATCGTCGAACGCATCGCGGGCGAGGCCGGGAATCTGATGGTGGTGGGAGACGACGCGCAATCGATCTACTCCTTCCGCGGCGCCAATTTCGGCAACATCATCGACTTCCCGGAGCGGTTTCCCACATGCCGGATCTTCAAGCTTGAAACCAATTACCGCAGCGTCCCCGAGGTTCTCTCCCTAGCCAACTCGTCCATCCGAAACAACGCTCGGCAGTTCCCCAAGGTGTTACAGGCTTATCGGCAGTCGGGCGTGCTCCCCGAGATCGTCCGATGCGGCGACGTAGACGAACAGGCGGGGTTCGTGGCGAAGAGGATGCTGGACTTGCGAGACGAAGGCGTCGAGCTCCGAGACATCGCCGTGCTGTATCGGGCGCATTGGCACTCGATGGAACTTCAAATGGAACTCACCCGCTTGGGAATTCCCTTCGTCGTGCGAAGCGGAGTGAGGTTCTTCGAACAGGCGCACGTCAAGGATGTGGGGGCATACCTGAAGATCGTCACCAATCCCCTGGACGAGCTGGCGTGGAAACGCGTGCTCAAACTCTATCCCCGCATCGGGGCGGCCACGGCCGATCGGATCTGGGAGGCGATTCACACTCGGGAACATCCGCTCGGGGACCTCGAACACGAAGCGGTGCTGAGGGCGGTTCCCTCGGGCGCGCGGCGTGGCTGGGGAGAACTGGCGGCGGTCCTCCGGCGTCTCGATTCGCAAGATCTCCACCGCTCTCCGTCGGAGATGATCCGAGCCTTGGTGAATTCCGGATACGAGACCCACCTCGTGACGACGTACGCGAATTTCCATGCGCGGCTGGACGACCTGCGACGGCTGTCGGAATACGCGGTGAAGTACGAAACCGCGGAGGCCTTCCTGGCGGAGCTGGCCCTTTCCAACACGGTCGCGGGACGGGAGGCGGTGGAAGAGGGCGCAGAAGACGAGGCGGTCGTCCTGTCCACCATTCACCAGGCCAAAGGTCTCGAGTGGCGCGCCGTCTTCGTTCTCTGGGCGGTCGAGGGGAAGATCCCGGATGGCCGCGCGCTCAAGGAAGAGGGGGGAGAGGAGGAGGAGCGGAGGCTCTTCTACGTCGCCGTCACGCGCGCGAAGGACCACCTCTACATCGTCTGGCCGATCCTCGCCAACGAGCGGAATCTTCAGGGAGTGATCCAGCGACCTTCGCGGTTCATCCAAGAGCTGGATCGATCGACCTTCGAGGAGTCCCAGGTCGTTCTGGGTTAACGCCGCCCTCGGAGAGGCGGCCCCGTGGATTCGACCTCGCTCAGGATCTCGCGCGCGCGTCCCGCGGGGATCGCTTCCCGCAATCGCTTCATCAATCCGCCGTAGTAGTGGAGATTGTGAAGCGAGACCATGGCGAGTCCGAGGATCTCCTCGACGTTGAAGCAGTGACGAAGGTAGGCGCGAGTGAAGTGCCGGCAACAGGGGCAATCGCACGAGGGATCGAGCGGCGAATCGTCCAGGGAGAAGCGGCTGTTCCGGACCTTGAGCATCCCGACGCCCGTGAACGCCCACCCGTTCCGGCCGAGGCGGGTCGGCAGGATGCAGTCGAACATGTCCACCCCGGCGAGGACGGACCGCACGATGTCGGTGGGCGTCCCGGCCCCCATGAGATAGCGGGGTCGATCGTTCGGGAGGATCGAGGACGTGTACTCGACCACCTCGTACAGGGCCTGGGCCGGCTCGCCCATGCTCAGGCCTCCGATGGAGAAGCCGGGGGGGGAGGTGGCCGCGATTTCCTCGACGCAGCGCTTACGTAAGTCGAGATTCGTCGCTCCCTGAACGATTCCGAAGAGCGCGCGTCCATCTTGGGGCTGGGGGCTCCGCTTCCACCAGGCGGAGGTCCGCGCGGCCGCGCGGTCCGCATCGGACTTTTCGCAGGGCCACGGCGACGGTTCGTCCAGAGGCATGAGGATGTCGCTCCCGAGCTGGGTCTGGATGTCGACGACACGCTCGGGAGTGAGAAACACGGTCGAGCCGTCGAGATGAGAGCGGAATTCCGCCCCGTCGTCGGTGACGCGGCGCAAGTGCGCGAGGCTGAACACTTGGTATCCGCCGCTGTCCGTGAGGATGGCGCCGTCCCAGGACATGAACCGATGGAGGCCGCCCAGCTTGGCCACCGTCTCGGCTCCCGGCCGCAGCGCGAGATGATACGTATTGCAGAGCACGACCTGAGCGCCGGCATCGCGAAGTTGCGATGGAGAAATAGCCTTCACCGCCGCCTTGGTGCCGACGGGCATGAAGGCGGGGGTCTCGAACGAACCGTGGGGAGTTTCGACCCGTCCGACGCGGGCGGAGGACGCAGGGTCGCGACCGAGAATCGTGAACCTCATCGAGAGGGGCCGATTCTAGGTTCGCCGGGGGAAGGCTTCAAGGGTCTAAGGAGCGGGCCGGACACCTGGACCGTGCCCGGCCCGCGAGCCTCGGGTAGAGCAGGAACGCGTCCTCCGGACGCGGACGGTTACTTCTGGGTCACCTTCAGCGTGCAGTATCCGTATCCTCCGCTTGGGTACGCGCGGAGTCGAATCGTATAGGTGCCGGACGTCGAGGCATAGAGGGTGATCTTGCTGGCCAGGCTTCCGTTGGAGTCGTCGTCGTAGGCCACCATCGATGAGCCCAGATACAAGTAGAGATAGGTATCCGTAGTCGTGCCGCCGGTAGCATTGCTTGTCGTGATGGTGTACGTGCGCCCGGCGGTGACATTGATCGTGTAGAGGGAGTAGAGACCGTCCTCCCGGCGCGAGTATCCCGACTGCCATTCGAAGCGTTGACTCGACAGATTGAGCACGGTGGTTTCCGTGCTTGTCGAGGTGGTGCCGGTGGTGGTCGACGTCGTGGTGCTGGTGGTTGATGTCGTAGTCGAGGCCGTTCCTACGACGCTGCGGTAGAAGGCTCCGCCCGGCCCGGAGTAGTAGGGTTTCCAGACTCGGATCTGATGGGTCCCCGAACTGGTCGCGGAATAATTGAGGATCTCCGCTACTCCCTCCCCCCCGCTATTGAGCTCCAAGATGTAGTTTCCCGACGGGCCATACAGGGAGATTCGGTAGTCGGCGTTGTAGTCCGGATAGACCCACACCTGGAGTGCCTGGCCTGTGGAGAGGGTGAAGCTGTACCAGTGACTGGTGAGGGATCCGGACAGTTGAGTGTAGGAGGGGGAGGCAAACATGTAGATCGTCATTTGATTGGCGAAGTAGAACCCGCCGGACCCCCAGGCTCTCGTCACCCGCAGCTGATACGTCCCTGGCGTCCCGGAACTCGGCACTAAGTAGCTGATGGAATCGCTCACCCCGCCGCCGTAGTTCGTGGAACTCGCCACCAGAGCGCCCGTCGGCGAATAAAGATACATGTTGTAATCGGCGTAGGAGTCGGGCGTCGAACGCGGATTGACCTGGTATCCCGGCGCCATGGAATAGTAGAAGGTCATGTCGTACGAGTAATAGGGGAGAGAGGTCGTGGCCGACGGACTCACCGTAGCGGTGTAGGTGAATCCTCCATAGGTGGGACCTGAGATGCGCACCACGCTGACTCGCCACGATCCGGAGGCGCCGGACGAGGGGACGGTGTAGTTCAAGGTGTCCGTCACTCCCGGACCTTCATAGGTCTGGGCGATCGGATAGGTCGAATACGGGGGATACAATCGAATCTGGAAGTCCGCCGTGTAATAGTACGGAACGGCGCGAACCGAGAGACTCACGCCCGGTCCCATGCTGTAGTTGAAGTCTTGCGGTCCCGGGTAATAGGTCTGGGCTTCGGCCAAGCCGGAGACGGCGAAAACAAGAACGACAGTGATCCAAGCGCGCCGCATCATGGGTCGCCTCCTGCTGAACGGAGAATCGATCGGGCTTCTATCACGAGAGCGCGTTCCGTTTCGTGTTCGACGAGGTAGTGCAGCCATGCCTTGTCCGCGTCCCGGTGGAATTGGCCGAGACGGCGGAGACCCCACAGTCGCTGCGGAAGGGGTTTCTTGACATCCCGAGTCCATTCGGCGAGAACGGATTGCGCCTCTTCCCGAGCTCGAAGCTCGAGATCCCCGATCCACGCCTCGAGACGGATTCGCTCATCCTGCGGGAGACCGAAATCCTCCTGCGCCGACCGGATCGGCGGGGTCGACACTTCGTTCCGGCTCTCGATTCCCCGTGTCCTTGGGACCGGGAGAAGGACGAGGTCTTCAGAGCTCACCCCGGTGCCGGTGCGTACTGATCGCACAGGTTCGCTGGGGCGCAGCGTCGCGACGGATATCACACTGAGAATCCCCAGCCCCGGAAGGAGCCACCGACGGGTCACGGTTCACGTCCCCTCGCATGGCTCATGCCAACAATCCTCGGACGGTGCGTGGGGGTGGAACGGTAGAGGATGGATCCGTCGATTGGGTTTTGACCACCGGCGGCGCATGCCTTAGACTCCAGCGCTTGTGAAGCTCGTAATCCTCGACGCCTCCCGCGAATCGGATGTGGTGCGTTGGTCGCGAGGCACGGTCGCGGGGGATCTGATCAAGCAGAACAAGGGACGCACCATCTGGCGCGTCGCCGCGGGCTCGCCCGGTCTTTTCGTCAAGCGCTTCGCACCGACGCCTCTCCGAGATCGCGCGACGAAAGAAGCGAGGATGCTCGCGGCCCTCCATCGCGCCGGAGTCCGATGTCCTCGACCCCTGGCCACCGCGCGGGATGATTCGGGCACATACCTGGTCACGGAGGAATTGGCCGGCAGTCGCGATCTCTACTCCCTGATTGCGGAGGGAGTCCCCGACCTTCGCGGCCTTCTCGCGAAGCTGGCCGGGGTAGTGCGCGATTTGCACGAGGCAGGGTTCGAGCATCAGGACTTACATGCCGGCAACATTCTCGTCCGCGATGACGACCTCTTCGTCCTCGACGTTCATCGCGCTCGCCGGAGAACGCTGTCGCTCGGGGCGCGGCTCGATGGGATCGCTTTCATGGCGATGTCGTTCGCCGACTCGGTCTCTCTGATGGAGATCCATCGATTCTTCCGGGCCTATCCCTTGCGGGATCGAAAGGAACTGGTGGCGGCCTGGGATCGACTCCGTCGGATTCGTCGGGAATTCTGTCGACGTCGAGCCGCTCGATGTATGCACGATGGATCCGAGTTCGGTGTTCGTGGAAACGTGTTCTTTCGAAAAGGCATGAATCCGGAGGGACTTCTTGACGTTCCACGAGAAACCGTCAAGAAGACCGGCCGCGAGAGCCTGGACCGACTCCCAGGCGGCCGATTCCTCAAGCGGACGGCGGCCTCACGCGCTCGGCGCATCTGGAAAAACGCCCACGGATTGGCTCTCCGAGGGATTCCCACGCCGAAACTATTCGCCTGTGGCCCCGGCTGGGTGGTGGGGGAATGGGTCGAAGGTCCGAATCTCGGGGACGTCGTCCGGCGAGACGTCCCGGAGATGAGGCGCGCGGAGCGGGAGGAGTTTCTCTTTCGGCTGGCGCGATTCGTCCGGTGCCTCCACGCTCGGGGCGTGTGTCACCGCGATCTGAAGTCCTCGAACATCCTGTCCTCGGAGCGGGGCTTTTTCCTCGTGGATCTCGATCGCATCGTCTTTTCGGGCGAAGTCGGTGACCGAGATCGGATCTTCAATCTTGCCCAGCTCAACGCGTCCGTGGATGCGGCCTTGACGCGCGGGGATCGACTTCGCTTTCTCCGGTACTATGTGGGGCGCGATCGGGGCCGTTGGTTGCAGCTTCGGGAGTGGATCCAGGAGATCATGCGCGTCACGGTCGCGCGGCGCCATCTCTGGCCACCGAGATAGTCCAATGTGCGGAATCGTCGGCGTCGTGGGTGCGGGAGCTTCTCGCGAACGAGTCGAACGCATGGCGGATCGCCTCGTTCATCGCGGGCCGGACGACGCGGGGATTTGGGGCACCCCCGGGGTTTGGCTGGGCCATCGGAGATTGTCGATCCTCGATCTCTCGGCGGCCGGCCGACAGCCGATGACCTTCCAAGAGTGCGCGATCGTCTACAACGGCGAGATCTACAACTACCGCGAGTTGCGCCGCGAGCTCCCGGGACCGTTTGTCTCCAACACGGATACGGAGGTGCTGCTGCACCTCTACGTTCGCGACGGCGAGCGCTGTGTGGAGAGTCTGCGAGGGATGTTCGCTTTCGCCATCTGGGATGCCGGGAAGAGACGACTCTTCGCCGCGCGCGACCGCCTCGGAATCAAACCGTTTCACTACCTCGAGAGTGCGGAAGGATTTGCGTTCGCGTCCGAAATCAAGGGACTGTCGGATTTCGCTCGAGGAGACCTGGATCGTACGGCCCTCGTGGACTACCTGACCTACAAGTACGTCCCGACGCCGAAATCGATCTACTCCTCGATCCGGAAATTGCCGCCGGCGCATACGCTTTCCTTCGACGGCCGCGTATCCCTTCGCCGGTACTGGTCTCCCGAGCCATCGGAAATTCGCTCGGATCCCGAAACGACTCTCGAGGAACTTCGCCCGCTCCTTCGCGATTGTGTACGCAGTCACACCCTCTCCGACGTACCGCTCGGTGTCTTCTTGAGCGGCGGCGTGGACTCGACCACGCTGGTCGCCAACTTGGAGCATCCGAAGACTTTTACGGTGGGCTTCGATGTCGGAGAACACAGCGAGGCGCCGCACGCGCGGCGGGTCGCCGAGCACTTCGGGTGCGAGCATCGCGAGGAGACCGTCCTGGGGTTCGACGTCGAGGAGGCGCTCGACGCCATTCCGCGGATGTACGACGAGCCATTCGGGGACAGTTCCGCCTGGCCGACGTACATCGTTTCCAAGATGGCGAGAGGGGGAGTGAAGGTCGCGCTCTCCGGCGAGGGCGGGGATGAAGTGTTCTCCGGGTACGGTTGGTATCGGAAGTGGCAGGAGCTGCATTCGCGTCGCTCGGCCCGCGTCCTGGCTTCCCTGCTTCCCCCTTTTTCGCCGGCCGGTCGCTCTCTTCATCGTAGGGGAGCGCGGGAGCTGGATCGCTACGCAGCCTTGGTGGGCGCCTTCACGCTTCCGCAATTGCGACGGATCTTGGCGCCCGGATTCCTGGACGAGGAGTACGATCCGTTGGAACATCTTCGGAGCCGGTGGCGCGAGGATCTGGAACCGGTGAAACGGATGCAGTGGGCGGACCTCCATACGTTTCTGCCGGACGACCTCCTCGTCAAGGTGGATCGCGCAAGCATGGCGGTCTCCCTCGAAGTGCGCCCGCCGCTGCTCGATCACCGGCTCGTGGAATTCGCCCTGACGCTCGATCCGAAGCTCCTTCGGGATGCCGAGCGCGGGAAGCTGTTGCTTCGTCGAACGATGGAGGGGCTCGTGCCTGCAGAAGTGCTCGCGCGACCGAAAAAGGGATTCAGCATGCCGGTGCGGAAATGGCTGCGGGACAGGCCCGATCTTCTGCGGGGAGCCTTCGTGCGGCTCGCGCGGGCCGGAGTCCTGCGGTCGTCTCGCCCGCCCCGACTCGATGGGGAACAAATGTGGACCCTCCTAGTACTCGACCGATGGTGGAGCCATGGCCGCCCGACGTGAACTTTGGTTTCTCCAGCCCTTCCGATTCCCTTCGGATCACGCGCACTCGATCCAGATCCTGAACACATGCCGGTCGATCGCCGAAGAAGGAACGTCGGTGAGGCTCATGGTCCAGCGGAATCCCGAGCGTCCCGTAGCGGATGTCGATGAGGGGTTGCGATGCTATGGTTTGCTTCCTCACGAGGGGTTGCGAATCGACTGGCTCCCCACGACGCACAAAGGAATTACGGGGGCGGCGGCCCGTTTTCGGATATGGCGGGCGAAGGGACCTCCGGTGTTCTATGCGCGACACTTCCGGTTGGCCGCCTGGTCGGCGCGGAGGGGACCGACCATCGTCGAGCTTCATCGACTCGATCCCGCCTCGGAGAGAGCGGTCGCCCGAGCTCGGGGAATCGTGACCATCGCGACTCCTCTCCGCGATGCGGTGCAGAAGGTCTTTCAACCACGTTCGCCGATCGAGGTGATTCCCGACGCCGCCGATCTGTCCAAATTCCCTCCGGTGCAGCGCGACGGCCCCCTGCGTCTGGTGTACACAGGTCACTTTCACGAGTGGAAGGGCGTGGACGTCTTGATTCGCGCTCTCGCCCTGCTGCCGGAGGTCTCCGCACTGGTCGTGGGGGGGAGGTCCGATGGGCGCGGCGAGGAGTTGCGAAGGCTGGCCGAGCGCGAGGGAGTCTCGGGTCGCATCCGGTGGATCGGTTTTGTCCCCCAGTCCGAAATCGCCGGCCACCTCACGCGGGGCGACATCGGAATCGTGCCCACTCGGGCGCAGAACGGTCAGGACATCGCCGCGAGTCCCCTCAAGCTCTTCGAGTTCATGGCCGTCGGAGTTCCGGTGGTCGTCTCCGATCTTCCTTCCCTGCGGGACATCGTTCGCGACGGCGAGAACGGGATCCTGTTTCGCGAAGGGGATCCCGCATCCTTGGCCGAGGGGATCCGAAGAGCGGACTCCGATCGGAATCGCCTCGTGAGCCGGGCGACGGAAGAGGCTCATCGCCACACCTGGCGGGAGCGTGCCCGGCGCATTCTTGGATTCCTGGATCGCTTGGGGCTATAATTTCCGCCCCATGGGACGGCCGCAGGTCAGCGTCATCCTCTCGATTTTCGATCAGCCGAGTGCTTTCACGTTTTCCCTGCTGGGATACCGGAGGCAGACTTTCCGGGACTTCGAGATCGTGGTGGCGGACGATGGATCCGACGACGAAACGAAGGAGATCGTCCATCGCTTCCGGCGGGAGGGGGGAATCGAGATCAAGCACGTGTGGCAAGAGAATCAGGGATACCGGCGAGCCAAGATCGCCAACGAAGCGGTCAAGATCTCGGAAGGGCGAACGCTCTTGCTTTCGGATGGAGACTGTATTCCGCATCGCGATTTCGTGAAGGTGCATGCGGACAAGGGCGAACCCGGCGCGTTCTGTACGGGCGGCTACGTGATGCTGACCGCCGAGTATTGCGCGAAGCTCACCGAATCGAACGTCCGAGAGGGGGAGTACGAAGGACGCTTGACCTCCGGAGACCGTTGGAAGATGCGGCTCCACCATTGGAAGAGCACGATCGGAGTCTTGGTGGGCAATCCCAAGAAGCCGAAGGTGTACGGCTGCAATATCTCCGTCGACCGCGACGTTTACTACGCGATCAACGGATACGACGAAAACTTCGCCGGATTCGGGAAAGAAGACAGCGATCTTCGGAACCGGCTCCGGAGATACGGTGCGAAGCCGATTTCCGTATGGGGGCGGGCATGGGTGTACCACGTGGACGACTCGATCGACCCAAAGATCCGGCGGAGACGGATCCCGCGTCGGAAGACGCGCGACTATTACGATCGGCCGAACGTGCCGGTACGGTGCGACAACGGTCTCGTCAAGGGTTAGGCACCGACGCCAGGCACCTCCCGGACATCGCCATGGTCTGGGCGAGGATTCTGCGGGCCTTCTCCATCAGCTCCCTCATCTCCTCGTCGGTTCCCGCATGGAGCCGCACTTCGTTGATCCGTTCGATGAGAACGCTGATCGCGTCGTTCCTATCGTTCTCCCGCATAGCCTCTCCTCTTTCGCAACCCATCCGTCATGTATTTCGGCTGAGGGGGCCGGGAACTTGAGCCCGAAAACGCGGGCCAAGAGGCGTTCCGGGCCATGCATCGGTTACCCATATGGGCGATTTTTCTTGGTCGGCGGCGCCACCTCAGTACAATGCGCCGCGTGAAAGCGCTGCGGATGGCGATCCTTCTGGCGGTCGCGGGATGCGGGCGAGACTCCGACGACGGATCCGTTCCCCTAACGATCGCGGCCACGGATGGGGAAAGTCCGCCCGAGGTGAGCACGGGGTGGTCCGCCGTCTACTCCGGCCTGGAGCTGTCGGGGATGGCGATTCCGCGTCAAGGACTGGCCAATCCTACGCTGAAGGCGGCCCTCGGAGTGACCGCGGAACCGTATGGATCGCTTACGCAACAGGAAGGCCATGAGTGGGTCCGAGGCAAGGTGAGCTGGTTCGGCGGACCGGCGGACTTCGTCGTCGGTGCGACCGAGACCGGCGCCATTACGGGAGAAGTCCTCCGAAAGCTCAATGACCCTCTCCATCCTCCGGACTCGACGCTCCTGCAGAGGCCCGCGGACTACTATTATTGCGCGATGCGGTGGAACTACTCTCCGCTCGGCAAGAGCTGGTGGGCGAAGGCTCGGATCCTCGTCCTCAATCCCAAAACCGGGAAGGCCGTCGTTCTTCGCCCGGTCGACTGGGGCCCGGGCCTTACGGAAAAGCGGATCCTCGACCTCTCCCCTCAAGCGATCAAGGATCTGGGTCTTCAAACCGATCAGGAGGCTCTCGTCGCCTTCGCCCCGATGAGCACTCCCCTCGGGCGCGTGAATCCATAACCCTCCTCCTGGAGAGAAGGTCGAATTGAATCGCGCCGCGGCGAGCAGGCATATATATAGAGGAGGGATGATCCTCGGGGGGACCATGCGGATTCGAATCCTCGCCGCGTCGCTCGCATCCTGTTTCCTCCTCGGCGCCCGAGTTTCGGGGAATCGCATCGCCGACGAATCGGAAGTGACTCGCCAAGTCGATGCCCTGCTCTCCGATGCGTGGAAGCGGGATAGTCTGCCGGTTGCGAAACGGGTAGACGACGCGGGGTTCCTCCGTCGAGCCTCGCTCGACATTCGGGGGAGCATCCCGAGTTCCGAAGAAGTCGACTCGTTTCTTCGGGAAACCGATCCGGAGAAGAGACGGCGGAAAATCGACGAGATGCTGGGCGAGCCGAAGTACGCGCGACATTGGGCCGCGCTGCTCGAAATCCGGATGATCGGGCGCGACTCGCGGCGTCGGCTGATACAGACCTACGGGCGGGATCCGGCGGCCGAATGGCTGGAGCGCGGACTGGCGACCAACCGTCCCTACGATGCCCTCGTTCGGGACCTCCTTACCGCCGAGGGGGTCAGCGACCAGGATGGCGAGATCGCCTTCGTGCTTCGGTGGAGCGATTCTCCCGCCAATCTGGCCGGTCAGACCAGCCGACTCTTCTTGGGCATTCGTCTTCAATGCGCGCAATGCCACGACCATCCGTACGAGAAGTGGAAGCAAGAGGATTTCTGGTCGATGGCGGCGTACTTCGCCCGGGTGCGACGTACGACGGTCACGGCGATGGACGGTCGCAATCAGGCGGTGGAGATTCTCGAGGGGCGTCGCGGGGACGTGACGATTCCGGGAACCAAGAAGAAGGCGGCTCCTCGTTTCCTGGAAGGAGCGGCCTTGGACCCGGTCGTGCCGGGGAATCGGCGGGTCGCGCTGGCGGAACGCCTCACGGATCGATCCAATTCCCAGTTCGGCCGCGCCTTGGTGAACTGGGTGTGGGCCCAGTTCTTCGGACGGGGATTCGTACAGCCCGTGGACGATTTCAGCGAGACGAACGCCCCGGTCCATGCCGACGTGCTGGAACTCTTGACTCGCGATTTCGTCGAATCGGGGTACGATCTGAAGCGCCTCATTCGGATCATCGCCGGTACCGAGGCGTACCAGAAGGATTCCCGAGGAGAGCCCGATCGGATTCACTTCTCGAAGGGCTCCGTCCGCGCGATGACGCCCGAGCAACTGTTCCGATCCTTGGCTCAGGCCACCGGATTGGAAGAGGTCGTGAAGGTGCGCCAGAAGGGAGCTCCGGTAGCCGTGGAGCGAGAGATGCAGGGGGCCCTGGCCGGGTTCGTCTCCCGATTCGAGAACGACGAGATGTCGGAGATTCTTCGTTTCGAGCTGACGATCCCACAAACCCTGATGATGATGAACGGCCGTTTCAACGTCGACGTCCTTCCGGCGAAGGCGGGGGTGCTCCTCAAGATCCTGGATCGATTCAAGAAGCCCGCGGAGCGGATCGCGGCGATGGTTCTGTCGGCTCTATCGCGACCCGCTACGGAGGCGGAACAGGAGCGCTTTCAAGCGTACCTGAAGCTGCACGGCGATCAGCCGGCGGCTTGGATCGATCTGTACTGGGTTCTCTTGAATTCGAGCGAGTTTTTCTTCAATCACTGAGGACTCTGAGCCGGCTGAGGGATCGCAACCGATGTTTCGAATCGCCCTGGTCTACGGCACGCTCTTGACGCTTCTGGGCCTGGGAGGCTACTTCGGCTCGGGTCGGGCGAGCGTCACGGCCCTCATTCCCGCCTTCTTCGGAATTCCGGTAATCCTCTGCGGGGTCCTGGCGATGCGGGAAGAGGCCCGAAAGCACGCGATGCATGTCGCCGCCGCCCTCGGCTTCTTGTCCCTCTTGGCGAGCGGGGTGCGCTTGACGATGGCGCTGGCGAAGGGGGGAGGCCGTCCGTTGGCCGTAGGATCCCTCGCCACGATGGCGATTCTCTCTCTCGTCTTTCTCGCGCTCTGTGTGCGTTCGTTCGTGGTGGCCCGGCTTCGACGCAAGACGGATGCTTCATGACGATCGAGGGTGGTCCGCGCATGCCCCTTCCGATATGATCCCATCGTGCGGACGGCCCACCTTTTCTTCCTCGGAATGTGGGCGGGTCTCATCGCGGCAGAGTTCATCATGGAGGCCGTGTGCCGGGAAGGAGCGATGGCCCGTGCCGCCGCGGTCGTCCATTTCTGGTTCGACCTTTGTCTTGAAATTCCCTTGATGGTGTGCGTGCTCGTGACGGGAGGGGTTCTCTTCTCGCGGACGTGGCCGCCCTCCACCCTGCATTGGGTCAAACTCGCTCTGGCGGTTTTCGCCATTGCGTGCAACGTGTATTGCGTGGGCGTGGTGGTGCGGAGGCGGGGACGGCTCGAGGATCCGGGGGAGCTCGCGCGAGGGCGGCTTCGAGTTTTCGCTTCCGGGGTAGGCGTTCCCTTCGGCCTGGCGGCGCTGTATCTGGGATTACGGTACTTCTAACGATCGAATACCGGATCCCGTCCGACGCGCAGATCCGGGCCCGGTACGTTCGAGACATCTCGTTCCTCACTTCCAATCACGAATAGGCTAGTCCGGCACCTTCAGAGGAGGTCCGCACCGGCACGTCAGCTGGATTCGCATTGGATCTCCTCACTTCCTCGATGCCGTCGATCGAGGCCCTCATGCCGAAATAGATATCGCACGGTAGTCCTTGCCGTGGATGGCGTCGCTCCGATCACGCAAGCTGCACGACGTTGAAAATTCGGATTTCCCTAGGTATTCGCAGCACAACGGACTACAGGGTTAAGACGATAACCTCATCCCTTCTGGAGGTAGAGCGATGCTGAATCATGGGAAAGGGCTCTTGCTAGTCCTCCTCGTGGGATGCGGCGGAGGGGGAGACGCGCCGGCGTCCCCGGTTTCTGAGCAGCCGGAATCTCCCCAGAACCCAATCCCCGAGCAACAGCCAAATCCTCCTCTTGTGGAAGGAGACGTGCTGTTCTCCTTCTCTCCCATTCACCCCGATGAACTTCGGCGCATTGTTCCGCTGGGGAACGTAAATCCCCCGGCGCACACCCTTCCGACAGACCACATCTACTTCTACATGTGGTACTACGACGATGGTCCTGTTCCCGATGCGGGCCGCAAGCATCAGGTGTATGCCCCCGCGGGAGGGAAAGTGGACTCGATCATCCAGCCTGAGGGGGGAGACTCCCAGGTCATGATCCAGTGCACGTCCACCTTCTACTATTATGTGGATCACTTTCTTCCGGTGCCGGAGTTGAAGGCAGGCATGACGGTCCGGGCGGGCGATATCCTGGGGACATCGAGTGGCCCTTACGGGATCGATCTCGGGGTCATCGATACGAAGGCCACGCTTGCGGGATTGATTGACCCGGATCGGTACCACTGGAAAACCAAACATGCAATGTCGCCGCTCCTCTACTACGATGAACCACTCCTGAGCACCCTCAAGGGAAAGGTTCTTCGGAAGGGCGAGGACAAGCATGGGAAGATCGATTACGACCAGCCCGGCCGCCTCATCGGAAACTGGTTTCT
>CAZGKV010000101.1:0-18747 GCA_964526305.1 uncultured Planctomycetales bacterium | reverse complement strand
GGTACTGGAGATCGCGATGCACGTCGTCGTCGAAGTGACGATCGTCCGTCCGCGTCAGAATCACCGCTCCTCCCGCCTCTTCCAGGAGGGGCTTGAGTCGGAGCGCGAGATCCAACGTGAGCTGTTTTTCGTACACGCCCGCCCGCCCCTTGCACCCGGTGTGTTTTCCGCCGTGGCCGGGGTCCAGCACGACGGCAAACCACTTCTTCTTTGGCTCGGTCTTCGGTTTCGATTCGACCTTCCTCGGCTCCGACACGGATTCGATCAGACGCGCGATTTCCATGGGAACGCGCACGCGTCCCTCCGAAAGGGCGACGGGACGCGCCAGCTTCCGTGGAGCCCCGTCGACCAGCGCCGTGTCCAGCGACGGCGCCAGTACGATCGAAATCCGAGGCGATCTCAGGATCTCTCGCCCCGTCGAGGCGTCGCTGGTCCAGGTAATCTGGTACCGCTTGGCCAAGACGTCGAGGTCGACGTAGTCTGTCGGCGCGGCAGCGGGGGCGGTCTGACAGATCAGAGCCGCCAGGAAAGCGGCGTGCATGCCTCCCCTTCTCTCTACTTCGATTTCATCGCGTCTTCTTTAGACATCCCGAAGACGACGAAGACCTGTTTCGGCCCCTTGAGTACGTATAGTGTACCGCTCAATTCGTACCAATAGTGCAAGATTCGTCTCCGACCCACGGTCGAGAGTACGACGTAGACGTCCTTGCTCTCATTCGTCTTAACCGACACGGTTTCTTTACCCGCAGCCTCCACCCACTCCCACCCCGTTCGGTCTTCGAAGGGGTTCAGCACCGGGACGTGCCACGTCTGCTTGGGACGCAGGGCGACCGAACGCCGGAAGGCATCCGCCACGTCCGTGACGAGCGTTCCCTCGGGTACCTGGAAGCTGGACTCCTCCTCGACCCCACGCATGTGGCGGCGAACGGTGACTCGGTCTCCGCGCACCACGGCCGAGTACCGGTACTTGAGTTCTTCCCCCTTCTCGGTCACGATCGTTTCTTCGCTGTCGATCTTCTGGACGCGTCCGTCGGAAGTGAAGGAGCCGCGCACCACCGTCCTGTCCTTCCCGCCCTCTCGAAAGTCCACGAACGTATCGCTCTCGAGCAGCCAACCCGGCCGCCCCTCGAGAGTGGCCGGCACGAACTTCTGCCGCTGATATCCCACCTTGGCTTTCTCGAGGAAGACGCCCTGCCAGCTCTCTCCTTCCAGATGACGCGCTCCCAACACGCCTTCACGGAGGACGCCGACAACGCGGGCGGCTGCGGCCTTCTCCTCCACGGTCGGATCGGAGGGACGAAGGCGGAAAGTCCCGACCGACTTTTCGAAAAGGGCGATCGTCTTCTCCGTCGCCGACGCCGGAGCGTGACCGTCGAAGAGGTAGTAATCGAGATGGGTCCGGTGCAGGATCGCCCGATACACCACCGTTTCCTTCCCCGAGGTATCTTTCCAGCGAAGCGCGAGTTGAAGCGAAGGCAATCCGTCGATCGTACCGGGTCGCGTCAGGAGCGGGGTATGGTCCTTGTAGGTCGCGGCCAGATAGGCCTCGAGCTCCTTCCGGAACTGCGCCATTGGGGTGGCGTTCTTGACCGAGTAGTGGATGACGCTCAGGCTCGACTCCTCCGGGCGCTCCGGGGGAACGAACTTGGCGACGGCAGGCCCGGTGCCGGAGCGAGCCGTCCATCCCGCGGGGGGACGAAAGGCGAACTGGTGGTCCGGGCTCGAAAACTCCCGTCCGAGGTCGTCGGCCTGCGCGGCCACCGACAGCAAAAGAATCGCGGCGGTGATCATGGCGGAGGATTCTCGTATCCGTTTTCCGCGGCGTCAATACCCTACTTCGATCGGTAGTTCTGGATCCATCGAGCCGACCACTCCCGTTCCTCGATCTTCAAGGCGCCCCACTCCTTTCCGCTGACGCGGGCGGCGGCCGATTTCGCCTCGAGCCCGGAACCGACGCACAGCTTCACGAACTCCTTCGCCTTCGCCCGGCCATACTTCGCGTCGACATACTCGAAGAAACTCCAGCCCCGCGCATAGACGTACTTGTGGTCGATGGCCGAATCGAGGTCGAGAATACGCTGGCGTTCGTGACGGAAGTAATAGACGAAATGGCCGTCTCCGGCACACCAGGTGGCCATTCCTTCGAGAAACCACGCCGGCTGCGAGGTTCCTTGGAAGCAGTGGGCCAACTCGTGGGTGATGATGGCCGAGGTCTTGGCCGGCGGGACGACGACGGTTCCGCCTCCGGCCGCTTTTCGCGCGAACTCGTCGGCCTTTTTCTCGTAATCGGCGAGGACCGCGATATCGAGGGAAATCGTGCCGCGGCCGGCGGAGCCGTCTCCCATCGCCGGCACGGTCTTGAGATCGGCGAACTTCACCGTCACGTCGAGCGCTCCGTCGAAGACTCCCGCCCGGTCGTCGATGCGGGCGAGCGCGGCCGCCCACAGGTCGAGTTCCCAGAAGATGTCGATCACTCGCGCGAAGAAGGGTCCTCGCGAGCGAAAGGCGCGCGCCTCGTCGTCCGGAGGGAATCGCAGCCCCTTGGAGACCGCGTCCAGGACTCTTCGGGAAACCCAGATCCCGTCGATCTTGCGGTGGCCCAACTTCGCGCGCGCCGCCTCGTGACCGGGTTGCGCCGCGATCGTCTTTTCGAATTCGGTCCGAGCCGAGTCGGCGAGCTTCTTCTGCTCGCACCAAAGTCCCAACCGATAGTGCCCCTCGGCATCGGAATCCCGAAGCTCCTTCGCGCGACGTGTATATTCGTCCCGCGGGTCGGTTTGGAACGGCACCAGGACCAGAAGAAGGCTCAGCACCTAGACTCTATCCCGGTAGGCATCGTGGCCGCGGCTCACGAGGCCTACGGGGATCGGGTCTTAGATTAAATACGCCCCCCAAGCCTACATTGACGGATTTTTTCGGCTCGCGACCACGATTTTACTTCGGCCTCTCTTCGGAGGGCGGATTTACGATCGCGCCGCCGCTCGACCCAAACGAGCCTTACGGGCCGACGAGCGCGAGTATACCGAGCCCCCCTACCTTCGTTACGGGCGCGGAGCCGCTTGGGGAGATCGTTGGTGATCCCGGTGTAGAGGGTGCGATCGCGGCAAACGACGACGTAGACCGCCCAGCCTAGGGAGTCTTGTTCACCTGCCGGTAGTACTCTTTTTCCAGATGAAGGAATTCGTTCCGCAGGTCGCTTTCTCCCGACCACTGCCGCACCGCCCATTCCATCCCTCCGGCCGGCCACGGAAGCTTGCTCACGTACCTGTTCTGGATCCGATCCAACTCCTGGAGCGCCCATTGAAGTTGATCGACCGATTCGGCGAATCGGCGCCCCTGTTTGATGCACTCCACCCGGAAACGAACCCGGATCCGGAGCGAATCGAGACGGGAGAGGAAGTCCCTTCGGATGGCGAGGGTGCGGCGCGTCGTCTTCCGGGGATCCGTCACGGCCGTCAGTGTAGCAAATCAGGAAAGAGCCCACATCTGGAAAGGGGCGATTCGACGTGAATCCCGGGGTGGAGGAGAAGAGGATTCATGCCCGGCCATTGAGCTCCGCCCAAAGCCACTCCGCGAGGGTCGGTCCCTGGGCCCAAAGGACTCGGCTGCCATCGGTGCTGATCTGTACCCCGCGATCGACCAAGTGTTCATCCGGAGCGTGGCGGGCGACCAGCTTCCCGCGAACGGTGTCGACGACCAGAACATACCCAGGATCGCTCGCCCGTGCAAACGTGAAGGCCGCCCATCGACCTTCCCGCGACACAGAGACTTGATGTACATAGAAGTCGGGATCGCATCCCAACGACAGGGTTTGCCGCACCTTCAGCGAGGGAAGAGCGATCGGCAACAGCACTGTCTCGCCTTCGAGACGGCCTGCCAAGAGTACGCTGGATCCATCTGGGGACAATGCCCATCGGTGCGGAGGCTCTAGTTTGACCTCCGCGATCACGTCGCGTCCGGGACCCAACGACTGAGTATCCCAGTACAAGAGCTTTCCGCCCCCGAGCGGATCTTCTGGTCCCACGACCCGAATCGCATCTGGCGCCTCGACATAGGCAACTTGACAGTCCACCCCGCATGGACAGTCGGGCTGATCCTTGAACTGCATCTCGGCCTTCGACAGATCCCACGTGAGCAGCTTGCCTTTCCCGGAACTTCGGATGGCGATGGCAAGATGTTTTCCGTCCTCTGACAAGGCTGACGCGCTGCCGCCGTCCCCGGCCGGAAACGCAAGTTGCCTGCGGCAATTCCCGCGCGTACCCCCTAAGACCTCGACGCACCCCGTCTCGCGCATGACCAGAGCGGTCATCTCGGAACTCATCGCCACGCTGCTCACTCCAACGTAGTCCGGCCCGATTTGGCCGGTCTTGAGTACGCCGATTGCGGTGCGGAAATCCTCCGGTACCCCCGCTTCACAAAAGGTCACGGCAATCCGCTTGCCATCGGAGGACCACCCGCTGAAGAACGCCTTCTCGTGGATCCGGGGGTCGCCCTTCCAGGGAATCTTCCACCACCGGATGGTCATGGCTCGCCTCCCGTCTCCAGGTTGTCCCGCATGCCTCGGAGCTCCCACTCTGTTGGGAGAGCATCTTCGTTCCTCTTGCCTCTTTTGTCGTCGGGCCAATCTCATAGAGCAACACAATACCGACCGCCGGGGGTTGTTTAATGGTAGAGGAGGCCCCATGCTCACGATGGCCCTGATGTCCCTCGTCCTGCAAGCGACATCCGAGGATCGCCCGAACATCCTCTTCATCATCACCGACGACCATCGGCCCGACGCCTTGGGTTGCTACGGCAACGCCTCGATCCGGACGCCTCACTTCGACCGAATCGCGGCGGAGGGAGCGCGCTTCGACTGTTTCTACGTTGCGGCCCCCCTCTGCTGTCCCAGCCGCGCGGCCGCGCTGAGCGGTCTCTACCCGCACCAGGAAAAAAACCTCGTGCTCAACAACCGCGCGAAGCCGGACCTCCGAGACCCCTCCGCGACCGTCGCGACGCTCCTCAAGAGCGCGGGGTACACGACCGGCTTCATCGGCAAGGCCCATATGGGCGGCGACCCGCGGACCTGGGGCTTCCACGAGACCCCCATCTGGCTCCCCACGGGCGGGTCGAAGCATCGCAATCCGGTTCTCATGGTCGACGGCGCGGAGAAATCCGTCGAAGGCCAGATCACCCAGATCTTCGCGGACGCCGCGATCCGCTGGCTCGATCGTCACAAGAGTGACCGGTGGTTTCTATGGCTGGCCACCACCGCGCCCCACACGCCCTACGTCCATGATCCGCGACATCCGTATGAGCGCGCGAAGATCCAACCGCCGCCGCTCTGGCCCAAGGGAAAGCCGCTGAGCGATGCCGACTGGCCGGGGTACTACTCCACGATCAGCATGCTCGACGAACAGATCGGGCGTGTCGTCGCCAAGCTCAAGGACCTGGGTCAGCTCGACCGCACCCTCCTGGTCGTCATGGGCGACAACGGCTTCATGCACGGGAGCCACGACCATCGTGCGAAGTCGGTCTGGTACGAGGAATCGGCGCGGGTACCGGCGCTGGCGCGTTGGCCCGGGAAGATCAAGGCCGGGAGCGTGGTTTCCACCCCCGCCGTCAGCGTCGATCTCATGGCCACGTTCGCCGGAGTGACGGGCGCACGCGTTCCGGAAGGTCGCGAAGGGCTGAGCCTTCTTCCCGCTCTCACGGGGAAGGAGCCTCTCCGCAAGGTCGCCTACGCCGAGGTCCAGGCCGAGCGCGAAGGCGGCCACTGGCAGCTCGTCCGCACGCCGAAATTCAAGTACGTGCGCTTCGTCTCGTCGGGGAAGGAACTGCTCTACGACCTGGAAAAAGACCCGAACGAGCAGAGGGATGTCGCCGGAGACTCCGCCTATGCCGCCTCGCTCACGGAGCTACGGAGCCTTCACAAGGAGTGGGTGAAGGCAACGAAGTAGCCATTCGCGACCCTGCCCGAATCCGTTTGATCCGATTCGGCTCGACGCCAGAGTTCCAACGGGTTACTGCTCCAGTTTTCGGCGGAAGATTGTGATGACCGCATCTAGTCGTGCGCCCTGGGCCTTCAATTCATTGCCTTGGGCCTTCAACTCTTCGCCCTGGGCTCTCAGCTGTTCGCCCTGCGCCCTGATTTCCTCTCCCTGGACTTCGACTCGTGCAATGACCTGATCGATCCGTTTTCCCAATGCGGAAATCTCTCTGAGCATCTTGATCATGACGCGCTCATTCCGCTCCGAGCGCCTCTCCAAGGAGGAGACTCTCCTCTCGACCGATCCGTTTCCGTTCGCCATCGCTTTGCAGTATAGACCATCGCGAGTCCATGAGCAATTCCTGCCGGAGCGGCCACGCTGTACTGCCCTTGCCGCCCGGACTTCTCGCTGCTGCCTTGGTCGGAATTCCGGGACGGCTTGCTTCGCGGCAAGGATGGAGTAGAGTTTGCATGGGACGATTACGAGACTCGCGCCTGCGAACGAACGCCGGCCGGCGGGGACAGCCGAAGTGGACTGGATCATGACCGACGCGCGGAGGTCGTAGTAGGACTGGTCCGTCGAGGTGCCGGTGCGGAACACGTCGGGCTCCTCCGTCCCCGCCTTCCTTCGAGGCGTGTACCTGGAGTCCGACGGCGGTGGAGTTCGATCTGACGGCGACGATCGAGTCGCGAGCGGATTAGGAGCGTGCATGAGAGGATTCGCTTGGTCTCTGGCGGTCTTCGTCCTTCCGTCGGTCGGATGCAAGAACGAGTCCCTCGTGACCCCGGTCGGCGCCGTCCTCGCGGAGAAGGATCTCTCCTCCAAATTGCCGGCCTCCGTGGGGGAGCGCCCCGTCACGCGGTGGAAGAAATCCCTGCCGGTCGGCGAGGGGAACGACGCCACAGTCGCGATCGAGTTCGACGCGGTCGAAGATCCGGGAAGCGGGACGTTGTATCTGCGGTCCGTGCGGGTGGCCGTCGAGCGCAACGGCCGATACACGCTTGCGGCAAGTTGCTCCACGGATCCGAGCTACACGAACGATTCGTCCGGTCGTCGGACCTTCATGACCCAGATGGCGAACGTATCGTGGGTCTGGAAGGACGGCGCCAAGGCCCACATTTTCACGGTCGTCGCCGACGGACAGGTCCGGGAGTAGAGAAGGGCCGGGAAATGAGCGGCGGCGGGGGGGCGGGATCGGGGCCGGGAGCAGGGCCACGGCTCTACGACGATCTCTCGGACTGGTGGCCCCTCCTCTCTGACCCGTCCGACTACGCCGGCCCGGCGGCAACCTTCCGTCGCATCCTCTCCGGGGGCGGCGAGCGCCCGTTAGAGCGCGTCCTCGAGCTCGGGAGCGGCGGGGGCAACAACGCCGCGCACCTCAAGGCCCACTTCCGAATGGCGCTCGTCGACCGCTCCGAGGGCATGCTCGCCGTGAGCAAGAGGCTCAACCCCGAGTGCGAGCACATCCTCGGGGACATGCGGACGGTCCGGGTCGGGCGGACGTTCGACGCAGTCTTCGTGCACGACGCCGCGTCGTACCTGGCCGAGGAGGGCGACCTCCGCCTCGCTGCCGAGACGGCCTTCGTCCACTGCCGCTCGGGCGGCGTCGCCCTGTTCTGCCCGGATTACGTCCGCGAGACCTTCCGGCCCGCCACGACGCACGGAGGCCGCGACGGCGCCGATGGCCGGGGGCTGCGCTACATCGAGTGGACGTGGGACCCCGACCCCGCCGACACGACCTACGTCACGGACTTCGCCTACCTCCTGCGCGGCCCGCACGGGACGGTCCGCGTCGAGCCCGACCGGCACGTCCTCGGGCTCTTGCGGCGGGAGGACTGGCTCTCTGCGCTGCGCGAGGCCGGCTTCGTCGCGAGCGCCGTCGCCTTCGACCACGCCGGCACCGCGGGAGAGGGCGCCGAGGGCTTCGTCGGGGTGAAGCGCTGATCGCGGCCGGCGCCCGGGTCGCCCGGTCACGACCGCCTCCGCAAGTCCTTGCCTGGCAACGCCCCTCATCTTCGTGACGAGGTGTGGCGGATAGCGGCCCGATAGCCCAGACCTCGTCACGGTGATGGCCGGTGGCGCCGGGGTGCGGATCGCCGCGGAAGCCGCGAGAACAGGCGGAAAACGACCGAACCCCAACGGGTCTCCCGGGCGGGCCGTGACCGAACGGAGCGGGTTCGCTCCGAAGTAGATGATGGACCCGGGGAGAATCGAACTCCCGTCCCAAGGTGATTCGACAGGGGCTACCACGCGCGTCGTCCGCGATTTGTCTCGCCCTCGGGACTCCCACGGACGGGATTCCCTGGGGCCTTCCGACGGTGTTTGGTCGTCTCGGCGCCCCGCCGGCGCGACGCCTCGACCGATCCCGCGCTTTAACGTCCTCCTGAAGCCGCCCCTTTCGGAGCTCGCGGGAAGACTTCAGGCGACGTCACGGCTAGGCCGCGACAGCGTAGTTGTGGTTGGCAACTATGTTTTTGCCCGGTGTTTAGCGAGGCCAACGGGCGTCCTCGGCGCGCAACCCTCTGCCTCCTCGACCCGGTCGAAACCAGTTCGGGCCCGTGCGTTGTCAAAGAGCTATTTCTGTGACGTCTGTGGTCCTGCCCCGTTTCAGCGCATTCTGTGCTTCCGCAGTTCCCGATCCGCTTCCCGTTTTCGAATGACGTCCCGCTTGTCGTGCTTCGCGCGCCCCCGCGCCACGCCGATCTCGAGCTTCGCGAATCCGCTCTTAAAGTACAACGTCAGCGGAACCACGGTCAACCCCTTCTCCCGGGTCTGCGTCGAAATCTTCTCGATCTCGCGCCTCTTCAGGAGCAGCTTCCGCGCCCGCTTCGGCTCCTGAAGCGCCGTCGGCGTGTGCGAGTACGGCTGGACGTCCATGTTGATCACCCAAAGCTCCGTCCCCCGCATCTTCGCGTACGACTCCTGGATGCTCACATGGCCCTCGCGAATCGACTTCACCTCCGGACCCTCCAGCACGAGCCCGGCCTCATACTTGTCCAGAATCTCGTAGTTGAAATAGGCTTTGCGGTTCTTCTGGACGATCTTGATCGATTCCCCGTCGTTCTTCGCTGGACTCATTTTCGGTTCCGGCTATTATAGCACGCCATGCATCAATGGCCGAGGGGGACGGGCTGGATCGAGGTCATTTGCGGAAGCATGTTCGCGGGGAAAACTCAGGAGCTGATCCGGCGCATCCGCCTGGCCACGATCGCGCGACAGAAAGTCCAAGTCTTCAAACACGGAATCGACAAACGCTACGCCAAGGACTTCGTCGTTTCCCACGATTTGCTCAAGATCCCGTCGATCCCCCTCACGCGTCCGCCGGACATTCTGAAGCGCGTCTCGCCGGACACGGACGTCGTCGGCATCGACGAGGTCCACTTTTTTCCTCCGGAGATCGTCGACGTCTGCGAGGGGCTGGCCGACAGCGGCCGGCGGGTCATCGTCGCCGGGCTCGATCAGGATTACCGTGGCGTCCCGTTCGATCCGATGGCCAGCCTGCTGGCACGAGCGGAATACGTGACGAAGAATCTCGCGATCTGCGTGGTCTGCGGAAACCCCGCGAATCGCAGCCAGCGGGTCGGAGCCGGAAAGAGGCGGATCGAGGTGGGACACACGGACAAGTACGAAGCGCGGTGCCGCCGGTGTTTCAAGCCTTGACCGCCACGCAGAAGATCAGCTTCCCTTCCACTTCAACCTGGTTCGCCACGAAGCCGCCTCCGAGCTGGTACCGGGTCTCTCCCAATACCGAGGTCTCGGATCCGTCCAGAAAGCACGTCAGTCTCCAGACGAGCTCCGAGAGGATTCGTTCCCGTTGGGCCGCGGGGAGAGTCTGGAATCGGGGCACTGACTTATCCGCAAGATAGGTCCGCTGCTTCAGGAAACGATGGACCTTGGCCATCGTTTGCATTCCAGGAACCGTGGCCCGGATCGAGCGGTTGAGGATTCTCCTGAGGTGGTCCCGGTCCGAGTCTCCAAGATAGGAGACGAGCAACTTCATGGACGAAGCGCTTTCTCGGCCGCGCGGACCAGGAAGTCGAGCGCCGAGGACGCCCCCTTGCCCCGGAACCCATGGTCCAGATCGTCCCATCGCGACAGCACGACTTCGGTCCGTCCGGCTTTTCGCAGAGCGGCCTCGAGAAGATCCGCGTTCTCCGGCGCGATGCGATCGTCCTCGCATCCCTGCATGAGCACCACCGGACAGAGGACGGGCCGCAGGGCCTCGAGCGGATCGTGTCGCATCCGCTCGCGAAGGCCCGCGACGAAAGTGCGGCGCCCGTCGATGACTTCGAACTCCGCGGAGCCTTGAGCGAGTTCGCGCAGGCGACGGCGTTGATCCTCGAGGATCTCCGCACCGGAATCTCGAAGATCCCGCTCCATCCGGGCCAGAAGGACTTCCGGGTACTGCCTCCCGGGAGTCGCGAGAAGGAACAGGGCGCGGGCCTTGGGAAAGCGGGCGACGACAGGAGCGGCCGCGAGTCCGGCATCGCCGTGTCCCACAATCGCCCACCGGGAGGAATCGACGTCGGAACGCGAGGCCAGCCAATCCAGCGCGGCGGCCGCGTCGGCGACCTCATCGGTCAACGTGGACTCGGGCACCGGTTCCGTACTCGCCACCGCCATCCCGGACCGGATCAGCCTCCCGCGGATCGCCTCGCACAACGCGGGGTCCGTCGACAGGAGCAGGACCGCGGGAACTCGGTCCATCCCCGCCGGCCGGGTGAACGCGAACATTTCCGGCGTGGGGCGAAGCGCCCAACGGAGATCGCCCCAGGAGATCTCCCAGACTCGGCCCCCGGCTCCCGTGCGAGCCGTGGCTCCGCTCGACCAACGAAGCCGGCGTCCCGCCCGCTCGATCTTTCCCGTCGTCTCGCCCGATTCCCCGATCATCCGCACGTCTTCGAACTGCGACCGCGCCCACAGGACGACTTGCGAAGGGAGACGCTCGTCGAGAAACGCCTCGCGGGCCGCCGTGTTCCGCTCTCGTGAGATCTCCCGTCCCCCCGCCTTGACGCGCGAACGCAGGACTCCGTTCTTCCATTCCAGACGGAGCTCGGTCGCTTCCCGACCGCGACGATGGACGGCGGCATAGAGGAGAGGCCGAAGATCGGCGGCGCTCAACGTCAGCACCGCGTCCGACCGGCCCTCCTCCCTCCGCGAGGAGAAGTGGCAGACGAGATGATCCTCGACGGTCTCGAAGCGGTAACTCTCTTCGCCGACGACTTTGCCGCGAGCGGAGAGGGTGAAGGTCCCCCGCTCCTCTCCCCCCGTCCCGAGTCCGGCCAGTACGGCGAACAGGACATGCATCTCGTGAGATCTTATCCGCGAAAAAAAACGTTTTCAAGGCGCCCGGCCGATGAATAAAATACGGGCTCCTTCATGGCCCAGCTCGTATTCATCGACGGGCGCAACATGGGCAACGTGGTCGCGCTCGGCGCGACCAATACGCTCGGGGGCGCTCGGGACAATTCGATCGTGCTCGGGGACCCCGCGGTCCGCGATCGCCACGCCGCCATCCAGTATCGCGACGGTACCTATCGCATCCACACGATGGGCGCGGATTCGAAGATCTCCGTCAACGGGAGGGACGTCCGCGACGAGGCGCTCCGCCACGGAGACATCATCACGATCGGGGACGTCACCATCCTCTTCAGCGACGAAGCGGGCGCGGCCAAGAACCCTCGTCCCCCGGGGGAGAGCGGGCTCACCGATTCGGTCGTGCAGTCCCGGCTCCGCACGTTCGAGAGCGCCGAGGAGGTCGTCTCGACCTTCCGGGGAAAGGAATCGCTCGCCCGCCACCTGGAGACGCTCTATCGCGTGGGAGCCGCGCTGAGCTCGACGCTCCGACTCGACGAAGTGGTGGAGCAGCTTCTCACGATCGTCTTCGACGTCCTCAAACCCGACCGCGCGTTCATTCTCCTCTACGACGAATCGGGAGAGCTCAAGGTGCGAGGAGAACGCGTGAGCGAAAAGAGCCGGCTCCACGGCTTCGTCCGCGTCTCGCGCTCCGTCCTCAACGAGGCGGTCGAGCGGCGCGAGGCGATCCTCACCCAAGACGCGAAACAGGACGAGAGGTTCAACCTCCGGCAGAGCATCGTCGAACAGAACATCCAATCCGCGATGTGCGTTCCGCTCAGCCGCAAGGACCGGATTCTCGGCGTCATCTATCTCGACACCCTGACTCCGCTGCGGATCTACACGGAAGTCGAGCTTCATCTCGTCAACGGCATCGGGGCGCAGGCCGCGGTCGCGGTCGAAAACGTGCTTCACTACAACCGATCCGTGGAATACAGCCGCAAGTTGGCGACGCTCGGCGAGATTTCGCGGAGGATCAGTTCGTATTTGTCACGGGACGCCGTCCTGCGCGACGCGGTCGAAAGCGTGCTCAAACTCTTCGAGTGCAAGCGCTGCACCATTTTTCTCGCGCGAGCCGACTCTCTCCGCGTCGCCGCGTCGCGGGGCATAGACCCCAAGGAGTGGGACGAGATCGACATCCACGCCGGCGAGGGATTCTGCGGCAAGGTCTTCACCGAGAATTCCCCCCTCCTCGTTACGGACGCGAGCCAATGGCCGGGAACGCGGCAACGGGCGTACGAATCGAACTCGTTCCTCATCGTCCCGATCGTCGCGCGACCCGAGGGAATCCGTCCCGACGTTCGACCCGTCGGTGTCGTCGCCGTCACCGACAAGCAGAACGGCGGGATCTTTTCCCTGGACGACCAAGAATTTCTGGCCGTCTTCGCGGCCCAGATCGGTATCGCGATCGAGAACGCCACGCTCTTCGAGAAGGCCACGGTGGATACCCTGACCAAGCTCCATACCCGCCAGTACTTTTTCGCCCAAGCGGACGACCTTCTCGCGAAACATTGCACCGGGTCGCTGTCGCTCCTGATGTGCGACCTCGACCACTTCGGCGAAAAGAACAAGCTGTACGGACACCAAATGGGCGACGTCATCCTGAGCGAGATGGGCCGAATCGTCAAAGAGAAGGCCGCCGACGGACTTTCCGCCCGCTATGGTGGCGAAGAGATGGTGGTCCTTCTCGGCGGGACGGACCGCGAGAAGGCCATGGGAATCGCCGAGGAGATCCGGCGCGCGCTCGAGTCCCACCCCTTCGGCGAGACGGAGGGGATCCGCTCGACCGTAAGCATCGGAGTCGCCGCCGCGACCGCGGAGGACACGCTCGAGACCCTCCTCCGAAAGGCGGACCACGCGATGTTCTCCGCGAAACACGCCGGCCGGAACCGAGTCCACGCCTTCGAAGGGACCGTACCTCCGCCCGCCACGAAGTCCGGCGTGATGCGACTCCAGTTGCCGCCGAAGGAGTAGCGGATTTTTTTCCGCCAATAGCCCCTCTCCGCCTTTCCAATCATAAGGCAACCAAGGAGGTGAAACATGCGAACCCGGAATACCGGCGTCCGCGGCGGGCTCCAAATGGAACCCCTCCCTCGGCGCTAACGCCCGCTCGGCGCCCCGGGCCCGTCCGCCCGGGGCGCAAAGAGCTCGAGGGAATGGCGAGTCCGACCCTCGATCGCCAGATCCGCCAGGATTTCCCCCACGACCGGCGCAAATTTGAACCCGTGCCCCGAACACGCCGAAGCGTATACGACCGACGGATCGCCGGGCATCGCTCCGATTCGAAAATGGGAATCCGGAGTGTTCGTATAGAGACATACCTTCGAGCCCCGCGATCTCCCGAGGCCGGGAATGCGCTCCGCGACCCACTGCTCCATCTCGACACGTTCCCGATCTGCGACTTCCCGATCGACCCCCTCGGGATCCGCGGATTCTCCGCCATGATGGAACGCGATCTTGACGCCGTCGCCACGAAGATCGGGCAGGCCATAGAACGGCCGATCCCCATCGTCCCAGAGAAAGAGCGGCACCCCGGGAACGCGGTCGAACCAGAACGAGACTTGGCGCTCGACTTGAAGCGGAAGAAACGGCGCTAGTTCGGGCATCCACGGTCCGGTCGTCACGATCGTGCGATTCGCGCTCGGATCTCCAATTGTCGCGCGAACGCCGAACCGGATTTCCGCGTCGAGGGCTCGAGCCCGATCCAGGAACGCCTGAACGCACTCTTCGGCCAGGAGGACGCCCGCCTCTCTCTCATGGAGGGCGACTTGGTCCGGCGGAGGACGCAAGGCGGGGACCGCGGAACGCAACTCCGCTGCCGAAAGAAACCGGTGCGCGAGTCCGTGCCGTCGGGCGCTTTCAAGCGAGCCGCGCACGATACGGCTCTCCTCGGTTCCGATCATGTACGCGCCCGTCGTCTCGAGAAGCCGCGTGCCCGAATCCGCCTCGAGTTCCCGCCAGAGCTCGTACGCCCGAAGCACGAGCGGAACGTAGTCCGGGTGTTCGTAGTAGGCCTGCCGGATGACCCGCGTGCGTCCGTGGCTGGATCCGCGGTCGTGCGGCAGATGAAAACGGTCGAGACCGACGACGTGGAGCCCGCGCTTGGCGAGGCGGTACAGGGCCGCGCTCCCCATCACGCCGAGCCCGATGACCGCCGCGTCCCAGGTCATTTTCGCTTCTTTCCCCGAAGCTCCAGCCGGATCGGCACCTCGGGGAAGGGGAGGAATTCCCGGAGCTTTCCTTCGAGATACCGGACGTAGTCGGGCGCGAACGCCTGGGCGTCGTTGCAGAAAACGATGAACCGCGGGGGACGCACCCCTCGTTGCGTGGCGTAGTAGATCTTCGCGATCTTTCCCCGCCGTCCGGAGGGCGTGCGGCTCCGCATCGCGGCGTCCAGGGCGTCGTTGATCTGCGGCGTGGGGATCCTCACCCCCGATTGCTGATACAGTTCCTCGGCCACCTCGATCACCTCCCACACGCGCTCGCCCTTCGCGGCCGAGAGGATGGTCACCGGAGCGTACGAAAGAAGCGGCATCGCCTTCGACAGGTAGTCGACGAACTGCTCCGGCTGGAAGTTTCGCGGGATGAGGTCGTACTTGTTGAGGGCGATCGCGCAGGGTTTCTTGCGCTCCTCGATGAGCGCGGCAATTCGCTTGTCGGCCTCGCTGATTTTCACGTGCACTTCGAGCATGAAGACGATCGCGTCCGCCCGTTCGATGGCCTGCTCCGTCCGAGTCCGGCTGAAAAGCTCGACCGCATTCTCCACCTTCTGCTTCTTCCGAAGGCCGGCGGTGTCGACGAGGACATAGCGCGTACCGTTGCGCTCCAGCCGGACGTCCACGGCGTCCCTGGTCGTTCCCGGGATCTCGCTCACGATGACGCGCTCCTCGCCGGCGAGCGCGTTGACGAAGGTGGACTTCCCGACGTTCCGGCGCCCGACGACGGCGATGCGCAGGCCCTCGAGCGGCGGGGTTACGCGCGGGAGGTGCCCCGAGAGACGCTCGAGGAGCTCGCCGATTCCACGCCGGTGGATGGCGGCGACGGGGATCGGATCCCCGAATCCCAATTCGCAGAGCTCCACGGCGGAACGTTCGAGCTCCGTGGTATCGGCCTTGTTCGCGACGAGCCAAACTTCGCGGCCGGAGCGCCGGAGCCGATCCGCCACCTGCCGATCCATCGGGGTCACTCCCTCCTGGACGTCCACGACGAAGAGAATGAGCCCCGACCGGTCGATCGCGAATTGGATCTGTTTTTCCACGGCCGAGTAGAGCGGATCGTGCTTCGCCAGCCCGATGCCGCCGGTATCCACGAGGAGGAAGGTCGCGCCGTGGCGGGAGATCACGACCTCGACTCGGTCTCGCGTGACTCCTGGAGTCCGTTCGACGATCGAAAGCCGCTTCCCCGCCAGCGCGTTCAGGAGGGACGATTTCCCGACGTTCTGTCGGCCGACGATCGAGACGAGGGCAAGTTCAGCGTCCATGGTTGCGGGCCGAAGATTATAGCAATTGCCCCGCGCCGTGCTATGATCGCCCGACCGTGCGCCGCCTCCTACAGCTCCACAACCTGATCCTGATCGGCATGATCCTCGGAATTCTCGCCGGGGTTCTCCTCGCGCGGGTTCCGGAAGGACCCGCCCGCAAGTTCGCCCTTGACCTATGCACGACCCTCGGGGAGATCTTCGTGCGGCTCATCACGATGGTGATGATCCCCCTCGTCCTCTCCTCGCTCGTCCTCGGGATGGCCTCGATCGGTGACCCTCGGAAGCTCGGTCGAATCGGGGCCAAGGCGATGACCTATTTCGTTTTCACGACCATGATCGCCATCGCCATCGGGCTGTCCACGGCAAACCTCGTCCGGCCGGGGATGCGCATGGCGCCGGAGCGGGCGGCTCAGCTTCAGTCGAAGTACCGCGAAGACGTGAAGAAAAAGGAAGGGGACATCAAGAAGGCCAAGGAGTGGAACTCGTGGGAGTTTGCCAAGAGCCTGTTCCCCAAGAACGTCGTCGCAGCCATGGTGAGCGACCCGCCGCACATGCTCCAGATCATCGTCTTCGCGGCGCTCCTCGGCCTCTGCGCGACGCTCCTCCCCGCGGGAACGCGGAAGCCCTTCGTCGATTTCGTCTCCGCCTTCAACGACGCGATGCTGAAGATGATCGTCCTCATCATGTGGACGGCCCCGGTCGGAGTGCTGGCGCTCATGGCGAAGGTGATTCTGGTCTCGGGACTTTCGATCCTCGCCACCCTCGCCGCGTACGGGCTCACGGTTCTCGTCGGGCTGGCCCTCCATTTCTTCCTGACCTACTCCGCGACGGTCTGGTTCTTCGCGCGACTCTCCCCGCTCGCGTTCTTGCGCGCACTCCGCCCGGCCCACCTGACCGCTTTTTCGACCTCGTCGAGCGCCGCCACCTTGCCGGTCAACATGAAATGCGTGCAGGAGGGACTCGGGGTCTCCAAGCCGGTGACGTCCTTCGTGCTCCCCCTGGGGGCGACGGTGAACATGGACGGAACGGCCCTCTATCAGGGCGTGGCGGCCGTCTTCATCGCGCAGGTTTTCGGGATGGACCTGAGCCTCGGCCAGCAGGCGACGATTCTGCTCACGGCGACGCTCGCGTCCGTCGGCGCCGCGCCGGTCCCGGGCGCCGGCATGGTGATGCTCGCCATCATCCTCGAGCCGCTCGGGATTCCCGTGGAAGGACTCGCGCTCATCTTCGGCATCGATCGCTTCCTGGACATGTGTCGCACCGTCCTCAACGTCACGGGCGACGCCGCCTGCACCGTCATGGTGGCGGCGACGGAGGGGGAAAGCGTCGGGGCGCAGGGGTAGGGAAGCCGCGCGAACGGCTCAGGGCCGTACGGACCAGATCGAGATCCGGCCGCGACGGTACAGAATCCTCCCGTGCTCGCTCAAGAAACTGCGGAGCACGGGTTCGGGGGGCGATGGGTAGCCCGATCCGAAGTGTTCGGTCACCAGAACGTGCGTCACCCCGAGAGCCCGAATTCGCGCGGCGAGCGCCTCGGCACTTCGAATCTCGGACCAGAGTATCGCGGTACCGACGATGGGCGGCACCGGGACATATCGACGGTGGAGGCGAACCTCGATACGCGTGCCGTGGACCAAGATCGTCGAAGTAGGGGGCAGTTCGCGGTTGATGAACTCTATCGCGGGGGGGACGTCGGAGAGAACGGGCGTCCGTCGGTGCATTTCGCGACCCAGATCGGCGGCCACCAGGACGGCGCCGAGTCCGATCATCGTCGTTCCGGCCGCGAAGCCGGCGAAGAGCGGCATCTCCGACGCCGAACCGATGTGCTCCTTGGCGGAGAGCGTGGCCGCGAACGCCGCTGCGGCGATGGCTCCCGCCCGGGAGCCGTAGTGACGCGCGGTGTAGGTCCCGACGAGCGCCGTCGCGACCGCGAGGGTCGCCAGCGCAAAGACCGTGGCCCCGCGCTCTCCCGGAAATGCGAGGAAGAGTCCGTTCAAACCCTGCGCCGCCGCGGGCCCGTTGATCTGCACGAGGGGCACGTAGTGCATCCCGCCTGCTTCCAACCAGAGCTTCGGCGCCGCCAAGTGATACCGCAACGTGTCGACGTCGACCGACGGTTCCAGGGCGCGAGGAAGACCCCAGGCGAACATGAGGGCTATCGCCGCAACGAGAAGGCCCGAAACCCCGTCGAGGCGGCATGTTCGGAGATCCTCGAGTAAGCGCTTTCCGCCCACGACCGCCGGGATCACGAGAACCCCAGTGAGAAGAGCCAGCCCCGTCCGGTGGTATAGGCCCGCCATGCCGGCGGCAAGAAGAACGAGACTCCAAAGTCCGAGTCCCGCGGCGATGGGGAGGACCAGCCGGAGCGGAGAGGCGGGTCCGTCCGCAAAGAGAAGTCTTCCAAGACCGTGCGCGAGGATAAGCGCAGCGACAACGGAGGCGATCGCGAGTGCCACTAGGAGACCTTCTTGAGGAAGGGCCGCTTTCGCTCTCCGGGGATGCACACAGGGATGATAATACTTTCCCTTGGGGTCCCGACAACCGGAACTGTGGAAGAGGCGACCGACTCTCGCTGGGCGCCCCCCCGGAAGAGCTGAGCCGGGAGATCGAGCGCCGCGATCCGATTCACCTCAAGGTGCGATTACAAATCTGCGGCCGCGAGCCCAACGGTCTCGGCATCTCGGGAGCGGAATACGTCCTTCGCATCCTCAACACCGACTGTCCGATAGACCTCCACGCATGGCTTCAGCCCCTCGCGTTCTATGATCGGATACGACCCCTAGGCGCGCATCACCCCGGGAGAGGGACGCGCGGCCGGCGAAGTTGCGCTCCCCACAGCGTCCTCCTGCGGTCTTGGGAAACACGAGGGCTGTTCCCCCTTGCTTTTTGCTTAGAGCACATCCCGGTAGGATCGTGGCCGCCATCCCCGCCTGCGCGGCCGAA
>CAZGKV010000100.1:0-18856 GCA_964526305.1 uncultured Planctomycetales bacterium | reverse complement strand
GTGGTCGCGCCACGGCACGGAAGGGGCTCGACAAAACGGCGGGAGCCGTCCAGGATGCGCGAAAAGCGCTCTCCTATCCGTTGGCTCCTCCCATGAAGAGGGAGATGGAGGATCTACTTCGGGACGCCGGGCAAGCTCCCTAGGCTATACTTCCCCATAGTGCATGACTCGGAACCGCTCAACCTGGTGCGCCGGCTTATCGAAGACGGCGGAGTCCCTCCCGAAACGGTGCGCGAATCTCTCCGGCTTCTGGACGAACTCGCCGCCGGCCATGACGGACCTCTTCCCGACTTGGGCGAGCTTCTCGTCGATCAGGGATACCTCGCTCCGGAAAAACTCCCTCAAGGTCCGGGTTCTTCTCGTGCCTTCGGCAAGTATCTCCGGCTCTCCCTCCTCGGGACGGGAGCCTGCGGCGAGGTCTGGAAGGCCTACGACTGGCGCCTCCGCCGTTGGGTCGCCCTCAAGCTCCTCAAACACCGAGAACCGGAGGAGATCGCCCGCTTCCGCCGCGAAGCGCAGGCCGCCGCCGGTCTCGACCATCCCTCGATCGCCACCGTCTACGAGTCCGGCGAGATCGACGGCGTCCCCTACATCGCCATGCGTCTCGTGCGCGGGACGGAGCTCCTCTCGGTTCCTCGAGACGACCATCGGCTGCTCGTCCGCCTCGTTCGGGACGCCGCCCGCGCCCTCCACTTTGCTCATGAGAGGGGCGTGGTCCATCGAGACATCAAGCCGTCCAACATTCTGGTGGAGGAGGGGCGAGTCGTCGTCACCGACTTCGGGCTCGCCAAGCGGATGGATCTCGCGAGCTCGCTCACCGCGTCGGGGAATCTCATGGGGACTCCCGCCTACATGCCGCCGGAACAGGCGGCGGGACTTCTCTCCAAGGTCGGCCCGCGGTCCGACGTCTACTCCCTCGGCGCGACGCTCTTCGAGCTCGTCACCGGTCGCCCCCCGTTCCAGGCGGGGGATCTCTACAAGCTCCTGGCCAAGGTGATGGACGGCCATCCGCTCTCCCCTCGATTGCTCAATCCCAAAATCGATCCGGATCTCGACACCATCCTCCTCCGATGCTTGGAGAAGGAGCCTCGGCAGCGGTACCCGACCGCGGATCGTCTGGCCGAGGATCTGACTCGATGGCTCGACGGGGAACCCATCCTGGCGCGTCCGCCGACGGCGCTGCGCGTGTGGGTTCGCGGATGTTTCCGGCGCAGACGGATTTTCGGAGCCGCGGCACTCTTCGTGGTCCTCGCGACGGCCGCGACGATCGCGGTCCCCCGATGGAGGAAGGAACGGGCGCTCCGGAAAGAACGGGAGAGAGAACTCCTCGAGGCGCGAAGGCGCGAGGAGGGTGCGGCAAGAGCGCGGGAACGGGCGCTCCTCCATTTGGAGGCGGCGCGTGGAAACACCCAGCAGCTTCGACTTCGACTGGCCGATCCGAGAATCTCGCAAGAGGAAATGGCCCTCGTCGTACGTCGAGTCCTGGACGACTTCCGCAACGCGCTCCGGCTCTGCCCCGACCTCCCGGAAGCGCACCTCGGAATGGCGCGCGTGTACATCCTGGTTCGGATGGACGAGTCGGCCATCTCCGAGCTCGATCGGGTCATCGAGTTGTCGCCCGATCTGGCCACGGCGTACCTGGACCGCGCCCGCATCCGGGCGGAAACGCTCGAATACCTGAATCATGAGAGTTCCTTACCCAATACTCTGGTTCAGGAATTGCGCCGGAAGATCGAGTTCGACCTTTCGCGCGTGCGCTCCCTCAGCCGGGAGCAGACCGAGATCCTATGCGCCCAGGCCTTTCTCGACTTCGGGGAGGGGAGATACGCCCGGTCGCTCGATCTCCTGAAACAGTACGTGACGATTCATGCCGGGGACGCCCGTGCTCGCGAACTGCTCGGCCACTCGCTCTATCACCTGGGGCGGCATGCGGATGCCGAGGCCGAATTCGACCGGGCGCTGTCGGTGGATGCCTACGGTCCGACCATATACAACCACCGTGCGATCGTGCGCCACAAGCAGGGAAACGACGTGGGGGCGATCGAGGACTTCACGGAGTCCATTCGGAGGCGACCGCAGAGCGCCGCTCCCGCATTTTACGGGCGCGGCAAATCCCATTTCGCCTTGAAGCAATTCGATCGGGCCATCGAGGACGCTTCCGAGGCGATCCAGCGGGATCCCCGTCATTCCAAGTCTTTCGAGCTCCGGGGGGTCGCGAAAGAGGAGAAGGGCGAGTGGTCGGGCGCGATCGAGGATCTCACTCGCGCCATCGATCTCGCCCGGCCCGAGGACAACGTGCATCTCACCTATCACAGCCGGGGGCGCGCGTATCGGAAATCGGGCGAGGTCCATCGGGCCATCGCGGACTACACCCGGTCCGTCGAAATCAAGCCGGAGTACGCCGAGGGATGGCACAGCCGCGGGCTCGCCTATCTCTCCCTCAAGCGCTATTCGGACGCCGTCACCGACTTCACGCGCGCCGTCGAGAAGAAGCCCGAGTGGGGCGAGGCCTACTGATGACGCGCCCGGGCCCGCCTCATTGCGGGCGACCGCCGCGGCGCGGCGGAGGACGCGAAGAAGGCGCTCTCGCTCAAGCTCGGCGATACGCAGCGCGCCGACATGGAGAAGATGTTGAAGTTGCTCGGAGAGTAGTCACGGCAACACCCGACGCAACTCTTCCTCCGCCTCCTTCTCGGAAGCCGCGAACCGCCTCACGATGTCCAGCAGGATGGAGCGCAGCATCCCGCGCGCGCTTCGCAGGTGGAGTTTGACGTCGGATTCCCGAAGGCACAACTTTTCCGCAATGGCCTCGTACGACAACCGTTCCGCTGCGGAGTTCGACGCAGAGTCTCCGGCACACTCCCAGGCGTCCCGGTAATACAGACGGAAGACCTCGAGAACTACGGAAGTTCCGAGGCGCTCCTCGAGGACCCGAAGTCCTTCTCGAACGACCTCGCGTGTCCACGACCGTTCGAAGACCTCTTCGGGGTCGGCCTCCGGCGACTCCGGATCGAACCGCTTCCACTCCTCCTCGGCATCCTCGAATCGGAAGAGGCGTCGTCCCTGGCGCGGCCGGCGAACCCGCTCCGCCTTCGCGGCATCGATGAGGAAATGCCGTAGGGCCGTCTTCAAGTATCCGCGAAAAGACCCGCGATCCGGAGAGAGGTGAGGCCAGTATTCCTTTTCCACGAGGCGGGCCAAGAACTCTTGCGTCAGATCCTTCGCCTCGTCCACGCTCTTCCGCCAACCGATTCGAATCGAATAGTAGACGGGCTTCCAGTAGGCGTGGATCAGCTCGTCCAAGTGGCGGGCGTATTCGGGGCTCGAGGGATCGCGAAGTTCGAGGAGAAGGCTCCAATGAGTCTCGCCGAAGGAGCGGCGCTCCCCGCCCATCGACGTCTCGGAGGGCATCGACGTCCACTCTATCCCAAATCCGATCGACCGTCATTTTTTCCGTACCCGACGCCGACCTCGGTCGCACGGAAGAGGGAGTAGCCTGGGAGGATGCGATGGGGTACGCTCTGGATGAGACCGTCATCGGCGGTCCTGCGAGGACCTTTCCTCCGACCCGATGGGACGCCCTTCCCGAGGAGGAAAACCGCCTCGGACGCCTTCTGGGGATCTACTGGAAGCCGGTCTACTGGTGGATCCGCTGTCGGTGGCGGCGGAACAACGAGGAAGCGAAGGATCTCACCCAGGGGTTCTTCGCGCGGCTGATTCAGGACGGCTCTCTCGAGAGAGTCGTCTCCGAGCGCGGGGGCCTGCGGGCCTATCTTCGATCGACGCTTCACCACTATTTGGTCGATCATACGCGTCGCGAGAACGCCGTAAAGCGAGGCGGCTTGCTGGTTCGCCTTCCCCTCGATGAGCAAGAGATCTCCGGAGACGAAGCGTACGATCGCGGTTGGATCGCCGCCACCGTCGGGGAGGCCCTCCGCCGGCTGAAACGATCCCTGACGACGGAGGGACGCGAAACGCACCTGCGCGTCTTCCTCCACTATTACGTGGATCGATCGCCCGACGATCCCCGTCCGAGCTACGCGGAAGTGGCGGAGCGATGGGGACTCCTCCCTCACGACGTCTGCAATTCGCTGGTATACGTCCGCCGTCGGCTTCGCGTGATTCTGATGGAGTGCGTGCGCGAGACCGTGGGCTCCGATCCCGAAGCGGAAGCGGAACTCCGCTTCGTGCTGGGAGGGTGATCATGGAAACCACCGAAATCGAGTCCTTCGAGCTGCTCCGGAAGGACCTGGACCTTCCGGTCGGCCTCTCGCCCTTTCTTACGGACCGTTACGAGTTCGTCCGGGTCGTCGGGAGCGGCAGCACCGCGACGGTGTACGAAGCGCGGGATCGCGATCACGACCGTACCCTTGCGATCAAGGTCCTCCACTGCGAGCCGGCCGGGGGTGAACTCCTCGTCCGGTTTCGGCAGGAAATCTCCATCGCGTCCTTCCTCCGACATCCGGGGATCGTACCCGTCTACGACGGCGGGGTCGCCTTCGACGCCGCCGGAGAACCGGTCCATTACCTCACGATGGCCTACATCGGGGGAGGGCGGACGCTGGCGCACTTGAACCCCGAACCGCGGGAGGCGGCGGCGCTCCTGGAACGAATCGCCGATGCGGTGGCCTTCGCGCACTCCCGAGGAATCGTCCACCGAGATCTCAAGCCCGGGAACATTTTGATTGATTCCGAGGGGAACCCTTGGGTCACCGATTTCGGGCTGGCCAAGCGCCTGGAAGCCACGAACCCCGGCACGGACACGGGGACGGTCCTCGGGACCGCTCCCTACATGTCTCCCGAACAGGTCTTGGGAGTACCGGGCCTGCAGAGCGTCCGTACGGACGTGTACGCCCTCGGGGTGATTCTCTACGAGCTTGTGGCGGGGAGAACTCCTCACGACGTTTCGTCGATCGCCGTCCTCTTCGAGCAGATTCTCCACAGCGACCCTCACCCGCCCTCTCGATTTCGGCCGGATCTGTCGCGCGATCTCGAGGCGATCATCCTCCGGGCGCTCGAGAAGGATCCGACCCGCCGATTCTCGGACGCGGCGGAGATGCGCGAGGAACTCGCGCGGTTCCGGCGAGGGGAGATTCGACCGATGGGATTTTGGAAACGGGTTCTGCGCCGGTTCTAGCCCAACGGATCGACCCAGCGGACTCCTGGGAATCGGGCGAAGTCTCCGTCGCACGAACAGAGCTCGGCGCCGTGCTCGCGCGCCAGCGCGGCCAGATGCGCGTCCGAGACCAGATTTCCCGCGGAGCCGAACGGGGTGAGCATTTCCTGTCAAGATGTCCATCCGTCTCCCCATTCGGTTTCGCCTATGTGATTCCGCCCTATTTGCGCCTATTCCTCCGTCGGCGCAGGTCGCGCCGAAGAGGAAGGAGAACAAGATGGGCAGACTGAGGATGGTCGTCGTCTCCGTGTCGATCTGTTTCGCCGCCTGCGGTGGGAGCGGAGGAGGCGGCGACACCGAGCCGGTGGCGCACGACCTCTCTGGCCCCGCGGAAATCGTTTCGGAGGGAGGGGTGGAATACGATTCCCAAGACCGGACGGTCGTGAGTTACACGAAGAAAGCCGCGACGGGAGACGAATTGTGGGTAGCGTTTCGTTCCCCGGAGGGCGGCGAATCGAGTCCCCAGCGCGTGGATCGGAAGGACGGAATCGAAACGTCGCCCGAGGCGGAATCCGTGCGCCTGATCGTGACGCGCAAGCTCTCGGACAGCGATATCGATCGCGTTCACGTCTTCTGGTACCAGCAAGTCCCCCACGAGGGGACGACGGTCCGGGCCCTCCTGTACCGGCGGTACGTCATCGACGCGTCGGGTACGATGGCGCAGGACGAAGCGTATCCTTCTCCCAAAGCCATCAGTCTCGATCCGATCCAGGTCCCCATCCTCAAGACGACCCTGAAGGGCCATGACTCCATCGGATTCCGCCATACGGTGGAGTTCGTCGATGGGGGTCTCTCGAATACGAACAGTCTCATGTTCGTTCGACATCAGGAATTCACCTTCAACGGCGCCACGCATCGCCTCCCGGTGGTCGGACTCTTCGGTCTGAATCCGAACGACGCCAATTTCGGCAAGTTCGCTCAGCAGGCGATCGCGCCGTCGTGGGTGGAATGGGCCACGAAGCCCTACATCAGTTCTCCGCTCGCCTCGGAGAGCCTGGGGGACGACACCGACACCCTTCTCCAGAACTACAACGCCTTCGTCGTCTGGACGGCTACAAGCGACGGCGTCTCGTTCGTGACGAGCGCCACTCGAACGATCGACACCCCCTGGAACATCGTCGACGACGGAAAGGACTTCGGTGCGACGGACGCGCGTCTCGTGAAGTCCGAGGATCCGAACGCGAAGGCCCCCTATCTCGTCTGGAAGGACAAGAGCTCTGGCGCCTTCGACTCCCAGACGGTCAAGGCGAGACGGTTGGGCGGCAGCGATATCACCCCCGTCGAGCTGACGGCACCCAAGAGCAAGATTCGCGAGGTTTCGGCTACGGAACTGGCCTCCGGAGAACTCTTGGTCGGCTACAAACACGAGGAATCGGACGGAAAGGTCGGAGCCAGTCTCTCCATGGCAAATCTCAAGGAAGGAGGCCAGGGATCCTTGTCTATCCAGGATCTCCCTTTCCAAAGCGCCGTGTCGCAAGAGTTCGTGGGAAGAATCCACGTGAAACGCGCGGAGGACCAGACGGCGATCGTGACGTGGTCCCGAAAGAACGGAACCTCTCCGGAAACCGCCTTCCGCACCTTCGACGGTGCGGCGAAGCAACTCTCTCCCGAAGCGGTTCTTCCGAATGCTACGCCTCAGAGGGTGATCCATCGCGACGGGGGATCTCCGATCCTTCTTCTCACGGGAAAGCCGGACGCGGACGCCGGCGCGGAGCTCTTGGCCAGCACCCTATCCTCGGGAGGCCTCTGGAGCCCTCCGGCAAAGATCTCCACCTCCCCGGTGCAAGTAGACGGCGAAAAGGCGAAGCTGGCTGCCAAACCTGCGATCGGCGGCAAGGTGAAGATCGCCTACACCGCGACCAAGAGGGTCGAAGTGAAGACGCTCCAGTAGGCGCGCGCCCCGGGCCGGTGGAGTCGACCCCTCCACCGGCCCTTCGGCACGATATACTTCACGTCGGAGGCACCGAGACGTGGGCCATCCCCTCGACGATCTCCTGGAAGACCTCAAGAGCGAGGACGGCGAGGCCTCGCCGTATCCCAAGATCGACCGATACGAGATCGTCCGCGAGGTGGCGCGCGGCGGCATGGGCGTCATCTACGAGGCCCGCGATCCCGGACTCAAGCGCCGTGTCGCCCTTAAGGTGCTCAACGATGCCAAGTCGAATCCCCGACGGATCGAGCGCCTTCGCCGCGAGGCCACGGCCATGGCCAAGATCCGACACCCCAACATCGTCCCCGTACACGAGGTCGGGAGCGCCGGCGATTCGGGCGAGCCGCTCCACTTTCTCGTCATGGATTTCGTGGAGGGGGAGACCCTGGCCGACGCGTGGCCCTCGCTGAGTCCGAACCATCGGTATGCCGTGATGCAAATCCTGGCGGAGGCCGTAGGCTACGCACACCGAAACGGCATCCTCCATCGCGACCTCAAGCCGGCCAACGTTCTCTTGGAGCGGGCCCAGCCCCCCGAGCGATGGGGGCTGCCGTGGCGCGTCTATCTCACCGACTTCGGTCTCGCGCGAGTGCGCGAGGAGGAGGCGCTGACGCGCACGGGCACCGTCATGGGCACGACCGACTACATGGCTCCCGAACAGGTGACGGGCGACGTCCATCGAATGGGCCCTGCCACCGATGTCTGGGCGCTCGGGGTGATGCTCTACGAGCTGACGACGGACTCCCGGCCGTTCCCGGGCAGAACCCCGCTCGAGTCCTACGATCGCATCCGCAAAGGCACTCCGATTCCGATGCGGACATTGAATCTGAATGCTCCGGCCGATGTCGTGGCCCTCGTCGAGAAATGCCTCGAGAAGGCCCCTGGGCGGCGGTTCGGCGACGCGGGCGAACTGGCCGAGGAGCTTCGACGGTTCCTCTCCGGCGAGCCCATCCGGGTGCGCCGTGGGGGACCCATCGCCCGAGCGTGGCGTCGCATCTCCCGCCATCCCAAGACTTCGATCGCGATCGGTTTTCTCGCCGCGATTCTCGTCGGGCTCCTGTCCCTGGGTCTGCGAGAAGCCCGGTTTTCTCGCCTTCGGATGGAGACCGCCGTGCACCTGGAGTCGGCGGGACGTCTCGAGGAGGCTCGCGAGATCTATCGGAAAACGAGGGGCGGTGGCACGGGAGCCGAGCGGGTCGAGCGCAAGATCGCGGAACGGGAAGCGGGACGCGAGCGCCGGTTGAGGGAGGCCCTCGCCCTTTTCGAGCAGGGCCGTCCCGCGATCGACGAAGCCCTACGATACCTGTACACCTCGGAGAAGCGGTACGAGGAGTTGCTCGCGAAAGTCGATTCGGCCCAACGGATGATCGAGGAGGGCATCGAGAAGGCGCCCTGGCTCGCCTCGGGTCACTATCTTCTCGGACGCGCGTGGGAGATCCGAGGATGGTGGGATCGCGCCGAGGCGAGTTGGCGAAAAGCCATCGAGTTGGATCCTCAATTCTCTCCCGCTCGCTTTCGACTCGGTCGAATGTTGGTCGTTCGAGCTTGTCTTGCCACCATCGGGCGCTTTTCCGCCGACACCGGCTTCGGGCGTCGCGAGACCGGATCCCTCGCGGAGGAGGCGGTGGCTCACCTGGAAAAGGCGGGGAGCGGCCTCAAGGAGCCTCTCCATCGCGATCTCGCCGAGGGTCTTCTTGCGCTTTCGAGACGCGACATGGCCGCCGTCGAGCGCTGTGTAGCGAAGGGGCTCCAGGACTACGCGGGGAAAGAGGGGTGCGAGGAGTTTCATTGGCTCGCCGGCCGTGCGGCTTCGACGGATGCGGCCGCGATCCGGGCCTACGATGAAGCCATTCGAATCTGTTCTCGCCACGTCCTGGCGCGTTTTTTCCGCGGAAGCCTGCGGTATGAGACGGGGAATCGCCCGGGCGCCCTCGAGGACCTGTCGGAGGCGATTCGCGTGGCACCGCGGTTTGCGGACGCCTACTGCCGTCGGGGAATCGTGCGATGGTCGCACCGGGATCCAGGGTCCGCCCTGGAGGATTTCACCAAAGCGATCGATTCGGGCGACGATCTGCCGCACGCCTACTTCAACCGAGGAGTCGCGCACCACGAGATCGGAAACTACGAGAGGGCCATCGCCGACTACGACCGCGCCCTGACGTTGAATCCGAGATTCGCGGATGCGTACAACAATCGGGGAAACTCGCGCTTGGCCCTAGAACAACTCCCTCTTGCGCTCCTGGATTACTCTGCGTCGCTAGACTTGGATCCCGGCACTGCCCTCGTCTGGGCGAACCGCGGCGCCGTTCGGTTTCTCCTCGGCGATAAGAGTGGGGCGATCGCCGACTCCACTCGCGCGATCGAGATCGCGCCGAAATTCGCCGACGCCTACGCGCAGCGCGGGAAGGTCTACTGCTCTCTCGACGATCATGCCTCGGCCCTCCGGGATTGGAAGACCGCCTTGGAGATCGCCCCGCACGACTGGCCTCGGCGCAAGGAAATCGAAGAGCTTCTGCGAAAACACTAACCCTTCGCCGTCGCCTTCTCCTGCGCCACCTCGCCGAAGTAGGCGCCCGCCAGCGAGAGCATCGCCGCGTTGAACATCGCCAAAGCGAAGACGTTCGCCTTGAGCCCGATGGGCACCGGGAGGTCGAGGAGATCCAGCCGTGCCGCCCCCAGGAAGGTGTCGACCGGTCCCGGACGGAAGAGGACGAGTCCCGTAAGAACGGCCACGGTGAGGGCCGCCGCCAGCGCGGGCTCGGCGATCGTCCGGCCGGGCGAGAAGCGGGCCGTGATCCATCCGGAAATCACGAAGGCGAGGGTCGGCGCCCACATGATGAATCCGATGATGTAGACGCCGTACTTCTGGATTTCGTGGCGATCCACCAGAGCCTTCACCCCCATCTTCCCGCCGTAGATTCCACCGATCGTGATCACGAGCATGATCAGCGTGGAAAGGAGGATCCAGAGGACGGAAAGTTTGTGTCCGAGCGGGACGATGCCGGCCGCTCTCGGCTCCACGGGCGCATCCCCGGGCACGGGCGTCACTCCCCCCCCCGCCCCGCTCGGCAGCCGGTACCGCTGGCCGCAACTCGAGCAGGCGACCTTCTGTCCCGCGTACTTTTGGGGATCGACGGACATCACCCGACCGCAACTACAGTTGATCCTCATGGCTCCCTCCCTAGTGCGAAGTGACGATTACGTGGGGATCGCCCAGCGTTCGTTTTCCGCGCTCCACGCCAGACGTTCCTTGTTTTCCTGCCACCAGCAGACCCACGCGTCGGCGGCCTTGGCCTGATCCCGCTCTTCGAGATCGAACCGCTGGCCGGTGATGAGACACAAGGTGTGCAGGAGCTGGTGGAAGTCGAGATTCTTCGAGAGGAACTCCGCGCACTTCTCGAGCGTTTCGCGGTCCCCGGAAAGGAGTTTGGCGAGATGGTCCGGCACGTTCCGCCGGAACACTCTCTGCATCACATTCTCCATGTAGATGCGGGTGTTCTGGGGTTGGGTTCGCGATCGCTTCTCTGTCATCCACTCTCATTCTACCTCGTCGGCGCCGAAGATGAGAACGTCTTTTGTCGGGCGAACCCGCTCCGTGGTATAGTGGTTCACCATGTCCCGAACGTTGACGCTCGCGCTCCCTCCTGAAAGCGAGCACGCGTTCTTGGGCTACGGCATCGCGCGCGGGCTCGTGGATCCTCGAGGGCTGGTCTTTCGGCAGGAGCTCCAGCCGATCGAAACGCTCAACGGACAGGCGCTCGAGGGCGTCTGGGACGTCACGGCGATTTCGCTTCACGCGTACGCGTACAGCGCCGATCGATATGTTCTCAGTCCGGCCGGTACCCTCGTGGGAGACGGATATGGACCCGTCGTCGTCTCGCGCCGCTCGTTGACATCCCTCGATTTGGACGAATCGATCGTGGCGATTCCCGGAGAGCGCACCACGGCGTGCTTGGCGCTCAAGCTTTTTTGCCCGGGCGTCCAAACCCGCGTCCTCCCTTACCAGCGGATCGCGGAGGAGGTCGCGAAAGGCAATCTGGACGCGGGCGTGCTCCTTCACGAAGGCCGGGTGCGGTACACCGATCACCATCTGCGTCGGATCGTCGATCTCGGCGAATGGTGGCGGATGGAGACGGGGCTGCCGCTGCCGCTGGAGGGGTATGCCGTGCGGCGATCGCTCGACCCCGCGGTCCAGCGGGACGTCGGCGAGGTCCTCCGCGACTCGGTGCGCTACGCCCTCGACCACGCGCCGGAGGCGATCGAATATGCCCGCACCTATGCGGACGGTCTCGACTTCGACCGCATCGGCCGCCTCCTCCATCTCTATGTCAACACGTACGCGGTGGAGCTGGGGGAGCGGGGGGAGCAGGCCGTCGGACTCCTCTTGCAACTGGGGCACGAAAAGGGAATCCTGCCGTATCGCGCGGTGCCCGAATTTCTGGATTGAGCGATGAATCGCTCTTCGGTGGTCGGATTGATCCTTCTGGCCGGATGCTATGTCCCGCACTACCCCCATCCGGGGGGTCCTCACGGTCCCGCGTGCGCCGACATCCTCGCGGCCCGGCAGCTTTCCTCCGACCCGGATCGGGTGGCCGCCTTCGGGAAGATCGCGGCGCACGCCGACCTGTCGCCGCATGAACAGATGTATCTCATCGACGCGACACTCGAGTCCGGGGATTTCGGTCCGGGCGAGGCGGAGGTCCTCGTCGCCTTGGTCAAGAGCCCTGTCTTTTACCCTGAGTCGCGCTACCACTTGAGCTTCCGGCTCCAGGACTTCTCCTCCTCCCCCGAGAAGAAGCGCGTGGTCGACGCGCTGGTCGACACCCCCGCCAAGCGGAAATGATATAGAAATAGCCTGGCTATTTCTATATCATCGGTCGCGGTCGCGCCACTCGCGCCACTGGCGGAAGTCCGTCGGTTCCTTGCCTTGGCCTTCGCTCGACGACGAGCGGCGCTCGCGGCCGAGGCGCAGGCTCGCCACCTCGCCCTCGATGGCCTTCACCATCAGCTCGTCGAGATTGTTCTCGCGATACGAGCCGACGTGATGTCCCGTGCCGCCCCCGTAGCTGATGAACATGAACTTCGCGAGGGTGAATTGCGCCAACTGCCTCCAAACGAACTCCCCCTTGTCGTTCAAGCCGCTCGCCGCGATCGTGTAGATCTTGATTCCGCGTTCCAGCGCCACCCGCATCGTCTCCGTGTACGGCGTGTCGTCGGAATAGTCCATGTGCGGCGGCGCATCCCCGATCAAGAAGAGGATGCGGATCGCCTGGTTCCGTCTCCACGAAAGGTCGTGAATCGCCCGTCGCAGTCCTTCGTTGACCGACTCTTCGTAGTCCCCGCCCCCGCTCGCCGTCGTCCGACTCAGTTCCCACTGGAACTTGTCCAAATTCGCCGTAAGGTCGGTCCGTTCCGTGATATACGAGTCCCTCCGATCCTTGAAGGTGATCATCCCAAGCCGGAGCCTCGGTTGCGGCTGGAGCCGGTCGATCCGCGAAACCACCGACCGAAGCGTCGAGGTCAGGCGATCGATCTCGTCCCCCATGCTGCCCGTCGTGTCGAGACAGAAGGCGACGTCGAGGTCCACCGAATCCCACTGCGCCTGGGCGATGTCCACCGAAACTTGGACATGATCGCCCGGTCGGAATGCGACCTTTCGCCCCACGATATCCGCCTCGAACAGCTGCACTTGGGACGAGACTCCCAGGGCCCGCGGCGGGAACATGAGCCCGCCCCCGGCTGAGGTCACCGCTCGATAGACCTCCTGGCCATCCGCCAGGATCCGCACGGGAGAACAGGAGACAGGCCGATTCTCCCGATCCGCAAACCAGAGCACCATGCGGTCGGTGACGTCGATCTTCCGCACGTTTCGATCAGGATACGCCTTGAAATAGCGGACATAGTCGTCGAACTTGTCGTTGTCGTCGACCTCGCCCGCCCGCAAGCCCCGGTCGGTAGAAGGACGCCGTGTTTCCGACTCGGGCCGACGGTAGGTGTCGGGACCCGAATCCGAACTACGAGAGGATTGACCGGAGCTGCACGCCCCCAGAAGGAGCAGGAGATAGGCTCGTCTCACGACAGACCCCCTCAATGAATCAATGAGAGTATAGCGTTCGATCGACGTCCAGGTTCGCGAGATCAGCACTTCAAGAGTCGAAGAAACTCGGCCTCCACCGGCCCCGGCTGCGCGCCCTGGCGCAGGATTCGCCACAAGGGACGACGGATCGGGAACTCGGGTACGGGAACTACCACCAGACGCTTCTCCGCCAGCTCCCACGAGATCGCCATCCGGGAGATCACCGCAACCCCCAGACCCGCCGCGACCGCGCGCTTCACCGCTTCGGGACTAGTGAGCTTCATGGCGGGCCGGCACTCGAGCCCCCTCTTGCGGAACCAGGCCTCGGAGAGCGCCCGCGTGGCCGATCCTTCCTCCCGCTGAAGGAATCTCTCCGCCGCCAGATCTTTCTCCGACATCTTCCGCGTCCCCGGAGGCCCGATCACCACCAGCTCGTCGTCGCAGATCTTCTCGGAGCTCACTTCCCGCAGGTCCGCCTCCCACCCGACGAATCCCAGGTCGAGGGTCCCCGTCGCCACTTTCTCCGCAATCGTGCCGGAGTTGTCGATCGCCAGAGACACGTGGATGCCGGGAAACTTCGTGCGAAACTTGGCGAGGACCGGAGGCAGGAGATAGATGCCCGGCGTCGTGGAAGCGCCGACGTCGAGGCGACCCCGCTTCAGCCCCACGGCCGCCGCCACCGCCTCTTCCGCCCCTCGCGCGGCGGCGAGCACCTGAACGGCGTGCTCCCGGAGCGCCTCTCCGGCATCCGTGAGCCGCAAGTCCCGTCCCATTTTCTTGAAGAGCTTCGTCCCCAGGATCTGCTCGAGCTGCCGCATCTGCATCGACACGGCGGGTTGGGTGAGGAAGACTTCGTGAGCCGCCCGGGTGAAGTTCCCGTGTCGCGCGATCGCCAAGAACGTCCGGAGCGCCCTCAGGTCGAACACGGGCCTATCTCCTCAAGAACCCTTCGATCTCCTCCGCAACACCGCTCTGACCGAGAAGGCGTCCTTCGGGGGAGTACACCCGCCCCACCGGCGTCGACGTCCCCCCTTCCCGTTCGAATTGCCGCAACGCCCCCTCCCCTTCCAGGGCGACTTTTCGAACCGCGCACCCGTAGCGGAGGGCCAAGGTGTCGATTCTCATCCCCAGCGCGAGAGTGGCCCAGTCCTCTTCCCGAAAGAGGAGAAGGATCGTGGCCTTGCCCGAAGCCAGGAGCGAAGCGGATTCATACCCCTCTCGGGCCACCACCATCCGGAAATCGATCCGGTCAGCCTCGCCCTTCCTCCGAGAGACTCGAAATCCGGGATTGACTCGTTCCACCGCCCGAAGGAGTTCCTCCGGCGTGATTTCGGACCTCGTATAGTGGAACGTGACTTGGCCGCGCGTGCCGTCGACGAGGCGAACTTCGCACGAGCGAACCCCCTTCAGCCCTGCCAGGGCCTTTTGAGTCTGAGGGACTCACCCCTCTCATCAGTTGAAGTTATCGATCGTGAGGATCAAGCGCTCCGAGGGGGCCATGCAGGAGGCCAGGAGAAGCGCGCCCCATCCGATGCGAGCCATTCGGTCAGAGTAGCGAACTTTCTCGCGCCCGCCTATACTAATCCCCTGGTTCGATTTTCCTAGGAGGTCCCCGCCATGCGCGCCGCACTCTTCTTCCTGCTCCCCGGCTTGGTTTGGGCCCAAGACGATCAGGCGAAACGGATCGAACAGCTCGTCCGCGAGCTCGGCTCCGAGAACTTCGACGTGCGAGAGAAGGCCACGGCCGAACTGCGCAAGATCGGAAAACCCGCGACCGCCGCCCTCAAGAAGGCGGCCCAGAGCGACGACCCCGAGATTCGACTTCGGGCGAAGCAACTCCTCGAGGAATTCGAGCGCTCGGAAAAGAAGCCCCCGACCCGGCGCCTCGGAGGACGAATCTCCGTCCAATCCTCCAACGGAGACACGGTCTACTTCATCACGCCCGCGGAAGGGGATCCCATCGCGTTCAAGCGCAAGAAGGACGGTTCGGTGGAACTGGAGTACACCGAAGACGGGAAGAAGCTGACCGCGAAATCGGAGTCGCTCGAGAAGTTTCTCACCGAACATCCCGAACTGGCCCGAAAATATGGGATCTCCCGGGACGGGATCCGCTACGGGGGAGTCCGCGCCGGCTTCCATGGCGGGCGGAATGAGTTCCGTTTCCAGGGCCAAGACCCGGAAGAGATGTTCCGCGAATTCGAAGAAGAAATGAGCCGTCTTCGAAAGCGTCTCTTCGAGTTCGGTTTCGAGGATGAGGAGTGGAACCGGCGCATGATCCCGACGTGGGGAGGCCGCGAATACGTTCATGGAGCCTCCTTCGATTTCCCCGACGAAGTGCTCCGTTCCCATCTCGAAATCCCCGAAGGAAGCGGACTCGTGACGCGAAAGGTGAAGGAAGGATCTCTCGTGGCCGAGCTTGGGCTCAAACGCCACGATATCCTCCTCGAAATCGACGGAACGAAGGTCGCGTCTTCCAAGGACGTGCGCTCGCTCCTCAAGAAGGAGTCGAAGCTCGTCGTCCTCCGAGGAGGAAAGCGGATCGAGCTCAAGAAAGAGGACAAGTAGCCGCCGAGAGCAGGTTATACTCTTTCCGAACATCCACAGGGAGGATCGCCCGTGAAAAAAACCACTTGGGTTCTCGCGTCGCTTTTCTTTACCGCAGGCGTCGCCCAGGCGCAGCAGGATGAAACCGAGCGGATCCAAAAGAGGATCCAGAAACAGGTCGAAAAGGCGATGGAGCAGCTCAAGAAGCTGGGCGAGAGCGCGGAGAAGTGGCTCAAGGACGTGACGAAAAAGTGGCGCGAGCGGAAGCGCATGCGCCCCGAACCGCCGATGCCGCCCCGCACCGAGTCCTCCAAGGAAGTCCCGAAGAGCTATCGCCACGACGCGTGGGAGGCCTGGAACTCGGTCGGAGTCGGCTCTTCCGTGAGCTTCGAGATAGAGACGGCCGGAATCAAGATGAAGGTCGTCAAGGTCTTGGACCGAAAGGGAGCCGACAAGCATACGCTCAAGACGGAAACATTCATGAAGGTCGGCGACAACGAGACCGAGACTCCGGGCGAGGAACCCGTCCCGAAGGCAATGACGTGGACGCTCGACGCTAAGGCGAATTGCCCCTTGTGCACCAAGCCGTTCCGGGATCACAAAGACGCGGGCCGCTGGTCCGATGAAATCCTGAGGGTGGGGGGCAAAGATCTACCGTGCAAGCGATACGACTCCCCCGCCAAGAATTGCAAAGGCGACGAACAAATGACGTCCACGATCTGGTATTGCACCGACGTGCCAGGTCACTTGGTGAAGATGGAAACGGCGCAGATGAAGATGTCGCTCGTCGCCTTCGAGAAAAAATAATTCGGGAGTACAGAAAGTCGAAACCCCGCACGACTCGCGGACTTGCGCGCGGGCGAAAACTCCGCCTCGTCTTGACAACCCACAACATCTTGGGGTAGCATTCTCGTGAGTTCGCTAAGAGTAGTGGTTTTACGTTGGGACGCATAAGCGGATAGGTCCCGTCGGGCGGGGCCCGGCGGGTTCGGATAGATCGGGGAGAGAAAAAGGGGGAAGAGCGGTCTTCCTGCCCACCTTGAGGGGGGCTGCACGGAAGACAGCGGCCGCACACCGCCCCAGAAAGGGGGGGAGTCCCACCGACTACCGCTGCGTTTTGTCTCGAATCGCGGCGGTCCTGCGAGTAGGAGCGGCTCTGTGTCTTCAGTGTGGTGTCGGCTCTGTTCTGTGGGTTCAGTGCGGTATCGGATTTCGTCTGTGTCTTCAGTGTCGTAGGGGTACGGGTAGGATTCGTATTGGTTGGGGAGAGGCGCATGGAAACGCTGTTCGGCAATCCCACCGGCACGGCGACCGAAGTCAAGAAACGCGGCCGGCGCGAGAACAAGCCGCAGGGCGTCCGCATGAAGCGGATCTACACGACTCCCGGCCTCGATCCGCTCGATCAGGTCGTTTGGGACAAGCGTTCCTCGAAGATCTCGAATCCGGACGGCTCGACCGTCTTCGAGATGAAGGACCTCGCGGTTCCCTCCGCCTGGTCCCAGCTGGCGACCGACATCGTCGTTTCGAAGTATTTCCGTAAGGCGGGAGTGCCCGCCACGGGCCATGAGACCAGCGTTCGCCAAGTCGTTCGCCGCGTCGCGCATACCCTGCGTGTCGCGGGAGAGGAGTATGGGTACTTCGCCGGCGTCGAGGACGCGGACACGTTCGAAGCCGAGTTGACCTACCTCCTCGTCCACCAGCACGGCGCCTTCAATTCGCCCGTGTGGTTCAACTGCGGCCTCTCGCAAGAATACGGTATCAAGGGGAGCGCGGTCGGCAACTATGCCTGGAATCGCGAAACGGGCAAGATCGAGGAGACGGGCGATTCCTACACCCGCCCGCAGCTCTCGGCTTGCTTCATCCAGTCCGTAGGCGATGACTTGATGGACATGGCCGATCTCGTGAAGCGCGAGATGCGGATCTTCAAGTTCGGCTCCGGCACGGGCACGAACTTCTCCAAGATCCGCGCCGAGGGGGAGAAGCTCTCGAGCGGCGGAACCTCCAGCGGCTTGATGAGCTTCCTGGAGATTTACGACAAGTCCGCCGGCGCCATCAAGAGCGGAGGAACCACGCGCCGGGCGGCGAAAATGGTCGTCCTCGACGTGGACCACCCCGACATCGAGAAGTTCGTCGACTGGAAGCTGCGCGAAGAGGAGAAGGCGCGGATCCTGATCGAGCAAGGGGGACTCCCGGCCGATTTCAACGGCGAGGCCTACCGCACCGTGAGCGGCCAGAATTCGAACAACTCCGTTCGCGTGCCCGACGCATTCATGGAGGCGGTGGAGCGAGACGGTGATTGGCAAACGACGTGGCGGACCGGCGGGAAGGTGGCGCGAACGGGGAAGGCGCGACACCTCTGGGACAAGATCGCCCAGGCCGCATGGCGCTGCGCCGATCCTGGGCTCCAGTTCGACACGACGATCAACGATTGGCACACCTGCTCGAACACGGATCGCATCCAGGCGTCGAATCCGTGCAGCGAATACATGTTCCTGGACGACTCCGCCTGCAACCTCGCGAGTCTCAACCTCACGAAGTTCCTGACGCCCGACGGACGATTCGACGTCGCGCGATACCGCCATGCCTGCGAGGTCTTCACTACCGCGCAGGAGATCGTCGTCGATTTCGCGAGCTACCCGACAAAACGGATCGCCGAGAATTCGCACGACTATCGGCCGCTCGGCCTGGGCTATGCGAATCTCGGAACCCTCCTCATGCTCCTGGGGATCCCGTACGACAGCGACCGCGGGCGCGCCATCGCCGCCGCTCTCACCGCGATCATGACGGGACGCGCCTATCGGCAGAGCGCGGAAATGGCGAAAGTGGTCGGCCCCTTCGCCGGCTTCGCCAAGAACCGCGAGCCCTTCCTGCGCGTGATGAGGAAGCACCGGGAGGCCGCGTACAAACTCAACGAGGCGGATTGCCCGCCGGAACTTCTCAAGGCGGCGCGGGAGGATTGGGACGAGACGGTCGCCGTCGGAGAGGTCCACGGCTTCCGGAACGCGCAGGCGACGGTGCTGGCGCCGACCGGGACCATCGGCCTTCTCATGGATTGCGACACGACCGGGGTCGAGCCCGATTTCGCGCTCGTCAAGTTCAAGAAGCTCGCCGGCGGCGGCTATTTCAAGAT
>CAZGKV010000099.1:0-18885 GCA_964526305.1 uncultured Planctomycetales bacterium | reverse complement strand
GGTGCCCCCGTGCTCGCTGGTGGTCGAAGTCAGAAACAAGACGTGGGTTGGAGAAGACCTTTTCGCGCTTCTTCGAGGGCAAGAGACCGTGTTTGCCATCACCGAACAGGACTGGATGCCCAAGCCCCGGGAGCTGTGGGCAAAATACGGATCGGCGATAGTAACGGGGTCTTCCGCATATATTCGCCTGCTCGGGGAGCACAAGCGCATTGAGACGCTCACCAAGACCTGGGATCGCCTGGTCATCGATCGAATCCAAGAAACGCAAGAGACTCTCTCGGTAGTTCGACTGCTTCTTCAGAAACCGATCCCAATCCACATTTTGATCAACAACCATTTCGGCGGGTATGCCGTCGCTTCCATCGAACTGCTCGAGAAGCTCTGGAATGAAGGTTCAGGCCTGCCATCCTGATCCTGTACAATTATGTTCCCGGAACTTCGTGCGTACTCAAGGATGGCGCTCTCGACGACCCGTGGGAAGGGAACATAATTGGGTCGGGAACATAACTTCAATTGTGTGGCGCGCCACACAATTGAAGTAACCGAACTGAAAGACGATGAACCCGAGCCGGGGTCCGAGTTCTCCGACCGCGCCCAAGAACTTCGAGCGTAGGAGGATCAAAGCACGATTCGTGTCCCAGAAACGTCCCGCAGACCTGTTGTTTCTGGGGCTGGATGGGTCGGCTGGGGTGCCAGAGCGGTTCGGGAGGGGTCGGACCTGCGCAACATAGGGCAGAGGCCCTTTCGTGAAGTCGCGCCACAGCGCGATTTCATGAAAGAGCCTCTGCCTTCACGCGACGCGGGATCGCGATCACGTCAAGGACCCATGCCGAGATGCTGCTCAAGGCTCTCGGCGACGTCCTCGCCGGCGAAGCGCTCTCGGCGTAGCCGCAGCCATTCTGGTCGGGACCGGGACGCCTCCGGGCGGTCTCGGTCCCGATCCGGCCTCTTGACAAAAACCTAGAAAGGAGGTACTCTTTGAGTGACACGAGGTGTGACATGAGAACCGTGAAGTCCAAGCGCCGCTCGAACGTGGTTCGCCGGAGCTTCGCGCTTCCCCGACGCGTGGTTGAGGAGGCGGCGGCCTTGGCCCCGGCCGAGATGCGGAGCAACTGGAACCGCCTGGTTCGGACGGCTCTCGAGCAGTTCATTATCCAGTGCAAGCGCGAGCGTTTCGCGGAAGGCATGGCCCGGATGGCCAAGGATCCGCAGGCCATGGCGGTGAATCGCGAGGTTTCGGAGGACTTCTCCGCGGCCGATAACGACGGGTTGGCGTAATGGCCCGCCGCGGCGAGATCTACTTCGTGACCCTGGCCGGGAGTATGGGTCGCGAACAGGCGGGGCAGCGCCCGGTGCTCGTCGTCTCCTCGGACGCCCTCAATTCGCTCCCTCTCACGGTGGTCGTCGTTCCCGGAACGGACGCGGCCAACCAAGAAAGGGATTACGCTTCGACCGTCAGGGTCCCCGCGAAGGAGACGGGACTCCCCATGGAGACGCTCTTCCTCTGTCACCAGATCCGAGCGCTCGACCACAAGCGTTTCGTCGATCCGGGGACGCGGCGCTCGATCCCTGCGGCCGGTCGGATGACTCCCCAGCGGATGAGGGAGATCGAGAACGCGATCCTTTCCACGCTCGACATCTTCGAGTAGGACCGCCTTCGGGATCGTGACTCCCGCCGCGAACCAGTCCGTTTCTCTTATTCCCTCATCGAGGAAAACCATGGACGAAAACCCCCAAATCTCTCCGAATCTCCGCACCGAGGATTCCCCGCTGGTCGAGGACTTGGCCGTCCTCTGTGATGGACCGGCCTTCCAGGTCCACATCTCGTTCGATGGAGCCATGATCGCCGTACGATCAAACGGGCGGCTGATCTTCGGCACCTCCGCCGAGCGTGGATGGCAGGTAGCGAGGGCAAAGGCACGGGCACAACTGGTCTTGACCTGGCTTCGTGAGGCGCCACGAACGTATCGGGAGCGATACGGCGTCGAAGACGCTAGGTCGAGTAGCCAGGGGAGGTTTCCCTCCCCCAGCTCTGACGGAACCGTACGAGTGCTGTTCACATACGGCTCTTCGGGATGGCGGGTTATGACCCCCGTCATCGGTCGGCTCGCGACCCGTCGGTGTCGCTTGCGGCGAACAGCGTGCCGTCCACATGCTCCGCGTTAGGCGTATCGCGGCTCGCGTGAGCTTGCGGCGTTTTCGCTGCGGGCGCTTGGCCGAGAAGAGATCGTTGTCCGATGACGCCATGGGTCTCGGTAGCCGCGTCGTAGGTTACGGGCTGCGTCCACCCTGGCCCCCTTGCGGGGTTTTCTGTCCTGTCCGACGATGCCTTCACGCGTCGCTCCGCCACCTTCGCCGCCGACGCTTTCCCTCCCCGCTTTCGCGGTTGGAACCATCTTTCGATGGCCTTCTGGTACTGGGCATCGGTCCTTGATCTGCTGGGGTATTGGCTTTCCTTCTTTCGTTGTACGGCCTACCGCTTCCGCGGATTCCCGGCAGATCTCCTCGGGTAAGACCTACAGACTTCGTGACCATCCCGTCGCCACTACCCGTCGAGCTACCGTTGGAAACGGGGCTTCGCTGCTGAGGGCCAGCTCACCCGCTCGAAAGGCCTTACGGCGCTTCACTTTCGTTCGAAACGGCCACGCACCTATGACTTCCACCAGACGCGCCCTCGCGGGTCCTCTCTCGTACGGGCAGATTTAGGCCCAGTGCTCCGGGCTCGCGCCCTTGTCACGTCGGTGTTGGGTTCCCTCCAACGGGGTCCCAGGTTTGGACTTTTCACCTCCTGTCTGTTGGTCATGCCGATCGCACCCTCGGCAGCCCTCTTCAAGGCTCGCCTCGTCGTCGCGCCTTGCATCTGCACCCTCGGCGCCGCCACCGCGGCCACGATCCTACCGGGATGAGCTCTTAGGGACTCTCCGATGGCAAAGGGGGGCAAGGTGATCTCATCGTAAGCGTCCAAGTCAAGATCCCGCGGCGGATTTCCGAGGAAGAGCGTCGACTCTTCGAAGAGATACGTTCCGTGGGGGCTCGATCCTGATTGCGACCGCAGTCGATCAAGATGGGGAGAGGCGATCGCTCAACCTGCGGAATGGAACCGTTCGCCATCGACGCGTTCTTGGCGATCACAATGATCCTCACCCAAACACCATGAGCGCCTTCGGGCGTCCGTTTCCAATGAACTCCGCGGAAGACGCATGACCCTGAACGAGACCGAAGTGTGGCCGACCGTTTGCACATTAAGCTCTCGTGATTGGTTTGACCTCTTATCTCAGGGCTTTCGGGCGGGCCCATACGTACGATGTCACGCGCAACGGCTTCATCTGGTTCGGCTTTCTCGTGGGCATGATCATGTCCATCCTCTTGAGTGTTCTCGAGATGATCGTTTCAGGAGTGGGCGGAATGAGCCTTTTCGCCGCAGTCGGGGGACACCCCATCAACTATCTCTCTCTCGCCCATTCCGGCCTCGTCGGACTTCTCTTTGGAGCGACGGGTACGATGAAGAACGATCTCGCCCTCCATAACGAGACTCTCATCGGTAGGCTGACCGAGCAGGCCATGACCGATCCCCTGACGGGGCTCTACAACCGCCGGTACATCCTGGAAGAGATCAAGAACATGCTCCTTCGAGCGCGGCGGTCCGAATCCGCGGTGTCCATCGTCTTCCTCGATCTCGACAATTTCAAGGGGGTAAACGAAAGACGAGGTCATCAGGGGGGCGACTTGGCGCTCCGAAGGGTGGCGAAGGCCCTCCAAAGCGTACTCCGCGAAGGTGAGGCCCTGGGACGCTACGGTGGCGACGAGTTTCTCCTCCTCGTGTCCGGCGATCTTTCTCATGACATGAGTATCGTAAATCGCGCCGCGGAGGCCGTGCGCCTCTTGACGCACCTCTCCCTGAGCGCGGGCGTGGCGACGTCTCCAGAGGACGGAACGACGCCCGAAGCGCTCATTGCCACAGCGGACGCGCGTCTGGACGAAGTCAAACGGGAGCGCCGTGGAGAATTCAGTCCTGCTGCTCGATAGCAAGCTCGGCTCGCTCGGTATCTGCTCGGGTCTCTTGAACGTCGAAGGGTGCGAGGGTTCGGTCGATGCGGCGGACCCTCCGGCACCCACGACGATCCTGAGCCATCGGCCGGATCCGGACGACCCTCGCCCTACCCTTGATACGAGATTTGCGTGGTCAGCGCTGCAGGCAGCGTGGGTGGCAATCGATGATTACTCTGCGTAGGTCGGAAGATCGTCGCCACCTCCTGAGTGAAACTCAGGAGACGTGGATGACGTTCGACTCGGAGAACACTGGGGATCCTCTGCGACGTGGTTTCCGCGCGCTGGCGTCTCTCAACGAGGAAAATCTCCGCCCAGGGATGGACTTGCTGCCGCACGTCCTTCGCGACGATGTCGAGAACGTCACCTATGTTCTGGCGGGTGCGTTGGTCCATCACGACTCATCCGGCAGACTCGGCCGTCTGGCGACCGGAGAATTTCAGCGTGCGAGTGCCGGCCACGGATCATCTCGCCGTGAAATCAATGGGTCGCTTGTCGATTGCGCGCAGATTATCCAGATTTCCATTACGCCTGATCGGGCGGATCTCAAGCCCACCGAGGAGCAGAAGCGCTTTCTTGTTGCGGAGCGAAAGGGCCTCCTCCGGCTCATCGCCTCCCCGAACGGAAGCGAGTCTTCACTCCGCATACACCAGGACGTTCGGATCTACTCTTCCCTCGTCGATCCAGGGACTCATCTGATCCACGAGCTTCGCCCCGGCAGAAGCGCGTGGCTTCATGTGGTGAAGGGTCGGATCGTGTTGGTCGACAATTGTCTTCGTGCCGGAGATGGCGCCGCCCTCGTGGGCGAGCCGGGCCTCTCTTTGACCGCCCAGGAAGCATCGGAAATCCTTCTGTTCGATCTTGCATAGGGGGCGGAACGGGAATGGCCGTCCCACCGCGGACGCGGCGGCTTGGAAGGAAGGACGCCGTTACGAGATTAAGTACACCGACTCGCGCACCGCGCCGAGATCGAGCGCCCTCGTCGCCGACGACGCTGGAATCTTGATCTCGTTCGCCCTTACGGGATGGCGGACTCGCACACCATGGCAGGCCCTCAGAATCGAACCCTCGCCCCCACCCCCACTATCGCCGTCCAATCCCGCTCGTCCCCGTCGACGTCCACGATGGCCGTGATGAACTCGCCCCTCGCGGTGATCCAGAGTTTCTCCGTGATGCGCACCCCGAAGGTCGCGCCCGCGGAACCTGCCAGTCCGTCGTCCGTTTGGGGGACGTCGAGGAAGAAGCCGTACATCAAGCCGAGACCGACCCGCACGAGGAACCTCTCCCCTTCGTAGATTCCGTAGTCGAGGCCCGCCCCCAGAAGCATGTCGATCCCCGTGCCGCGGTCTTCGTCGGGAAGATCTCGTCGGATGCCCGATCCGAAGATCTCGGCGTAGACGCCGAGTCTCTCCAGAATCCCGGGAATCGGCACGCGTCCCAGCAGTCCGAGCGCGAGCCCCGGATCCGCCTCGAAGTCCGAGCTGTAGACCGCGACTCCGAAGAAAAGCTCCACCTCCGAATGTCGAAAATCGATGAACGGCCTCGACTCGGTAGGTTCCTGCAGGCAGGTCGGCAGCGAAGTCCCGAGCAGTTCGGGATCCTGTGCCGACGCCGAAGCTACCGCGAACAGGAAGAGTGCCGCGCTAGCCACGAACGCCCTTCCCGCGAACGCGAGAAATCAGCAGGACCAGGACGAATCCCAGGAGGGCGCCGAGGGGAGCCGCAGGAAATCGAAGGGGTGTCACGAGGCAGTATCCCGCCAGGTCCTTTCCGTCTCCGCCTTCGGAGGAGGACTCCACGACCGTCAGGACGATCGTCTTCGCGCTCGTCCGTCCTTCCGCGTCCGTTACTCGCACAAGGAAATCATAGGTCCCCGTCGTCGTAGGACGTCCCTGGATGATCCCGGAAGAGGCGTTGAGCAGAAGTCCGCTCGGAAGGCTTCCTTGCAAGATCTCCCAGAGGTACGGTCCAATCCCACCGGCAGCTTCGAGGTTCTTGGAGTAGGTCTCTCCCTTGCGCCCTTCCGGGAGCCCTGTCGTGAGAATGGCGACCACGTCCGTCACGACGAGTTTCATGACGAGAGAGGCGGCCGAAACCGGCTGTTGGTCGGTGACCATGAATTGAAGGTCGACGGTCCCCGGGAGATCCGGCGTGCCGAAGATCGTCCCGCTCGCGGCGTCGAAGGAGGCCCATGCCGGGAGAATCCCCAGAATCAGGGACCACGTGTAAGGCGGATCCCCTCCGGCCGCCAGCACGGTTGTCGAATAAGGCACTCCCACCTGGGCAGAGGAAAGGTGCTTCGTGAGGACGACCGGTGCGGCCGCAGTTGGAGTCGACATCAACTCGAGCGTGTATTGGCGCGTCGCGACGCTCCCGTTCCGATCGGTCAGCCGAACCGTGAACACGTACGGGCCCGCGGCCGAGGTTGGAATTCCGCTGAGGGCGCCGGATAGAGCGTGAACCGCCAGTCCGGTGGGAAGCCCGGTTTCTCCTGGTCCCGGAGGTACGACGATCGCCCATCCGTACGGAGCCACCCCTCCGATCCCCAAGACGACTTTGAAGTACCCAGCGCCGATCACTCCGGCTGCGAGCGGACTCGGCGTTGCCACCGAGGGAGGTGCGGCGATCGTGAGGACGAAGAGCCGCGAATCCATTCCCCCGAGCGCATCCGTAACCTGGAAGCTGAGAGAAAAGGTGCCGCCCTCGACCGGCACCCCGGTGATCATCCCCGTCGAAGGGTCGAGCGAAAGACCCGCCGGCAAGGAACCGCCCGTCAGCGTCCACGTGTACGAGCCGCTCCCACCGACGGCGGTGAGCCGCATCGAATAGGGAGAACCGGCGGTCCCCGTCGACATAGACGTCGTGGCGATGCTCACGGAAGTAGAGGAAGCCGGCGCGATCACGACGGTGAAGGGTTGGAGGTCGGTGACGCCCGATTGCCCGTCATCGGCGATCGAGATGACGAAGCTGAACACTCCGGCCGTCGTCGCAGTGCCCGATAGGGTGGCGGTTGGACCGGTACCCGAAAGCAACAGACCCGGTGGGAGTGTCCCGGACGAGACGCTCCAGGCAAAGGTCGGGCCCAACCCACCGGTGGATTCTACCGGTTGATCGTACGCGGACCCGACACTCCCGCCGGCGAGGTAGGGAGTGTCGATGTTCACAGGATTGGCATTGACCGTGATCGTCCATTCCTGACCCGTGGGGTAGGGTCCGGATGCCGTCAAGTCGAGACGTCCGTTCGCATCCGTGACTTGGAGATCGGCCGTGAAAACGCCCCCCACGACCGGAGTCCCGGCGATCTGTCCGGTGTAGGGATTGAGAACGAGACCGGTTGGGAGGGATCCTGCCGCGACGCTCCAAGTGTAGGGACCGGTTCCGCCCGTGGCCGTAGCATATTGAGAATACGCAATACCGAGCATGCCGTCGGGAGGCGTGGGGCTATTGATCTCGGGGTTGTTATTGTTCGCCGGAGTAATGGTGACGGAGAATTCCCGGACGTCATTGTCGGCGGGAGTCTGAGAGTCGGACACCGAAACCACGAACGAATAGGCTCCGGCAGGCGGCGCACCGGTGACGGCGCCCGTGGACGTATCGAAATTGAATGGGAAGTTCCCGGAGATCGGCGTGACGCTCCAAGCGAAGGGCCCCTTGCCGCCCGCGACGAACGGCAGCGCGACATAGAGTACGCCCGCCGTCCCACCAGGAAGCGTCGTCAGGGGATCCGCGCCGTGGATTCCCGCGGGGCCTCCCCCGATTTCGATCACGACCTCCGGAATCTGTTGAACGGTGACCGAGACCGTGGCCGACGCGGTGCCGCCCTTCCCATCGGAGGCCGTGTACGTAAAGGAGTCGGCACCCGTGTATCCCGACGCCGGTTGGTACGTCAATCCGCTCCCGCCGCCCACGATCACCACGATGCCATGAGAGGCCGGACCCACCGATGCGATGACCAGAGGATCGCCGTCGATGTCCGTATCGTTTGCGAGGACGGAGACGAAACTCGGACCGCTGTTTTTTTCCACCGTCGCGCTGTCCGCAGAAGCGACCGGGGGATCATTCACGGCGGTCACGGTGACCGATACCGTCGCCATCGCCGTTCCACCCAGAGGATCCGAAACCGTGTAGGAGAAGGAGTCGGAACCGGAGAAGTCTGCGTTCGGGGTGTACTCGATCGTGTTCCCCACCAGGTTCGTCGTTCCATGACTCGGAGAGGTGACGGAAATCACCGTGAGGGCTCCACCCTCGGGATCGCTGTCGTTCGATAGGACGGAGATCACGTTTGAGGCGCTGTCCTCAGAGACGGTCACGCTGTCCGCTCCGGCGATCGGAGGAGTGTTGTCGTCGTCCGTGATCGTAACGGTGTGGACGGTGGTGGTTCCCGGATCCGCATTCGTCGGGGTACCCATGGTCACGACGACGGTCTCGCTCGACTCCGCGGCCGCATCGTTTACGAGAGTCAGGGTAAGGCTCGCCGTCGTGGTACCCGCGGAGATCGTAAGGGGGCTCGAGGGAGAAGCCGTGTAATCGGCGTTCGGCGCGGCGGTTCCGCTCAATGTGAAGGGTACCGTGACATCGAGGGTGTGGACCACGCTCAAGGTCACGGTGACCGTCGCGGAAATCGTCCCCTCCCCCACCGTCTGGGTCGCCGCGGTCCACTCGACGACGCGCTCGTCGTCCTCGATGGTCACGGTGGCCGATGAGGGAGAGCCGACCGCGTAGTTGTTCGAAGAGAGCAGGGTCAAGACCGCGGTTTCGTTTCCCTCGGACAGAGCGTCGTTCGACGGAGTCAACGTCAGCGTCGTCGAACTCGAGCCGGCCGGGATCGTCACGCTCGTTCCGACGTCGGCATAATCGGCCCCCGACGTGGCCGTTCCGCTCATGGCAAAGTCCACTTGGAGCGCCGCGGTCGTGTCGCCGACTCTCGAAACGGTGAAGACTCCGCTCATGGGACCGGCCTCGGATGCGTCGGGAGTCGAAGCCGTCACCGTCACCGTCGGTTTCGACGCGGTCACGGCGAGGACGGTGGCGCCGAAGTCGCTGTTGTAGTGATAGCTGCTCCCGGAGTAATCGTAGATGAGCGCCGTGAGGGTCGCACTCCCTGTCCCGACGATCCGGACGGTGAACGTCGTCTGGATCGTTCCGCCGGCCTTGCCGCCGGTGTAGTTCGCAGGTCCGATGACTTCGCGATAGGTGGGGCTGTTCGGGTCGTTGTCCCAGCCGCCGGCATCGGCGTAGATCTTGTCGTTGGTTCCGCCCGAAGGCGCCGTGTAGGTCGACGACGAAGTCAGGACTTGGAAGATGGCGTTCGGAAAGTTGAGGAAGTGGACCAACTGGGGATATCCGCCCGTTGCGGTCTTGCAATTCAGAACATACGTGTACGTCTGTCCCACGGTCACGGTGGTAGGACCGGCGATCGACACGATCGAATTTCGATTCTGGGAGACGATCTTTTCGACGTAGAGCTCGCGGGGAGTCGGAGTGCTGACCGCCGACGCCCCGGTCGCGGAAGCCGTGATATGGTATCGGCGCGCGGTGAAGAACGCTGCGGCGTTTCGCGTGACGACGACATTGAAGTAGAAATCCTGGGAGGCCCCGGCTGGGAGCGAATCGAGGGTCAGGCCGGTCGGCCCGCTCAAGTTCAGATAGGAATTCGCGCTGTCCCACACGAAATTCGCTTGGAGATTCGTCGCCGCCGCGTCGCCCGTGTTCCGCACTCGAACGCCGACCAGGAAGATGTCGGGACCGGTGGAAACGTTGTTGTGGTCCAGTCCGAGGACGTTCCAAGTGATGGGCTGGATCGTGAGGGTAGGGCCGTACCGCGTCTCCCGCGCGAAAAGGGGGAAGACGAGAGTGAGGGCAAGAAGAAACCTCAAGATGCATCTCAAAGGGGGCCTCCCTCCTTCCGGTCGTCCTGGCAGAGAGGATATCAAATGTGAACGAATAATGGAAGGAATATGGGCTACGGCCGAATCGGCACGTCGCGGAATTCGAAGCGGACGGACCGCTCGAGGCTGCCGGTGGTGGCGCCCACCTCGAATGCGCCGACTTCTCCGCCCTTGGGCAGGACGAACCTCAGGCTGTACGTGACGGACCCGCGCGAGCGGATGGTCGATGTGTGTTGAGGCGAAAGTTCTTTCCCCGACTTGTCCCGAAGTCGGAAGCGCGGTCCCGCCGAACCGAAATTGCCGAACACGCGAACCGTCAGGCGCACGAATTCTTCGCCCACCTGGTAATCCGAGAGGGCCGCCTGGAAGCCGTTCTCGGAAAGAGTGGCGCCGACCCGATTCGCCGGACCCTCGAAGCGGAGGAGCGTGACGTCGGTGGGAAACGTGACCTCCAGTACCCCTCGGACGACGGAAAGCTTCTTCGCGTCTTCCGAAGGCACCCCCTCGAGTTCCACCTCGTGGCGCGTGATCGCCTCGGAGGACTTCCGCCCCTCATCCGAAACGAGCGAAAGACACGAACGACCGCGGTCGTCCAGGACCTCCGTCAGGCGCAGGTGGGTGCGGATCGGCACGTTGCCGGACTCCCAGCCGCTCTCGAAGGTCATCGCTCCGCTGCCGGCGGATCCCCCCCGCAGGTCGGATCGGACGGAGAGCACGATCGAATCCAGCCACACGACGAATCGCTCCTCGACCAAGCGCGGATGCGCGACGTACTTCCCTCGCTTGATCGTCACGGTCGTATGTCCGGCGGCGCAGGCGATCGCGTACGTCAGGTTTCCGTGCGCGCGGCAGAGGTCGTCCACCGCGCGAAACACCGGAGTCTTGACGCACTTCACCGTGACGGTCTCGCCCGCGGCCTCCGGCTCCGCCACCACGGTCGTCCTCGTCTGCTTCGAGAGCGCCTCCAGCACTCGGGAGAGCGGCACCGACTCGAACTCCAGCGTGATCGGAGCCGGCTCCGCATAGACGTCGCGGATGCGTTCGCGACGCTCGATCTCGCGCAGGACGACCTCGATTCTCGACCGCACCTCCTCCGGCGCCTCCTTCATCTGCGCTCGAAGGAGCGCTTCGGCGCGACGACCGAGGCGGATGAGCGACTCCTGGGCGCGGTCGCGGACATCGATGCTCTCCTGTTCCAGTTCCCGCACCAAGCGCGATACCTCCGCCTCCAGGCCGGTTTCCTGAAGCAACCCCAACGTCAGGACGAGGATGGCGCTCATCGAAGGGGTATGTCCTTGATTTCGAAGAAAAGATCGCGCTCGTACCGCTCCGTCACGACGCTGAACGACAGGGACGCGGGGGCGTCGGAACCGCCGGGATTCCGCCACGTCAAATGGTAGCTGACCCCCGTGGAAGTCACGTTTCGGCTATGGCGGCGGAAGATCCACGAGACGTCGGCGGAATCGGCCAATCGGATTTCCTGCGCCTCCGGCCATTCGTAGCCTTCTCCGGGCGCTTCGATCGCGAGTTGGGTGGTGAACTCGCGGTCGCCGCGCCGGACGTGAGGCCCGATCTTGATCTTGAGCCCCGAGATCTCCTTCTCCGCCGTTCCCGTTGCGGCCAGTTTGTCGAAGGAAACGGCCGCAAGAGCCTTGGCGAGCCGGACTCGTATCGAGCCCCGCAGGCGCGAGATCTTCGTGGCGCCCGCCGCCGGGACCTCCAGCCGAAGGTTGCACCCCCGAGCCGATAAGTCGCGAACCGACCGTGTCGCGGCCTCCTTGGGAAGCTCCGAATTCTCGTGCCGGAGGGAGCGTCCCGTGTCGTCGACCGCCTCCGCGACGCGGGGCGTGGAGATCGTCAGGACGCGCACCGAAGGATCGCCCCGCACGGCGAGTCCGAGGCGGAGTTCGCTCCGGGGAGCGTCGCGGAAATCGGAGGTCGTCACGAGCTCCAAGTCGAGCGCGGCCACTTCGAACGATCGATGGAGGAAGGTGTACTTCCTCGAATCCTCGGGCGGCTCGCATACCCACGATCCGTCCCGTCCGCGCTGAATATCCGTATCCGCCGCAAGCCAGAGCTCGCGAAGAGACTCGAACCACGTGTCGCCGTCGAGATTGAGCGTGACTCGGCGATCGACGGAGGTCGTCTGGATCGAAACATGCGCCTGCTCGCTCAAGGCTCGTAGGACATCTCCCAGGGCTTGATCCTTCGCCGCGAGGGTGACGCGGACCGGATCCTTCCACGCCGCGCCGCCGTCGCGCCGGGCGTCGAGCTCCGCCAGAGCCGCGCCCCTCCACCAGCCATCGGGACACTTCGACGCGGCCGCCCGCGCGCTTTCGCCCACCTTGGCGATCGCCTCGACCGCCGCCCACCGCTCCTCGTCGGTTCCGGTTCCGAGCCGGCGGGCAAGCTCGGTCGGATCGTCCTGGAGGAGCGCCGCCAGAAGAAGGACCATCATCGCGTCCAATCCTAGCAAATGGACGGTGCGGACTGTACTCTCTCCGCTAATGAACGATTGTCTGTTCTGTCGGATTGCAAAAAAAGAGATCCCGTCCGCGATCGTCCATGAGGCTCCGGATTGGCTCGCCTTCCGCGACATCCACCCTCAGGCGCCGACCCACGTCCTCGTCATCCCCCGCAAACACGTGCCGACGGTGAACGAGCTCGGGGCGGCCGATGCCGGGATGCTCGTAGAAGCGGCCAAGACCGTCGCTCGTCAGGAAGGGTTGGCGGACCGCGGCTACCGGCTCGTGTTCAATTGCAACGCCGAGGCGGGCCAGACCGTGTTCCACGTCCATGTCCACGTTCTGGGGGGACGCGGGATGAAGTGGCCGCCGGGATAGGGCTATCGTCCGAACCCCGTCACCGCGATGCTCAGGCCGGAGGATTCCGTGCGGACGATCCAGCCCGGCACTTCGCGACTGTACCAAACCTTCATCCGCGGGATGTTCGTTCCCTGGCAGTTCTTTCGGGCGGACTCCCAAACGCGGCACTCGATCTCCCGATCTCGCACCTTGACTCTCTCCGTAGTCCACGTCGACTCGTCCGGATGCCCGCCGAGGGGCTTGCCGCATCGCCGACAGTCTCCCTTGGGAGTCCACACCGCTTGGGACTTCTTGACCTCTTCCTCGAATGGGCTCTCCGTTTCGGTATCCCCGAGCCGAAGGCGATTCGTCCCCCGGAGGACGATCAGGCCCGCCTGCACCCTCTCCAGGATCTTTCGCTGCCGCATCTTGATCCCGGCGGTGTCGATCTCGAGCTCCACCCACGAGCCGAGCCCGAACGAGCTCCACGCCTCCCAACGATCGAAGGAGAATTCCTCCCGCTTGGGTTTGGAGAACAGTTCTGCATTCGAGAGATCCCGATTCACTTCCGCGCCGCCCGGTTTCCCGTCGGCTCCCCACGACCAGATCCGCAACTCCTCGCCGCGCGGATCGTACTCGTAGTCGTTTCCCCAAGGATCTTTCGGAATCGTTCCGCCCGGGTAGAAGCCGCCCTCGGGCCAGCGGGCCGCGTCTTTCGGACGCTCGACGAGATCCTGGAGCGCGCGAGGCGAGTCGCCGTTGAGATCCTCGAAGAGGCGCACGCCGGCCTGGAGGTGGCCGAGGTGCACGAGGGCCCGGCGCTGTCGGGGGGTGAGGTCGGAATCTTGGGCGATCGCAGATGCGATTCCGACGCAGAGGAAAACCATCGCCGCTCGACTCCTTGCCCGTAGAAGATCCACCATCGGATCCCTTTTCCCTATCGGCACGAGCGGGCATCGGGTTGAGGGCGGAAGAGATTCTGTATCCGTGTCTCTTAAACACGGAGGACGCGGAAACCACCAAACTTGATGGCGCCAAGTCTCGAGTCCCAGCGATTGGCGGGGGGATACTTCTCGCGCCTCATGCCTTCTCCGAAGGGCGCAAGATTCGGGGCATGGCTCAACTGTGTCCCTTCCGGACAACAGTCTGGGCTCTCCATTCGAGGAAGAAGACTATGAAGAAACCGTGAAACCAGGAACGGAATTGACAACGCAATCAATTGCCGTTCAACATGTGGATGGCAGATTCATGAGCCCGCCGTAAGAAGGTCTATTCCTTGCGGCGGGCTCACCCTCCGTAGCGCATCTCCAAGGGCGCGAAGGAGGGTCCATTCAAGAGTCGCCAAGCGGAAGGGACTTTCTACGGGCGACTCAATCATGGCTTCCTCCCTTCCTTATCGATCCCTCCCGTGCGGGTGCGAGGAGCGCTTGCGGTTTACTCCGGTGATGAATCACTCCAGATTTCGGACTGGTGGTTTCGGACTTCTCGAAAAAAAAGCGCCCCGATCCTTGGAGGGACCGGGGCGCACTGGGCCGTTTCGATCAGCGGTTAGAACTCGTCTTCCATGCCTCCGCCCATTCCGCCCATCCCGGGTGCGCCGCCCTTGCCCGCGGCTTCCTTCTTTTCCGGGATCTCGGAGACCAGGGCGTCGGTCGTAAGAAGCAGGCTCGCCACGCTCGCCGCGTTCTGCAGAGCGCTCCGGACGACCTTCGTGGGATCGAGGATGCCGAACTTGAAGAGGTCGCCGTACTCCAGCGTCTCGGCGTCGAAGCCGAAGTTCGGGTCCTTCGCCTCTCGCACCCTCTCCAGCACGATCGCGCCGTCCACGCCGGAATTGGCCGCGATTTGCCGGATGGGAGCCTCGACCGCCCGCCGGACGATATCGACGCCGGTCTTCTCGTCTTCGTCGACGGTCTTGACCTTCCGGAGCGATTCCGTCGCGCGCACGAGCGCCACGCCGCCGCCGGGAAGGATCCCCTCCTGAACGGCCGCGCGGGTCGCGAACATGGCGTCCTCGACCCGGAGCTTCCGCTCCTTCATCTCGACTTCGGTCGCGGCGCAGACGTTGATCTGCGCGACGCCGCCGGCGAGCTTGGCGAGACGCTCCTGCAGCTTCTCCTTGTCGTAGTCGGAGGTCGTGGTTTCGATCTCCTTCTTGATCTGGGCGATACGGCCGGTGATCGCCTTCGTGTCGCCGGCTCCCTCGACGATCGTCGTGTTCTCCTTGTCGACGACGACCTTCTTGGCGCGGCCGAGCATCGCGAGGTCGACCTTCTCGAGCTCGATTCCCAGGTCCTCGAACACGGCCTTGCCGCCGGTGAGGGTCGCGAGGTCTTCCAGCATCGCCTTGCGGCGATCGCCGTAGCCCGGGGCCTTCACGGCGCAGACGCGGAGGGTACCGCGCAGCTTGTTCACCACGAGCGTAGCCAAAGCGTCGGCCTCGACTTCCTCCGCCACGATGAGGACTTCCTTACCCGCCTTCGCGACCTTCTCCAGAAGCGGAACGATGTCCTTCACCGCCGAGATCTTCTTCTCGTAGATCAGGATGTAACAGTTCTCGAGGACGCACTTCATTTCCTCGGGGTGCGTCACGAAGTAGGGGGAGATGTACCCCTTATCGAACTGCATCCCTTCGACCCACTCGACGTTGGTCTCGAGGCCTTTCCCCTCTTCGACGGTGATGACGCCGTCCTTGCCGACCTTGTCCATGGCATCGGCCAGCATCTTGCCGATCTTCTCGTCGCCGCCCGCGGCGATGGTCCCGACGTGCTGGATATCTTCCCGACCCTTCACGGGCTTGGAGAGCTTCTTCAGCTCTTCGCAAACCGCCTCGACGGCCTTGTCGACGCCGCGGCGCAGAGCGATCGGATTGGCGCCCGCGGTGACGTTCTTCAATCCTTCCTCGAAGATGGCTTCGGCGAGAACCGTCGCCGTGGTCGTGCCGTCGCCCGCGACGTCGTTCGTCTTGGAGGCGACTTCCTTCACCATTTGCGCGCCCATGTTCTCCCAAGGATCCTTGAGCTCGATCTCCTTGGCCACCGTGACGCCGTCCGAGGAGACGACCGGCGCGCCCCACTTCTTCTCGAGGAGCACCGTCCGCCCGCGCGGTCCCAGGGTAACTTTCACGGCCCTGGCAAGCTGCTTCACGCCCCGCCGAATGGCTTCGCGGGCGTCCTGATCGAACGCGATTCGTTTCGCTGGCATTCGCCTTCTCCTCTACTTTTCGATGACGGCCAAAATCTCAGACTCGCTCACCACCAAGTACTCCTTGCCGCTGAGCTTCACTTCGCTCCCCGCGAACGCCCCGAAGAGCACCCGGTCCCCCTTCTTCACTTCGAGCGGTTTCACCTCTCCGTTTTCGAGGACCCTGCCCCCGCCGACAGCCACGACCGTCCCCTGCTTGGGCTTGTCCTTGGCGGTATCCGGCAGGACGATTCCTCCCGCCGTCTTCTCCTCCGCCTCGGCTCGCTCCAACACGACCTTGTCCCGCAGCGGCTTCAACGACGCCATAACCCGAACCTCCAAGAGATAGAGCTACAGAACCTGACGCAGAGTGGAATCGCAAGGAGCATGCCAAGAGACCATCGAGGGTGCCTCGCAACATATTAGCCGGCAACCAGTTGCACAGCGAATGCGGTGGAATCGGCTTGCTTTCTTGTCAGACCGCCAGACTGACAGGCAGTGACAGGGCGATATCGGCGACCCCACAGAAGCTAAACGGTTCTGCAGTCCGCATGAGGATTTGGCCGCTCTTCCTCCTTTTCGCGGGATGCGGTACCGAATCGTCCGGCGGCACCGGGACGACCGGACCCGAGCTCACGTACGCCAGGACGATCACGCTCCCCACGGGAACCCATCGCCCGGAGATTCTAGAAACATCCGAAGGGGGATTCGTCCTGGTGGTCGTGCAACCCCAAGGTCCGTCCGGCGAGGTCGGAACGATCAAACACCAAGCCTATCGTTTCAATGCAGACTTCGAGCAGATCTCCGATCCCATCCCCGTGACCCGCGTGGATGCGACGTATGGAGAACCCGCCGATCATCGGGCCGCGATGGTCGGAGAGGAGTTCGTCCTCGTCTACCAGTGCCTCACCCCTGACCCCGCCAAGTCCGGCACCTCCGGCGGTCCCTCGGAAGATCGCGCGCTCGATCAGTCCCTCATGCTCGCGCGTTTCACGTTGGAGGGAGCCGAGATCCTCCGGACTCCGATCGTCGCCAAGGTGACGGACTTCTCCCAAGACAACTTCCCCGACCTCTGCATCCTTTGGACGGGCGATCGACTCCTTGTATCCACGGGATCCACGGGCACCAGGATGAAGATTCGCGAGGTGGACCTGCAGGGACAAGTACTCGCCCTCCACGAATACGATACCTCGACTTCGGGGATTCCCGGGGTCATCGGCAACAGTCTGCTCCTCCGCGACGGTCAGGTCTCCCTCTTCTCCCCGACCGCCCCGGGGAGTAGCGCCGAACTCGCTCTCTGCGCCTTCGATGCCGTTTGGAGCGCCGCGCAAGTCGCCCGATTTCGAAGCGAGGAGCTCGAACGCAATTTCCCGACCTCTTCGTTCGAGTGGAACAGCCATCTCTTCGTGGCGCACATCGCCCGCGCGCGCGGCGGCGACACGGCGATGGAGACCCATCCGTACTCGCCCCGACTTCTCATCCTGAACTCCGCTCTCGAAACGATTGCAGATCTCTCGGTCGGCGAGAACGGGTTCAGCCACGTCCATCCGACCCTCGCCGTCTCCGGAAGCAGGCTCTATGTCGCGTGGAGCGAGTCGCTGCAGGAAGGGGACCGCTCGGCTCCCCAAGTGAGGATCGAGGTCTACGACGTCGCGTGGAAGTAGCGCTTGCGCCCGCCCGACTGCTACGATCCGGACGATGCTCCAGATCCGAGTACGGTTCTTCGGCTACGCCGCGGAGCTCGCGGGCTGCCGAGAGAGCGTCGTCTCGACGAACGATCCCACGGTGGCAGGGGTGGTGAGCGCCGCTCGACGGGAGTTCCCGACGCTCGGGCCGCTCCTGGACGACGCCATTCGATTCGCCGTCGGTACGGAGTATGCCACGCTGAGCGCCTCGGTCGGCGAAGGGGACATCGTTTCCTTCCTCCCACCGGTCGGAGGCGGATAGCCATGAGCGCCTTTCCGCAGACGTACTGGAGCCTCATCCAGCGTGGGGTGGCCGACAACCGCTCCGCGCTCAACCGCATCGCACGGGACTATGTGGATCCCGTGCGCAAATTCATCCGGCATTCCGGCTTTACCGCGGAAGATGCCGAGGATCTGGCGCAAGAGGTCTTCCTCATCGTCTGCTCCCCGGAATTCCTTCGACAGGCCGATGTGCGGAAAGGCAAGTTTCGGACGCTGCTCCTCCTGGTAACCAAGAACGTCATGAACGGAGAATGGCGGAAGCGATTCGCCAAGAAACGCCGCGGAAAGACGATCGCCCTCGACGGCGAAACGATCGCGGAGATCTTGGCCGCGCCCGAGACATCGGACGAAGGGTTCGACCGCGAATGGTGGACCTCCCTCCTGGATTCGGCCTTGGGCCGGCTTCGGAAAGAAAATCCTCGCCGGCATGAGATCCTGAATCTGCACAAGACGCACGGGCGGCCCCATTCGGAGATCGCGAAGGCTCTCGCGACGACGTCCGACCACGTCAACAACGAGATCCGCGCGGCCAAGAAACGCGTTCGGGAAGTGCTCCTTGAGCTCGTCCGGGACTATTGCTCCACCCGAGGGGAGTTCGACGAAGAGCTCGCGCAGTTTCGCCGAGTGCTCGGGGGCTGAATCCATTCCGGTTTTCACGCCGATTCGGTATCATAGAGAAGCTTCGTACCCAGCCGGCGGAAGGAGAATCGATGGAAACCACCGAGGATCGGCATCTGGAGAAGAGCGACGGACAGGAAGCCCCGCAAGATGCCGACCCGCAGGAGACCGCGGAGTGGGTCGAGTCGTTTGATCAGGTCCTGGATCAGGATCCGGACCGCGCGCGATTTCTCCTCAACACCCTGGTCCGGATCGCGCAACACGACTATCTCCGCCTCCCCAACCTCGTTCAGACCCCCTACATCAACACGATTCCCCCGGCCGAAGAACCGGAGTATCCGGGAGACGAGTCGATCGAGAGGAGAATCCGCGCGATCC
>CAZGKV010000098.1:0-18941 GCA_964526305.1 uncultured Planctomycetales bacterium | reverse complement strand
TTCTTGCGACGGATGAGCCGGATGCGGCGCACCGGCTTCATCGTCAGCTTGTCGATGATCTCGGCGTCAGAGCCGTACGGGATCGGGCCTCCGGCCCAATATCCCTTCCGGACGATCCCGAGCATCCCCCGCAGCGTGTCGGTCGAGATCTGCTCTAGGACCGCGTGTTTCTGGTGCGTCTCGACGGCCCAGACGACCTGATGCTCTTCGCTGAGCCGATTATTTTCCGAGACACACACGACATCGGCGCCGGCCTTCAGGAATCGGTCCGCGTAGCTGGCCGCCTCGAAGACCTCCGCACGCGTGTGGCGGGATCGATCCCACACGAGGATGTAGTTCCATTTGCGGTTCGGATCTTCGAGCTCACGCATGAGCTGTGCGAACGCGGCCCGACGTGAATGCTCGTCGCCGGAGACCGCGTCGTCGACGCGGCGCTCGAGGATCGTGTACCCGTACCTCCCTGCGTAGTCCTCGATTCCTTTCTGCTGTTGGGGCACGCTGTCGTCTTGCCGATCGGTCGACCTCCGAAGCATCATGACGGAAGTCCGTTCCGGCTGGGCGAACATCTCGCGAGCGCTCTTCATGTCTCCTCCCGTTACTCGCCGCGATTATGCGTCTCGGCTACGCGGCTTTTCGGTGCTCTTCCTCCCCGAGCCACATTTTCACGCCCAGGTCCGCGAGGAACTCGAGGTACTCCTCGGTCGTGGCGAACCCTCGAAAGATGCGGGACTCGTCCGCGAGGCGGACTTCCCACTCCTCCTTGATGCCGCCCGGCGGGGGAGTGTCAGGCGAATTCATGCGACCCTCCCACGCGCTTCGTAGAGCCGCGTGCGCGCTGCGCCCGGCGAGATCCCGAGGTACTCGGCCGCCTCCGCAACCGTGAACCCCACGGCCACTTCGCGAGCGAGGGCTGTTGTCGCAAGCGGAGGCGGCGGCCCGACTGGGGATTCACGAGGCCACGCTCCTGAGCTGGGCACAGCACGGGATCGTCAGAAGGCACGCCTACAACGCCCACGCGTACCTGTACGAGGTGCCGCCGCACAATCCGCCGATGAAGCAATGCAGCCGATGGAACCGGCTCGTCGATCGAGCGGCGACTATGAAATCGACGACGCCATCAAGATCCTCGCATCCAAATGAAGGAGGTGCAGTGTGAAGAAAGGTGGTTGGACCCGAGCACCCAGCCCGGGCGGTTGTGGAAGAGGAAGAGGTGCCCGACAGCGGATCCTGCCGGACGACCTCGCGGGCCAGTTGGGCCAAGCCGTCGAACGACTCCCTCAAGTCCGCGGGTTGACCGGCGAGGAAGTTGCAGACGCCCGGCGGGAGCAGAAGCGTCATCCGATTCCTTCCCCGGTCGCCGCTGATCCGAACGACGCGACCGCCCCGGACGAGGATCTCGACGGCGCCGGAGGAAGCGGCCGGGACCGACTCCACCACGCGGACCGGCAGGAGAGGCATTCGATGGCGGGAGGCCTCCGCAGGCGCTCCCTCGGCTTGCCGCTCCCGATCCCGGCGCGGTAGCTCCCGCTTCCTATGGCCAAAGGCGGAGACCGGGAGTCCCCGTTGTCGGCAGAACGTCGTGCCGTCAAGCCCGCTTCGACGGCGCTCTTCCAAGAGGGGACGCCACTTCGGCTCCGCTGCGGTAGGACCGTCGATGGACAGAGACCACTTCTTCGATTGGGACCTCTTCCTCCTCCTTCGGATCCAGTACGGAGGAGGCCGCACGGGAATTGCGCGGCTCCGGGCTGGTCACGCTCGGACGCTTACTCATTGGCCGTTGGATACGACTTCCAGACGACAAGCGGCTGAACTCTTCTTACTCCGTTCTTGCGAGCTCTCGAAGGGGTAGAGCTAGCGATATTCGTCATGGAGCCGCCGGCCTTCAGCCAGCATCGCAAGGCTCTCGCGGATTCGTCTCTCTCGCGTCTCCGGCCGCTTTGCCTCGACCACCCACGCGATGAACTCTCGCCGGTAACCCGGAGTCAGTCCGTCGAAGAAGTTCTTCGCCTTCGTGTTCGCGTCGAGGGCCTCCTGGAGATCGGGGGGCGAGGGGATCTGAGCGCGCCGCAGGGGAACCGTGATCCCCTTCGAGTTGATCGCAGTCGCCTCCCTCACGTACGCCGAGAGCGTCTTCTCGTCGATCTCGTCTACCCCCCTGAACTTGATCGAACGGTTGTGCGCATTGTCGTCGCTACAACCCGCGAGGATCTTCTTGGGATCCTTCATCGCGGCGCCCCGAAAAAAGGTCAGGGTGACGTGCGACTTGCAGGCTCCGAAGCCACATACCATCCCATCCTTGTTGAAATTCGGTCCCCATTTCCAGTCCTCCACGATCTTGGGATCGGCCTTGCGGATGATCTCTCGCAACTTCGTACAGATTGGCTGCGCGAAGTCGGCTGCTTCGTAGATGTACCGGTCTATCTTCCTCGATGCACTTGGATCGATGGTCACCGAAGCCCTCCGCAAAAAGCGAAAATGGCGCCCTTGTAGGTTTGGGGGATGAACGTGTGCACGGACCACCTTGCGCTGAGATCGACTTCTTGCTTGGCGCCGGGCGCCACCTCGCGGACCCAGGCTCGCAATTCTCTCGTGCTTCTCCGAACCTCCGGCGTGGAGGGCGCCAGCCGCAGGGTGATCTCGGCCGCCCTCATCGATTCCCCCGTATTTCCATCACTTCGAAGCAGCCGGTCCCGCCAAGCTGAGACTTCACCAACCAGCCGGGCACGTCCGGGTGGGCCCAAACGACGATCCTCACCCTCTCCGTGCCCTGGAGGTGGTCGCCTTCCAAGCGGACGCACACGAAGGATCGACCCATCGCTGCGACTTCCTCCGAGAGTCGCACGGCGACAATCCGACTCTCCAGATCGCCTTCCCGGATCACGATCTTGAGCGGCACGCGTACTTCGTCGGCACGCCAGAGATACCACTCCGTGTCGGACGATCCGCGCTTCCCGGTCATTCGCCAGACGACGCATGGAAACACACGGCCCCCCACGCGTAGCGTTTCCTCACGCTCGCGTACGGGATAGTTCAGCGTGGTACGGACCTTCTCCTCTCGATCGATTGTGAAGCTCTCGTCGAGCGCGTAGCCCGTCTCGCCCACCGCCCCTAGCTGGATCGTGTGCCCCCCCTCCTTTCCTTGGATGCTGCTCTTGTAGCGGACGAGTGTCCCTTGCTCCCAACGACTCCACCCGTCGGCGCGTCGGCGAGTGAGGCGGGTCGTCCCATGATCGGAGTATTTCTCATCTCTCTTCACTTCATTTCTGATTGAGATGTGGAAGTCGTCGAGCCGGCGTACGGTGACGCGAAACTCCTTGTCGGGACCTGCGATGGCGAGACGTCCCTCCACGACGAAGGTATTTTCCTCCGTGTGGGGAGCCTCGGAACCCCAACTGATGGTGCCGTCCATGCCGTAGTAGAATCCCACGATCTTCTTCCGGTCCGCGTCCCACCCGATGATGCCGTGATAACACCAAATCACGCGATCGCCGGACCGGACGATCACCCCGTGCTTGATGAAATGACGGTCGAACGCGGGCTCGTACGTGTGCTCCTCGACATATGCGCCCAGAGCCTTCTGCTCGCCGACGCCGGACCACTCCCCGATCAGAAAGTCGAGCCTTCTGAGCTGGTCCTGTGCGGACTGGGGCGCCTGGAGACACGCGAGAATCGCAGTAAGTTTCAGCATCGACCCACTCCCTTCGTCGAGAGTTTCTCTCGCACTCGGAACCCATTATCCTGCGTATGCGACTCGTTACGATAGAACGGCGACAACGACTCCAGGAAGGCACGCGCTCCCGGTTGGGCCTCCAGAGCGACTTCGAGTTCGTCCGGTAGGTGGGATCGCGTCGCTTGCGCCAATGCCAACCGGAGTCTCGCGGAGTGCCCCACTCGGACGCTCGCGGATTCGCGCAGGGCGGCCTTGAGCGGTAGGAAGAACTCCCCGCCACACGCACCCAGAGAGGCGCTGAAGGAGCGGCCTTTCAGCCATCCGCGAACGGAATGACGCCGCTTGGCTCCCCAGACCTCCCCGGCACTAAATGGGAGCGTGATCCAGATACCCCCGCGCTCTCCTCCTCGCACCGTACTCGTGAATTCCGGTGCCTTCATCGACAACTACCCCCTATCTTTCGAGTTTCTCCGCTCCCTACGCGGCCGCCGGCGTGCCCAAGTCCTCCGACACCTAGTTGCACATTCGGAGAGCACTTTTCTCGTGAAAGCCGCCTGCGAGCTCCTAGACCGTCGGGCAGCGTATCAGTCTACGCCGAGACCCAGGAGTCCTTTTGCACCATCCGAGGATGAGCCAAGTCTACGAACACCCTAATCGATTCCGGACCGCTCCTGCTCTTCAGGCTCGAGTCGGCGAGCACGGAGCCTCGGCTCGTCGACAAAGTTCTCGACGGCTGCTCGCCAACGGCGCGGGAAGAAACGTCCAGCGTCTCCGCAACATCATGCGGCTAGATGCCGATTACCCCGTCAACCCTCTCGCCGCCGTCGGTTCTTTCCTCGCGTCGCGCGTGACTCCGGCGAGGCGCGCGCTGGCGTCCAAGATTCAGCACCCCCGCTTGGGGCCGCGTCTCGATGAACTCCACGCGTCCGGCGACCGACAGGTAGATCGCCCGTTGGTCGAAGGTGTTGGTTGCACGGCACAGCATCGCGCGAAGGTCATCCACTTTCTAAGCGGGCACTGCGACCCAGTACTTGCGACTCTCGTCGCGCATCACGCGATTTTCGCGGGGAGCTCCTTGATGTCTTCGATGTCGCCCTTTGGACAGAGTCTGGAGATCTGCAGGGAGCTCTTATCGGTACCTTTGTTTGAAGGCCGAGATTCGAGTCCAACCTATGGGTCGCGGATACGTACGTTGCTCCTTACTATCCTGCTTGCGCCGTGCATGGGACGGGATACAAAGCGTTCTGCTCCTGGTTGGAGTTCAAGGGAACAATTGGATCCTTGCGAGCGGGAGTGTATTCTCTTCCTTAGAGCTCAGTACGCCGGAACGATTGGGCCCACCCTCACTCTCCGGACACGAGATACGGCATGAAGCACACCGCTTCGGCGGGCCGGATGCCGCAGCGATCCGTGATTGACCGACTCGGGGCCAGGGGGCAGAACTCCGAGACATCCATTCGACCGGGTTGCTCGAAGACATCGGCAAGCTTGCGCGCCACATCAAGACTCGATGCGACGAGCAGATCCGCGATCCGCATCTGAGTGAGCTCATTGGGGAAGCGGCTGGACGGGCGCCTCGTGATGTGACTCCTCCGTCCCGAGCACGAAAGGGTCGACGGCCTCGGTCGGGACACCCACGCGTCAATTGCCAGGACCCCGGCCCGGAGGCCAGGGTCCCGGCAGAGGAAGGAGGAGTTGGCTAGTAGGCCATGGTGTGGACGGCTCCGGATCGCGGGCCGGAGAAGAGCACGGTCATTCCCCACCCCCGGACGCCGATCTGCGGCTCGAGACCGTACGCCAGAGTCGTGCTCGTGACGGCGCCGCCCGCGCCGACCCGACTGCGGACCACCTTTCCGCCGAGGTCGTAGACCACGACGGGCCGCCCGACCAAGTCGAAGGCCAAGTCGATCACGCCCGTGCAGAACTGATTGCGGACGTCCGCGACGAGCACGTCCGCACCTTGGGGCGGGCGCACCCAAATCTCCATGGGCTCGTAGTCCGACTTCTGAGGATGCAGGCGTCCCCACCGCACCCAGGCGTACGCCACGGCATGCGACGACGACACCGCGACTTGAGCGTATCCGGCGCTTCCCGGCCGTACCTCCTGGACGAGGGAGGACACCAGGCCACCCTGCGTGTAGGACCCCATTCGAACACCGCGAAAGCTCCCGGCGAAGTACATGCGGTTCGGATCCGCGGCCAGATCGGGGAAGCCCTCGGGGGCTCGGAGCAATTCCGCGATGCTCCACGTATCGTCGGATTGCACCGTGATCCGTTCGAGATAGGCGGCGCTCCCATCCCGGAGATTGGTGGCGAGAATCTGGAGCGTCCCCTGGAAGGACGTCGTGTCGAACGTCTCGAACCAATCGGTGATTTGATTCCGGCCATCCCGTCGACCGAGGTGCAGCGGCTCGCTCCATCGGCCTTCGGAGAGTCGGTGACGCACGAAGAGTCCATTCCCCGGGAAGGAGGTGGGGCCGTGCACGACGTAGACGCGCTCGCCCACAATGGCGATCTTCGGCAGGTTGAATTTCCGGCGTACATTGGCGACATCCGTCACCACTTCCGATCGCCACGACGATCCGTCAAAATGCGCATAGAAGAGGCGATACCCGATGATGAACACCGCATGGGCGCGTCCTTGTTCGTCGATGGCGAGATCGGGAAAGCTCCCCACGGGAAACTCGAAGCGACCTCCGAGCGGGAGCCACCCGGTAGTTCCGAAGTCCTCCTTCGAAGAGGCGACCTCCCGGGCCGAGCGCAGCGCGTCCAGCGCGGCCAGATCGTCCAACGGAGGCGCCCAGGCGTCCTTTTCCAGATGATTGAATCCGAATCCTCCGCGCAGGGCCGCCACCCCCCACGTATGGACAAATGCGTTGTAGCCGCGGTAGAGCTGACGGCCGTCGGAATTTTTCCCGTTGTCGGTCAGGCCGTCCGAATCCGCGACGATCGGCTTGGGGAAGCGAAGCCACCCGCGGCCCAGGGCGAGACGGAGGTCTCGAATGCGCTTCACCGTGGCTTCCGCAGTTTCGGCAAGTCCGGTCGTACCGTGAACGGAAACCAAGTCGACGCCCGGATGGTTCGCGTTCGGATAGAAGCTACCATCCGAATGAGGCACCAGATTGACCATGATGGGAAGGTCGGGCCGGATCGAATCGCGCAGCGCATAGAGACGTTGATGCCACGCTTCGACGGCGGGCACGCCCGCACCGTGCTCGCCCGGCTCGTTCGCCGTCTCGACAATGACGTTTCGATACCGGGAAAGTTCCGTCAGGACCAGTTTGTTGTAGGTTTCGATTTCAGGAATGATCTGCGTCCAAAACTCGGGAAAAGCCGTTTGGTTTTCGCTCAGGAGGATTCCCCCTTTGCGCGGATGAAGGGGATGGAACCTGTATTCCTTTTTAGTCTTGAGGCTGTAGCACTCCCAGATCGACGCCACGACCACGATTCCTCGCGCGGCCGCCTGTGTCGCCAGCTGCTCGAAAATCCTCCAGAACTTCGGATTGAGCTGATCGAAGCGGTACTTTCCGCCCGATTTGACGATCGGCTGGAGGGGCCGTTTGCCGTTCACCCTCCAATTCTGCGGAATCGGGGCGACCGAGATCCGTAGATAATTGATCTTGTACTGCGCGAGTCGGTCGAGCCAGGACTCGAAGTAGCTGGAGTCCCGATTGTAGATGTACCCGCCGTGGCCGTACCCTAAGAGTTGGATGGGCGTTCCGTTCCAAGTGACGTTCGATCCATCGATGCCGACTTGACCGTCGACGACCGGCCCGGCTGCCGGCGGCGAGTCCTGCGCAAGACTGGACTCGGGACGAGTTACGAGCGCTGCGATCCACAAGATGATGCCGGTGGTGCGAAGGAACATGGTTACTCCCTTTCGGATTTCACAATGGAGAAGGAATGGAGGCCGCCCGCGAAGATGCGAACGGCGTCGTCGATTTCCACGACGGTCTCGGGGGATCGACGAATTCGTCTGTGGTATCGGCCCCAGTGGACGACCTTTCCGTCTGCGAGGCGAGCGAGGGAATGGTCCGTTCCCGCTCCGATCTCGACGACACCCTGGAGTCCGAAGATGAGCCGGGGAACTCGCGATTCTTGTGGGGCTGCGATTTGTCCGGCGGCATTGGATCCCCAGGCCGAGACGGTGCCATCGGAATGAAGCGCGAGAGAGTGCGTCCCTCCCGCCGCGATGCGCGCGATGTTCTTGAGAGGTTGAGAAGGATCCCCGACCGTCACGGGAGCGGTGAAGATGGGATTGTCGGATCCGCAGCCGAGCTGCCCCGATTGGTTCCAGCCCCAGGCCTTGAGCTCGTCCACGGTCCGCGCCAACACGTGCCACTTCCCGGCGGCGATGTCGACGACTCCATCGAGCACGCGCACGGGGGTGAACGCATTCGTCGTCGTGCCGTCCCCGAGTTGGCCGCGACTGTTGTCACCCCATGTCCACACCGTGCCTTCGTATGAAAGGGCCGCGGAGTGATTTCCGGCGGCAGCGATCTTGCGGATGCCCTCGAGAGATTCCACCTGGACTGGTTGCGGTTCATGCGATCCGGTTCCGCTCCCCAGTTCGCCGCTGGAGTTGATTCCCCACGCCCACACGGTTCCGTCGGTCCTGAGAGCGAGCGTGAAGGAGATCCCCGCCGCGACCTGTTCGACCGATTCGATTCCCGGGACCTTGACCGCAACCGAGGTTTGTCGAAGGGAGGGAACTCCGAGTTGGCCGTACTGGTTGTGACCCATCGTCCACACCGATCCCGAGGAATCCAGGAACGTGACATGGTCGCCACCCGCGGCGACGGACACGATCGTGGTGGGGGCGATCACGGGTGTCGGCAGGAATTCGAGCGAAGCGTATCCGTCGGCGAGCTGACCATGGGAATCGTTTCCCCAGCTCCAAGCTCCGTCGGCGCGGAGGGCGAGGCCATGACCGGCCCCGCCCGCGATTCGTCGGACCGCGGACAGCTCGAATCCGTTCACGTCGCGGACCGGCATGGGATATCCGGCAGACAACGGCGCGCCCGATGGGGAGAACCCGAGTTCCCCATTGGCGAGCTGCCCCGACGAATTGCTCCCGAAGGTCCGCACCGATCCGTCGGAGAGGAGGACCATCGTCCAGTTGGCTCCAGCTTCGACCGCATGGACTCCCTGGAGCTGGGATCCGGGACCGGCCAGAACGAGAAGGGGATAGACGCTGAATCTCAGAGAAGCGATCCCGGAACCGAGTTCTCCTCTGCGATTGGATCCCCAGGCCCGAAGAGTTCCGTCCTGGAGAAGGGCGACGGCATGGTTGGAACCCGCACTAACGGCGGCGACGTTTCTGAGGGGAGTCCAGTCGTTTACTCCCGCGACGACCGTGACGGGCATCGTCGTCATCGCGGGGGTCCTGCTCCCGCATCCCAATTCTCCGCTGACGTTCGATCCCCAGGAGAGGACGGAGTCCTTGAGGACCGCGTACGTGGAGGATCCGCCCGCGGAGATGGACTTTACGCCGGTGAGAGGGGTGATCGGATCGAGTCCGGTAAGGACGGGAACGCACCGGGCTCGGTTCTGGGTCGTTCCATCTCCGAGCTGGCCCTGTGAATTCAGTCCGCAGGACCAGACGGAGCCGTCCCATCTCAAGACCGCCGTGTGATGCGCGCCAGCGGAAATCGAAATCGCCCCCGACAGCACGCGGCCTCCGGCGAGCATCCGTACGGGAGCCGTGTTGATTCGGCCCGGGTCCGTCTCGACCGCCATGCCGTCCCCGAGTTGGCCGTACGCGTTCCATCCCCAGGCGAAGACCCTCCCATCGTCGCGCAAGGCGACCGAGTGATCGGCGCCGGCGCTCACCGCGATAATGAAAGAAAGTTTCGGGACCTTCACCGGAACCGGACTTGTGTCGATTCCGGAGATTCCGAGCTGCCCCCGGAGATTGTCTCCCCACGTCCAAACTTCTCCGTTCGCATCCAAGGCCACGGTATGGGCGCGGCCTCCGGAGGCCGATTGCAAGGGAGGCATGTTTCCGGGTTGGATCGGTCGGGCGTAGGGGACGGGATGTCCGTTTCCCAATTCCCCGAACGTGTTCCTTCCCCATCCGAGCAAACTCGTCTGGGAGGTCTGCGGAGGACTGGGTTGAGGCGGGAAATTCCCCCCGCCGTTCTTGCCGCCGCTGCAGGCGCTCAGGATCAAGCCGGCGACTGCGATCGCTCTCTTCATGGCGGGATTCCTAATTGAAGCGCTTCATCGGGGGGCGGACGGTGCCCCGCTCGATGGAGCGTAGATAGGTCGAGACGGTATCGATGTCTCCCGCTCCGAAGAAACCATCGGAGGCGTAGACCGTCCTTCCGCTGGCGCTCGCTACGAGCGAGCCGTATTGACCCCAACCCATGAAGCAGCCGGCAAGGAAGATCTTCCCCCCAGGGACCATGCGATTCCCCACCGTCTCCCAAAAGTCCTGCGCCAGGGGAGTGAGCTCGTCGCATCCACTCTTCACCGTTCCGAACGGCTGATACCCGCCGTCCTGATAGGCGAGATTCGGTCCGTCGCAGGAGAACGCATGACTGATGGTGATCACCGTTCCGACGCCGCTGACCGTGTCCCAATCGAACTCGGCGCCGTCCCGCGTATGGAACGCGACAGAAAACTCCTCCGGGGCGTAGGCAGTCCCCCGTACGAGGGTGACCGTCGTCCGGAGAATCGTCGCATCTCCTCCGTAGAGGTCCCGGGCCACGCCGATGGCCACGGCCAGGAACGCGTTAGTGTCGTGTCCCTGGGTCGGAACGATGATGATTGTTCGGGGCATGACTCCTCCTTCTGCCGAGCGGCCCGTGGTCGAGCCAAAAGGCGTGATGGCAAAACCCGCACTGGACCGGGCGACGTACTTGGGTGCTGTCGGCGGTGAGAACCACCTTGCAGCGCGGACATCGTACGAACACATCCATTCACACCGTCTCCACCCATTCTTGGGCGACCCCCTGATTGCGGGATCGATCCGAGGATTTCAGTTGAGAATCGCGGCGAAATTCCGCAATGGCAGACCCGAACATGGGACCGAAAGAACGATTCACCTACGAAATGGCGCGGATCGTGTGCCGCGCGGCTTCCCTCGAGCGCGAGGGGCGTAGGGACGATGCCGCCGATCTCCGGAATCGGGTGGAAGCGGCCTGTCGCGCGATTCAGCAGCGGCCCTCCGATTCGGAAAACGCGGAGATTCCGAGCCTCCATCTCGTCGGCGAGGAGGCGATCGAAACTCTGGGTGAGTCCATTCGGATGCTCTGCCGCGCCGAGAGTCTGCGGCGCGGCGGTCGTCGCGAGGAGGCGGACGAATTCCGCCTCCGCTCCGAAGCGATGATGGCGGACTTCCGCGCCCATCGGAGAAGCCCGGCATGGTAAGTCTGGTTCTCGCCACGCTCGCGTCCGCCGCCGACGACGCCTCGGATCTCGATGTCGCCTACATCGAACGGACGCCGCGATATCACCGGTACGAGGTAACGTACGAGAACGATCTCCCGAAATTGGTGCCGGGGACCGAGCGACGGAAACGCTGGCCCGATCCGGGCGAAATGGTGACCTACGTCGCCCATGTCGCCAACAAGGGGAAGAAGAACGCGGGACGGTTCCCCTTCCGTTGGTCGGTGGATGGAGTGACGGTTCTCGAAGGAGAATGCGGCGGTCTCAAGTCGGGGGAGGAGGTGTCCTTCCCGCTGCGCCGCGCGTGGCCGAGATCCAACGAGATCGTGGAATTTACCGTCGATCCGAAGAACCGAACTCCCGACTCCTGCCGGCGCAACAATTCCCTCGCCGTGGACTCGCACGCCCTGACGATTTCCATCTGGATCGAACGGGGACTGTATGACCTCTTCCATCAGGAGGAGAACCCCTTGGGATCGAGGTCGTTCGAGGACTGGATCCAGCATCATTTCGCCGAGATGAATCGTCGTTTCTCTCAGGCCGTGTATGCCGTCGCGCCCCGCGGGATCCGCGATCGGGTGCGCGTCGACAAAGTGGTGATTGCGGACGAGCTGGACGGCCCACGGTCGCCGGCCAAGAAGGATCCGGACGAGACGCTCATCGACGGTCGCTGGCTTTTCACGGACGGCGATCCCACGAACGCGCGCGGGAAGGGGGGGGCATGGAAGGACTATGTCGGCAAGATGGCGAACACGATCGAGTGGGCGTTCATTCACGAGCTCACCCACCAGCTTGGGGTGATCGATCTCTATCGGTTCAATCCGGCTCGTCTCCGACTCCGGGACTCCGAGGGGCATCGGCTCGATCCGATCCGGCTTCCTCCGGTGTGGGGAAACGACGGTCTGATGGGAGGGGGAGACACGATGCCTCATCGGGACGGCACCTACTTCGACAGTCATACCGCAGGCGGAATGAATTCTCACGCCGGACACCGACGCGGCTTCTATGGGGAGTACTTGTATGACACGCCGACTCGAACGTCGCTCTTGGTCTTGGACGCCGGGGGAATGGCGCTGGTCGGTGCGAAGCTGGCGCTGTATCAAAAGAACCCGGACGAGAGCCTCGACGACGTTCCGGAGATCTCCGGGGTTACGGACGGGAAGGGAATCCTAGCTCTCCCGAATCGCGAGGCTCCCGCGGTGACGACGGCGACGGGGCACACGCTTCGTCCGAATCCTTTCGGACTCATTCATGTCGACGGGCGGACGGGAGCGATGCTCATCCGGATCACGCGCGGGCGCGAAGAGGATTTCCGGTGGCTGACGGTCACCGACCTCAATCTGGCATACTGGTCGGGCCATCGAGACGCCGCGACCATCACGATTCGAAGCGCCCTCGGTGGGAAGATCCAACGACCTCCTCGACCCGTCATGTTGTGCCCATCGGGGCAGGTCGAAACCGATCGAAGTCCCATCCGCATGGAGTGGAAGAGGGTGTCCGGGGCGGATCGCTACCACGTGCGCGTTCTTGACGCGGCGGGGGAGACCGTATTCGAGCATACGGCGAACGAGCCGCGCGTCGCCACCGTTCCCTTGGGAGAGGGAGCCCATACCTGGTTGGTCTCGGCCCATAATGGGGAGGGATGGGGGCCCGCCTCTTCCGGATCGATCCAGATCTCTCCTCGCGCCCGGTCGGCCATGCCGAAATTCGTCGTGCCGGGGGAAGGCGAAGTCGTGAACTCGTCGAAGGTCAGGATCGAATGGTCGCGACAGGGCGATGCGCGGGAATTCCGGATCCTGATTCTGGATACCTATGGAACGATCCTGCAGGACCATTCGACGACTCGGACCGAGCTCACGCTGACCTTGGGGACCGGCGAGCATCTCTGCTACATCTGGGGACGGAACGGGAACGGGTGGAGCCCTCGCGCCGTCCGACGGTTCGCGGTTCAGAATCCCTGAGGTCCTTCCCGGACCGCCGCAATTGAGAGTCGGAAGGACCGCAAGAGGGAGATAGCATGACCAAGGCTCCGCGCCTGTTCGTCCTCGCGATGGGGTTCCTCGGCTTGGCGGGTGGCCCAGGCGGGGACCGGAGGATTCTCAGCGCTGGGTCTACTACTCGTCTGGGCTTTGGTATTGGCGATTCCCTGTCGACGATCTCGCGGTGGGAAGTGAACCCGACCGCCGAGCGTGAAGCGACGAGTCTTCGGAAACCTGGGCGGCCGATGCGCGCGTTGAGCGTGGGAGCCTCAGCCACCTCTGCGGTCGGGATGGCGGCTCGAACGCTCCTGAATTCGATCCACCCTCGCGACGTCGAGTTCGTGCAAGCCTCCCGGCACGTCGAGGAGGCGCCGACGAAGCTCGTCCCAGATTCCCGCCTCCATCCATTCGCGTAGCCGCCGCCAACAGGTGACGCCGTTTCCGCAACCGAGCCACGCGGGCAGGAGATTCCAAGCAAGGTCGTTCTTCAGGATGTAGACGATGCCGGCGAGGCACGCGCGATCGGAGAGACGCGGCCTTCCTCCCTTGGGCCTCTCCGGTTCTCGAGGGAAGAGGGATGCCACTTCCTTCCAGAACTCGGTCGGAACCAGCGAATCGAGCGAGGAAGAAGGGAAGATCGATCGAGACTCGACCCAGGGAGTTTGCGACACCAACGGGGCTCCTCGGAGCGCGGAGGCATCGAGCCGCCCTCCATTTCCCTGTGGCGACAGGGGATTCCACACGACGGCTCGATGGCTCGACGATCCGCGGTCTCCGGCACTTCCATTGCCGTCGAACGGACGAGTTTTCATAGATTCCGAGAAGATTCCTCGCAACCTCGCCGATCTTCGAGTCATGGAGAGGCGCAGGTACCCATGAGCTTCGTCCGCTATCTGCTGAAGGATCGCCCCGTCCTTCACGCGCAACTCTTGGGACTCTCGGCGGCTTCCGTGTTGTTGGGACTCGCCCCATTCCACCTCTTCCGCTGGATCATCGACCGAGCCATTCCCGCCCGGGATACTCGACTCCTGACGTGGATGGCGATCCTTCTTGGCGCGGCTCTGCTCGGCCGCATGCTCGTCAACTTCGCTCAGGGGATCGTCGCGGAGCGGATCCGGCAACGATTCATCAGTCGACTCCGTCGGGATCTGCTCGCGCACATCCTGCGGGTCTCCCCTGAGTTCTTCGCGCGGACGCCGGTGGGACACGTCCTGAATCGAATTCAAAACGATCCGGGGCGTCTGGGGATGAGCGTCGGATGGCTCTTCGTCGATCCGCTCGTCTGCGGTCTGACGCTCCTCTTCTATGTCGGGTACATGGCGTCGATGAATGTCCCCTTGACGCTCCTGAGTTTGGCCCTTCTCCCGGCGGTCGCGATGCTCCTGCCGTTCCTCAATCGGAGAATCGCGCGGAACGCTTCGCAACTGACTACGCGTTTGTCGGAGTACTCGGGAAGTCTGCAGGAAACGCTGTCCAGTGCGAACGAAGTCCAGGTCCACGGTACGTTTGCGTATGAAGAACGCAAAGTGGGAGATCGGGACGATCGAGTCCGCTCTACCTGGATGGAAGGGGCCGGATACCAAGGATGGATGGGAGCCGCTTCGGACTTGGCCCAGGGAGGCGGACGCGCCCTCGTTTATGTATGCGGCGCGCTCCTCGCCATCCGCGGCGGGCTACAGATCGGCGAGATCGCCGCGTTCGCCGGGCTCCTCGGAGGTCTCTATCCCGCGCTCGACAAGCTGATCAAGTATCCCCCGCTGCTGCGGACCGCCTCGGACCGATTTCGGGAGGTCGGCGAATATTTCCGGATTCCCCGGGTGTTTGCGGAGGGACGCCCCGGATCGCCGGGGCCGTCCGGACTCGAGATCGAAATCGCCGGGGCGGGCTTCGCCCCTCCCGGGGGGGACCCCATACTTCGCGACGTGAGGGCCAGAATTCCGAAAGGAGACCATGTCGCGCTCGTGGGTCCTTCGGGATGCGGGAAGAGCACGCTCCTCTCCTTGATCTGCGGCCGTCTCGTTCCGTCGAGCGGCTCGGTGACCATCGGCGGAGAGAGAATCGAGGGGCTCTCGCGCGAATGGATCGCCGCCCACGTGGGAGTGGTGACGCAACATCCGATCCTGTTTCACGCCTCGCTTCGGACCAATCTTCTCTATGCGTTGTTCCGCTGCGAGGCGCCGTCCGGAGCTCCTCCCGTCGATTTCGTCGATCCCCGGCCGCTGGGAGGGGATCGCGTTCCCGCTTTGCCGGACCTCGACGCGATTCTCGTGCGAACCTGCCGCGATGTCGGATTGACCGAGGAGCTCTTCGACTTCGGACTCCAGGTGAGGGCTCGCATCGAAGAGGCGCGGGAGTTCCTCAACCTCCGCGAATCGGTGAGAAGAAAGCTCGCCGAGGAGCGAGGAGTCGAGAGTTTCGATGTCGGGCGATATCTCACCCGGTGCTCGGTCCTGGAGAATCTGTTGTTCGCTCCCGCGAGTGCCGGGGAAGATTCCGAACTACCGAGGGTGCTGGAGGCGGCGGACCCCGGACTCCGGGATCTCCTGGCCGAGATCGGCTGGGACGCGATCCGGCGGGATCTGGAATTCCTGGTTCAGACCCGCGAGAGGAATCCCGCCCTGCTCGAGAAATTGGGAGTGAAGGGGGCGGAGCTGGAACTCCGACGGTCCCTGGTCGAGCGTATCGGCGACCGCGCGAGAACGGCGGAGTCCTTGTGGAAGGAAGACCATCGGGAGCTGGCACGACGCGGGCTCCTCGCGCGGACGGAGGACGAAGGTGTGAGGGCGCGAATCGTCGAGGCCCGGAGCCGGTATGCAGGGCCCTCGCGGTACGACTCGGCGAAATGGCACGAGGGATTGCCGCTCCGGGAAAACCTCGTGTTCGGCAGGATGGATACCGAGGATCGTTTGTCCGTCCGACGCGTCCACGCGGTGCTGCGCGAGGGGATCGAGGCCGCCGGCCTCTTGGATCGAACTCTGGCCTTGGGGCTCGAATTCGAAGTGGGAGAAAAGGGGGCGCGACTCTCCGGGGGACAGCGGCAGAAGGTGTCTCTCGCACGCGTGCTGCTCAAGGAGCCTTCGGTGCTTCTCCTCGATGAGGCCACGGCGAGTCTGGACCGAGCGTCGGCTCGCCATGCGCTCGATCGGATCCGGAACCGATTCGCGGGACGCACCGTGATTGCGGTCACGCACAATCTCTCCGACCTCGAGACATTCGACCGCATCCTGGTGATGGAGAAGGGGGCCGTGGTCGACGAGGGGACGCGGGAGGCGCTCCTGAAACGGGGAGGAGTTTTTCGGACGCTGGCATCGGGAGAACCGGCATGAGCGAGGCTTCTCTACGGAACAGCCGTGTCTTCGGCGGCCTCGGCTCCGATCCGACACGGGCCCTGTCCCGTCTCCTGCATCGCCTCACTCTTTCGGAGGGCGAGGTGCTGTTTCGCGAGGGGGAGATCGGCGAGGCTTCCTACTTGGTCTGCGAGGGTGAGATCCTTATTTTCGAGGAGAGGCCCGGGGTCGGAGAGATCGAGCGCGCGGTGCTCGGGCCCGGCGAGCTCTTCGGAGAGTTGGCGCTGTTCGGCTCCGGCCGGCGCTCCGCCGGCGCGAAGGCGCGAACCCGGGCCGTCGTGGGCGAGCTGGAACAGGACGCCTTTCTCGAAATCGTCCGGGCGTGGCCGGACGTGGCGCTCGCGCTCCTTCGGGTCCAGACGGAACGTTTCCTGGACTTGGAACGAAAGTACCGTCGCCTCTCTGGGGAGAGATGACGCGCCCGCGGAATCATTGCTCCAGGTAGATGTGGACGGCGTACCGATCGAAATCGTCGGTGAAGGAGCCGGCCTTTGCCTGAACCGTTCGGCCCTCTCCCAGGACCGAGAATGTCCTGGACCCGGAAAGGAAGATGTTCGCGTTCTTCCCTGTTCCGTCGGCTTCGCGGACGGCGACCATCGCCGTCTTTCGGTTCCGTCGCCGCACATGGCATTCCATTGCGGGTTCGGGAGGGAATTCTCAGTGAGTTCAATTGTCCGCGCGCGAGCGCCCGGGATCGGGCGGAGTTCTCCCGATTCCAAACGCATCCTGAAGCAGCCGGGGGGTCAATCTCTCCGCGACTCGAAAGATCCATCGGAAGGGAGCGGCGGCACCGAAGCCGAGGTGGTCGAAGGGCGTCGCGATTTGCAGAAGGAGGCCGAGGCATCGGGCGCGTCGATAGGCGGGGGGACGCGAGAGGGCGGGAGCCTGCACTCTCCCGAGCATGTCCCGGACCGAGGCCAAGCCGACCTGCGGTGAGGCATCCCCGGCATGAATGATCCAGCGTCCGATGCGAAATAGGACCCGATGGGCGAGGAGTCCCTGAGCTCCGCGAATGAGGGCGGTCTCGCCGAGACGAGGTCTCGCCTCGTCGACGAGGGCCACGCTTCCCGATGGGAGCGAGGGCCGCATGGAGCCCGAGGCGATCTCGACGGCGCCGAGGGTGGACATCCGCCGTCAGTATACCTAGAATCGCCGCCCCATGTTCTCGATCCGCGTCGCGGGGGTGACGATTCGTCTGGAAGGGGCCGTCGAATCCGCGGCCCGCCGGTACGCTCCGTATGCGCAAGCCGGAACCCCCGACCTCGTCCTCGAACTCGTCGAAGGGGAGCCGCCCAAGAGCCGGCGGTGGCCCTTCCCCTCGGTCACTCGCGATCGCGGGGTCATCGTGGCCTCGCGGCGCGATTTCTGTGCCACCGTTTCCCGGGGACGCGGGCGGGCGATCACTCGGGGCGACCCGAAGGCGATCGATTCGGTCCTTCGCATTCTCCTTTCCGAGATCCTCGCGGAGCGGGGGGGGATGCTGGTGCACTCGGCGGCCATCGGAGGGCGGCTCTTCCCCGGCAAGACGGACGCAGGAAAGACGACCCTGGCCTCTCTCGCGGGAGCTTCGCGCGTGTTGAGCGACGAACTTCCCGCCGTGGTTCCGGCCCGTTCCGGATTCGACCTATTCGGAACCCCGTTTTGGGGAAGCTTCGTCCGGGGGACGAACCTCGAGCGACGCCGCCTTCGATCGGTGTTTTTTTTGGATCGACATCGCCGGGAGTGGATTCGCCGGATCGATGCCGCCGACGCCGCGGTCCGGCTCCTCGAGTGTGTCCTGTGCTTCCTGGATGAGGACGCGAGGGCTCGGAATTTCCTGTCCTCGGCGGCGCGAGTGGTCTCCTCGGTTCCGTGCTTTGCCCTTTCCTACGACGCGACTCGTACCGGGTGGAGGGAACTCAGCCGGCGGTTGGACGAGGCGGATCCTTCCGCAGCCCGATGAAACTCGGGTCGTCCGGATCCAGCGTGCCGTCCCACTCCGCGAATTCCAGAGCGAACCAGAATTCGATCGGCTTGAAGGCGTCCGCCTCGATCTCCCGTCCCGTGCCGGGATCGCGAAAGCGTGCGTTGAGCTCGAGGGCCTTGCGTCCGATGCGCCTCACTTCCTCGTGGGGAAGCGCGGACATGGCCGGCAATGCGGGATGGTCCCGGAGGCGCACGAGGGGGCATTCGCCGCGAAAACCGTACGCCCGGCACGCGAAGGGACGGGCCGGGTACACGGAGCACCGCCGCGCTTCCTCGTCGTAGAGCACGCAGTGGGGCTTGAGGCGGTAGACCTCCTTCGCGTTGAGATCCCGGGGAGCCGCCCGTCGAAGCGCAACCTGCATCTGCACCAGGCTGCGGAGGGCCTCCACTTGTTCGGGAGTCCAGTGCTTGGCGATATGGTCTCGGACGAGCCGATACTCCAGGTGCGTCATCGGCGCGAAGATCGAGCAGCATTTGCCCCGATGATCGCAGGTCGTCGGGGGAAGCTGCTCGAAGACGGCCTTCAGGCGATCGAGTCCGTCCATCTCCGGTACAGTACCGGACGGGGGGATGGGAGGAAAGCCTCTT
>CAZGKV010000097.1:7681-19000 GCA_964526305.1 uncultured Planctomycetales bacterium | reverse complement strand
ATCGTCATCGCGCGGGGGGGATAGGGGACGCCCGCGGACGAGCCAGCGCGCGCAGGTAGTCTCGTTTCACTCTGGCTTGGACATATCGAGCGATGGGCCAGCCGATCCGGGCGATGACGTCCTGGGATCGGGAGTAGGCGATCGTTTCCGCGCGGATTCGGTTCGGCCCGAGTCGTTCGACCGAGAACATCTCTTCGCCGTGTTCCGAATGGCCCGGGAGGGTGCCATAGCCATAGCGCACGAGGCCCTCGGATTCCTCCAGGTATACGATCCGGCACGGATTGACGGTCCACACGCCCGCGATTCGAGCGCAGACGATGACATCCCGGCCGAGTTCGACCCGCGCGCCCGGCGGATGGAGAAACATGTAGTCGAGCGAGTGAGTGCCGAAGGATAGGAGGGCCTCCCGCCCCGACGCAAAATCGGTCGCGATCTCGACCGCATGCTGTTCCGGACGGTAGTCGGGGTTTCCTCCGTCCTTGCTCATTCCGACTTCTCGATACGAGAGCGAAAGAGAAGCGACCCCGCGGAGCAGGGGATCAAGGCACGAGCGAGGTGGCCGACGAAGGCTCCACACCGGAAGGAGGATACTCCGGAGGAAGGCCCGACGGCAACCGCGCCGCAGCCCCACCGCTACCTTTGACACCCGTTCCCGCTCGCGGATATAATCCTCCACACCCACCGCGCGGATCCGAGGCGCCCTTCCGCGTCGGCCGTTTCGTGCTCGGGCGCATGCATAAGGAGGACGACCTCAGATCATGGCAAAGTACCAGACGCAAGACATCCGCAATATCGCCCTCGTGGGCCACGGATCATCGGGAAAGACCGCTCTGGCGGACGCGTTTCTGTACAAAGCCAAGGCGACGAACCGGCTCGGTTCGGTGGAGGAGGGGACCTCCGTCTTCGATTTCGAGCCGGAAGAGAAAGAGCGCAAGAACTCCATGGACCTCGCAGTGGCCTCGGCGCAGTCGCAGGGACGCGAAATCAACATTCTCGACGCCCCGGGGTATTCCGATTTCGCGGGCGAGGCGGCGTGCGCCCTCAACGCGGTGGAGACGGCGATCCTCTGCATCAACGCCTCCGCCGGGATCATGGTCAACACCCGGAAGATGTGGAGCGAGGCGACGAAGGCCGGAGTCGGCCGCGCCATCGCGATCAACAAGATGGATCAGGAGAACGTGAAGTACGGCCCGCTCGTGGCCGCGATCCGCGATACGTTCGGCAAGGAGTGCGTCCCGGTCCTGCTGCCGCAGGGGGAAGGGCCGGGATTCGGGGGCGTCGTGAACATCTTGGAGAAGGAGGCCCCGCCCGAACTCAAGGCCCTGGCCGATGAGGCGAAGGAAAAGCTCATGGAAATCGACGACGAGCTTCTCCTGAAGTACCTCGACGGGCAGTCGGTTTCCGCCGAAGAACTCGCCAAGGCGCTCCCCAAGGCCATCGCGTCTGGCCGCGTGGTGCCCATCGTGTGCACCTCGGTGAAGAAGGACGTAGGCGTGTCCGAGACCCTGGATTTCATCGCGAGGTATTTCCCTTCCCCCTGCGACGTCCCGCCCAAGAAGGGCGTCGATCCGGAGAAAAACGCGGAGTTGTCGCGGGCCGCGGACCCGTCGGCTCCGTTGGCCTCGCAGGTCTTCAAGTCGCTCGCCGATCCCTTCGTGCAGCGCCTGGCCTATGTCCGGGTGTACGGCGGAACGCTCGCCGGCGATCAGCCGCTCTTCAACCAGCGCACCGGCAAGGCGGCACGCGTGGGCGGAATGTTCAAGCCGTTCGGCAAGGACCTGCGACCCGTGACGTCGGCGATCGCGGGCGACGTCGTCTGCGTGACCAAAGTGGATGAGCTGAACGTCTGCGATACGGTCTGTCCTTCGAGCGCGCTCATCAAGTACGGGCCGTTCGCGTTTCCGGTCCCCATGGTGTCGCTGGCCGTCGAGCCCCGGAGCAAACAAGACCTCGCGAGAATGTCCGAATCGGTGCAGAAGATGGCGGACTCGGACCCCTGCTTCCGATTCACGCGCGAACAGTCGACGGGCGAGCTGGTCATCTCGGGGCTTTCCAAGCTGCACATCGAACTCATCCTGGCGCGGCTCAAGAGGAAGTTCGACGTCGGCGTCAACACGAAGGCGCCGAAGTTGGCGCTCAAGGAAACGGTTCTGAGCGAGGCGGACGGACATCACAAGCACCGAAAGCAGACCGGCGGACACGGGCAGTACGGCGAGGTGTACCTCAAGACGAAACCCACGGCGCGCGGAGCCGGATTCGTGTTCACGGATTCCATCTCCCAGGGCCGGATTCCGCGACAGTTCATCCCCGCGGTGGAAAAGGGCGTCCGCAAGACGTGCGAACGGGGCGTGGTGGCGGGCTATCCCGTCGTCGACGTCGAGGTGGAGGTCACGGACGGGTCGTACCACGACGTCGATTCCAGTGCCGCCGCGTTCGAGTTGGCCGGGTCGAAGGCCTTCAAGGACGCCTTCGCGAAGTCCAAACCGGTCCTTCTCGAGCCGATCGTGAACATCGAGATTTTCGTTCCCTCGCGGTTCATGGGAGACATCACCGGCGATCTGAATTCGCGGCGCGGGCGAATTCATGGGATGGATTCGCAAGGAGACATTCAAATCGTGCGGGCCCAGATCCCGATGATGGAGATCATGGACTACGAGACGCAGCTCCGGTCCGCGACGGGCGGGGAGGGATCGTATTCGATCGAACTCTCCCACTACGATCCGATGCCCCAGAAGATCGCCGAGGGCATCATCGCGAAGGCGGCCAAGCAGGAGGAAGAAGAGGAGTAGTCTATGGTCAGCCTCGAAGAGCTGCTGCAGCTCTTGGTCTCCCGCGGCGGATCCGACCTGCACATCGCGGCGGGCTCGCCGCCGCGGATCCGAGTCGACGGTCGGCTCATCCCCACGGAATTCGATACCTTGGCGCGCGACGAATCGCAGAAGCTCATCTACGGCGTCCTTTCGGAAGACCAAATCGCGCGGTTCGAGAAGAACCTCGAGCTCGACTTCTCGTTCGGCGTGGACAACCTCGGCCGATTCCGGACGAACGTCTTCCTGCAACGCGGCTCGATCGGGTCGGTCTTCCGTCTTGTCCCGAGCGGCGTGCGTGGGTTCGACGAGCTGGGACTTCCGCGCCGCGTGTGCCAAGAGCTGTGCGAATTGCCCAAGGGGCTGGTCCTGATCACCGGGGCCACGGGATCGGGCAAGTCGACCACCCTGGCGGCGATGATCGACTACATCAACTCGACGGAGAACTGCCACATCGTGACGGTCGAGGATCCCATCGAGTTCGTTCACCGGAACAAGAACTGCCTCGTCAACCAGCGCGAGGTCGGATCCGACACCCACGGATTCAAGGACGCCCTCCGGCACGTCCTCCGCCAGGACCCCGACGTCGTCCTCATCGGCGAAATGCGCGACATGGAGACGATCGAGGCGGCGCTCATGATTTCGGAGACGGGCCACCTGACCTTCGCGACGCTCCACACGAGCGACGCCGTCCAGACGATCAACCGCATCGTGGACGTCTTCCCCGCGTACCAGCAGCAACAGGTACGCACGCAGCTCTCGTTCACGATGTCCGGCGTGTTTTGCCAACAGCTCCTGCCGAAGTCGAACGGGAAGGGGCGAGTGCTGGCCTCGGAGATCATGATCGCCAATCCGGCGATCCGCTCCCTCATCCGGGAGAACAAGGTTCATCAGGTCTATTCGGTGATCCAGGTCAACCAGAAGATGGGCATGAAGACGATGAACCAGTCCTTGTACGAGTTGTACAAGGCGGGCCATCTCACGTTCGAGGACTGCCTGAACTATTCGTCCGACCCCGAGGACCTGAAAAAGACGTTCCAGAGAGGCTAGCCCTTGAATCTTCCGAAGCTGATCCGGAAGAAGCTCGGCGAAATCCTCGTGGAGGAAGGCCTCCTCAAGGAAGAGCAAATCCAGGAAGCGCTCCAGAAGCAGAAGGCGGGCGGGGGGCTTCTCGGCGAGGTGCTCGTCCGACTCAACTACGTCTCCGAGATCGACATCGCCCGCGCCATCGCGAAGCAGTTCGGTCTGCCGTACATCGACGCGACCAAGTACAACATCTCTCGGGACGCCCTGGCGTTGGTGACCGCCGAGATCATGGCGGAGAATCAGTTCGTAGTCTTGGACAAACTCGGGAAAACCCTTCTGCTCGCGGTCTCGGGGGTCCTGAACGGCGAGGTGTTCGAGCGGCTCGAGACGACCTCCGGGTGCCGTCTCTTCATCTATGTTTCGACCGCCACGAGCGTGAAGGAGGCCTTGAAGAAGATCGCTCCCAAGGCTCCCGCGAAAACCGGGGTGTAACCTACTCCGCTCTCCACCCGAAGGTGAGGTCCGAGGTCTCGCTCGAGGAGATCTCGATTTGAAAGGTGGTGCTCGTAGCCGCGCTCACCCAGAAGCTCCGCCCCCCGAGGTTGCTTTGTGGGGTGACATGAATCCGAGAGAGGTCAGGCGTGACCGATAGTCCATGGCTCACCACTAGGACCGTCCCCCCAGCGATCAATGTCGCCGAGCCGCTGTTTTCGGTGACGTACCCGAGGTTGTTCGCGACCCGGTTGTTGGCATTCCCGGGAACGTAGATCGCGTACTTGAGACTCCCGTAGACCGTGTTGTCTTCGACCGTCAATCCGTCGCAGTTGCTCTGGGCGTAAATGCCCGCATATTGGGTGGGAGAGGCCTGATCGTCGTAGACCAGGTTACCCCGTATCGTGATCCGTTGAACGACTCCGACCGAGGTCGGTTGTCCCATGACGATGCCGGATTGATGGTAGGGATACCCCACCATCCCCAAACCGTTGTTCCAAACTTGGTTCCCTTCCACGAGGGCGTAGCGCGTATCGGATCCTAGGAGAATACCCGGCCCTCGATTCTCGAAGGACAAGTTCCCCTGGATGATGACATTTTCGTAGCTGGCATAGATTCCATCGGCATTCGACTTGTTCACCCCATTGCCCCGGGTGATGTTGCTGGAAACGATCACCCGCTTGGAGGAGACGGGGTTCACTTCGATTCCGTTCTGGCCATTGTACTCGGAGATGTTCCCGGTCACGATCATGTCCTCCGTGGCTCCCCCCAGGATGATGCCGTTACCGGCTCCGTAGACGTTGTTGACGTCGTTCAGTCTGACGATGTTGTTGGTAACCACCACGCGACCCGATCCGCTCCAGGCACCCATGCCGTTGGAACCACAGGACTCGATGAGATTCCCATCGAAAAAGAGATTGCGAGTCTTGAAGAGCCCAATCCCGCTCCACTGGGCGCTGTCCGTGGATGCGAGACCCGCGCCGTTCACCTTGCATCGGGCAATCCAGAGGTTCTCGATGTACTCGCTCGCATTGATTACGGCGCAATACTGGATGTTCTCGAACGTACAGTCCGTGATCCGGACATCCGACCCGCCCTTGAAGTAGAGACCATACTGAGAACACTCCTTGACGCCGATTCGTGCAATCGATACGTGCGAATTCGAAGATCCGGTACAGACCGCGCCGGCCGTGGACGTGAGCCACACCCCTTCCGTTCCCTCTAGTTCCAGATGGTCGGCGAGCCGGAGGGTTGTCGGAATCGAATAGGTCCCAGGACGGAAGACGATCCTGCCCCCAGAGGAACCTAAGGCATCGATGGCCGCTTGGATCACGGTGGAGGAGTTTGAGCCGCTGAATTCTTCGACCCCCGTCGCTCCCTGGACGGCCACGATGGTCGTCCCATCCGTCGAGATGATGTAGCTCGCCTCGGAGACGCCCACGGCGAACGTAGCGCATTTCGAGGCGCTCCTGGCCTCGAAAGAAAGGGCGAAGACCAAGAGAGCCACCGGGATGACTCCCAACGAGGCCCGTCGAAGATTCGTCATGGTACCCCCTTATTCGGTTCGCCAGCCAATCTTGAGATCGGTGGCGCTGGTCGCGGAAAGTTCGATTCGAAACGAGGAACCGGTGATCTCCGAGATCCAGTAACTCCTGACCCCGAGATCGCTCAGCGGAGTCAGAAGGATCGTCACGGGGGTTGTGGCGAGGCCATGGCTCACGGTAACGAAAGTCGATCCCCCCGAGACGGTCGCGCTCCCCCGAGCTTCCGTCCCAAAGCCGCTGTTCGCGCGCACGCGGACACCGCCGTTCGTTGGGTACGATATGGCCGCGCTCCCGTTCCCCGAGAGTCGATTCTTCTCGATGACGATTCCGCTGCAAGCGGCCCCCACTTCGATACCGATCTGCTGGGTCGGGGTGGACTGCGTGTCCTGGCAGAAGTTGTCCCGCACCTGGATTCGCTGGTCCGAGACGGCGGCTGGCGACTCCAGGATAATCCCAGACTGATGGCCCGTTCCTGCTGATCCTTGACCGTTGTTCCACACTTGATTCGTCCGTACGAGAGTGGCGGTCGCCGATGAACCCAGACGAATTCCGGATCGACCCTGCTCGTGGACCATGTTCCGCTCAATCAGGCCCTTCGAGCCGTCGAAGAAGATCCCCGCTTCTCCCTTGTTCGCGTTGTTCTTCCTCAGGTGATTCCCGGAAACGATGATGGCGCCCGCTCCGGAGGATTGAATCGAGAGGCCATTCCTTCCGTTCTCCGCGAGGACATTGTCTCGCAGAATCACCTCGTCGCAATTCCCCGACAGGGAGATCCCATCTCCCGAGTTCGAATCGTTCTTCTGGTCGCTCCCCCGAATCTGGTTCCCCGCAACCAGGATTCGGCCCGAACCGGACGAAATTGCCAAGCCCGTTCCTCCCGCCGAGGCAATGATGTTCCGTTCGATCGAGGCGTTTTTCACCCCGGCCAGTTCGATGGCGTTTCCTCCGGGCTGATCGATCCGACAGTCCGAGATCCACACTCTCTCAAGAGTCCCATTCTCGTGGAGGATGGCCTGACCGAACGTTTGTACGAAGGCGCATTGCAGGATTCGGATATCCGATGCCTCGCCCAGCACAATGGCCGCCATCCCGCATCCGTTGAGGGTGATCTTCTTGATGCTGACCCGACTCACCGAGGACACGGTGATCGCGGTCCCCGAGGAGTAGAGGGAGGTACCTTCGGTTCCGACCAACTCCGTCCCGCCCCCAACCTGGAGGGATTGTGCGAGGCTATAGGTCCCCGTTCTCAAGTAGACCCGGCCTCCATCCGAGCCGAGAGCATCAAGGACGCTCTGAAGTACGGTGGACGCGTCGGAGCCGGAAAACTCCTCCGCGCCGGTGCGACCGTTGATCGCAGAAACCGTGGTCCCGTTGGTCGAAACGACGTAGTGAAACTCCGAAGGACCGGCGGGAGTGGTTTCGGTTCCGGTCCCCTCACCTCCTCCACCGCCGCCGCACCCGGCGAAGGCCACCAACGTCACGAGCCCAATTGTCCTCATCGTGATGGAGAGAGACCCTGCGGACGGGGGAGGTGTCGCGGAAAAGAGGGTCGAGGAAGGGGACTCAGCATCGTTGGAAGGGTTACGGGAGCGGCTAGAGCGTCACCGTGCTATTGCGGTTCTCTATGGCGACCCCTTTTCAGAACAGGGCAACCGACGTCGGCCCTCCGTCCACCACGTTCAGGGCCCGTCGACTCTATGCTGTCGGGGGGATTTTTCCTAGCGGTGCTTCTGACACGGCGGCCCGACCCCGATAGACTTCAATCGCCCGGTCCCGTTCTTCCCGGAGTCGCACGGGAAGCTCGGGATCCCAGGAGGCCGGCCAGAGGATGTCTTCGAGCCGAAAGACGGGAGGGGCGGCCGGAAGGGGGGCCTCGAGGTCTTCCACGAGCAGTTCGAATTGGCCGTTATCGAAGGGAACGCCCTTGGCGCGCCGCTGGAGAACGCACCGTTCGCGCCGGCCGTCCGCGGCCTGGGAAAGTGCGCGATGGTGGCAGTAGGGATTGTTCCCGCGGCGGTCGAAGAACACGTGCGACGTCCAGGAGCAGCCGCCGCGGCACATCGACGCAAATTCGCATTCGGCGCAGAAGCCCCACAGGTGGTCGGTGGCGCGAGCCGTTCCCTGGCTTTCGTTGAACGTCAATTCCGGAGCCCGGGCGACGATGTCGGCCAGTCGGCGCTCGCGGATGTTCCCCCCGGTATAGGCCGCGGTCGGCAGGGAGGGACAAGCTTTGATCGCTCCGTCCGCCTCCAGGCCGAGTACCTGCAGGCCGGCTTGACAACCCATCCAGAAGGAGTACTCGCCTTGCCCCGTGAACTGGCGCAGGACGCGCTCGTAGGGGCCGTAATAGCCGATGTTGTTGCCCGCCTGGATCTGAACGCCCTCCTCGCGGCCTCGCTCGGCCAGGTAGCCGAGCATCGGATAGAGATCCAGAAGTTCGAACGGCTGAAGGAGGATCGCGGAATTGTCTGCGGCGTTCCCCATCGGGACCGTGAGTTGGATCTGCCAGGCGACGATTCCGGCGTTCCGAAGGCGTTCGTAGAGCATCGGCATCTCCGGCGCGGATCGACGATTGATCTGCGTATTCGTGCCGACGGCGATCCCGGCCTCCTTGAGCAGGGCGATCGTGCGGAAACAGAATTCCCAGGAACGCGGACGCCCGCGCAAGTCGTTGTGCGTTTCCTCGAGTCCGTCGACGGAGACCGAAACCGTGCGGATTCCCGCTTCTTTCATCCGGTGCGCCATCTCGGCGCTGATGCCGTATCCCCCGGTGGTCATGGTGCAGCGCATTCCGGCTCGCGTGATCTCCGCGGCGATCTCCAGCCAATCGCGCCGGAGAAAGGCCTCGCCTCCGATGAGGGTCACCTCGTTGATCCCGACCTCGGCGAGCTGGTGGACGAGATCCATCGCTTCGGCGGTCGAGAGTTCGTTGGAGCGCGCGTCCCCGGCCCGTGAACCGCAATGGGAGCAGGCGAGGTTGCACTTGAGCGTGATTTCCCACACGGCGTGCGTGGTACGGCGGTACGGCTTCTCGCTCACGAGGGCACTTCCGGATGCGGGCGGGGCGCCCGAGGGAGCCCCGCCCAAAAAGGTTACGACGCGACGACGACGCCGTAGAGCGCGATGACCTGCGGCTCGAACGGCCGGCCCTGGGCGTGGTCCCACGCGGCCGCGAACGACGGGGGCGTCCCCGCGCGAAGGCCGGTCTGGACCCGACCGAACGACTTCTCGATCGCCTCGAGCGCGCGGCGCGTCTGCTCCGCCTGCTCCATCGGAATGGTTGAGCGCTTCATCGTTTCCTCCCTTAGGAAGGCGGAAACTCTAGCGCAGGGATCCCGGAGGATCAAGGGGAATCCGGATGGGGTATAATCGGGGAGAAGAGGACCCGCGCCGATGGCCGTCAAAGACAAGTTCTACCAGCGGATCCGCAAGGTGCTCCTGAAACACGGAGCGATCGAGGAAGCCAAGGCGGAAGAGGCGGTCGCCCTCGTCGAGAAGGAGGAAAACCGATCCTATGCCGACATCCTTCTCGAGCGAGGCTTCGTGGACGAGGAGGCGTACCTCTCCGCGATCGCGACGGAGACCAATCTCCCTCCCGTGGACGTCGACAAAGTCGCCTTCGACTCCGAGGCGCTCGGCGTGCTGAATCAGGAACTCGCGTCCTACTACTGCGTCGTGCCCATCTCGAAGATCGGGAATATTCTCACCGTCGCGGTCGGAAATCCGTTCGACATCCTGAAGCTGGACGACGTTCGGACGCTGACCAATTGCGACCTCCGGCCGGTCGTCTCCAGCGAGCCCTCCATCAAGCGCGCCATCCAGCGCGCCTACAATCCGGACGGGGCGAAAATGGATCAGGCGATCCAGGCCCTGACGGAGGACTCGGAGGGCGGAAGTCTGGAGCTCAAGAGGGAGAAGGAAGACGAGCAGATCGATCTCTCGGAGATCTCCGACGAGAGCGGAGAGTCGCCCGTCATCAAGCTGGTCAACATGCTGGTCGTGCGCGCGCTGAAGGAGGGAGCGAGCGACATCCACATCGAGCCCTACGAGAAAAGCGTCGTGGTCCGCTACCGGCAGGACGGCGTGCTCCGGGAGTCGGCGCAGCCCCCGAAATCGATGATCAACAACCTGATCTCGCGCATCAAGATCATGTCGAATCTCGACATCGCGGAACGCCGGGTTCCCCAGGACGGAAAGTTCCAAGTCAAGTTCGAGGGGCGGCAGGTCGATTTTCGGGTGTCCATCCTTCCGACGATTCATGGCGAGAAGGCCGTACTCCGCGTGCTCGATTCGTCGAAGCTGAATCTGGGGATCAGCCAACTGGGATTCGAACCCGAGGCGGAGCAGGCGTTCCGTCGCGCTTTAGCGGCCTCGTATGGGATGGTGCTCGTCACGGGTCCCACGGGCTCGGGAAAGTCGACGACGCTCTATGCGTCTCTCCGCGAGGTCCTCAATCCCGAGGAAAACGTCTGCACCGTGGAGGACCCCGTAGAATACCAGCTCGAGGGGGTAATCCAGGTTCCGGTAAACGTGAAGCGCGGTCTCAGCTTCGCCGTCGCTCTCCGGTCGCTCCTTCGCCAGGATCCGGACACGATCATGATCGGCGAGATCCGCGATCTGGAGACCGCGGACATCGCGATCAAGGCCGCACTCACCGGCCACCTCGTCTTCTCCACGTTGCACACGAACGACGCTCCCAGTTCGATCTCGCGACTCGTCGATATGGGCATCGACCCCTTCATGGTCTCGAGCTCCGTCATCCTCGTCGCGGCCCAGCGGCTCTGCCGGAAGATCTGCGAGCGATGTCGGGCGGAGATGGAGAAGCTCCCGCTGCCGGAGGACCTGCTCAAGATGGGGTTCCGAGAGTCGGACTTCCCGAACATGAGACTCTGGCGACCGGTCGGATGCAACGGATGCTCGAACGGCTATCGGGGCCGGTTCGCCATCCTGGAGGCCCTCGAGGTCGACGACGACATCAAGCGGATGATCATCGAGCGGAAGTCGGGAATGGACATCAAGCACTTCGCGATCCAGAAGAAAGGGATGCTGACGCTCCGACGATGCGGACTCCTGAACGTCATGCGAGGACGAACATCGCTCGAGGAGATCCTCCGGATGACGATGGGAGATTAGGAACGGTCCGAGCGCGGACCGTCGGTGCCCGCGTGTTTCGTCGCGATTCTCCCCAACGACATCCCTCCTCGTCCGTCAGCAATTCGAATCGCTTGGCGGAGGCCCCGTCGGTGATAGAATAGAAACAAGGGAATGGCAGTTTATACCTATCAAGGCAGGGCGGCGGACGGGAAGAAGGCGGACGGAGTGCTGCGGGCCGCCGATCGAGCGGCGGCGCAGGCCGAACTCAAGCGCCGAAGCATCGCCGTCACCTCCCTCGCGGAGCGGAAGGCGGGGGGGGGGGGCTGAATGTGCTATAGGCCCAGAAAATAGGGCAC
>CAZGKV010000097.1:0-7671 GCA_964526305.1 uncultured Planctomycetales bacterium | reverse complement strand
GGGGGGGGGGGGGGGGCGGGGGGCTGTTCGCCCCGAGCCCGAAGGCGAGAGCCGCCGACATCGCCGTCTTTACGCGCCAACTTTCCACGATGATTTCCGCGGGCATCCCGCTGCTGGAATCGCTCGAAATCCTCCACGAACAGTGCACCGAACCGGGATTCCGGATCGCCCTGGACCGCATCATCGACAAGGTCCGCAGCGGGAGCGATTTCTCCACCGCTCTTTCCGACTACCCGAAGTGCTTTTCCAAGATCTACGTGAACATGGTGAAGGCGGGAGAGGCGAGCGGCCAGCTCGATACGATCCTGAACCGCCTCGCCGAGTATCTGGAGGCGACCGAGGAGCTGAAGCGCGAGATCAAGGCCGCGATGACCTACCCGGTGATTTCCCTGTGCCTCATCCTCGCCATTACCATCGGCCTTATCGTCGGCGTCGTGCCGCGATTCAAGCTGATCTTCGAGCAGCTCCAGATGAAGGAGCTTCCCCTGCCAACGGAAATCCTGCTCGCCGTGAGCGACACGATGAAGAGGAATTTCTTCTTCTTCATCCTCGGCTTCGTGATCCTCATCGTGGCCTTCCTTCTGTACATTCGGACGAATATGGGCCGGCGGCAATGGCACTGGGTCTGTTTCCACATGCCGGTCTTCGGCCCGCTGTTCCGGAAGGTAGCGATCTCGCGATTCTCCCGGACCTTCGCCACCCTCATTCAGAGCGGCGTGCCGATGCTCGGCGCGCTCGATATCGTCGCCGGAACCGCCGGAAACGTTCTCGTCGAAGACGCGGTGCTCAGGGCCAAGGAGGCGGTCGCCCGCGGCGAGACGTTGGGAGATCCCCTGGCCGCGACCAAGATCTTTCCCCCCATGGTCACGCGCATGATCTCGATCGGCGAGAAGACCGGCGCGATCGAGAAACTGCTCTTGAAGATATCGGAATTCTACGACCAGGAAGTGCGCGCTACGGTCAAGGCCCTGACCTCTCTGATCGAACCGATCATGATCGCCGTGATGGGATGCATCGTGGCCGGAATCGTGCTCTCGATCTTCCTGCCCATCCTCAAGATCCAGCAACAGCTGACGGGGAGCTAAGAGATTAGCGAGAATCCGAAAGCTCCCAACCCGAAACGGCGGTTCCTCCTGTGGTGAAGACCAAGTTCGTATCGGATGTTGCGTTTCGGATTGGGTATCCGTTCCCGTATTCCTTAAACACGGAGGACGCGGGGACCACCGAGAAGAACGAACAGGATGCCCTGTCCCCCTTCCAGGTCTCGAGTCCCAGCGTCAAGCGGAGGGACGTTCCTAGGGAGGAGCCGACATGTAAGCAGGGGGTTCCGCAGATTGCGAGCAACCCCGACAAGCAATCTTGTCGAACCACCAGCGCCTCATCCCTCGTCCGAAGGAGGCCTCTTCCGCAAGAATCTGGACGGGGTTTTCCGTGGGATTGGTGCCGATTTCGCCTCCACGTCTATCGCAAACGCTCAGGGGCGAGAGAACCGCGAACCGTCGAAGAAAACCGCGGATGGCGCGGAACTCTCCCGCCGATGAGATACGACGCAATAATACGATCGAGTCGAAACGATCCCAAGGATCGACATCGGCGGAATCCGTGGTTGCTCCCCGTCCCCCCAAGACCTCTGAGCGCATACCGGATTGGTTTCGGATTTGGGGTTTCAAATCTCGAGTTTCGATCTTGAGCACTCGGAGTCCGCAGGGATACGAGGAGCATCGCCTCTTCAGCCGCCTGAAGTGGCTGATGTTCTTTCGCCTCGCCTTCGCACTGGCGGGACTCACGGCGATTCTCATCCTGGAATCGGGATTCCGGCGTCCCCTCCGGGAAGTCCACTTGCCGACGTACTACACCCTTCTCTCCGCCTGCGTCGTCAACTTGCTCTATCTTCTATCGGTCCGCGCGGGCGCCTCCCCGCGGCGGATGGCGGTGATCCAGCTTGCGGTCGATGTCCTCATTACCTCGGCGCTCGTCTACTTCACGGGACCGGAGCGGATCTTCGCGTACCTATACTTCGCCACCGTCATTGCGGCGGCGCTCCTCATCTCCCCTAGGGCGGGCTTTTTCTTCGCCACTCTCGCGACGGTGCTCCTCGCGGGCACGACGCTCGCGTACGATCTCGTCTCTCGGGCGGAGCTCCGGATCCCGTTCACCGACCCTTTCTTGTGGCGGGAGTACGCTCCGCGGCGACCGTTCCTCGTCGCCTACCTCTTTTTCTTCGCGGTCTCTCTCCACTTGGTCGCCTTCCTCGCTTCGCTTCTCGCCGAAGAGGTCAGCCGGATCCGGATCCTCAACGACGAAATCCTTCAGAACATGGCCGGAGGAGTTCTCGCGGTGGATCGGTACGGGAGCGTGGCGTTCGTCAACGAACAGGGCGCCCGCCTCATGGGGGTTTCCGCTCCCGAGAAGATGATCGGACGCCCGCACGCCGACGTCCTCCCTGTCCCCATCGCCACGACCGTCGAGCACGCGCTCCGCGGAGGAACGAGGATCGAACGCGAGATCTATCTGGGGCGTACTCCCATCCAGGTCCTGGTATCGTACTTGCCCGAGGGGCCCGGAGGACTTCGAGGGGTCGTCGCGATTCTCAACGATCTCACGCTCCGAAGAGACATGGAGGTCCTCGCTCAGCGGGAGGAGCGATTCAAGGCGCTGGTCGAGATGAGCGCCGGGATCGCGCACGAGGTGCGGAATCCTCTCGCTTCGATTCGCGGCGCCGCGCAAGAATTGGAGTCCACGCCGGGGGCGAACGAAGACGACCGGAAGCTCCTTCAAGTCATCATGCACGAGTCCGACCGGTTGGACAAGATCATCTCCGATTTTCTGGAATACGCCAGCGAAAAGCCGGTCGATCTCGAGCCCGCGGACGCGGCGCATATCCTGGAAAGAACGGTCCTGCTTCTCGAGTCGCGCGAGGAGGCGGGACGAGTGAAGCTGACGCGCGACTGGCCGGAACGCCTTCCCGTCCGGGCCGACGCCGACCGACTGGAGCAGGTGTTCCTGAACCTCGGGATCAATGCGATGGAAGCCTGCGCCGAAAAGGGGGGGACCGTCTCCGTTCGCGCCCAGGCGCTGAGCGATCCTCCCTCCGCCCTCTCGCCCTCCCGCGCCGGTTCCGGTGTGCTCGTGGAATTTCGCGATGACGGACCCGGAATCCCGCCCGACGCCGTCGCCCGCGCGTTCACCCCGTTCTTTTCCACGAAACCGCGAGGGACGGGAATGGGACTCGCGATCGCCCGCAAGATCGCGCAATCCCACGGGGGGGACGTCGTTCTCGAATCGGAGGCCGGCCGCGGAACGACGGTGCGCGTGTGGCTTCCCCAGTCATGAGATCCCGGGATCGCCGTGCGGAGGAGAGCTCGCGCCTCGCTCAGGGAGTTCTCCTCGCGCTCCTGACCGTGCCGCTCTGGTCCTGGCCGGGAAGCGGCCCGAACGGGGTCCGGCTTCCGCTCGCGGCGGCCCTCGTGACGCTCCTCTCGATCGTCGTCGCGTGGTCCGCGGCGCGACGCGGGGAAGGCGGACTTCGGGGAGATCCGACTCGGATCGCGATGGTGGCTTGGCTCGTCGCGAGCCTCCTGTCCCTCCTGGCAGCCGAGGACCTCTGGAGCGCCTTTCCTCCGCTGGCCGTCCTCGGACTCGGCATCGCGACGTACTTGGCCATGACCTCCGGCTCCGTCTCGCGGGAGTTCGCTGTAAACGTGGGGGCGATCGCGATCTCCCTCGTGGGAATTGCCGTCGCGGCCTGCATTCTCGGACAGCGGGCGATGGAGCGCATCCCTGCCGGTCCCCTGGGGAATTCGAACCTTTCGGGGGCGGCGGTCGCGATGCTCTTCCCCTTTTCGCTGTGTGGCGTGCTGGGGAAGCGGCACCGGATCGTCCATGGAGTCGCCGCGGTTTGCACCCTGGTCGCGGTGGTGGTCACGGGGGCTCGCGGGGCTCTTCTTGGGCTCTTGGCCGGAGGGGCGGTGGCCGGAGGCGCGTGGGCGTGGAGTCGTTGGGGGAGGCGGGGCGCGATCGTCGCGATTCTTGCCGCCGTTGTCGGATTGGGGGTCTCGGTACCCCTCATGATCGGACGGTCCGAGACCGTCCGAATCCGGTGGGGATTGTGGAAGGGAAGCCTGGGCCTCTTTCTCGGCCATCCGATCGTGGGATGCGGGATCGGCAATTTCCACGCCCAATTTCCTCCCTACCGAACGGCGGAGGAGTTTCGTCTCTCGAATCCGAAGCCCGGCGAGGTGTTCGTGGAGGCGGAAAGCGCGCATTCGACTTGGCTGCAGCTTCTGGCGGAGACGGGAGTACCCGGTCTGCTCGCCTTCCTCCTCGTCGTGTACGTCTCGGCACGGTTGTGGCGATACTATGTGAAATCGCAAGAGGATCCCGAGGCGAGGGCGGTGACGGCGGGTTCGGGCGGGAGCGCGGCAGCCTTCCTGGTTTCCGGGTGCTGGTACACGCTCCACACCGAACCGGCGCACGTCGTGCTCTTTTTCCTGATGCTCGGCCTTTCGGAACTGACCGGTCCCTCGCGCGCGCGCGTGCGGAAGGCTCCGGCCACGCAAGCGCGACTGGCGGCCTTTGGCGCCGTGGCGATCCTCGGGGTGTTTGTCACGATCCTGACGATCACTCGCTCCGCCGGACAGCGTCTCTTTCTTCTGGCGATGAGGGAACCGGATGCGGAGCGGCGCGGGGCTCTTCTCCGCGATGCGGTGGAGGCGAATCATCGCGATTGGCGGACCCACTTCGAACTCGCGCGCACGTACGAGGCGCTGGGACATCCGGCGGAGGCGGCCGTCCACTTTCGACGCGTCCTCGAGGTCCGCCCTCACCAGGTGGCGGCCTTGAACGGCCTCGCCGTGGCGCGGCTCCGTTCTGCCGACGGTCGGCCGGAGGCGGAGGGGCTCCTGGAACGGGCGTCGCGCGTGGCGCCGTACTACTACAAGTCCTACTTCCATCGGGGAATCTCGCGGGCAGAGGCGGGGGACTTCCCCGCGTCCCGCGCGATGTTCGGCGAATCGATCCGGTGCCATCCGACCCACGCGCCGTCGTATCTTTATCGGGGACTCGCGGCGTTTCGGCAGAGGGATTTCCCCGCGGCCTTGGACGATTTTCGAAACGCCCGAAGGTTGGATCCCGCGCTGGTGGCCGAACTGAAGGACGACATCCGGCGGGAATCGTTTTTCGCGGAACTCTTTCGGTAGGGGAGGTATCGATGCTGCCCTGGCTCGCGATCGGGATCCTTGCGGCGCAGGAGATGGAGTTCCGCTGGGAGCTGCCGAGCGACCGCGCGGCGGACTATGCGGTCTCCGACTGGAAGGGGGGGCGCGCCGTTCCGCGAAAGGACCGTTTCTTTCTGGTCTACGGAGCCGAGCTTTCGAAGGACGGTGGGAACAGCCTCATCGTGAACGGGTACGGCGACATCGGTCCGAAGTTTCTCTTCCGCCTTCCTCCCGGAAAGGTCAAGGTTGGGGCGAAGTGGAAAGTCGAGGAGACGCTCTTTCTGGACGCGCGGCTGGCCCTCGCTCCGAGCCACGACTTGGACGAGCGTCGAGTGATGGGGGAGTGCCAATTCCAGAAGATCGAAAAGGTGAAAGACCTGGATTGCGCCGTCGTCGCGGGACGCTTCGAGCTTTGGGAGGTCAAGTTCGAAAAAGACAAGCGCGTGCTCGGCAAGAAGGCGATCGCGTGGCTTTCTACGATGCAGTGGATCAGCCTCCAGGAGACGATTCTCGTTCGGGGCGTCTGGACGTTGAGCGGAGACGGCCAGGAGTTCCGTGGAATCAAACAGGGGGAAGAAGCGCGGAAGACCAAGGTGAACTACGCGGAGCATCTCGAGCTCAAGCCCGGACGGATCGAGCTCGAGATGAAAGCGCACGCGGAGCCCGTCAAGAAATCGATTCAGCGCGGGGTCGCGTGGCTTCGGACGCGCCAGAAACAGAACGGCTCCTTCGTCGACGAGGGAGGATCGTTCGCGCGGGATTTTCCGGTGGGGACGACGGCGCTGTGTCTCATGGCTCTGCTCCATTCGGGAGTGAAGCCGGACGATCCCTCGATTCGACGGGGGTTCGCGTACGTGGCCGGGCAGCCCTTCCAGAAGACGTACGACGTGTCCACGGCTCTCATGCTTTTCGAGACGAAGTACCTCCCCCTGGAGCAGGTGGACGACGTGCAGTCGCTCGACGAGTCCCGTGCGAAGGAGGCGATCCGCAGGTCCATCACCGCGGCGGATCGGGCGTTCGTCCAGAAGGCGGCGGATTGGCTCCTCGAGAAACAAACGCGCGGAGGGACGTGGGGCTATCCGGATTTCGCCGAGTATTTCGACCATTCGAACACGCAGTATGCGCTTTTGGGACTCAAGTCGGCGGCGAGGATGGGCGTGCCGATTCGGGCGGAGACGTGGAAGCGGATCGCCGAGCACTGGATGTCCTGCCAGCGATTGACGGGCGGGAAGAAGGCGCCGCTGAGGTTGGAGTTCTATTCGGACGCCGACGCGGGGGTGGAGAAGACGAAGGCCGACGAGGAATTCGAGACGGGGGCGTGGGGATACTTCACGGCGAAGCCTCCGGCCTTCGGGGTAGAGGTCCACGACCAAGGATACGGTTCCATGACCTGCGCGGGACTCACGTCGCTCATCATCGCGGAGAGCGAATTGGCGGCGGCGAAGGAACTGGACGACGGGCTACGCCGGAGGATCGGAACGGCGAAGCGGCAGGGGTTGGCGTGGCTTCAGCAACACTGGTCGATTCGGGGTTGCCCGCCCTCCGCGGGCTTCTGGAGCGTTTTCTATCCGTACTACCTCTACAGTCTCGAGCGCGTCGGCGTGCTGTACGGCATCCGAAAATTCGACGGGCACGATTGGTACTTGGAGGGGGCGGTCCTCCTCGTGCGTTCCCAGCGCGAGGACGGATCCTGGTCGAGCTACGACGAGATTCCGGTGCTGGACACGGCGTTCTCGCTTCTCTTCCTCAAGAAGGCGACGATCAGGGTGGCGACGAAGTGAGGGGGCCTACTCCACTTGACTCATGGCCGGCGTCGGTTCGTCGTATCCGAGACCTCCAAAGAGAGTTCCCGTTTGCCAGGCCTTGAGGTAGCCGTCCACCTCGATCAGGAGGAGCATATCGCGGTCGGCCTCCGGATGACGGAAGACGACGGTGGTCACCTCGCCGATCATCGGCAGGTTTTGGGTGGAGGAGTCGATGTAGTCGGCCTGTTCGAACGCCCGGTGCCGACGGGCGAGCGAGTCGCGAAGGAGATGGGTCGCGAGCGCGCGCGGCTCCCGGGTCGGGAGGGCGGGCACGTCCCCGGACTCGTCGAAGCGTTCCCGGGCTTCGACGGATTCGATCCGGAACTTTGCGAAGCCGACCAGCCGCTCCCGCACCTCGCGAGCCATCATGTTCCAGAGGGTGTCCGCATCGGAGGCGAGGGCGGCGGCGCGGAATTTTCGGAAGAACTCCTTTCCCGAGGTGGCTTCGTGTTTGGCGTGGCATCCCGGGAGAAGGACGGCTGCGACGATCCCCGCGAATCGAATCCTCATGATCCCTGGTAGATGAGACGGATGCATAAACAATGTATTACGGGGATTCGGGGGAATCGTTCCGGTGACCCTCTCCTCGATGGGGGCTAGGCTCTGTCTGACGAATCATCGTGGCCGCGGTGGCGGCGCCGAGGGTGCAG